>NZ_CP106879.1:3047117-3656541 GCF_025677645.1 Curtobacterium poinsettiae | reverse complement strand
GAATGGCCATCGGCCCTCCATCGAGAATTCGCAGGGGAAACCCTCGTTCTCGGTCGGGGCCGGTGGCCATTTCTGTTTCTGGCGCCGTTCGCTCGACGCCGGCTTCGGTTCGTGATGGACTGGAAGCCGACGTCGGGCGACCGACGCGGCACCCAACACAACGACACAGCGGACGAACGCCCGAGGCACTGGACCGGGCACGCGATGAGGAGCAACGGTGGCGAACGACGACGATCAGCGGCGGAACGACAGGGACCGTGGAGATCGACCCCGACGGGACGGCGACCGGTTCCCACGTCGCGACGGCGCTCCGCGTCGGGACGGCCAGAGCGATGGCCGGTGGTCGTCCGGTCCCCGCGAGTTCGAGCGCCGCGAAGGCGACCGTCGTGATCGTCCGCAGGGTGGAGACCGTCCGTTCCGTGACGGCGCGCCTCGACGGGACAGCGCTCCGCGTCGCGACGGCGACCGTCCGTTCCGGTCCGGCGACCGCAACGACCGTCCGTCGTGGCAGGGTGACCGTGGAGACTCCGGTCGGCCGCCGCGCGGCGATGGTCCGCGCGGTGCCGATCGTCCGCGGCGCGATGGCGATCGTCCGTTCCGTGGCGGCTCCGATCGCCCGGCTCGTGACGGTGACCGTCCGTTCCGTGGTGGGAGCTCTGACCGTCCGCGTCGTGACGGTGACCGCCCGTTCCAGGGCGGCTCGGACCGTCCGCGCCGGGATGGCGATCGCCCGTACCGTGGCGGCTCCTCGGACCGTCCCGCTCGTGACGGCGACCGTCCGTTCCGTGGCGGCTCCTCGGACCGTCCGGCTCGTGATGGCGATCGCTCGTACCGTGGCGGCTCCTCGGACCGTCCGGCTCGTGATGGCGATCGCCCGTTCCGTGGCGGCTCCTCGGACCGTCCGGCTCGTGATGGCGATCGCTCGTACCGTGGCGGATCGTCGGACCGTCCGCGGCGTGATGGCGACCGTCCGTTCCGTGGTGGCTCTGACCGTCCGGCTCGTGACGGTGACCGTCCGTACCGTGGTGGTTCGGATCGTCCCGCCCGAGATGGCGACCGTCCGTACCGTGGTGGTTCGGACCGTCCCGCTCGTGACGGGGACCGCCCGTACCGTGGCGGATCGTCCGACCGCCCGGCCCGAGGTGGTTCCTCCGACCGTCCGTTCCGCGGCGGTTCGTCGGACCGCCCCGGTCGCGACGGCGGTGAGGAACGTCGCCGCTTCGGTGACGGGACACGTCACGCCGGCGCCCGGTTCGGAGAGGCCGCGCGCGACGACTGGGAAGACCGCGACCCCTACGGCACGAAGTCGATCCGTCCGCGCCACGACGACCCGGAGATCCCCGAGGAGATCCAGGCGCGCGACCTCGACCCTGCGGCCCGGATGGAGCTGAAGACCCTCAGCAAGGACAACGCCGACTGGGTCGCGCGTCACCTCGTGGCAGCGGCGCTCTTCGTCGACGACGACCCCGAGACGGCCAACCAGCACGCCCTGAGCGCTGCTCGTCGTGCCGGTCGTGTCGGTGTCGTCCGGGAGACGGCCGCGATCACCGCGTACCGCCTCGGCGACTTCGCCACCGCGCTCCGCGAGCTCCGCACCTACCGTCGGATCTCCGGTCGCAACGACCAGCTCCCGATGATGGTGGACTGCGAGCGTGGCCTGGGCCGTCCGGAGCGGGCACTGGAGCTCGGTCGCTCGGTCGAGCGCTCGGCCCTCGACACCCCGGTGCAGGTCGAGCTCGCGATCGCCATGTCCGGCGCTCGTCTCGACCTCGGGAACCCCACAGCCGCCCTCGGTGAGCTGGAGATTCCACAGCTCGACCCGTCCACCGCCTACACGTGGTCCCCGGCGCTCTACAGTGCTTACGCGGCCACGCTCGAGGAGCTCGGTCGACAGGACGAGGCCGACGAGTGGTGGGCCCGGGTGGACCGCGCGGCAGCGGCCCTCGCCGAAATCGCGGACGACAACGCTTGGGAGACAGTTGATGTGGTCGAGGAAACGCTCGAAGTCGAAGAACACGGAGACGCCGGAGACGACGCCGCCGATGGCCTCGGAGCCGACGACGTCGCGACCGACGAACTCGACGGCGACGACGAATCCGCCGAAGGCCGCGACGACGACATCGATGACGAACCCGCCCTCGACGATCTCGACGACGACACCTCCGCAGCCGACGAGCCCGGGGAGATCGACGACGACAACCCCCGCGACGTCGACGGCTCCGCAGCCGACTGAGCACTCGGCGACCTTGACCGACGGCGTCGACGTGGTCCTCACCGACCTCGACGGCGTCGTCTACCGGGGCCGCAACGCCATCCCGCACGCGGTGGAAGCCCTGACCCGGGCATCGCTGACGGCGCGGGTCGGCTACATCACGAACAACGCCTCCCGCCGCCCGATCGACGTCGCCGAGCACCTCGAGCGCTACGGGCTCGAGGTCTCCGAGGGTGACGTCGTCACCTCGTCGCAGGCCGGCGTCCAGCTGCTCGCGACCCTGGTACCGGCCGGATCGACCGTCCTGGTCACCGGCGGGCTCGGGCTGTCGAGCATCGTCGAGGCTGCCGGGTTCACGGTCACCTCGAGTGCCGAGGACTCCCCGGCCGCGGTGATCCAGGGCTTCTCGCCGGACCTCGGCTGGAAGGAACTGGCCGAGGCCTCGTTCGCCCTGGCCGACCCGGACGTGCCGTGGGTGGCCACGAACCTGGACTGGTCGATCCCGGTCGAGCGGGGCATCGCGCCCGGCAACGGCACGCTCGTGTCCGCCGTGCACCAAGCGGTCGGCCGGATGCCCGTGGTCGCCGGCAAGCCCGAGCGGCCGATCTTCGACACGGCGGTCGCGCGCTTCGGCGGCGGTCGGACCCTGTTCATCGGGGACCGGTTGGACACCGACATCAAGGGTGCGAACGACGTCGGGATCCCGAGCGTGCTCGTGCTCACCGGCATCGACAAGGCCAAGCAGGTGCTCGCGGCCGACCAGCGCTCACGTCCCACCTACGTGCTCGAAGACCTCCGGGGGCTGGCCCAGCCGTACCCGGCGACGGTGCGGCGCGAGGACGAGGACGGCACCCGGTACGTGAGCGTCGGTACCTCGACGGTGGCGATGCGCGGGCACGTCGTCCGGGTGCTCGACGCCGGGACCGACATCGATCGGCTCCGTGCCGGCGCGACGCTCATCTGGGAGTCCGGGTTGGCCATCTACGGCCTCGACGTGGACCCGCAGCTGTACGGCGGCGAGTAGCGTGTCGGACGTGCCGAACCCCGAGCAGCCGTCCGCCGATCCCGAGCAGCAGGGCGCCTTCGCCGCGCGCACCGCCGAGGCCGAGGCTCTGCCGCTCGCCGACCGTGCCGACGCCTTCTCCTCCCTGCACGACGAGCTGCGGACGCGGCTCGAGAGCGGCGGCTCCGCGAGTGCCTGAGCCGGACGGAGCCGTGCACGACGCGACCCCGGTCCGCCTCGACGCCCTCCTCGCTGCACGCGGGCTCGCACGGTCGCGCACCGTCGCCAGCAAGCTGATCCAGGACGGCCGGGTGCTCGTGGGCGGCCGTGCCGTCCTGAAGCCGTCGACGCCGATCGCATCCGACGCGGACATCGAGGTCGACGCCGCGGACGAGTGGGTCTCGCGTGCGGCCCGGAAGCTCGTCGGCGCACTCGATGCGTTCGACGTCGACCCCGAGGACCGGGTCGTGCTCGACGTGGGCGCGAGCACCGGCGGGTTCACCCAGGTGCTGCTCGCACGCGGCGCGCGCCGTGTCATCGCGCTCGACGTCGGCCACGGACAGCTGCACCCCACCATCGCGCTCGACGATCGCGTCGCCGTGGTCGAGGGGACGAACGCGCGGAACCTCACGCGCGCCGACTACCTGGCGCTCGACGGCGCCGCCGGCGAGACGAGCCTGGTGGTGGGGGACCTGTCCTTCATCTCGCTCCGACTCGTGCTGCCGGCGCTGGCCGAAGCCGTCCCCGCGGACGAGTTCGTGCTCCTGGTGAAGCCCCAGTTCGAAGTGGGTCGTGGCGGTGTGCGGGAGGGCATCGTGCACGACGCCGGGCTCCGGAACGACGCGCTCATGAACGTGCTGTGGGCGGCGTGGGACCTGGGCCTCGGCACCAGTGGGCTCGCCGCGTCCCCGATCGTCGGGACACACGGCAACCACGAGTACCTGGCCCGCTTCCAGCGCGGTGTCGGGGGCAATCCGACAGAATGGAGAGTCCGGGCGACCGAACTCACGGAAGGGTCTTCATGAGTGACGAACGGCACATCCTGCTCGTGTCCCACACGGGTCGCCGTGACTCGATCGACGCTGCGGTCGAGGTCTGCGACCTCCTGCACGCGGCCGGTCTCACGCCCGTCATGCCCTTCGACGAGTACGCCGACATCCGTCGCGCCGAAGCGTCGGTCGGCAAGGTCGACATCCTCGGCGTCGACGTCCAGCCGAACCAGCTCGAGATCGTCATCGTGCTCGGTGGCGACGGCACGATCCTCCGCGCGGCCGAACTCGTGCGGAACACCGGCGCTCCACTGATCGGGGTGAACCTCGGGCACGTCGGGTTCCTGGCCGAGAGCGAGCGCGACGGTCTGTCCGAGACGGTCGAGCGTGCGCTGTCCGGCGAGTACAACGTCGAGGAACGCGTCACCCTGCAGGTCGACGTGGTCGTGGGCAACCAGATCGTCTACTCGAGCTGGGCGCTGAACGAGGCCACGATCGAGAAGGCTTCGCGGGAACGGATGCTCGAGGTCGTGACCGAGGTTGACGGCCGCCCGCTGTCGTCCTTCGGCTGCGACGGCGTGGTCGTGTCGACCCCGACCGGCTCCACGGCGTACTCGTTCTCCGGCGGTGGCCCCATCGTGTGGCCGGACGTCGACGCGCTGCTCATGGTGCCGCTGAGCGCCCATGCTCTGTTCGCCCGTCCGATCGTCGTCGGGCCGGACTGCACGCTCGCGATCGAGGTCCTGCGGCGCACGAGCGGCGTCGGTGTCCTGTGGTGCGACGGTCGACGGACCCACGACCTGCCCCCGGGCGCCCGTGTCGAGGTCCGGCGTTCGCCGGACCCGGTGCGTGTCGCCCGACTGAAGGACGCCCCGTTCACCGACCGCCTGGTCGCGAAGTTCCAGCTGCCCGTCGCCGGGTGGCGCGGCCCCCAGAGCGACGAGGACGACCGATGAGCCCGGAGGACGACCGATGATCGCCGTGGAAGGGCGCAGCATCGCATCCGCCGGGTCAGCTGTGGCGCAGGGAACGACGGAGGACGACCGATGATCGAGGAGATCGCGATCCGCGACCTCGGCGTCATCGGCGAGACCACGCTCGAACTCGGGCCGGGCTTCACCGTCGTCACCGGGGAGACCGGTGCGGGCAAGACCATGATCGTCACCGCGCTCGGACTGCTGCTCGGTGCGCGGGCCGATGCCGGTTCGGTGCGCCGCGGTGCGTCGAGCGCCGTCGTCGAAGGCCGCTGGCACGTCCCGGAGCAGGACGCCGTCGCCGAACGCGTCGAGGACGCCGGCGGCACCGTGGAGGACGGCGAACTCATCCTCACCCGCACGGTCTCCGCCGAGGGGCGCAGCCGTGCCACGGTGGGTGGTCGCAGTGCGCCCGTGGCGGTGCTCGGCGAGCTCGCCGACCAGCTCGTGACCGTGCACGGGCAGTCGGACCAGATCCGCCTGACCTCGGCCACCGCGCAGCGGGCTGCCCTCGACGGGTTCGGGGGAGCCTCGCTCGAGAAGGCCCTCGCCCGGTACGTCGCCGCGTACGACGCCTGGCAGCAGCACGCCGGTGAACTCGAGGTGCTGGTCCGGGACCGGGACGACCGGGTCGCCGAGGCCGAGCGGATCCGCGCGGCCTCCGACGAGATCGAGGCCGCCGACCCGCAGCCCGGTGAGGACGTCGAGCTGGCCGAACGCGCCGAACGCCTGGGGAACCTCGAGGAGCTCCGGTTGTCCGCGGCCCTGGCGCACGAGGCGTTGTCCAGCGAGTCCCTCGACGGCGTCTCCGACGTCGTCGGCCTGGTCGAGTCCGCACGCCGTGCCGTGGAGCGTGTGGTGTCGTCCGACAGCGCCCTGCAGCCGGTGCTCGAGCAGCTCACGGAGCTCGGGATCCAGGCGGCCGAGGCCTCGGCGAGCATCTCGAGCTACCTCGGTTCCCTGGAACCCGAGGCGGGGCACGACCTCGAGCTCATCAACGAACGTCGTGCCCTGTTGGCAGGCCTCACCCGCAAGTACGGCGAGACGGTGGACGACGTCATCGCCTACGGGCAGCGCGCGAGCGACCGGCTGCTCGAGCTCGACGGCGACGACGACCGGATCGCGGCGTTGCAGCAGTCGGTCGAGCAGGACGAGCAGGCGCTCGAGACGGCCGCGGCCGCGCTCACGACGGCGCGCACCAAGGTGGCCGTCGACCTGGCGAAGCGCGTGACCGCTGAGCTGAAGACCCTCGCGATGGGTGGTGCGACCCTGGTGGTCGAGGTCACCGACGCCAGCGAGTACCGCCGCCACGGCCGCGACCAGGTGACGATCCTGCTCCAGCCGCACTCAGGCACCGACCCCCGGCCGATCGGCAAGGGGGCGTCCGGCGGTGAGCTGTCGCGCGTGATGCTCGCGATCGAGGTCGTCATGGCCGGCAGCACCACGGTGCCGACGTTCGTCTTCGACGAGGTCGACGCCGGTGTCGGTGGGGCGGCGGCCATCGAGATCGGCCGACGGCTGGCGAAGCTCGCAGAGCGCACGCAGGTCATCGTCGTCACGCACCTGGCCCAGGTCGCGGCCTTCGCGAACAACCACCTCAACGTCGTGAAGGACGCCAGCGGTGCCGTGACCTCGTCGAGCGTGCGCCGGCTCGAGGGCGAGGACCGTCTGCAGGAGATGGCACGGCTGCTCTCCGGACTCGGCGACAGCGCCAGCGGCATCGAGCACGCCCGCGAGCTGCTCGACGTGGCCGGCCAGCGAGCCTGACGATCGGGCAGGCGGGCACTGTCCGCCGACCCGGCCACGGTCCGAGGACCCGGCCACCCGCCCGCGCAACGCCCACGGCGAACCGAGGTCGCGCCTCCCGGCAGTTCTGACGTACGATGGAATCCCGTGGCGGACACTCTCAGCGGCGGTACCAATTCTTCGAACTCGACCCCGAAGGTGACGAAGCAGATCTTCGTGACCGGCGGGGTCGTCTCGTCTCTCGGCAAGGGCCTGACGGCGGCCAGCCTCGGCAACCTGCTCACGGCTCGCGGCCTCAAGGTCGTCATGCAGAAGCTCGACCCGTACCTCAACGTGGACCCGGGCACCATGAACCCGTTCCAGCACGGCGAGGTCTTCGTGACCGACGACGGTGCGGAGACGGACCTCGACATCGGGCACTACGAGCGCTTCCTCGACATCAACCTGTCGCAGGCCGCGAACGTCACGACCGGTCAGGTGTACTCGACGGTGATCGCCAAGGAGCGTCGCGGCGAGTACCTCGGCGACACGGTGCAGGTCATCCCGCACATCACCGACGAGATCAAGCGCCGGATGCGCGAGCAGGCGCAGAACGACCCGCAGCCCGACGTCATCATCACCGAGGTCGGTGGCACCGTCGGCGACATCGAGTCGCAGCCGTTCATCGAGTCCGCCCGTCAGGTGCGGCACGAGCTCGGCCGCAACAACGTGTTCTTCGTGCACGTCTCGCTGGTGCCGTTCATGAACGCCTCGGGTGAGCAGAAGACCAAGCCGACGCAGCACTCCGTCGCCGCGCTCCGCTCGATCGGCATCCAGCCCGACGCGCTCGTGCTGCGCAGCGACCGTCCGGTGTCGGAGTCGAACAAGCGCAAGATCGCGCTGATGTGCGACGTCGACGAGGACGCCGTGGTGAACGCGGTGGACGTCCCCTCGATCTACGACCTGCCGACGCTGCTGAACAACCAGGGCCTCGACCAGGTCATCGTCGAGGCGCTCAAGCTCGACGCCGGTCCGGTCGACTGGACCGCGTGGACCCCGGTGCTGAAGGCCGTGCACGAGCCGAAGAAGGACGTCACGATCGCCCTGGTCGGCAAGTACATCGACCTGCCGGACGCCTACCTGTCCGTCACCGAGGCACTCCGTGCGGGTGGCTTCGCCCACGACGCCAAGGTGACGCTGAAGTGGGTCGTGTCGGACGACTGCACCACGCCCGAGGGCGCGGCGAAGCAGCTCGGCGACGTCGACGGCATCTGCATCCCCGGCGGGTTCGGCGTGCGCGGCATCGAGGGCAAGCTCGGCGCGCTGCAGTTCGCGCGTGAGCAGGGCATCCCGACGCTCGGCCTGTGCCTCGGCCTGCAGTGCATGGTCATCGAGTACGCCCGCCACGAGGTCGGTCTGACCGACGCGTCGAGCACCGAGTTCGACCCGGAGACCTCGACCCCGGTCATCGCGACGATGGCGGAGCAGGTCGACATCATCGCCGGTGGCGACCTGGGTGGCACGATGCGCCTGGGCCTGTACCCGGCGTCGTTCACGCAAGGGTCGCTGGCGGCGGAGCTGTACGGGGCTCCCGAGGCCTCCGAGCGGCACCGTCACCGCTACGAGGTGAACAATAAGTACCGCGAGCAGATCGCGGACGCCGGCCTCGTCTTCTCGGGCACGTCGCCCGACGGCACGCTGGTGGAGTACGTCGAGCTCCCGCGCGACGTGCACCCGTTCTACATCGCCACCCAGGCGCACCCGGAGCTCCGCTCGCGCCCGACCGATGCGCACCCGCTGTTCGCGGGACTCGTCGCGGCCGCGATCGAGCGCCACGAGGCGTCCAGCCTGTTCGACCCGCAGACCGAGGAGCAGGTCGCGTAACGCGAGTGGTCTCTGACCGGAGGCGCGGTGCCAGCTGGCACCGCGCCTCCGGTCCGTCCAGGGGTCGCGTGCACGGAACCTGGTGCCGATGGGGGCGTCAGGGGCGCGCGTGCTTGGATGGAGCCGTGACAGACGCACCGATCGCTGACGAGTCCGCCTCCTTCGAGGTCACCGAATCCACCGTCGTGTACGAGGGCGCCGTCTGGGACGTGCGCCGCGACACCGTCGCGTACAACGGCGACTCGATGGTCCGCGAGTACATCGACCACACCGGTGCCGTCGCCGTGTACGCGGAGGACGACGAGGGCCGCGTCCTGGTCATCCAGCAGTACCGTCACCCGGTGCGGCTGCGCGACTGGGAGCTGCCCGCGGGCCTGCTCGACATGGAGGGCGAGGACCACCTGACGGCCGCGAAGCGCGAGCTGGGCGAGGAGGCCGACCTCGAGGCCGACACGTGGGAGCCCCTGGTCCGGTACAACACGTCCTCGGGCGGCAGCGACGAGTTCATCCAAATCTACCGGGCGCGCGGCGTTCGGTCGACCGAGTCCGCGTTCGAGCGCGAGGCCGAAGAGGCCGACATCGTGACGCGCTGGGTCCCGCGGGCGGAGCTGCTCGAGGGAATCCTGGGCGGTCGGCTCAACAACTCGGCCCTCGTCGTCGCGACGCTCGCCGTCGAGGCCATCGAACAGCGCGGCAAGTGAGCGGGTCCTTGGGCGACGGTCTGCGCGAGCTGGTCGCCACGGGGACGTGGACGCACGACCCGGAGGCCGCCGAGTTCGACGGCGACGTGTTCCGCGTCACCGCGGTCGAGGGCAGCGACGCCTGGCGGACCACCTCGTACGGCTTCGTGCACGACTCCGAGCACGCGCTGCTGCAGCCGACGGACGGGCCGTTCTCGGTCGAGGCGTCGTTCGTGCTCGACTACACCGAGCAGTTCGACCAGGCCGGGGTGTTCCTGCGCGTCGACGAACAGACCTGGATCAAGGCCGGCGTGGAGTTCTCGGACGGAACCCCGCAGCTCGGCGCCGTGGTGACGCGTGGGTTCTCGGACTGGTCGGTGTCGCCCGTACCGGAGTGGGCGGGCCGGGTGGTGACCGTCCGCGCGAGCCGCGATGGTGACGCCGTGACGATCCGGGCGTGGGTCGAGGGTGACGAGTCCCGCTTGGTGCGGGTCGCGTACCTCGACCCGGACGCCGTCGTGTCCGCGGGGCTGCTGTGCGCCGGGCCGACGCGGGCCGGGCTGACCGTGACGTTCACCGGGTTCCGCGTGGGCACGCCGGACGAGGCGTTGCACTGACGGGTGAGTGGGCCCGCGCCGGTTAGCCTGCTGAGGTGATGCCCCTCGACCGTGCCGCGGAGACGTACCTGCGGCACGTCGCGATCGAGCGGGGACTCTCGCAGCACACGTTGTCCGCGTACCGGCGGGACCTCGCGGTGTTCACGTCGTGGTTGGCGGACGCTCCGGTCGTCGAGTCGGACGGTGCAGACCGGGCCGGGGGGTCCTCGGTGCTGCAGGACGTGGCACGGTTGGCACGGGCGGACGTCTCGGGGTTCGTGACACACCTGGCCACCCGACCGGAAGGTCCGCTGGCACCGCGGTCGATCGCGCGGATGCTCAGCTCGGTGCGCTCGTTCACCGCCTTCGCCGCTCGGGAGGGCTGGCTGCCGCTCGACCCCGGCACCGCCGTCCGGCCGCCGAAGGCCCCGATGCGGCTGCCGAAGGCGATCCCCGTCGAGGACATGGAACGGCTGCTCGGGGCGGTGTCCGTCGACGCCGACGACCCCGTCCAGCTGCGGGACAAGGCCCTGCTCGAGCTGCTCTACGCCACCGGTGCGCGCATCTCCGAGGCGGTGGGACTGTCGGTCGACGACGTGACGACGCTGTCGGACGCCGACGGCGAGCTCTCGGTCGTGAAGGTCACGGGCAAGGGCAACAAGCAGCGGATCGTGCCGCTCGGCAGCTTCGCCCGGGCCGCGATCGACGCGTACCTGGTGCGCGCACGGCCGGTGTTCGCGGCACGAGGGCCGTCGACCCCGGCGCTGTTCCTCGGCGCCCGTGGAGCGCGGCTGTCGCGGCAGAGTGCCTGGCTCGTGATCCAGGCCGCCGCTGCTGCCGCCGACCTGGAGGCGCACGTGTCACCGCACACGTTCCGGCACTCGTTCGCGACGCACCTGCTCGAGGGCGGTGCCGATGTGCGCGTGGTGCAGGAGTTGCTCGGGCACGCGAGTGTCGCCACGACGCAGATCTACACGATGGTCACGGCGGACATGCTGCGGGACGTGTACCAGACGGCGCACCCGCGGGCGCGGCGGTAGGCGGACAGCGCGGGCCGTGCGGGTGCATGGGCCGTGCGGGACGGGCGCGCTTCGTGAGCAGAAATGGTCGGGTCGCGCCGTCCCACTCGACCATTTCTGCTCACGAAGCGCCGTGGACCGCCGCGGTAGGCGGGCCCTGCGAGCTCAGAACAGGTGCAACTGGGCCGACGCGGCGATGACCGTCGTCGTCACCGCGACGACGAGGGCGCTCGCCGAAGCGCTCCGCGCCAGGACAGCCCAGGCGCCGACGGCTCCGGGACGGACGATGCCGACGACGCCGCACGCCACGGCGAGCAGCCCCGCCAGGCCCCAGGGGTTCGCGATGACCGAGACCACCGCGAGCAGCACGGCGAGCACCGTGAACACGCAGAGCCGACGGTCGCCGGCGGTGCCCGACGCCCACGCGTCCGTCCGGATCGCAGCGGTCTGCACCGAGAACGACGGCCCCGCCGGAACGACGACGATCGGCGTGACCGGTTCCGCAGCGGCCGCGGGGACCCGCGTGGCTGCGCCCCAGGTGCGACCGTCCCACCAGCGCAGACGACGGGCGTCCTGCGGGTCCGGGAACCAGCCTGCGGCCGGCAGCGTCACGGTTGCTCCTCGAGGTGCGGGGTGGATCGACGCTCCCGAGCCTAGGAGCGCGGTCGGTCTCGCCCCAGTCCCCAGCCGGGTGTCAGCACAAGGGGGGACCACGATGGGGTCAGGCGGGGACCGGCTCCGCGTCGACCTCGGTGAACACGTCCTTCACGGCGGCGAGCAGCCGAGCGTTGAAGTCCACACCGAGCTGGTTCGGCACGGTGACGAGCACGGTGTCGGCAGCACGGACGGCCTGGTCGGCCGCGAGCTCCGCGACGAGCTGCTCGGGTTCACCGATGTAGGACCGGCCGAACCGGGCCAGCCCGCCGTCGAGGTGCCCGACCTGGTCCTGCCCCTCGACCTGTGCGCGGACGCCGAAGTAGTGGCGGGACTCGTCGTCGATGATCGGGATGATGCTGCGCGAGACCGAGACGCGCGGTTCGCGGTCCCAGCCGGACTCGGACCACACCCGGCGGAAGCGCTCGATCTGCTCGGCCTGCAGCTGGTCGAAGGGCACGCCGGTGTCCTCGGTCAGCAGGGTCGAGGACATCAGGTTCATGCCCTGCTCGGCGGTCCACTCGGCGGTGGCGCGGGTGCCGGCGCCCCACCAGATACGGTCGCCGAGCGAGTCCGACAGCGGGGAGATCGGCAGGGACCCGACCGAACCGGTCATCTGCGGGTTGGCGTTGGCCATCGGCTCGCCGACGATCGCACGGCGGAACACGTTCGTGTGCGCACGGGCCATGTCGCCGCCGTTCTCGTCAGCGGCATCGGGCACGTAGCCGAACTGCTGGTAGCCGGCGAGGGCGGTCTCGGGTGATCCCCGCGAGACACCGAGCTGCAGTCGCCCGCCGGAGATGAGGTCGGTCGCCGCGGCTTCTTCCGCCATGTAGAGCGGGTTCTCGTAGCGCATGTCGATGACGCCGGTCCCGATCTCGATCCGGCTGGTCTTCGCGGCGATGGCGGAGAGCAGCGGGAACGGTGCAGCCTGCTGCGGCGCGAAGTGGTGCACGCGGAAGTAGGCGCCGTCAACGCCGGCTTCCTCGGCTGCGACCGCGAGGTCGATCGCCTGCACCAGGGCCTCCCGCCCGCTGCGCACCTTCGACCCCGGCACGTCACGCCAGTGTCCGAACGACAGGAACCCGATCTTCGTCATGTCCATGCGAACGCATCCGGAGGCGGGGCCATTCCGTCGCGACTACCGTGGCCGGGATGGAGGACCCCCGCCCAGCACTCGAGGCCGAACGCGCCCGCAACGAACGGCTGCTGCTCGAGGTCGAGCGGAGCATGCGTGACGTCAGCGACGCCCGGCAGGACGCCAACTCCGACGACGAGCACGACCCCGAGGGCGCGACCCTGGCCTGGGAGCGCGGCTCGCTCGGTGCGGTCCGCGACGGCGCCCGGCTGCGGGTCCGTCAGGTGGACGCCGCGCTCGCGCGACTCGACGACGGCACCTACGGCCGCTGCACGGTCGGCGGTGAGCCGATCCCGGAGGCCCGCCTGACCGCCGTCCCGTGGGCGGCGACGTGCGTCGCGCACGCCTGAGGGGCACGCGACCGGTGCCGCCTGACGGTCTGGAGGCACGGTGTGGCCCCGCCACGCGCCTCCCGGCACGCGCACCGTGCGTCCACCCCGTGCGCCGCTGATTCCCAGCCGCGCACCCTACGTTTTCGGCATGGACGGCGACCCGAACGACCGACCCGGCGAAGCCCGGGCCGATGGCGCGCCCCGCCAGCGCTTCCAGTGGTTCCACCGTCTGCGCGCCTGGATCCACGCGCGGCCGCACGTCCACCTGTTCTACAAGGTGCTGGTCGGTCTGGTGGGTGGGCTGGTCGTCATCATCGGGCTGATCCTGGTGCCGCTGCCGGGCCCGGGGTGGCTCGTGGTGTTCATCGGCCTCACGGTGCTGGCGAGCGAGTTCCACTTCTTCCACAAGATCATCACGTGGCTCAAGGCGCAGCTGCACCGCTTCTGGGACTGGGCCAAGCGGCACGGGCCGAAGCGTCTGCGCGATGCGGCGGACCGGGGCAAGGCCGACGTCGACGCTGCGCACACCGGTGCGGCGCGGACGGTCGGGGTGCGTGCGCGGGCTCGCGGTACGAACTCGGCGCGACCGGGCCACTAGCGCGGCGGCACTAGTCGGCGGAGGCGACCCGGATCGAGCCGGTTGCGGTGCGCTCGATGACCTCGGCGGCGCGTTCCTCGACCTCGGCGGCGTCCTTCGACGACAGCTGCAGTACGAGGGCGACGACCGCGGCGAGCACGATGAAGCCGCCGTACCCGGCGATGACCGGGACGAGGCCGACCGAGGGCTCGAGCAGGCCTCCGATGACCGATGGCACCCCGAACGCCAGGTAGCTGACGACGTAGATCGTGGAGAGCAGCCCGGCGCGGTGGGTCGGGGCGGCGGTGGCGAGCAGCATCCGCAGCGGCGCCTGGAACCCGGCACCGAAGCCGACACCGGCGATCGCGCTGCCGACGACCATGCCCGGCAGGGAGTGTGCGAACACGAACGACACGGTGACGATCGGGCCGAGCACGAGCGCGACGAGTCCGAGCAGGACCGCGCGACGGGTGTCCATCCGCTGGATCGCCAGGCCGGTCAGGGCGCCGACGCCGGTGACCACGGCGATGAGCGCACCGGCGGCGAAGTGGTTCGTGATGCCGAACACCGCGCCGAGCGCCGAGGGGACGAGCGACAGGAACATGCCGCCGAGGGCCCAGCTGGCGACGAGCGAACCGGCGACGCCGCGGAACAGCCGGCGTGAGGACCGCGGCACGCTGATCGTCGGCCGCAGGGAGCGGACCGCGCCGGGGCGGCGCTGCACCTGCTCAGGGACGACGAACAGCGCGAGCACCAGCAGCACGAGGAGTGCTCCGAACAACAGGTAGACGAGCTGCTCCGGCGCCGGACCCCACTGCACCAGCGCGCCGCTCGACATCGCGCCGGTGGCCAGGGCGATCGGCGGGATGACGCCGTTCAGCACGCCGGCCATGGTGGGGTGGCGTTCGAGGGAGTTGTCGATGAGGGCCGCGCCGAGGGCCCCGATGAGCAGCCCGACCGAGACGCCCTGCACGATCCGGTCGACGATGAGCGCGACGACCCCGTCCGCCATCGCGAACAGGCCGAGCGACAGTGCGACGCCCAGGCCGCCGACGACCAGCACGGGCTTGCGGCCGACGTGGTCGGACAGGCGACCCGCGACGAGCAGGCTCGCGAGCAGGCCGGCGACGTAGATGGCGAAGACCCCGGTGAGCATGAGCGGGGTGAGGTGCCACTCGGCCGCGTAGACCGGGTAGATGGGCGACGGGACGGCCGATGACGCGACCGAGACCAGGAGCATCGCCGCCAGGATCCAGAACCCGGCGACCGAACGAGCTGACTGGTGCATGCGCACCCCTTTCCGTCTCCGTGCAGTACGACTGCATTCGTACCGCACTTGAACAGTACGACGCAAGTCGTACAGCGAGCCGAACGGTGGTAGCGTCCCGTCCATGCCCGCGCACGTCGATGCTCCTGAACGGCTGCCGCAGCCGTCCGTGGCCGAGATGGACCTCCCCGTCGTGATGGACGCCCTGAGCGACCCGATCCGACTCGCGATCCTGCACCGCTACCTGGTCGACGCGGCCGGGGGCGAGCGCAGCTGCGGCTGGGTCGGCATCGACCGGCCGAAGTCCACGCTGACCCACCACTTCCGGGTCCTGCGCGAGGCCGGTCTGCTCGAGCAGCACCTGGAGGGCCTGACCCGCGTCAGTCGCGTCCGCGTCGAGGACGTGCAGCAGCGGTTCCCCGGGCTCCTCGACCTGGTGCTCGACTGGCAGGTCCCCGCGGCCCTGCTGCGCGAGGGGATCGCCTCGTGAGCGACGGTGCAACCGCCGGCGTGGACACTGTGCACACGCTGCCGTCGATCGTCGCGGACCCCGCCGTCACCACGGCGCTCGCCGCGGACCTGACAGCGGCCGGCTTCACCGTCGACCGGCTCGACTCCCTGTGGGGCGCCGAGGCCGCCGCATCGCTGCACCGCGGTTCGCGGGTCGCCGCGCTCCGTGCGCTCGCCGCCCGCGAGACCACGCCGCTCGGCACCCTGGCGACGCTGTTCGTGCTCGGCCTGCCGGTGGCGCGCGCCGAGGCCGCTGTGGCGTTCCCGACCGCCGGGCTCGACGCCGTCATCGCCGCGGGCCTGCTGCGCAGTGGAGGCGAAGGCGACGGCAACGGCGACGGCGCCGACGCGCTCGTCCACCCCACCGTCGACCTGCGCCCCTACGCCTTCGTCGACGACCTCGGCGCCGGCAGCTGGTGGATCGTCTCCGACCTCGGCGAGCTCGCCCTCGGGCACGCGATCAGCGAGGAACACGTCCTCGGCATCGGCGGCGCCACCACGACGCTGAGCGGCCTGCAGGTGCCCGTGCCGGTCGAGCGGGTGCTCGACCTCGGTACCGGCTGCGGCATCCAGGCGATGCACGCACGGCGGTTCGCCGACCACGTGGTCGCCACCGACATCTCGCGCCGTGCCCTCGACATCGCCCGGTTCAACGCCCAGCTGAACGGCATCGGCGGCATCGACTTCCGGTTCGGCTCACTGTTCGAGCCGGTGGCGGGGGAGCGCTTCGACCGGATCGTCTCGAACCCGCCCTTCGTCATCACACCCCGTCGCGAGGGCGTCCCGTCCTACGAGTACCGCGACGGCGGCATGGTCGGCGACGCCCTGGTCCAGACGGTGCTCCGCGGCCTGTCCGACCACCTGGAGCCCGGTGGGACCGCGCAGCTCCTCGGCAACTGGGAGTACCACTGGGGTGTCGACGGCCTGGACCGCGTACGCGCCTGGTTCGCCGACACCGACCTCGACGTCTGGGTGATCGAGCGCGAGCGGCAGGACCCGACGTCCTACGCGGAGACCTGGATCCGCGACGGCGGGACGAAGCCCGGCACGGCCGAGTTCGACACCCTGATGGGCGCCTGGCTCGACGACTTCGCGGACCGTCGCGTCACCGGCGTCGGCTTCGGCTACGTCGTGGTGCGTCGACCCCTGCCTGGAGGCACGTCCGGCCTCCGCCGGTTCGAGCGCGTCCCCGAGACGCTCGGCTCCAACCCCGCGGGGCTCGGCGCGACGGTCGCCCGCGTCCTCGACGCGGCCGCTTGGCTCGCCGCGCACGACGACGCCGCGCTCGCCGCCGCCCACCTGTCGGTGGCCGGTGACGTCACCGAGGAGCGGTACTACTGGCCGGGGAACGACGACCCCACCGTGATGACCCTGGTGCAGGGCGGTGGGCTCGGGCGCCGGGTGGACGCGGACACCGCACTCGCGGCGTTCGTGGGCGCGTGTGACGGCGACCTGTCCGTCGCAGCGATCATCGGCGCGCTCGCGCAGATCACCGGCGTGGACGAGCAGGCGCTCGCCGCCGACCTGCTGCCGGCGGCGCGCGACCTGGTGCTCGACGGGCTGCTCGTCCCCGCCGCCTGACGATCAGGCGCGGTGGTCGCGCCAGCTGTGTTCGGGCGTGTAGCCGAGGAGTTCGCGGGCCTTCTCCGACGACAGCAGCGAGCTGACACCGTCGATGTCCGCACGGCGCTCGATGTCCGGCACGAAGCGCTCGACGAGCTCGATGGTCGGGGTGTCCATCACCGTGTCGGGGCTGGCGATGACGAACGCCTCGAACCCGGTGAGGTCGGCCTCGAGTGCCCGGCGGACGGCCTGGGCCCCGTCGCGGGAGTCGATGTACGACCACAGGTTGAACGTCTTCGCCTCGGGGGTGGCGTCCCACGGGAACGCCGGGTAGTCGGTCTCGTCCATCACGTTCGAGAAGCGCAGGCCGATCATCTTCAGCTCCGGGTCCCAGCGGGTGAAGTGGCGGGCCATCTCCTCCTCGACCGCCTTGCCGAGGGAGTACGACGACTGCGGGCGGACGGCGAACTCCTCGTCGACCGGCAGGTAGGGCGGGTGGTGCTCGCCCATCGGGATGCCGAGCAGGGTCTCGCTCGACGCCCACACGACGTTCTTGATCTTCGCGGCACGAGCGGCGTGGAAGACGTTGATCGACGAGGTCACGTTGTTCGTGATGAGGGCCACATCGGGCACCTGCCCCGGGGCCGGCACCGCCGCGAGGTGCACGACGGCGTCGACGTGGTCGTACCGGTCGTCGATGCCGAGCAGGGCGTTCAGGACCTGGCCGTGGTCGGTCAGGTCGATCCGCACGAACGGGACACGCTCGGGCTTGTCGGGGGAGGGGACGCGGTCGAGCAGGACCACGTCGTACCCGTGCGCATCGAGGTCGCGCACCACCGCTCGTCCGAGCTTGCCGCTGCCACCGGTCACCACTACACGCGTCATCGCGTCACTCCACATCGTCGTCGGAACACACCCTGGCGGGCACCGACCATCCTGCCCCGCCGCACCTGACGCGACCAGGCCCTGTCCGTACCCCGGAGCGTCGGGGGCGGTGGTCAGGCGGTGGGGGTGACCTGGGCGATCGCGAGGCGGGCGACGAGTTCGACGTGCTCGGCCATGTCGCGGGTGGGGTCGAAGAGCCACTGGATCTGCATGCCGTCGGACACCGCGAGCAGCACGCTCGTGAGTTCGTCGGGGTCGATGTCGGTGCGCAGCCGACCGTCCTGCTGCATGGTCCGGAAATCCGCGGACAGGTCGCGGCGGCTGCGCTCGTAGCGCTCGCGGAAGTACTCGTGCGCCGGGTGTTCGGCGTCGGTGGCGGCCGCGGCGGACAGGTTGACGAACATCTGCACGAGCCCGGGGACCTCGGCGTTGTGCCGCACGATCGCGGCGAGCAGGGCTGCCGGGTCCGCGGCCTGCCAGTCGTGCGCGAGGTCGAGCTCGTCGCGGCGGCGGAGGATCTCGACCCAGAGCTCGTCCTTCGAGTCGAAGTAGTGCAGCAGGCCGGCCTGGGTCAGCCCCACGGCGTCGGCGATGTCCTTGATGCTCGTCCGCCGGAAGCCCTGCGACGCCACGAGGTCCAGCGCGACCGTGAGGATCTCCTCGCGCTTCGCGATGCCCTTTGCGTACGAACCCCGTCGTGCCATGGCCAGACTGTACCGCCCACAGGAGACCCAAAAAACCAAGCAACGGTTGGTTTTGGGTGGTACGGTGCAGGAGCTGCCAGCGCGGGCGGCGAACCCGGTGGATGGTGGGTGTGGGCGACGAGGGCCCGGCCGTCCAGGCGGCGCCCCGCGGCCCTGAACGAGAGGACCGACCACCGTGACCACCGTGAACGACGCGAGCACCGCCTCCAGTCCGTCGACGCCGCTGACCGAGCGCATCGATGCGCTCCTCGGCCAGCTGACCACCGACGAGAAGGTGCAGCTGCTCACCGGACGTGACTTCTGGACCACCTGGCCCATCGAGAAGATCGGGCTGCGCCGGATCCTGATGTCGGACGGCCCTTCGGGGGTGCGCGGCGAGGTGTGGGACGAGCGCGACCCGTCCCTGAACCTGCCGTCGGCGACGGCGCTGAGCGCCTCGTGGGACCGCGCGATCGCGAAGCGCTACGGCGCCGCCGCCGCGGTGGAGGCCCGCCGCAAGGGCGTCGACGTCGTGCTCGGCCCGACCATCAACCTGCACCGGTCCCCGCTCGGGGGCCGGCACTTCGAGGCGTTCAGCGAGGACCCGCTGCTCACCGGCGACCTGGCCGCGTCGTACGTCGACGGCGTGCAGGAGAACGGTGTCGCCGCGACCCCGAAGCACTACATCGCGAACGACTACGAGACCGACCGCTTCACCGCGTCGACCGAGGTGTCGGACCGCGCGCTGCGCGAGCTGTACCTGCTGGCGTTCGAGAAGGCCGTGACCGAGGCGCACGCCTGGGCGATCATGTCCTCGTACAACGCGATCAACGGCGTCACGGCGTCGGAGAACGACCTGCTCGAGACCCCGCTCAACTCGGAGTGGGGCTTCGACGGCATCGTCGTGTCCGACTGGACCGGGGTGCGGTCGGTGGACTCGGCGAAGGCGTCGCAGGACGTCGCGATGCCCGGGCCGAACCCGTGGTGGAGCGAAGGCCCGCTGCTCGCCGCAGTGCAGTCCGGCGAGGTGCCGATGGCGGCGATCGACCGCAAGGTCCGCCGGATCCTGACCCTGGCAGCCCGCGTCGGCGCGCTCGAGGGCTTCGAGCCCGTCGCCGCGTCACCGGTGCACGTCGAGGACGGCATCGCGTTCGTGCGCGAGGCCGAGGCCGAGGGCACCGTCCTGGTCCGCAACACCGGTGTCCTGCCGCTCGACGCTCCCGCCGTGTCGCGCATCGCGGTGATCGGGCACAACGCCGACCAGGCCCGCACGCAGGGCGGGGGCTCGGCCACGGTCGTGCCGTCGCGGGTCGTGTCACCGCTGGACGGCATCCGTTCGGCGTTCCCGGGCGCGAGCGTGGACCACGCGATCGGCGCCGTCGTGCAGGAGGGCATCGCGGAGTTCCCGCTGTCCACCATCACGAACCCCGGCACCGGGGAGCCCGGAGCCCGGGTCGCCTTCGTCAAGGACGGCGAGGAGCTGTTCGTCGAGGACCGCCGCGCGACCGCGCTGTTCTGGTTCGGCGGCGACGCCCCGACCCGTGAAGCCGACCGGCTCGACATCACCACCACGTACACGGCGGAGTCGACCGGGACCGTGCGGTTCGGTATCGGCGCGGCCGGACGGTCACGCATGTGGATCGACGGCGAACTGCTGCTCGACGAGGACGTGCCGTTCGAGGGCGACCAGCTCGGCGCCGCGTTCCTCAACCCGCCGGCGCGGTCGGTGCCGGTGTCGGTGACCACCGGCCAGCAGGTCGCGATCCGCATCGAGTACGACATCGTGCAGGACGAGACGCTCGGCGGGGTGCTGGCGTACCAGTTCGGCACCGAGCCGTCGGACGACGACCCCGCCGTGCTCATCGAGGCCGCGGTGGACGCCGCCCGTGGTGCAGACGTCGCCGTCGTCGTGGTCGGCACGAACTCCAAGGTCGAGTCCGAGGGCTACGACCGTTCCTCGCTGGCACTCCCCGGCCACCAGGACGACCTGGTGCGCGCGGTCGCCGCGGCGAACCCGAACACGGTCGTCGTCGTGAACGCCGGGTCACCGGTCGAGATGCCGTGGCGGAACGACGTTGCCGCGGTGCTGCTGACCTGGTTCGGCGGGCAGGAGTACGGCAACGCGCTGGCCGACGTGCTGATCGGGGCACAGGAGCCCGGCGGCCGACTGCCCACCACGTGGCCCGTCGCGATGGCCGACGTCCCGGTGCTCGACGTCACCCCGGTCGACGGGAAGGTCGCCTACGACGAGGGTGTCCACGTCGGCTACCGGGCCTGGCTGCGAGCCGGCACGGAGCCGGCGTACCCGTTCGGACACGGCCTCGGCTACACGACGTGGTCGATCGATGGCGTGTCCTCGACCCCGACCGTGCGCGAGGGTGACGCCGTCATCGTCACGGCGACCGTCGCGAACACGGGCGACCGTGCCGGCAAGCACGTCGTGCAGGTCTACGCATCCCGTGCGGAGTCGGCGGTGGACCGCCCGGTGCGCTGGCTGGTCGGCTTCGCCCCGGTCCGGCTCGCCGCGGGCGCCTCGACGGAGGTCTCGATCGAGGTCCCGGCGCGAGCCTTCGCCCACTGGGACGGCTCGTGGCAGTACGAGTCGGGGACCTTCACGCTGCACGTCGGCGCCTCGGCCGTCGACGACGCCGGAACCGCGTCCCTCGAACTGGAGTGACGAAGTCGTCCGGTTTCCGCGCAGCTCCCGGCTCCGTTCAGTAACATCTACGTGCGCGAGTCGGCTGGTTACCGTCCGCGCACGCACCGACTACGGGGTCGCTGGGTGAGCGACTCGGTCTCCTGATCCGGCCGTTGTTGCCCTGGCCTCCCCGGTGCGTCCCAGAATGCGTCCCCGCGTCCGCGCGGGGACGCATTCGTCGTTCCGGCCGCGATGCGAACCTGCTCGGGCACTTCGTCCCGGTTCGGAAAAACGAGTGACACTTGGTCAACTTCATACGTCCCGGGTGCGCGGATCGGTGTGACAAACCGCTTGGTAGGTGGAACGATGAGTGCACCATCTCGTGTGGATCAGGGACGAGATGGTCATCCGGCCGGGGCTCTCGAGCCTCACCAACTCGATCTGAGCCCTGCCGGATGCCCTTGACTCTCGTGGTGGTGCAGCGGCGGTGTCGCGGGCGTCCGGCTCGGGGCACCGGTTGTCAGGCCCGCAGCGCCGGCCCTCAGGCGCGCAGCGCCGGGGCGATCTCCTCGGCCACGATGCGCAGGATCCGCTCGTGCGCCGCACGGTCGCCGTTCGCCGGCAGGGTGATGACGAGCTCGTCGGTGGCGGTGACCGCCGGGTCGGCGAGCAGGGCGTCGACGATGGCCGCTGGTTCGCCGGACAGGACCTTGCTGAACCGGAACGGCGGGGTGCCCGAGAGCGGCCGGCCCTCGTCGTCCATGCCCGAGGCGTAACCGGTCAGGAACTCCTCGTGCACGGCGCGGTCGTGGTCGTCGAGGAGCGGTACCACGATCCGGCCCACGGCGACCTTGGACTCGCGCTCCGGGTGCAGCTCGGCGAACCGCTCGCGGTAGGCGGCGATCTGGTCGGCCTGCGCCTGCGCGAACGGCGCGCCGGTGTCCTCGGTGTTCAGGGTCGAGCAGTGCAGCAGGAGGCCCTTCTCGGCGGTGCGGACCGCCGTGCCCATGCTGCCGCCACCCCACCAGACGCGGTCGCGCAGGCCAGGGCTGAGCGGCTGCAGGGTCAGGTCGGCCCCGGCGGGGATGCTCTCGTAGCCCTTGCCGGCACTGCCGAGGGGCTCGCCCTGCAGTACCTCGAGCAGCCGTGCGGCGCGGGCCTCGGCCTCGTCGCGGAAACTGCGGTCGACCGTGCCGAACACCGGGTCGAGGATCGGGCCGTACCCGGCGATGCCCGTGCTGATGCCGAGCTGCACCCGGCCACCGCTGAGCAGGTCGACCGTGCTGGCGTCCTCGGCCAGGCGCACCGGGTCTTCGTACCGCATGCCGAGCACGGCGGTGCCGAACGCGATGGTGCTGGTGCGCTGGGCGGCGGCGGCGAAGAAGGTCATCGGGCTCGTCAGGTACGGCTCGAAGTGCCGTCCGCGCACCCAGCCCGTCCCGTACCCGAGCGACTCGGCGGTCTCGAACAGGCGCAGGCCGTCCTCCAGGGCGCTGGCGGCGCCGTCGGTGCCGCCGTGGTTCGGGACGAAGGAGAGGAAGCCGAGTTCGCGCATGTCGCGAGTCTATGCGCACGTATCGAAACCCGCCTGGGTCGGCGACGGGGCGGACGGGAGGCCCGTGGCGGCGCCGCCACGGGCCTCCCCCCACCGGCACGGCCGGTCCGCCGCTGGCGCGTCGGACCGGAACCGGCGGCGTGGGCCCGGTCCGGCACATGCGCACCTGGGAGGATGGGCACATGACCGACGTCACCACCGTGCCCCCGCTCGTCGCCGCGATCCCGGCGGCGGTGGACGGCGTCGTCGACCCCGACGAGGTCTACCAGGCCTTCGCGGCGTGGGCCGCCGAGGGCGGCCGGCCGCTGTACCCGGCGCAGGACGAGGCGGTCATCGAGCTCGTGTCCGGTGCCAACGTCGTGCTGAGCACCCCGACCGGCACCGGGAAGTCGCTCGTGGCGGCCGGCGCGCACTTCGCCGCGCTCGCCGAGGGCAAGCGGAGCTACTACACGGCACCGATCAAGGCGCTGGTGTCCGAGAAGTTCTTCCAGCTCGTCGACCTGTTCGGCGCGCAGAACGTCGGCATGGTCACCGGTGACTCCAGCGTCAACGCCGACGCCCCGATCGTCTGCTGCACCGCCGAGATCCTGGCCAACCTGGCCCTCCGCCAGGGGCCGGACGCCGACGTCGACGTCGTCGTGATGGACGAGTTCCACTTCTACGGCGACCCCGACCGCGGGTGGGCGTGGCAGGTGCCGCTGCTCGTGCTCGAGCGGGCGCAGTTCCTGCTCATGTCGGCGACCCTCGGTGACGTCACCACCATCGCGGACGACCTGTCCCGCCGGACCGGCCGGCCCACCGCCCGCGTGACCGGTGTCTCGCGGCCGGTGCCGCTCGAGTACCAGTACGTGATGACGCCCGTGCAGGAGACGGTGGAGCGGCTCCTCGAGGAGGGCAAGGCGCCGATCTACATCGTGCACTTCGCCCAGGCCGCCGCACTCGAACGGGCGCAGTCGCTGATGTCGGCGAAGGTCGCTTCGCGCGAACGCCGGGACCAGATCGCGGACGCCATCGCCGGCTTCCGGTTCAGCGCCGGGTTCGGACAGACCCTGTCCCGCCTGATCCGGGCGGGCATCGGCGTGCACCACGCCGGCATGCTGCCGAAGTACCGACGGCTCGTCGAGCAGCTCGCCCAGCGCGGCCTGCTGCCCGTCATCTGCGGGACCGACACCCTGGGTGTCGGGATCAACGTGCCGATCCGATCCGTGCTGTTCACCGGACTGACGAAGTTCGACGGCACGAAGATGCGCCAGCTGTCCGCGCGGGAGTTCCACCAGATCGCCGGTCGTGCCGGACGTGCCGGCTACGACACCGAGGGTGACGTCGTCGCCGAGGCACCCGAGCACGACATCGAGAACGCCCGCGCCGTCGCCAAGGCCGGTGACGACCCGAAGAAGAAGAACAAGATCAAGCGGAAGAAGGCGCCCGAGGGGTTCGTGTCCTGGGGGCAGGCGTCGTTCGAGCGGCTGATCGCGGCCGAGCCGGAGCCGATGGTCTCGCGCATGCGGATCACGCACGCGATGGTGCTGTCGGTCGTCGCTCGTGGCGGCGATGCCTTCGCGGACGTCCGATCGCTGGTCTACGACAACCACGAACCGCGATCGCGGCAGCTCGCGATGGCCCGGCGGGCACTCGTCATCGCCCGGACCCTCATCAACGCACGGGTGATCGAGAAGGTCGACGGCGCCTACCGCCTGACCGTCGACATCGCGCCCAACTTCGCGCTCAACCAGCCGCTGTCACCGTTCGCGCTCGCCGCGTTCGAGTTGCTCGACCCGGAGTCGCCGACCTACGCGCTGGACATGGTGTCGGTCGTCGAGGCCACGCTCGACGACCCGCGGGCGATCCTGTCGCAGCAGCAGTTCAAGGAGCGCGGCGAGGCCGTCGCCCGGATGAAGCAGGAGGGGATCGAGTACGAGGAGCGGATGGAGCTGCTCGAGGAGGTCACCTGGCCTCGCCCGCTGTCCGAGCTGCTGGAGGCGGCGTACGAGGCCTACGCCGCCGAACAGCCCTGGGTCCTCGACTTCCAGCTGTCCCCGAAGGCCGTCGTCCGAGACATGTACGAACGCGCGATGACCTTCGGTGACTTCGTGCGCTTCTACCAGCTCACCCGGTCCGAGGGGCTCGTGCTCCGCTACCTGTCCGACGCGTACCGGACGATGCGCCAGACCATCACCGAGGAGCAGCGGACCCAGGAGCTCGACGACCTGATCGAGTGGCTGGGCGAGGTCGTGCGGCAGACCGACTCGTCGCTCGTCGACGAGTGGGAGGCGCTGCTCAACGGCGACGTCCTGCTGGCCTCCGAGGAGCACGAGGAGATCGCGCCGCCACAGCCCGCACGGCTCACCGGCAACCCGCGGGCGTTCCGGGTGCTCGTGCGCAACGCCCTGTTCCAGCGGGTGCTGCTCGCCGCGGCGGACGACATCGACGGGCTCGGGGAGCTCGACGCGACCGCCGGGTTCGACCGCTCTGCGTGGGACGCCGTGCTCGAGGAGTACTACGAGGAGCACGACTCCATCGGCACCGACGCCGACGCGCGGTCGATGCAGTACCTGGTGCTCGACGAGAGCGGTGCCACCGCATCACCCCGGGTGTGGAAGGCCCGGCAGATCTTCGCCGACCCGGAGGGCGACAAGGACTTCGGGTTCTCGGCGACGATCGACCTGGACGCCTCGGACGAGGTCGGCGAGGCCGTCGTGCGGGTCACCGAGATCGGGCGGTTCGACGGGTGGGCCGAGGTGGACGTCGACTGATCGGCGCTGGGTTCGCCGGACGTGTACCGTCTCCGGCACCACCCCCACCCGAGAGGACTGCGTCATGCGCATCGGATCCAGCATCGCCCTGATCGTCATCGGCGCGATCGTCGCCTTCGCGCTGAACATCCAGCTCGCCGGTATCGACCTCCGCCTGATCGGCTACATCCTGATGGCCGCCGGTGTCGTGCTGCTCATCATCAGCCTGGCCGTCGCGTTCGGCGGTCGACGCACCACGACGACCACCCGCACCGGTGTCGACCCGGCCTCGGGGGAGCAGATCACCCAGCAGGACCGCCGCGACGGCACCTACTGAGCCGCGGCGGGGCTTCTCGCCCCGTTCGTCAGAAGAGGGTCGCGGGCGGGGTGGCGTCGGGCAGCGCAGACGGCTCGGGGACCTCGGCGCCGGGCCAGCCCGGACCGTGCGGCACGTCGGTTCCGTTCTGGAACGCGGTCGCGGCACCGCGGGCACGCACGTCGGCGGCCTCGTTCATCTCGTGACCGACGTGGCCGCGGACCCACTCGAACGTGACCTTGCGGCCCTGCAGTTCCGCGTCGAGTTCCTTGATGATCTCGACGTTGAGCACCGGCTTGCCGTCGGCCTTCCGCCATCCCTTGCGCTTCCAGCCGGCGAGCCACTCGGTGCAGGCCTTGATCGCGTACTGGCTGTCGCACAGGATGTGCAGCGGCTCGCCGGTGTCCTTCGTGGCACGGAGCAGCTGCAGCACGGCGGTGAGTTCGCCGATGTTGTTCGTTGCACGGGGCCAGCCGCCGGCCGCCCACCGGTCGTCGTCGACGTACCAGGCCCAGCCGGCGGGGCCGGGGTTGCCGAGGGCTGAGCCGTCTGCGGCGGCGACGATCGTCACGATGGGACCTCCTGGTGGTGCCGAGTGCTGGTCAACCGTAACCGACCGACCCGGCCCCTCGTCTCAACGGCGAGCGGGGTCGATGTTGAGCGTGCTGCCCTCGAGCAGCCAGTCGTCGTCGCGCTGCTCCATGAAGGGGTTCATCCACTGCACCTGCGCCGGCGTGATGCCGAACCGCTCCGAGACCGTCGAGAGCTCGTCACCGTGCGCGACCAGGTAGTTCGCCGGTCGGCCGTCGACCTCGGTGACGATGCCGTATGCGCCCGGTCGGTCGTCGCCGACGGTGACCCGGAGGCCGGGGTAGGGGTTCGGGATGTTCCACCTGAGGTCAGCGGCGGCGAGCACTGATCCCGCCCACGGGCGCTTGGACGAGTCCTCGTCGGCCGCTGTCGCAGGGACGAGGACGACACTGCGCAGGTAATCGGGGTGTGGACCCGCCTGACCCATCGTGAACGAGGTCGGAGGAGCAACTGCGGCGTCCCACTCGACCGTTTCGCGCACCGAGCCGTCCCAGCCGTCGAGCGGCTTCGCGGGCCGGTGTCGGAACTCCAGCCGCATGGGCTGCGGATTGGTCGTCCGGTACCCGGAGAGCTGGGCGTCGAAGGTCCCGCGGTCGTTCGCGACCACCCGGACGTGGATGCTGGTCTCGCCGCTCGGCGAGACGACGTCGGTCTCGGCCGCCACGGTGCCGGTGGGCAACGCCTGCTCGGGCTCGGTCTCGGTCTCGACCGGATCGGCGTCGCGCGTCGGGTCCGGCGCGGGTTCCGCCGTGCGTTCGGCCGCCTGTCGCGTCGGCGTCGGGATCGCGTCGTCGCCGCCGAACGCCGTGCACCCGGCGAGCAGCAGCCCCACCAGCGCCGAGCCGATCACCGCGGTCGTCGCGGTCCGTGTTCTTCCCATCGTTCCCCCTCGTCGGCAGCGTAACGGGGGCCAGGGACGCCATCGAGTGCGGGGAGCGGACCGAGCCAGACTCGTTACACGGGGCCGAGGACTAGCGTCCGCTGCAGGAGGACACACCATGAGCGACAGCATCCCGAACGCCCCCGGCCCCGAGCCGTCCGACGACCGCGCACGCACCGACGCGCTCCGCGACGCCGCACACAGCGACGACGTCGACGGGGTCAGCGGACGCGAGCAACGTGCCGCCGACACCTCGTACAGCCCGTCGAGCGAGCGCGAGATGGACGCGTCCCAGACGAAGCAGCGCGACGACGCCGACCTGCGTGAGGACGGCATCGACCCGTCCAAGGTCATCGCGGCCCCCGGGACGGGCGGCGCGGACGACGCCGGCGATGTCGAGCCCGAACCAGGCGACCTGCACCTGCCGTGGCAGTCCGAGGAGGACCGCCGAGGCTAGCTCGACGCCCGGTCGAGTTCGCGCACGAGAGCATCGCCATCGGTGACGTCCCAGAACGCCATCGGCTGTGGTCCGAAGAAACCGTCGAGACCGGTGTTCGCGTAGACCTTCGCGTTCGTTCCCCGGCCGACGAGCATCGATCCTGGTCCGCCTCCCGTCGCGTCCCACTCGACGTTGCAGTGCCGTCGGTCGCCGGTCCAGCTCACGGTGCGGTCGGTGCGGCCGATCGGGACCTCCCGCGTGCCGCGAGGGGTGATCACGAGGGCCCGGCGATCGGTCACGGCGTAGACGGACGTCCGCTTGCGGTACCGCTTCACGAGGAACCGTCCGACCAGCAGGTGCAGGCCCATCAGTGTGAACAGCGACCCGACGAGCAAGAAGAAGGGTGGCGCACCGCTGGTCACGGCCGAGGCGGTCCAGAACGCCACGAATCCGCACCAGAGCAGCGAGAACGGGATGAGGAACCCGTCGCGGCCCGAGAGGAGCTTGGCCGGGTCGCTCGTGCCGGCCCAGTACAAGTGCTCATCGGGGCGCAGGTGTTCACGGGCGGTCTGTTGAGGATTGATCACCCCTCGACAGTACGGCCCGTCACTCGCTGTGGCTGAACAGTGCGTACCCCGCCCGGCTACGACACCGAGTCCGGGTGGGAGCCCGTCCGCTGCCCCGACTCGAGCGTCGCGATCGCCCCGAGCTCGTCGTCGGTGAGCTCGAAGCCGTCGACGTCGAGGTTCGACCGGATCCGGGACGGGGTCACCGACTTCGGCAGCACCACGACGCCGTGCTGCACGTTCCACCGCACGAGCACCTGCGCCACGCTCACGCCGTGCGCGTCGGCGATGCCCGTCAGTACCGGCTCGTCGATCAGGCGCCCACGACCGAGCGGCGACCACGCCCCGGTCACGATGTCGTGCTGCTCGTGGAACGCGATGAGTTCGCGCTGCGGCAGCCAGGGGTGCCGTTCGACCTGGTTCAGTGCCGGCACCTCGCCGGTCTCGTCGATGAGCCGCTGCAGGTGCGGCACCTGGAAGTTCGAGACGCCGATGCTCCGCGCCCGCCCCGACTCGCGCAGTTCCACCAGCGCCTGCCAGGTCTCGACGTAGCAGTCGTTCGCGGCGGCCGGCCAGTGGATCAGGTAGAGGTCGACGGCGTCGAGCCCCAGCCGCTCGAGGCTGCCGTCGAACGCCCGCAGGGTCGCGTCGCGCCCCTGGTGGTCGTTCCACACCTTGGTCGTCACGAAGACGTCGTCACGGTCCAGCCCGGAGGCCCGGATCGCCTTGCCGACGCCGGTCTCGTTGCCGTACATCTCGGCCGTGTCGACGTGCCGGTAGCCGGCGTCGAGCGCGAGACCGACCGCCGTCTCTGCTCCGGCATCGTCGACCTTGTAGACGCCGAAGCCGATCGCGGGGATCGCGGCGCCGTCGCGGAGGGGAAGTGAACTGGCCATGCACCCATCCTGCCGGTGCGTGGCGGGCGCTCGCCGGGCCTCCCGGCCATCTGTGGAGAACGCGACCTGCCTGCCGGACACCCGTTCCTTCCCATGCCGGCCGCGATGGGGAGTGGAAACGGGCGTACCTGGTCAGAACTCCCGACCAGGTAGGCCCGATTCGACCAGGCACGCCGAAAGCGCCCGCGCCCCCGCTCAGGTCGGCAGGTGCACCGGCTCGGTGTCGGGGAGGGGGCTGGCGTCACGGCCGCGCAGGTCGGGCAGCCAGCTGCGCATCGCCAGGGGGAGCAGCACGCCCAGTCCGGCCATCACGGCGCCGACGGTGAAGCCGCCGACCGGACCGTTGCTGTCGATGAGGAAGCCGGCGATCGCCGATCCGCCGGCGGCACCGATCAGCTGGCCGGTGCCCATCCAGCCGTAGGCCTCGGCGGTGTCGGAGAACTTGACCGTGGCGGAGACGGATCCGAACATCACCGCGAGGGCCGGGGCGATGCCCACACCCGCGATGACGAGGGCCAGGCAGAGCCACCAGAAGTTCGTGCCGCCGAGGGCCAGGGTGAGGCCGACGAAGACCACGGCCATGCGCGTCCACAGCGTGTTGCGCGAGATCGGGCGGTGGCCGAACGCCAGGCCGCCGACGAGCGATCCGACCGCGAACACCGCGAGGACGATGCCGGCGTTCGGGCTGCCCTCGCCGAAGACGCTGGTGACGCTGGCCTCGACCGCGGCGCAGGCCCCGATCAGGAGCAGGCCGGTCAGGGTGGCGACGACGACCGAGGGGCGCTTCAGCACGACGCCGAACGCGCGCTTGGACCGGGGGATGCGGACGCGTCCGAGCTCGGGGGAGGCGATGAACCACGTGCCGCCGACGACCAGGAAGACCATCGCGACGACGATCGCCTCGACCGTGCCGATCTGCGTCGCGACGAACGTGGTGATCACCGGGCCGGCGACCCAGATGAGCTCCTGCGCGCTGGCGTCGAGGGAGAAGAGGGGTGTGAGCTGCGCCGAGGTCACCATCTTCGGGTAGATGGTGCGCACCGCCGGCTGCACGGGCGGGACCGCCAGGCCGCCGAGGAACCCGACGACCACGTAGCCCCAGAGCGGCATGATCACGAACGCGATGACCACCATGCTGATCAGCGCGACGATGCTCGTCAGGATGAGGACGGGACGCATGCCCCAGCTGCCCATCCACCGGCTCGTCAGCGGACCGGCCAGCGCCTGCCCGATGCTCGTCGTCGCGAGCACCAGTCCGGCGGCCCCGTAGGAGCCGAACACGTGCTCGACGTGCAGCAGGTACGCCAGCGACAGCATGCCGAACGGGAACCGTGCGGTGAGCTGTGCGGCGATGACACGACCCACGCCAGGGGTCTTCAGGAGGGGCCCGTACGTACTCACGAGACGAGTGTACGGACCGGACGGATCGGGCTGTCCCCCGTCCTGGGGAGGGGGCTGACGCGACACGCCGAAGCGCTGATTCCACACATGTGGATCGTGGCTGTCCACCGGTGTGGGGAAGTGTCGGTGGTCGGGCGGAGACTGGCGGAAACTCGGGCCTCTCGGGAATCCACAGACTGTGGAGGACGTTGTGGAGAACTACACGGCTGTAACACTTCCTCTTGTGGTCGGTGTCGCGGCCAGCCACTAGATGTAGTGTGGAGGCATCGCAGCGGCCCCTCCCGGACACGACTGCGGACAGACATCAGCACCACCTCCACAGCACAGCAGAAACCAGTAGGAACCAGGGGAGATCATGGCCGTCACCGTCTACACCAAGCCGTCCTGCGTCCAGTGCACCGCGACGTACCGCGCCCTCGACAACAAGGGCATCGAGTACGAAGTGCACGACGTCTCCACGGACGAGGCAGCGCTCGAGCACGTCAAGAGCCTCGGCTACATGCAGGCCCCCGTCGTCGTCACGGACGACGACCACTGGTCGGGCTTCCGCCCCGACAAGATCGCGACGCTCAGCGCCGAACTGGCGTGAGTCGGTGCGGGTCCCGTCGGGCCCGCACCACCCACCGCCGGCCTGGAGGCGCGACCCGCCTCCGCCAGGTCGCCCCGGTCCGTCCGTCCGCACCTTCTCCAGGGGAGCGCACCATGAGCCGATTGGTCTACTTCTCGAGCGTGTCCGGGTACACCGCGCGCTTCGTCGAGAAGCTCGGCCGCGACGCGGACCGGATCCCGCTCTACCCGAGCGATCCCTTCCTGCACGTCGACGAGCCCTACGTCCTGGTCCTGCCCACCTACGGTGGCGGCAACGGCGAGGGTGCAGTCCCCAAGCAGGTCATCAAGTTCCTCAACGACGCCCACAACCGCTCGCTCATCCGCGGCGTGGTCGTGGGCGGCAACACGAACTTCGGCGAGGCGTACGGCCTGGCAGGGGACGTCGTCGCACGGAAGTGCAACGTCCCCCTTCTCTATCGATTCGAACTCTTCGGGACCCCTGACGACGTGTCGGCGGTCAACTCAGGATTGGATGCATTTTGGACGCAGCAGTTGCAGACGTCGATCTGACGTCGCCGCAGACGGGGATGGACTACCACTCCCTCAACGCGATGCTCAACCTCTACGACGCGGACGGGAACATCCAGTTCGACAAGGATCGTGAGGCCGCCAAGCAGTTCTTCCTGCAGCACGTCAACCAGAACACCGTCTTCTTCCACAACCTGAAGGAGCGGCTCGACTACCTGGTCGAGAACGAGTACTACGAAAAAGCCACGATCGACATGTACTCGCTGGACTTCATCCAGCGACTCAACGACCTGGCGTACTCGAAGAAGTTCCGGTTCCAGACGTTCCTCGGCGCGTTCAAGTACTACACGAGCTACACCCTCAAGACGTTCGACGGCAAGCGCTACCTCGAGCGCTTCGAGGACCGCGTCGTCATGACCGCCCTCGGCCTGGCCCAGGGCAACGAGCAGCTCGCCATCGACCTGGTCGAAGAGATCGTCGCCGGCCGCTTCCAGCCCGCGACCCCCACGTTCCTCAACACGGCGAAGGCACAGCGCGGCGAGCTCGTCTCCTGCTTCCTGCTCCGCATCGAGGACAACATGGAGTCGATCTCGCGCGGCATCAACTCCTCGCTGCAGCTCTCGAAGCGCGGCGGCGGCGTGGCCCTGCTCCTCTCCAACATCCGCGAGGCCGGCGCCCCGATCAAGCAGATCGAGAACCAGTCCTCGGGCATCATCCCCGTGATGAAGCTGCTGGAAGACTCCTTCTCGTATGCGAACCAGCTCGGTGCGCGTCAGGGCGCCGGCGCGGTCTACCTCAGCGCCCACCACCCGGACATCATGAAGTTCCTCGACACCAAGCGCGAGAACGCCGACGAGAAGATCCGCATCAAGACGCTGTCGCTCGGCGTCGTCGTGCCGGACATCACGTTCGAGCTCGCGAAGAACAACGAGGACATGTACCTGTTCTCGCCGTACGACGTCGAGAAGGTCTACGGCGTCCCCTTCGGCGACGTCCCGATCTCCGAGAACTACCGCGCGATGGTCGACGACTCGCGCATCAAGAAGACGAAGATCAAGGCGCGTGACTTCTTCACGACCATCGCCGAGATCCAGTTCGAGTCGGGCTACCCGTACATCGTGTTCGAGGACACGGTGAACAAGGCCAACCCGATCAAGGGTCGGATCAACATGTCCAACCTCTGCTCGGAGATCCTGCAGGTCAACACCCCGACGACCTTCAACGAGGACCTGTCCTACAAGGAGATCGGCAAGGACATCTCCTGCAACCTCGGCTCGCTGAACATCGCGCTGACGATGGACTCGCCGGACTTCGGCAAGACCATCGAGACCGCCATCCGCGGCCTGACCTCGGTCTCGCAGATGTCGCACATCACCTCGGTGCGGAGCGTCGAGGACGGCAACGACAAGTCGCACGCCATCGGCCTCGGCCAGATGAACCTGCACGGCTACCTGGCTCGTGAGCGCGTCTACTACGGCTCCGAAGAGGGCATCGACTTCACGAACATCTACTTCTACACGGTGCTGTTCCACGCCCTTCGTGCGTCGAACAAGATCGCGATCGAGACCGGCGAGACCTTCGACGGCTTCCGCGACTCGAAGTACGCGTCGGGTGAGTTCTTCGACAAGTACACCGACCAGCTCTGGACGCCGGCGACCCCCCGCGTGGCATCGCTGTTCGACAACGCGAACATCACGATCCCGACGCAGGACGACTGGAAGGCGCTGAAGGCGTCCATCCAGGAGCACGGCATCTACAACCAGAACCTGCAGGCTGTCCCGCCGACCGGTTCGATCTCGTACATCAACCACTCGACGTCGTCGATCCACCCGATCGCGTCGAAGATCGAGATCCGCAAGGAAGGCAAGCTCGGCCGCGTCTACTACCCGGCGCCGTTCATGACGAACGACAACCTGGACTACTACCAGGACGCGTACGAGATCGGCCCGGAGAAGATCATCGACACGTACGCCGCGGCGACGCAGCACGTGGACCAGGGCCTGTCCCTGACGCTGTTCTTCAAGGACACCGCCACCACGCGCGACATCAACAAGGCGCAGATCTACGCATGGCGCAAGGGCATCAAGACGATCTACTACATCCGTCTGCGCCAGCTCGCCCTCGAGGGCACCGAGGTCGAGGGCTGCGTCAGCTGCATGCTGTAGAGCTGCTGCTCTCTTCCTGGAGGCGCGGGGCGGGCCCCGCCCCGCGCCTCCAGTCCGTTCGATCGTTCTGTCCACCACCACCACCCGGAAGAAAGCCATGACCCTCACCGACCCGGTCCACGCCACGGGCAAGTCCATCCCGCTGATCAGCGCGGTCAGTGCCATCAATTGGAACCGCATCCAGGACGACAAGGACGTCGAGGTCTGGAACCGGCTGGTCAACAACTTCTGGCTGCCCGAGAAGGTGCCGCTGTCGAACGACGTGCAGTCGTGGAACACGCTGACGCCGGCGGAGCAGCAGCTCACCATGCGGGTCTTCACCGGCCTGACGCTGCTCGACACCATCCAGGGCACCGTCGGCGCGATCAGCCTGATCCCCGACGCGATCACCCCGCACGAAGAGGCCGTCTACACGAACATCGCGTTCATGGAGTCGGTGCACGCGAAGAGCTACTCGTCGATCTTCTCGACGCTGGCCTCGACGCCCGAGATCGACGACGCTTTCCGCTGGTCCACCGAGAACGTGAACCTGCAGAAGAAGGCGCAGATCGTCCTCGACTACTACACCGGTGACGACCCCCTGAAGCGCAAGGTCGCCTCGACGCTGCTCGAGTCGTTCCTGTTCTACTCCGGCTTCTACCTGCCGATGTACTGGTCCTCGCGCGCGAAGCTCACCAACACCGCCGACCTGATCCGCCTGATCATCCGCGACGAAGCCGTCCACGGGTACTACATCGGGTACAAGTTCCAGAAGGGCCTCGAGGGCGCCTCGGAAGAGCGCAAGCAGGAGATCAAGGACTACACGTTCAACCTGCTGTTCGAGCTCTACGAGAACGAGGTGCAGTACACGCAGGACCTCTACGACGGCGTCGGGCTGACCGAGGACGTCAAGAAGTTCCTGCACTACAACGCCAACAAGGCGCTGATGAACCTGGGCTACGAGCCGATGTTCCCCAAGGAGACGACGGACGTGAACCCGGCGATCCTGTCGGCGCTGTCGCCGAACGCGGACGAGAACCACGACTTCTTCTCGGGGTCGGGGTCGTCGTACGTCATCGGCAAGGCGGAGAAGACCGAGGACGAGGACTGGGACTTCTGATCCTGGTCTGACACGAGGGAACGCCCCGCTGGCTTCGGCTGGCGGGGCGTTCTCGTGCTTCGGGGCCCATGGACGTGTCCGGATGGCACCCCTCCAGAGAGGATCGATCCGGACGGGTCATGTGAGACAGGCGGCCGCCGGGCAGGCCTTCGGTCAGGTCCGGCTCGGTGAAGGACCGGCTTACGAGACGGCAAAACAAGGTTCCGCATGCTCGGGCGAGCCGAGCGTAGGCGCAGGGGACGATCGCGTCAGGAGCTGTTTCGCTGAAGCTCGGCTACACGTTCCTGTCCTTATACATCTGCACCAGGCGCGCAACGAGGGTGAGTGCTGCGTCGTAGAACATCGCGAGCGTGACCACCGAGGTTGTGAGTTCGAACGACGCCGAGCCGGCAACGGAGGGTCCTAGCTGCCTCACCTCGAGAGCGTTCCGCATCATGGAAGTGTTGCCGTGCGCGATGCCACTGGCCATCTGCCAAAGGATCAGAGGGGGCTCCACTAGATCAGGGACGAGGCCCGCGATTGCAGTCAGCCGACTCGTGACCGAAGTGACCTTCGAGATCCGCGTGCCTCGGATACGCGGACGTTCGTCAATGAGTTCTTCCAATCGCGCCTGCATCCGGTTGAACCCGACATCGTTCGCGGGATCGAGGCCCAGCTCGGTTTTGACGGAGCGGACTTGTCGGCGGTTGTCCCAAGTCAGTTAGAACGAGCGCAGCACGCGATCATCGCGGCTCCTCGGCTGGAGGATCCAGAGGCCGGTGCCGGTCATCTCGATAGCACTGCGCACCAGCGTGAAGAGTGACATCGCGAGGATCTTCCCGCCTGAGTCCTCGACCGTTACTTGCACGGCCCTGAGATGGTCCGTGGCTGCAACCAGTAGCCCGATCACTTGATCCGGGATGGGGTTGTACGCCGTCGCCGCCCGGTCGCCAGCGAGCGATGAGCGATTGCGTTCCTCGAGAGTCTCGACCAGCTGCTCCAACGCGGTCAATCGTGCAAAGCTGAGTTGCAGGAACTCGAAGCCTCGCTGCGCGTCCGCATCAGACTCGCGAGTGTTGCGGACGCCCGTCGGATCGTTCATAGGGCGAACGTAGTGCAGGGAGCGGCTCTCTGGAACGAGGGTGGCTATCACCAAAAACGACGTCAGCGCGGTCTGGGGAAGTTGACCCCAGTCGAGTACGAGACGATCTTCAAACCCGCAGGTCGTACTCGCGGCCTAGTCGAACGAGTCAACGCAGTCCCTTCCCGGGTTTCGTCGGGGGAGATGAGCAGCCTTCGGCCACCGGCCATAACCTGAACTCATGACCACGGCTCCCGACTCTCGCTGGCAGGCCGCTGCCCGCGACTCTGACCTACAAGCAGCGCTCGCCGAGAGTGACACGGGCACCCTCCTCATGGGCAGTCCCCTTCAGGTGATCGCGGATGACGCCGGTGTGGGTGATGATGTCCGCTACGTCTCAGGTCTACTTGCGACGGTCGCCTGGTTCATGCCGAACGGGAACGACTGGACCAACCCCTACGGTCCTTTCGCTACGTTTGGCGATCGGCGGAGTCCCATCCCCGCCGACTTCAGTGAGGCGGACATCACGGTGTTGGCCGAGATCGCCGCACTAATCCCCAGTCTGATCTTTCGGAGTCGCGTCCTCGACGTCGTCGCGATCACTGGGGACCCTGCACTGCGCCCGACTCGGCATTCCGCGCAGCTCCAAGCGCTGGCCGACCACGGGGTGACGAGCGATGCAATGACCCACGCCGCCGAGCAGTGGGACCGCGGACTTGCTGTCGGCGTCCGCTTCCGCGGCGTCGCGTCGGCGCAGCTCGACGAGATCGAGCGCCAACTCGTCGAAGCCGCAACCACATCCTCCGACGGCGGACTTGCGGTGCGCGCGGCGCGGCTGCTCGGCGATCATCGGCTTGGACGCCAGCATGCGGCGGCGATTGCGGCACACCTTGCTGGACATGCAGAAGGCGTCGAGTCAATCGCCGCTCAGGACACGCTGGAGGTCGCGGCCGAATGGTACGGGCGTGCGGGCGATCCAGCGGGCGCCGAGGATGCGACGAACGCAATCGTTCAGCGACTGATCGCTGAGGCCGATGCTTCTGAGGCGTTCCGCGCGTCCATCCACTTGGAGATGGCGCTCAAGATTCTCCGCACACTGCCCCGCACGGCTCGCGAGCGCCTTGGCGTGGCCGACCTGCCAATCGAACTCGCCCGTCGGATCCGGGAGAGCGGCGCTGCGACCATCGGTCAAATGAAAGTGTTGGCTACCGAGGGCGGCGACCTCGGCGACCATGTCGCTGAGTTGCTTGCCACAATTCGTAGCGACGATCCCGTTGAGTCGCTCCGGCGCTTTGCTGGCATACAGGCTTTCGCTAGTGTGTCGGCGGCTCGGTCTGAGACTGAAGAGCGTGAGCGGCGATTCCCTCTCTCTTTTTTGGCGACGCGGCGGACCCTCAGCGCCGATGGGCGCACCGTGTACCGCTCCCCCGTGGGCGACGATGCCACGATTTATGGCGAGAAGGCGGCCACCTGGGAAGGGATGATCCAGCACTATCAGCTGCGAGTCAGTCTTCTTGGCGGCATCGTGCTGCCGAGGGCCCTGCGACAGCTCTCCACTGATCACCGGCTTCACATCGGCGACTTCCAGGCCCTTGCTGAGGGCAGCGCTATCGTGCCGAGCACGCACGAGGGGATCTTTGCGCGGGGGTTGCATTACGGATACAGCGGGGACTTCGGAGCCGCAGTGCACCTCCTCGTGCCCGCAATCGAAGCACTCGTGCGATTGCACCTCGCGAACGCCGGCGAGCGCACGAGCGCAATCAGCGCGGACGGCAACGAAAACGAGATCGGCCTCTCCGCCCTCATGGAGAACGAGCGGGTCGTCGACATTTTTGGAGAGGACGTTGCGTTCGAATTTCGCGCACTGCTATGCGGACCCATCGGCCCGAATCTTCGCAACGAGGTCGCACACGGACTGGTCGGCGATGCGGTGTTCTCTTCGGGTGTCAGCGTCTACCTCTGGTGGCTCACGCTCAAGCTCGTCTTCATGCCCTACTGGAACGCGCTGCACGATCCAGAGGCGGCTGAGGCGCGCGAGCCAGCCGTTCCGGAAAGGGACGCGGATTAGGGCCTCCGCGCGAGTGTGCCGATCTATTCGGCCCGGGGCAGCGGGTCTCTGAACGGTCTTCGCACGTTCAGCGAATCGGATCGATGCGCCGCGGCGGGACAGCATGGCGAAGGAGGAACGAGCGAGCATAGGTGCAGCTCCGGACTCCAAGTGCGTCTCGATAGCCGATCGTCAGCCGGACACTTGCGACTTCAAACCGAACCCGCTCGGTCCTGGGTTGATGGATGTGAGCAGCTTCGCTCTGTGTCGCCTTTCTCGCTGCGCTCTGTGTCGTGATCGCGTCCCGGTAGCCGATGCACCTCCGGACGCACCGCGCCGACTCGTATGCCAACCTTCAACACATGGGAATCGAACTCGTGGAGCACCGCAGCGCTAAGGACGTGCGCCGGATTCTCGAGGCGCTACCCGAATGGTTTGGTGACGTCGACGCCATCGACAACTACGTAGCGGCGGCGGAGAACGACGACTACGGGAGCCTGCTCGCTGTTGCCCCTGACGGGGTTATCGGCGCTGCACTGACACGACGTCACTTCCGCGAGGCCGCCGAGCTGCACCTCATCGCGGTGCATCCAGAGGCTCGCGGGACCGGTGTCGGGCGGTTGCTCGTCGAGCGCATCGCGTCACGGTTAGCGGTTGATGGTTGCACCCTGCTGTCGGTGCACACGGTCGGGCCGTCCTTTGAGAACGAGCCGTACGCGCAAACACGGGCGTTCTACCGCAGCGTCGGCTTTGTGCCGTTGGAAGAGCACGACGGACTTGACTGGCCCGGACCCACTCTCATCCTGGTTCGCCCGTTGGTCGTTCAGATGCAACAGGACGGGTCCCGGTAGCCGATCGGCTACCGAACGAGCGCTTGCGCTAGTGGGTTAGCGCTTGTCCTGATTGCGGAGGCTCCACACACCGAGATACAGCGACCAGGGCATCATCACGACCAGCGGCAGCCAGGAGCCGATCCGGCCAGTGTTGATGATCAGGTTCAGGAGCCCCAGGGCAAGCATGAGCGCGGCAGCGACGGCGACGAACCAGGCGAGTGCTCGCGGCAAGGGTTTGAGTGATCCCACGTCGGAACGCTATCTGCCGCGGTCGTCCGATGGTCGATCGCCTACCGGACGACCTAGCGCGGTAGCGGGCGCTGGTGCAGATGGTCGATGGCGTGTGTGTCTGGTGGAGTGACGATGACGGTTGGGGTGCTCTCCGTTCGAACGAGGCCGATTCGGAGGTCTTCGTTCACTTCTCCAACGTCAACACGACCGGCTACCACTCGCTGAGAGCCGGACAACGTGTTCGGTTCGAAGTAGAGCCGTACCCGCCGGGGCAGGATGGCTACTTCTTCCGTGCCCACAATGTCACCATCGTCTGATCGGTGATCGATCCGTCATTGCGGCGATACGTGCCGTCGGCAAGGGTCGAGGGCTCTCAGGATCAGCTGTCGAGGGCGACGACCCACAGGATCAAAAGGACGCCCGTGACGCCACACAGGCCGACTCCCGCCCACCACCAAGGAGCGCTTGACCCGCGCTCCGGTCGCCCCCTGCCCATCCCATCTCGTCGGACCGCAATCACACCACCTCGGCCCATCAGCACGAAGCCCGCCAGCAAGATGACCATGAGGCCTACCCACGTCCACCACGAGAATTCCATGGAACGAGAATGCCTGACGCGGTGCGTTCTCGAGCGTGACAGACGGCCAGCGACTTTCTCATTGACCGATGCCCTACCAATCCTTGTGAACGACATGAGCAAGAAGAGCGTCCCAACCACGACGTGCAGGACAGAGCCGTCAGCCAGGATCACCTCGCTCACTCCAACCACGAGGAACATCACCGCCGCTACCGCGCTCACCCAACGCAGCCGGTGCAAGCGCTGCCGATTACCGAAGAATTGCCACCGCTGCTCAGCCCCAGTTTGGGGCTACGCTCGCTGCTGCTCGCGTCCGTCAGCCGATCGTGAAGCGGTATCCAGTCCGCGCTCATTAGCTTCGCGCTGTCAGCGCCTCACTAACGCTGGCCTGGGTGGGCCGAGGTAAGTGCGTCTCTCTCGGTTTGTCCGGCCTGAGTACCTGAAATCGAGGGCTCTGCGGTTTCCGATAGCCGATCTGCTGTCGCACGGTGAAAGATGGCGTCGGACCTAGGGAAAGGGAGACTCCGGCACCGTCGGAAAAGGCGCCGTCCTCAGCAAAACGAAGGGCAGGGCAGGGACGCGACGAGCAAGAACGTCGCTACGACGAAGAACACAGTGGCGAACACGCCCACTGCAACCCAGAGCGCACTTCAGCCGTGCCTCCATCGCCACGCGCACGGTGCGGCGGCTAGCAGCCACAGACCGGCCTGAACGACGACGAGCATCCACTGCGCCCAGCGCAACTCGTTGCCCCTCACCACAGAGCATGATGTAGCGAACCAAACAACGCCGACCGTTGCAGCGCGACCAACCGCGAGCACCGTGATGGTCAGGACGATAGCCGACACCTGTCGCCCGCGGGAAAATACTGCCGACCCCTAATCACGAAGAGCGGGATTACGCCAGGCCTTAGTGCTCGAAGGTTTCTGATTCATGGGAGGGAAAACTCCCGTTACTCCGCCCCTCGCGCTAGCCTGGGGGAGAGCGGAGACGCGCATCCGCGTCACACGTCCGTCAGAGGGGTGGCAGGATTGATTGTCCAGTGGTGCGTGAAGGGTCTCAGCCTCCCCGACGATGACATTGCAGTGGGGCTCATCGACAGCGGCGAGGGCCTTGTCTCCAATTGGTGGCGGGACAGCGGCATGATCCGCCCCTCCGAGGTTTCCGGGCAGCTGACACTCAGCGCGCTCGACCGACACGTCAACCACTTCGACGACCCGGATCCTGCGACGGGCCGGCCGTTTCGGGAGATCACGCCATTCATCTCGCTCTCCGCTGGCACCATGGAGCGGCAATCGGCCGCGGCCACCAACTTCGCGCATCGCGCCCGCAAGACGGCACTTTGGTTCGGGACCGAGTTCGGCGCCAAACCATCCGCGTACCTGTTCGTGTGCTGGCTGGTGCTGGCACCGCGACCGGCCGTCGAGGTGGAGGGCGTGGCCGAAGAGGTGCGTGACCTCAACTCCTATCGCCGGTACTCCGCCTTCCAGACCGAAGGCGAGATCGTGGCCAAGATCAACGTACCCGCGACCCAGATCCAGTCGTGCGAGAAGTGGAGCTGGGACCGGTCGAGCAACGTCCTCCAGCGGGACTGGATCCGTCCGAACCGGTCGTTCATCGCGCCCGAGAGCTTATCCAACGTGCGTGAGATGATCTGACATGACCGCGGCAGAACTCGGATATCTCGGGGTCGACCCCGAGCGCGCCTCCGCCCGGGTGGCATTTGCTACCGCATACGCGCAGTTGGCCGGAGAGGACTACGCCCGCGAGGCGACGATCAGCGAGCCGCAGACGGGCACCAGCGAAGGGAACCGCCTAGAGGCGGCGACGGCCTATCGGGAGGCCGCTCAGTGGTCGTTGGCTCTGGGCACCGACGACGCATTCGACCGTCTGGCGACAGCCGCCCGCTGGTTCTCCCAGCTCGGCCTTCCCTACGGCCACTTCCTCGGAGCGGCCTGCCGGACGGTCAATGCCGACGGTCCGCTACTACGTGAGGGGGACGTGATTCGCCAGCTGCGCAACGCGGTGGCGGGCTCGCCCGTTGAGTCCGACCGGTTCGAGCGGCGCGGCCTCGCCTCTCGACAGCAGCAGGCCTACCTCTTCGTCGCCGCGGCCGCGACACCAGAGCTCGCGGACGAATTCCGCGACGAGCTCGCAGCGATCGCGGACCTCCCTGCTATGGGATTGGGGACCGCCCCGGTGGGAGCGCTCGGCGCTCCGGTGCAGACGTACGTCCGAGCCGGCCTCGCCCTCATGGACCACGACCGCGCGTCCGTCCTGCTGCGTGTGCTCGTCGGGATGTCCCGCCGTTTCGAAGACGCGGCGAGCCTGGCCTCTTCCAACCGCTATCTGTGGAGGAATGCGAGCGCGCCCGTCGACATCCCCGACCTCGATATCATCGCGCTGGTTGCACTAGGAGTCGACCGCGTTGAAGGATTTGCCCGCAGGCTCCGCGAGGCGGCTTCAGAGCTGTCAGGATGGGCACGTTTTTCGATCAACGTGGCGATCGAAGCGATCGAGCTGAGACAGGGAGGCCGTCAGGCATGAGCAGTGAAGTGGTGTCGCTGATCCTCGGAGTGCTGATCATTGTCGTCGTCGGGGCGATCACGTGGGGAGCGGTGGCGCGCGGACGTGCGGGTGACCTCAAGATCTCGGTCGCGAAGCTCCTCGACGTCCAAGTGACCGTCGGGGCGGAGACGCGCGAAGCGGTCAGCGAGGATGTGCGCGCTGCCGCGGCCGAGCGCGGGCAGACACTCGACACCGCCGCTGTGAAGCTGCCCGCCTCTGTCCGTCTCGGTCGTATCCTGTGGGTGGACGACCACCCGGACAATAGCGTCCACGAGAGCATTGCCCTCGAACGCCTGGGACTGGCCATCACAAAGACGACGCATGCGAGCGGCGCAATGGAGTATCTCAAAAGCCTGCGATACGACGTCGTGATCACTAACTGGAGCCGTCAGGACGGCACGCCGGTGTCCGAATTTATCCGCCATGTCGGGACGTTGCACCCCGGCGCGACCGTGATCGTATACACAACGCTGACCCAGGTCGCGGCAGGGGACGCCAGTCGCAGCGGTGCCGACTTGGTCACGGCGGACCCACACGAGCTACTGGCCTCCGTACTCGCGAGGCTGTCGTCCTCGTCCTGAAGCCGGACGCCTGCGAAGCAATCTGGGATCAGGATCTGGTCCTGCCGCGCCTCCGCCGCCGAGACCCGGCCAGAAACTGACGGTTCGAACGGGATCCCGTCCAAGCTCGGCGCCCCCGAGGGCTTTCGAGCGGCCGATAGGCAATGGGCTACCGGAACACCTCGGGTAGCGCGGCAACGAACTGATCGAAGTGGCTGTACCAGACGGACTGTGCTGCTCCGGGGATGTTCCGGACGATCACACCGCGGCTCTCGTGGTGCGCCGCTGTCACGTCATCGACGTACAGGCTCGGCCTCGCTCGCACGATGATCGATCCGGGTTCCGGCTCGAAGCACATCCCAGGGCCCGTCGCGGGCGAGGCCGCCGTGGCCGGATCGAAGTAGTCCGCTGCACGAGCCTCGACCACGCAGTCCTGGTCGCTGTAGTACGGCCGCGATGCTAGGAGCCCGTCGTACGTGCGCGCTCGTTTGTCCTGCTCGTATTCGGCGGTGAGCTCGGTGCGGTCCCAGCCGCCGCGCGACGTGAAGGGCGCATCGATGTAGACCGAGAGAGCCGGGGCGAGCAGCCCGGCGTCCACAGCCGCTGCGAGGAGCAGCGCACCGTACGAATGGCCCATCACGAGGTCAGGCGTCGATCCGCATTCGTCGGCAACGCACTCCGCGATCGATCGAGCGGCCCGATCCACCGTCATGGTGTCGTCGCGTGGTGACAGTCCGTGGCCCGGAAGATCAACCGCTAGGACGCGATAGCCGCTCGCGACCAGCAGCGGCACCACTCGCCACCAGCTCTCGCGAGAACCCATCATCCCGTGCAGCAGCACCGCCGTGCGGTCCCCCTGGCCATGCACCTCAACGTGGAGCTTCATCGGGGTATCGAAGCACATCCAGCTTCACGGGCCGGCTGTCTCGCTTGCCGATCGGTCATTGAGACGGTCCACTAGCCACTCGCGGTCGTCGTCGCTGCCAGGCTTGCCGGCGTCCGCTCACCGACCGGCTATCGGACAGTTCAGTGGGACCGCTGTGCGTGTGAGGATCGGCCACATGGTTGTCGTTGACGGTCGCGTAGACCGCGAAAAGCTCTCTGAACTCCTTACGTTCGAAGCTGAGCAGGAGGCTCTAGATTTCAAGGCGACACTCGACCTCGCCGATCCCAAGCATCAAGTCGAGCATGTTAAGGATCTGCTCGCGATGATGTCGCTGCCTGCCGGCGGCTACATCGTCGTCGGAGTCGACAACAGCGGCAAGCCGGCTATGGACCAACAGCCGATTGATCCGAAGCAGTTCGATTCGGCTGTACTGCAGCAGAAGGTCTCGGCGTATGTAGACGGCCGACTGTCGATCGTCGCAGCCGTGCACGAGCTGCAGACCGAAGTCGGTACGCGCGAAGTGGCTCTAATCTTCGCCGGGCCGCCGCCGGGTTTGCTTCCCTTGGTCGTCACAAAGCAGGGCCAGTACGACCGTAGCGGCGGCCGGAAGCCGGAAGTCGTGTTTCGTCCGGGGCAAGTCGTCGTTCGAGACGGCACAACGACGACAAGGCTCGCCGAACACTTCTGGCCTCGGCTACTCGAGCGATACACCGAGAGAGTCAAAGATGACGCCCGCCGCGATGTCGACGCGCTTGTCCGTCGCATCGTCGAGATGCTCGACGATCAGCGCAGCGCTGCCTCAGGCCTGGGCGCAGAGCCATCGCTCGCGATTGACCTCGGGATGGACCCGAAGACGTTCGCAATCGCTGCGGACGCGTTGATCGAGTCGGGCAGCCTGCCGCGCCTGACTCGTTTCCTTCTTCGAGCAGACGACGCGTTGCGTGCGGTAGCAGCGTCCGGCAACCTCGCGTCGGCCAACGGCCTGCTTGACCGATTGTTCACGCTTGCGGAGACAGCTCTGCTCTACGGAACATCTGAGCAGTTCGACCGGGTCATCGACGCTCTTGCCCGCTACTACAGCGCGATCCCGACACTTCCGGATGCTGTCACAAACGAGACTCCCTCGGAACGCGGGCGGGCCTCTGCGATGTTCGAGGTGCTGTCCCGGCTGTACGTCCTTGGGTCACTGGCAGTGCGGCAGTCCCGGTGGGAGCAATTGCGGTCACTCGTGCTTCGCCCTTACGAGGTGAACGAAACCTACTCGTACGCCTCCTGGATCCGTCACGCGCTGACGATGTCTGCTCGCGCAGGCGTGCTGCGGTCGAAGGAAAATGACGTCGAGGGCGCGCCGGTGATCTCGCGTGCGTTGCAGCTCATGATGGAATCTCCGGAACTGCGCCCCGACGTCGGAATTGTCGATCCGCGTACCCGCGCCCGACTCTATGACAGCTTGTGCGAGTTCGATATCCTCTGGTGCGTTGTCGCACAAACCGCCACCGACCGGCCAGACGCCATGGATTTCTACCCGAGCAGCTCCGAGATCGATCAGGTGCATGCAAATGGTGCGTTCACACTGATCGCGAAGGATCGCGCCGCGCGCCGCCTCCTGCTCCCTGCGAAGTCGGACCAAGAGATCGCAACCGCACTCCTGTACGTGTGGGCGCGCGCCTACCGGCAGTCCTGGCAACACGATGGCTGGTGGGATCGCCTCCCTGCCGGTGTGTACCAGTGGGCGAAGGACGCGGGTGCGGTCGAGCCTGATCTGAACGGCTAAGTCGCCTTGCGGGTATGAGACCTACCGGGCGAGGTGTTGGCGGGCGTCGCCGTCGTGACCGGTGACCGATCAACCATCGGCTCCGGAGATGGTGAAACGGCCGCCTGCGCGCGACGTCGGTGGCCGAGGGGACGATGGGCACATGACGATCGAGGCACAAGATGTCCCGCGAAGCGCTGGCCAGGGATGAGCAGCGGCGAGGGCGTGCGAGAACGGCAGGAGCAGGTGCTGACGGCATTCGTGCTGCGCGCCCGCAGGGTGCGGGCACACTCGCTCGCGCTGGATCTGCCAGCACTCCGGCAGATGCAGCACCCACAGTTCACCATCATCGGTCGAACGGACTCCCGGTATGTGACGCTCCGGACGGAGTACCCGCCCGAGGAGCAGGTCGAGAGCGCGGCCGCGCGCATACGTCCGCTGCTACTGCAAGGCGATGACACGCATTACGGCAAGGCGATGAACGCGCTGTTGTACTTTGCGAAGGCGGACGGGGCGGATCAGGAAGCGATTGAGGGGCTAAAGGCGCTTCGAAAAGGAGTGGATCGGGGTGGCGTCGGAGAATAGTTCCCGATTGACGTACGAAGTGCGCGTCAAGCGCGGCGAGGACCCGGAAGAGTCGATGAATGACCGCCGGCTGGCGTTCGCGTGGATCTATGGCGACGTGGTTCACGCGGACAGGAAGCGGCGAGACGGCGCCGAGGTGTTCGGCGTCGAAGAGCGATTTCACGGCGCTGTGCCGCTGGTCGCGCAACTCATGGTCCTCACGATTCGAACGCTCGAAATGGTCGCGTGGTTACACGGCCGCAAGCTCATGCCGTTCTTGCACGATGCTTTCGCAGAGGACGTAGTGGTCTCAAGGCAGGTCGTCGAGCGCAAAGCTGAAGCGTGGGTCGGGAAATACAGAGAAGGCGACCGGCCGCCGGTCGTACCGCCGGGTGAGCAACCTGGCGAGGGGTGGAAGCGGTTCGGAGACGAGTTCGGTCCCGCCAGCGCTGACAAGCAGTCAGGCACCTAATCAAATCGTCGCCCGCCGAGTAGATTTGGGCCGGTCGTCCCCACAACCGGGCTTCAGCGACACGGCTGAACTCCCTGATGCGGCAGACTGCGGCCATGTATCTCGAGGTCCATCCCGAAGGCCCCTCACTCACGCCAGCGCAGGCGAAGACGCTCGATGACGAGTTCTTCCGGTCCGACCCCGGGTCGCACTATTCGTCTCGGATTGCTGGGCTGCTCCGCGACGCCGATGCCGCGCCCACTCTGTCTCGGGCCGAGCAGCCTGCCTTCTTCAAGGCCCTTGGCATCCGGACCGACGAACTCTCGGTCGGGAAGCCGGAGGACCGCGACATGCAGGTCGCGGTCGACGCGTTGGCACTCCGCCATCAGTGCGCGGAGGCGCTCTCGCGCTTCGTCTACGCCGTCTCGACGGCTACGCCTCGACAGGGCGATGCGCCGTGCACTTGGTTGGCGGTCTCTGACAGTCCGACCAGCACAGCCGACGTCATCAAGAAGAGCCTGGCGTCGTTCAAGTCGGACGACGAGCTGTGGGTGCGCTTGGTCCTTCCACCGGAGGCACATGGCAATGCCCGATCTCGATCGGGGGCGTACACCGCTCTCGAGTGGGTCGAGCACGCGGAGTACCTCCTGACCGACGACGAGCTCTCGGTCAACGTCGGCCACAACAAGTTCAAGCACGGCCTCGCCGTGAGCAGCCGCAACGATGTTCGTGTCGAGCTCGTGAGCGAAGCCCCGAACGAGAACGGCGAGGTCCCTCTGAGTGCGTTTGGGGAGGGGAAGTCCCTACCCCTTTTCGACCGACCGCTCTTCACGTTCTTGTCGAGGCCGCACGGGAAGCCTCCAAGGGGCATCGAGGCCATCTCCATTCGCGTCGACGTCCCGACTGTGCTCGCAGAGACCTGGATGATGGCGAACGTCTACGCGGCGCTCTTCCACGTCGCGGCGCTCAAGCACTTTGGTCCCGACGGGCACGAAAACCTCGCACCATTTCCTACGCTCGTGATCAACCATCCTCCGAAGCGAGTGGTGGCCGGCAGCCCTCTCGGTTTCCGGGCGCCGGTGACCGACCCGGCTGACAAATCGGTGGCCGCCCGCCCGTCCGGGGTGGTCTTCTACGACGGCTTCATGCCTGTCACGGTCGATTACTCCAGCAAGACCAGCGGCGTCATCGTCGACGAGTAGGGGGTCGCGAAGTAGGCATGAGGTGGCCACCCAGGACTACGGCGATCATCACGCCGGTCTGGCCTGGAGCGGCGGCCAACGGATCCACGGCCCCGACCTCGCGGACGTGCCGAAACGCTTGAAAATTGACAGCTTCGCGGTGGCTCAGCAGACCGAAAAGATGACGACCGCGGCAATCGCCAGCGACGTCTGGAGCGTCTCACTGACCGATCCTTTTCCGGACGCCTCCTCTGATCACCGGTGACGCCCGCATCATTCGGAGGGTGCGCCAGAGGGTGTTCGCATGCTTCGGTATTTGACGCGCACGCGCACGCCCGTGAAGTATGGCCGGTGGCGGCGGTACAGGCCGCTCGCCGGACGCCGACGAGATGAGCTGCATGCCTTCGGACTTCGCTTTGTCCGGCACTGCAGCTCGCGAGCCTGCACAGATGCCTCAGCCGCGACTCCGTGCCCTGCTCCTGGGACTGGCGGGCTGGCTGCTCATCGGGGCGAGCCTTGGCCTCTCGGTCGGGATCGCGTCGGCGTTCGACCAGGCGTTCGGGCTTGCTCGGTCCACGGCGGTCTTCGTGCAGGCGGCCCTCATGTCGGCACTCGTGGTGCCCGCTATCGTCCTGCTGCGCCGTCGGGTAGATCATCGCAGCCTGGGGAGCCTCGGACTCAGCGCTCGCATCGTGCGTCCCCTGACCACGGGCATCGCAGTCGGGGTCGGGACTGGCCTCGTCGTCTGGGTGCCCGCATGGCTCGCTGGATGGATCCGAGTCGATGACCTCGACCCCGTCGCGTTCGCACGATTCGTCCTCGTGAACGGAATCGTCCTTGCCCTCTTCGAAGCGCTGCCGGAGGAACTCGCGCTGCGCGGGTACATGTGGACGAACCTTCGCGATGGGTGGGGCCTCGTCGTCGCTACCCTCGCCACGACAGCGCTCTTCCCATTCGTCGGACTCGTGGTCGGGCCCGTGCGGTGGCTCATAACGACCGCGCTGGGCGACACGGGCAACGAGCTGTCGGTGTTCCCCGCCGGGAACGAGCCCGTGGTCTACGTACTGCAACTGGCACTGTTCGGACTCGCCCTCGTCGCCGCCCGGCGCCTACCCATGGAGGGCGCACTCCTGGTCGCGGTCGCCTTCCACTGGACACAACTCAGCGTGACCCGCACAGTGCTCGGCGGCACGGGCTGGTTGGAGTCGGGCTGGACGATCACGTGGGTCGAGCCCGACGCCATCGCCCTCGTCCTGGTGCACATCGTGCTTGCCGGTGCGGTGTTCGTCACTACTCGCCAGGTGATGCAGCGCCGTGTCTCCATGCGCAGCTGACCACCAACACCGGTGCCCGTCTCGTCCTCGCCGATTGACGAGCACCCCCCTCAGCAAGGGATCGGCTGTCGAGACAGCGCCGGCAGCCGATCGGCGGGACGGGCGGCGGACGCAAGGAGAGGTTGCGCTGCTGGGAGGGGGGAAGAATCCGAGACCCCACGAGGTGCCGGCGGCGTGCAGGTAGCTTCATGCAGACCCGCCGGGCGGCTGACGCGATCAGGCGATGCTGCTGCCCCCGTCGACGAGGAGCTCGCTCCCGGTCATCCCCGAACTCTGGTCGGACACGAGGAACAGCACCGTGGCGGCGACCTCCTCTGGATGCAGGAGGCGGCCGAACGGCATCCCGCTCGCCATCTGCTCGAGCATCGCGTTCGGGTTGCCCGGAGCGAGGCCGGCGAGACCCGGGGTCTCGGTGGGCCCGGGGACGACCGTGTTGATCCGGACACCGCGCGGCGCGAGCTCGGCTGCCCACGTGCGGGTGAGGGCAGCGATCGCGGCCTTCGACGCCCCGTACAGGCCGAACGACGGCTCGGTGCCGGATGCCGCCGTCGATCCGGTGACGACGACGGCGGACCCCTCGCGCAGGAACGGCAAGGCTCCCTGGACGGTCAGGGTGGTCCCGCGGACGTTGGTGCCGAACGTCGCCTCGAAGTCCTCGGGGGTGACGGCGTCGAGGGGCTTGAACTCACCGCCACCGGCGTTGGCGTGCACGGCGTCCAGGCCGTGACCGCGCTCGGCGACCGCGGCGAAGACCGTCGCGATGTCGTCCGACTGGGCGGCGTCCGCACGGATCGGCGTCACTGCGTCGCCGAGCTCGTCGCGCACGGCGTCGAGCGCCTCCTGCCGCCGCCCGGTGACGAAGACGTGTGCCCCCTCGGCGACGAAGCGGCGCACGACCGCGAGTCCGATGCCCGAGGTTCCGCCCGTGACGAGTGCGGTCTTGTCCTGCAGTGCTCCGACCATGATGTCCTCCTGGAGTTGTTGTTGACTGCTTGGTCCAGAACAGTACGTCGTGCTTGACTGATCAGTCAACAACGAGTCTCGAGGAGTTCGGATGCCCCGGCCACGCAAGTTCGACGAAGCCGACGTGGTCGAGCGCGCCCGGCGCACCTTCGCGGAGTCCGGCTTCGACGGCACATCTCTCGACGACCTGCTCGCGGCGACCGGCCTCGGGCGACAGAGCCTCTACAACACGTTCGGCGGCAAGAAGGAACTCTTCATGCGCGCCTTCCTCAGCGACACCGCGGAGGCAGTCGAGGTCGTCCAGTCCGTCATGCGGAGTTCCGAGCACCCCATCGCGCGGATCCGGACGCAGCTGGTGTCCGTTGCGGTCGAGCACGGTGCAGCACAGGGGGCGCCCTCGCTGCTGCTCCGCGCGGCGGTGGAGCTGTCGGCCCGTGACGCGGAGGTCGCCGCGACCGTCTCTGAAGCCTTCGACACCATCCGCGCGGGCTACACGGCCTGCATCGTCGACGCGCAGACGGCAGGCGAGGTCGAGGCCGATGCCGACGCCGAGGCGCTCGGCACCTACTTCTGCGCGGTGATCGAGGGGATGGGGGCGATCGGGCGCGTCGGGACCTCGCGAGCGGCGCTCCTGCAGGTGGGGATCGCGAGCCTCGCGGCCCTGCCGATCACGCCACTCGGCAGGGAGCACCTCGGGACCGCGGACGGTCCCTGGGACTGAACGTCGGCGCACGTCAGGGTGACGCCGCGGCGACGTGACCGGCGGGGCGGGGTGCCGCCGCGCCTCCAGTCCGGGTCTGGAGGCACGCATCCAGCGGGCGCGACGGCGCGGGCCCCGCAATCGCTCACGCAGGTGGCGTCGTTCCCGCGCCTTCGGTGTCGTCTGCGCCCGTCGGGCCGGTACCGGCCTGGTCGAGATTCTCGTGCGGGTCGCCCATGTCGCCGGTCGCCTTGCCTGCGGGCGACAGCCCGAAGTGCTTGCGGACGGCGTTCGCCTCGGTGACGGACAAGGTGTTCCCGGCTCCGGGGAAGGGTGCACCCTTGATCGCGCTCTTCGTGTACCCGACGTGCAGGTCCGTGCCGTCGAAGGTGGCATCCTCGACCGGGACGAGCGCGGTGTGTCCCCCGAGGAGTCCCGTAGCCACACTGACGAACGCAGCACTGCCGTCCTCGTCGGAGGGGAACACCTGCGCGACCTTGCCGACCGATGCGCCGTCGCGGTCTCGGACGGTCGCGTGCTCCACTTCGTGGATCTGGTCCTTCGTGATCATGGGTGCAGTCAACGCCCTCGGCCTGACGCCGGTGAGTCAGTCTGCGCGTCCTGGTGACCGGTCTGATCCTCGAGCGCCGCTCGGCGTACCGCGAGGTGGGCAGCAGGAATGGAGAGGACTGCGCCGCCCGCGAGGATGATCGCCGCGACGATCACCGGGGCGGGGGTACGGAGCGCGGGCACGATGATGCACACCGCGCACCAGAGAACGGTGATCACGCCCGAGATCAGCGTCGGAGGCAGCGCCGCTCGGTGCCCGGTCCGCCAGGCGTCGTCGCTGGACATCGTGACGCGCGTCCGGACGCCAGCGAGGTCGTTCCGGCCGTGCTGTCCGGTCGCAGCTCGCCACGTCAACCACATCACGAGGACCGCTCCGCCGATCTCGAGGGCGAGTGCGGCCACCATTGCTCCGGGCATGGTGACGACGCTAACGCCCTGGAGCATGAACGGCAACATTCCGGATGCACGGTGGCGAGCGAGCATCCCGACGCTGATGGCTGGGACCCGGCCGCGAGCCGACTCGACTGAACGTCGAGAGATGGCTGCCCGAGAGGGGAAGCATCACGAGGGGGGCACCGGACGACGGCTGCGCTCTCGCTGGAACTGAATCGGCCGGTCGTACCCTCCCTCCCGGACGGGTCCGATCCTCAGACGACCGTCGCTGAACTGGCCCATCACACCTCCGGATTGCCGCGAGGTCCGACGATGATCGCGATGCCCGTCGACCGCCTGGTTGCGCAGGGTCATCGGCCGTCCAGTAGGGTCGAAGGACAGATTGCGATCCACACGGGGGTGTGCGTGACGATTGTGTTCGATGACGGGGCAGCCGATGCCCTCATCGCTGCTGCGGAGGGGGCCTCCGGGGACCTGCGATCGCAGGCTATGGCGGATCGGATGCGAGTCGAGTCAGCGGTTCGGGAGTTCCGCGGCAGCTACGCGACGCTCTTCACGACCGACAGCACGATCCGGTCGGAGGACACGCAGCGTCTCGCCGGTGTCTTCGCTGACCTCAAGACGTCGATCGATCGGGCGAAACGCGAGGCTGAATCCGAGCGGCGCCGACTCCGGGAATCGCGCGAATGGAGTGCGCGTGAGGAGGAGCGTGAGCAGCGTCGCGCGTCCGGGGATCCGCTCGCCGTGGCGTCGGCCTACATCGACGGCGTGATCGACCGACGTCCGGATGACACGGCTGTGCACCCGACCCCGGTCACGGCAACGTTCCTGCCGAGGGCGCGCCCGCGCACGGCTGGCGGGAGCTCGGGAAGCACGTCCTCCGCGGATCCTGATGCGCTCCTGACGTTCGTCGGGGCCAGCAGAGCGGCCGACGGCAGCGCTGGGCAGCACCTGATCCGGGTGAAGAACGCCTGGACCCGCTTCTGTTCGGCTTGTTCATGGGTGCCGGTCCAGGGTTCGACAGTCGTGGCGGGGTTCGACCGGCTGATGGCCGAGAACGCCCTGGAGGCGAGCTGGATCGAAGGCATCGCGAACGCCTTCGACCGCGCTGGAGGCGGCGCTCTCCCGGACCTGATGCTCGACGCCGTGGCGACGGTGACCGCGTCGCCAGCGCTGTCCGAGCTGCTCCGGCCGGGTCTGACCCCTGCCGAGGTCGCCGCGGCCTGGGCGAAGGTCCCGCAGACGGACGAGTACATCGAGTCCTTGCCGTTGGCGACGCAGTACCTGCTCGCAAACCTCGACGGCATCCCTGCTGCGCAGCGCGACATCGCGTCACGAGCCGTGCTTGCGGCGGCGGTGCGGGATCCGGAGCGCGTGTACACGCTCATGGGCTTCGGCGAGCAGCGCATCGGCCGGTCGGACTTCGAGGAACAGGTCAACGCGCTGCAAAAGGCCGTTGACGCGGCCGACCTCAGTGCTGAGACACTCCCCGGACCTGCGGCGTCCAAGACCGCGCAACTCGTTGGATTCGGGGTGCACGACGGTGCGCTGGTCGCCGCCGTGTCGCTTGGCGACCTCGACACGGCGAAGAACGTGACGGTGAACGTGCCGGGGATGAACTCGGACGTGGCTGGCATGGGCGAGCGCGTCGTGGCCGCCGAGGGATTGTTGCGCCAGGCGCACAGCGATGACCGATCGCAGACCTACGCCGTCGTTTCCTGGGTCGGCTACCACGCGCCGAACCCGGCGGAGGTGGGCTGGCCCGACCGATCAGAATCCGGCGCAGGTCAACTGGCTTCCTTCGTGGACGGTGTCTTCGACAGCAGGTCGGACGGTGGCCCCGACACCTTCACGGTTGCAGCGCACTCGTACGGCTCCACCACCGCGGTGCAGGGGCTTCAGTTGACGGAACACCAGGTTGAGTCGTTCGTGTCGTACGGGTCCGTCGGCTTCCCGCGCGGGACCGAGATCGACGACGTCCATGCCGCGAACGTGTACGCGACGGCCGCGAAGGACGATCCGCTCGGGCCGGGCGGTCAGTGGCTGGGCGTGGCGACCCGGGCAGATCCGCTCGGGTTCGACGGCGTGCAGGAGTTCTCCTCGGAGGCAGCCGAGGGTACGAGAGGGGTGACGGGCCACGACATGTGGCACGACTCCGATTCGGACGACGTCGGGTACCTCTCGAACGACTCGACCACGCTCCGCACGCTGGCGCAGATCGTCGCAGACGGGAAGATGGGGCCATGAGAGTCAAGATTCGTCCCCGACTGCGCGGCGCGATCGTGACCATGCTCGCGGCCGTGGTGCTCGCGACGACCGGATGCGCCTCAAGCGGCGCAGGCAGAGGAGGCGACGTGACCGGACAGGACGCGCAAGACGCAGCAGGTAAGACCCAGGCGCAGGTAGCCGATCTCTCGTTGCAGGACGAGTTCGAGCTGGCTGGCGAGCGGTACGAGCACGGGCAGGCCGTGCTCGCAGCCGCACAACGACAGATCTCGGACGGCACGTGGTACTGGAACGGCGGAGACGTCCGTCCTCTGCCCGCAGGCGACGACGCGTTTGGAAAGGCGCCGGAGGGTGCAACCAAGGAGAACTCCTACGCGTTCCGAGCGGTACGGATCATCGAACCGAAGGGCGCGACCGGCGCGGTGGAGGACCTCGATCCGATGCAGCGCTACTTCGATGAAGAAGGGTGGCGCTGGAGCAGCGCGAAGATCGGTACGGATCACGAGGTCCGGGCCGACACCGGTGACGGATGGTGGGTGACCTGGAACGTGCGGCCGAACGGGCAGTACTCGCTCGGGGTGTACAGCAAGGCGTTCTGGGCACACGATGCTCCGGAGCTCATCAAAGCGATCGCACTGCGCGACCCCGCCGACTTCCCCGATAAATCCGAGCCGGGCGTCTCGGAGCCGTTCCCGAATTGGAGCGATCCTGTCCGGCAGCGCTGATCTCCGGACATGGGTGCGCATCGCAGACGCCGACCGGTCTGCGAGGAACTCCCGCGTTGCACCCACTCGGTGGAGGGCTGTCGCCGGCCTCCGAGCGACCGCAGTCGCACTGCTCATGGTGGTCGTCCTCACGGGCTGCAGCGCCGGCATCAGAAAGACTCCTGAGCAGGCGAAGGAGTCCATCGTCACGTTCATCGAGGACTCGACCGACGTGGTGGGGGAGGGCTGGGAGGTCAATGAGGGCCCTGGGCTCGGGAAGTGTGGCCTCGCCCCGGGGGTCCGCGGCGTCGAGTACTCCTACGCCATGGTCCGGTCCGCGAGCGCTGACCCGAAGGCCGACGTCGAGGCGGTGGAACAGCACTGGAAGGACCTCGGGGTCACAACCGAGCGCTACCAGACCGGCGGCGAGGACCCGATCCTCGGCGTCCGAGGTCGCGGTGGCCCAGTGCAGTCTTCGGACTTCCGCGCCGATCCCCGCGGGTACACCATCGACGGCAGCTCGCAGTGCTTCGTGGGGAACTTCGACCGGATGAGCCTGGACAGCCAGGACTGACGGACGTGACGCGCCTGCCGAAGCCGAGCCGTGCCTTCAGGCCGGTCCGGAGCCGGGACGCTAGCGCGCAGCCGGCACCGCGACGCGAGCGAGCTCGGCCCGCACGATGTCCGCACCAGCGGACAGCGCGCTGAGCTTGTCCAGCGCCGCACCCCGCGCCAGCGGCGCCATCCCGCAGTTTGAGCTCGGGATGAGTTTGTCCGCGTCGACGAACTCGAGCGCCCGCCGCAGCACCTCCGCGACCTCTCCCGGGGTCTCGACGGTCTCGGTGGCGACGTCGATCGCCCCGAGCATGACCTTCTTGCCGCGGATGAGCTCGACGAGCTCGAGCGGCACGTGCGAGTGGATGCACTCCAGCGAGACGATGTCGATCGACGACTGCTGCAGGAGCGGGAACGACTGCTCGTACTGCCGCCACTCCGCCCCGAGCGTCTCCTTCCACTTGTTGTTCGCCTCGATGCCGTACCCGTAACAGATGTGCACGGCGGTCTCGGCGCGCAGGCCCTCGGTCGCGCGTTCGAGCGCGGCCACACCCCAGTCCTGCACCTCATCGTGGAAGACGGTGAAGGCGGGCTCGTCGAACTGGATGACGTCGACGCCGGCGGCTTCGAGCTCGCGAGCTTCCTGGTTGAGGATCGTGGCGAACTCCCACGCCAGCTTCTCGCGGCTCTTGTAGTGCTGGTCGGAGAGGGTGTCGATCATCGTCATCGGGCCGGGGAGCGCCCACTTGATGGGGCGATCGGTCTGCGCGCGGAGGAACCTGGCGTCGTCGACGAACACCGGGGCGGGACGGCTCACGGCGCCGACCACCGTGGGGACAGCAGCGTCGTAGCGGTCGCGGATGCGGACGGTCTCCTTGCGCTCCTGGTCGATGCCGTCGAGGTGCTCGATGAACGTCGTGACGAAGTGCTGGCGGGTCTGCTCGCCGTCGCTGACGATGTCGATGCCGCGGTGCTCCTGCTCGTGGACGGCGGAGCGGAGGGCGTCCTGCTTGCCTTCGGTCAGGGCGGCGCCGTCGAGCTGCCAGGGGGACCAGAGCCGCTCGGGCTCGGCGAGCCAGGACGGCTTCGGCAGGCTGCCGACGATCGAGGTGGGGAGGAGAGAGCTCATGGGAGTGGCGGTCCAGACGGTCAGCGGGCGGGGACGGGTTCGGCAGCGAAACGGGAGAGGAGCGCGCCGTGCGGTGTCACGAGGTGCTCTTCGGTCCAGCGCCCCTGCGTGATCCCGAGGCGGCTCCGCTCCTCGCGGTCGTAGGTCACCGGGGTGGGCGTGAAGTCGGTGTGGTCGAGGGTGGGGCGGTAGGTGCTGCCGGCCGGGGTGTTCGCGGCGTAGATCTCCGGACGGTAGATCTTCTGGAACGTCTCCATGGTGGCGATCGTCCCGATCAGCTGGAGGTCCGTGTAGCCGCCGGTCAGGTCGCCGCGCGTGTAGAACGCGAGCGGGGCTGCCGCTCCGGCAGGCTGGAAGTACCGGACCCGCATGCCCATCCGGCCGAAGTAGTCGTCGGTGAGCGAGGAGTGCTCGTGCTCGTACTCGGCGCCGAGCACCGGGTGGACGTACCCGTTCTGCCGGTAGGTCTGGCTCGTCGAGACGCTGATGCAGACGACCGGCTCCGTGTCGAAGTCGGCGTGGAAGGCGTCGGACTCCAGGAAGCGCTGGAAGAGCGCCCCGTGCAGCGCCCCGAAGTCAGACGGCAAGCCCGGCGATGAGGGCAGCAGGACGGAGAAGTCGTAGTCGCGCAGGTACGACGAGAAGTTGTTGCCGAGGATCCCGCGGTGGCGCTCGCCGGTGTGCTGGTCGACGATCGTGACGTCGAGCATCTCGAGCAGCGGGAACTCCGCGTCCGCCCCGCCGTCGGAGAACTCCAGCGCCACCGAGACGATGTCGAGCTGCAGGCGGTAGCGGTCACCGGCACCGTCAGCAGAAGCCCCCGCGAGGTCGTTCGCGCGCCCGTCGATCATCGCCAGCGCTGCACGCAGGTTCTCCTGCCGACGCTCGCCGCGCGCCAGGTTCGCGAAGTTCGTGGTCAGCCGGGAGCTGTCCGCGGGGGAGTAGTCCTCGTCGAACCGGGTCCGGGTGATGCTGAAGGTGAAGTCGTTCGCCATGGTCGGCAATCTGTTCGTCGAGCGCCCGCGGGCGCTGGGGAAGGGGTGCCTCGATCATGGCGGGAACGGTGAGCCATCAGGTAATACCGAGACGCTATGCACCGGTATAGCCTCGGCCTATGGCCCGTGTCTCGAACGACATCACCCTGCAGCAGCTCCGGTACTTCATCGAGGTCGCGACGGAGGGTTCGATCAGCGCAGCGGCCGATCTGCTCTACGTGTCGCAGCCGACGATGTCCGCGGCGATGAAGGACCTCGAGACGCGGATCGGCCGCCCGCTCTTCACCCGCTCGGCCAGAGGGGTCGTGCTCACCGTCGACGGCGTCGAGTTCCTCGGCTACGCCCGACAGGTCGTCGAGCAGGTCTCGCTCCTCGAGCAGCGGTACGTCGGTGGCCAACGGTCGCGTCGTCTGCTCGGGGTGTCCGCCCAGCACTACTCGTTCGCGGTCGAGGCCTTCGTCCGGATGGTCGAGGCGGCGGCTGCGGACGAATACGAGTTCTCGCTCCGCGAGACGCGCACCTGGGACATCATCGAGGACGTCCGCACCCTGCGCAGCGAGGTGGGCATCCTCTACCGCAACGACTTCAACACGCAGGTGCTCGGCAAGCTGCTGCGGGACGCCGGCGTCGTGTTCACGCCGCTCTTCGTCGCGCAGCCGCACATCTTCGTCGCCAAGCGGAACCCGCTCGCGGCACGGGAACGCGCGTCGCTCGCGGACCTCGCCGACCTGCCCCGCCTGACCTTCGACCAGGGCGCGAACAACTCCTTCTACCTGGCCGAGGAGATCCTGTCGACGATGTCGAGCAAGCGGGAGATCCGTGTGTCGGACCGGGCGACGATCTTCAACCTCATGATCGGCCTGGGTGGCTACACGATCTCGACCGGGCTCATCAGTGACGACCTCGACCCCGAGATCGTCGCCATCCCGCTCGACGTCGATGAGCGCATCGAGATCGGCTGGATCGCGCACGCTTCGGTGCCGCTCACGGTGCAGGCGCAGACCTACCTGGACGAGTTGCGTGCGGTGGTCGCCGGCTACGGCGTCGAGCCGCTCGGGTAGGCGGGCGGCGGTTCCGGCGGTTCCAGCGATCGGCTTGGAGGCCCGCCCCGCGTCCGTCAGGAGGCTGCGGTCTCGAGCATCGCCGTCACGTGCGGCGCGCTCCACCGCAGGAGCGCGTCAGAGGGCGGAGCCTCCAGGTCTTCTCCCCATATCGCGACGGCCGCGCCCGACATCGGAGCAGCGAGCAGTGAACCGGAGTCGCCGTCCCACGCCCGGAGTGACCAGTTCTCGCGGAGGTCGGCGACGGTGTACTCGCTGTCGGCTGGGTCGAGGTCGGTCGGCACCTCGTAGAGGTAGTACGAGTTGTAGTTGAGCAGGTCGATGCCGGCTTTCTGCAGGTCGGCCGCACTGGCCCGCCGCGCTCGGCGTTCGCGGCGCTCCGCTGCGTCCTCGGTGTCGCCGTCGAAGCTCCAGTAGGTGACGCGGATGCGGGGGTCGAGTCGCCCGACCGTGACCCGATCGATCCCGTCGTTCCAGGCCCAGACCTCGCGGTCGCCGAGTGCGGCCGCCATCGCGTTCATCCAGGCGACGCGTTGGGCGGCGGTGACGTCGTCGCCCCATTCGTCGCCGCCGATGTGCACGGTGCGGCTGGAGGGGAAGGTCCGCTGCACCTCGGCGGAGAGCTTCTTCGCCAGCGCGAGACTCTCGGGCACCGACGTGTCGAGTTCGTTCTCACCCGAACGGATGCGGTCGACCCACTTCGTGCCGTGCTGCTCCTCGAGCAGGGCGAACGCGGCGGCCATGTGGCCGGGAGTGTCGATCTCCGGCACGACCGCGATGCCCCGCTTCGCCGCGTAGTCGGCGATCGTGCGCGCCTGCGCGGCGCTCAGGAACGGGCGATGGGTGACCCGGCTCGTGTAGACGCCGTGGTCGAGATCGGCATTCGCAAGGGTCTGGCCGAGGACCGTGCTCTCGATCCCGACGTTCTGGTCGTCGGTGAGGTGCAGGTGCAGGAAGCGGCCGCCGTCGTCGGCGAGCAGGTCGATGTACCGCTTGACCAACGCCACGGGGTAGTAGGCGCGAGCGACGTCGAGCATCACGCCCGTCTCCGGACGCGCGCGCTTGGTCGGCTTGGTGGTGACGGTCCCCGTCGACGTGCGGCACTTGTCGACGGAGTAGGCGCCCGTGCAGGCGAAGACCGAGTACTTGCCGGCTGCAGCACGGGAAGGCGTGCCGCGCACTGCGGTGACCGAGGTGCTCGAACCAGCGGCGAGTGCCTTCACCGCGACCCGGCCGAGCGTGTACTTCTTGGTGCCGGCGGACAGGTACAGCCACGCGGAGGAAGCTGGTTTCCGCACCGCGGCGGTGTTCTTCACCTTCAGCGTGGTGCGCACAGCGGTGCCGGTCGAGGTGGCGGTGGTCGTCGCCGTGACCTTCGTCACCGTCACCGCCGAGGCTGCGGTGTCCGCTGATCCTGCCGTTGCACGGATGCCGACCAGAGCTGCGGCCGACACGGCGATCGCCAGCCCGACCGCAAGCGTGCGCCTGGCAGACGATCCGGGACCCACGTTTCCCTGCTGACGCACCACGCTGTTCTCCCCCTCGAACGCCCCTTGCCCTCGCTGGGTCGGGATGCGCGCACGATCGTATCCGCACCGCGTCGAACGCACACCGCCCAGCGACGTGCGGCGGGGATCCTCAGCGGACCTCCGCGCTCGACCACAGCTCACGCGCAAGACTCCGGCCGCGGCGAAGAACCGGCTGCAGGCTGAGGGCAGCCCCGACGACCAGCGTGCCGGCCTGCGCGAGGAGGAACGCCACGAGCGCCACCGGGATGAACGCGGTGACGATCCAGGCGGCGGCGAACCCCACGAGCATCACCGCGAGGACCCGCACCGCGGTGAAGTTCCCCGAACCGCGAAGGACCAGCAGCCCGGCGGCTGCGAAGCCCAACGGGACGAGCGCCTGCAGGACGACCGCGATGGGGAGCCACAGCTGGCTGCTGGTCGCCGGCGACAGAGCGCTCACGAAGACGGCGGTGGCGGCCGCGAAGACGAGGTGCACGGCGTCGCGAGCGAGCGCAGCACCGGCAGCGGCCACGACTCCTGCTGGCACCGAGATCGCAGCGACCAGCAACACTGGCCCTGCTGCGAGCAGATGCGTTCCGATGAAGCCGAGCAGGTTGTCGACCGCCAGCAGCGAGGCGCCGGTGGTGGCGACCATCAGGGCGGCGGTGGCACCTCTGCGCACGGAGGGCCAGGTGCCTGACGCCCTCACCGCCTGTCTCCGCCCGCGTGGCATGCGACCCGGATCTTCTTCATGTTCTTCCTCTCGGTTCGCGCCTCGGCACGGCGAACCAATCCAGAATGCTGCACATCAATACGAGCCACAACCTCGCAACTGCGATGACCACCGCGGAATCGCTCTTGACTACGTAGACAATGCCGTGGTTGTCTTGCTCCCACACCCGGTCCCGGCCGGTCCCACGGAGCAGTGAAGGAGCTGACGATGAGCGGCAACGCATCGGTTCATCGCCTCCGTCCGGCCTCCATGACCGACGTCGCGACCCTGGCGGGCGTCTCCCAGAAGACCGTCTCCCGCGTGGTGAACGACGAACCGCACGTCACCGAGGCGGTCCGCGCCCGGGTCCTCGAAGCGATCGACGAGCTGGATTTCCGCCCGAACGCCGCTGCGCGCTCCCTCAAGTCGCAGCGCTCCCGCCGGATCGGTCTCATCACCATCGGCACGAACCTGTACGGCCCGACCGCCATGCTCACCGGCGTCGAGCAGGCGTGCCGCACGAACGGGTACAGCCTGGCCATCGTCCGCACCGTCGCGGCGACCGCATCCGAGCTCCAGCCGGCGGTCGACTCGCTCGTCGGCCAGGACGTCGAGGCGATCGTCTTCTCGGAGCCGGTCGAGAACCAGATGGACCAGCTCCGCCTGCCCCAGAGCGTGACGGTGCTGACGCTCGGGCCGCCGGATGTCGCCGACCGCGAGAACACCCTTGCGGTCGGTCTCGACGAGAGCGGCGCCGCCTTCGCGGCCACCGATCACCTGCTCGCCCTCGGGCACGAGACCGTCTGGCACATCGCGGGTCCGGCGGACTGGACCTCGAGTTCGCGCCGGCTGGCGGGGTGGCGGGCGGCGCTACAGGACGCCGGCGTCGCCGAGCACGCACCGGCCGAGGGAGACTGGTCGCCGCAGAGCGGCTACGAGGCCATGCGCTCGTTGCTCGGCCGCCCGGACCTGACGGCGGTCTTCGTCGCGAACGACCAGATGGCGATCGGCGCGATGGCCGCCATCCAGCAGCGCGGGTTGTCCGTGCCAGGTGACGTCAGCATCGTCGGCTTCGACGACATGCCGATCTCGGCCTACCTGCCGACGCCGCTCACGACCATCCGCCAGGACTTCGACGAGGCTACCCGCCTCGCGATGCACCGCCTCTTCCGCACACTCGACGGCCACCCGCCGGCCGAGCGCCACCGGATGCTGCCCGGCCAGTTGATCACGCGCGCCACCAGCGCGCCGCCGTCCGCTGAGCGGCGTCACCTCCGCCCCGCCGACTGAACCCCCGGACGGGAGGCGCGGCCCGCGTCCGTCCCGTGAGTGAGCGCTCACGCGCGCTCACCGCCACTTCCGCACGCACCTCGACGACGACGTCAGGAGACCTTCGTGACCCCAGTACCCAGGCGACTCTCCCCACCTGCGCCACCTGTGCCTCCAGGCCGTGGACCGAGCCGACGCGACCTGCTCCGGTGGGGCGCCGCCGCGGGAGGCAGCATCGCCCTCGGCGCGCTGCTCGCGGGCTGCTCTCCACAGTCCACCGCAGCCGTGCGTTCCGGACGCGCTGACCTGTCCTTCTGGACGCACGACCCCGGCTACGAGAAGTTCTTCACCGAGGCGCTGCCGGTCGCCGACCGGAAGTCCGACTTCGACTTCGCGCTCGACATCACCACCATCGCCGCGGCCGACATCCCGACCAAGCTCATCGCGCAGGCCGTCGCCGGCACGGGCACGCCGGACGTCGCCGGGCTCGAGATCGGGGCGTTCTGCCGGATGCTCCGCGGTGACATCGCTGCAGAGCTGCTGAGCGACCTGTCGCCGTCGGTGGCGTCGCGCAAGGACGACCTCATCGCTGCGCGACTCACGCCGTTCTCGAAGGACGGGCACCTCTACGCGCTCGACTCGGACACGCCATTGTGCGTCTACTACCACCGAGCCGACCAGTTCGAGGCCCTCGGCATCCCCGACGACCTGACGACGTGGGAGGAGTACATGGACGTCGGCGCGAAGCTCAACAAGAGCAAGGGTGTCTCGCTGCACGCCGTGGCGGTCACCGATCCGGGCGGCACGCTGCAGAGCTACCAGATCCTGCTGCTCCAGCGGGGCGGCGACCTGTACGACGAGGACGGCGGCATCGACATCCAGACGCCGGAGGCCGAACGCACCCTGCAGTTCCTGGTCGACGGTGTGCAGTCCGGTGCCATCGCGACGGTCGCCGACATGTACGGACCGAGCCTGCAGTCCGGGCTGAAGGGCGGCACGATCCTGGCCGTCGACATGCCCTCCTGGTACGCCAGCTACGGCATCAAGCCGAACGTGCCCGAGCAGAAGGGCAAGTGGAAGGTGCGGAACCTGCCCCGGTTCGCGGGTGGTGGCAGCACGACGAGCGTCGGCGGCGGCACCGGGTTCTCGGTGCTCCGCGACAAGCCGCTCACGAGGGCCGGGATCGACCTGGTGCTCGCCGCGTACCTCGATCCGGACCAGCAGGTGAAGCGCTACCAGGACCTCGGCTACCTGCCGACGCTCCGATCGGTCTACGACGACCCGCGGCTCGCGGCGCTGAGCGACCCGTACTTCGGCGGGCAGCAGCTGTTCGGCGTCTACAAGTCGGTCGTCGACGACGTGCCCTCGCAGCACCAGAGCGCCGATGCCTCGATCCTGCAGACCGTCCTGAGCGGCTACCTCATCAAGGCCTACAAGGGCCAGATATCCCCGAAGCAGGCGCTCGACGCCGCTGCGGCCGACTTCCGCGGCCAGACCCGCGCCTGAGGAGGACGACGTTGTCCACATCAACCGCCACCGGCATCCCGGTGTCCGCCACCACCACGACCGATCCGCCCGCTCGTCGCCGACGCCTGAACACGAACGGGGGCAGCGCGCCGTACCTGTTCATCGCACCGTTCTACGTGCTGTACGGGCTCTTCATGATCGTGCCGGTCCTCGCCGCCGTGTACCTGTCACTCACCGAGTGGGTCGGCCTCGGCACGCCGAACTGGATCGGCCTGTCCAACTACGCGAACCTGTTCCGGGACACCAGCTTCGGCACCGCCCTGGTCAACTCGCTGATCTACACACTCATCGCCGTGTTCGTCATCGTGCCGTGCTCGCTCCTGGTCGCGCAGGCGCTCAACGCCAAGGGGCTCCGCGCCCGAGACCTGTTCCGGGTGACGTTCTTCATCCCGATGGTGCTGTCGCCGATCGTCATCGCGCTCATCTACAGCCTGGTGTTCGACACGAACTACGGTCTGCTCAACGCCACGCTCAAGGCACTGTTCGGACTGCCGAACACCGACTGGCTCGGCGACCCGACGCTCGCGAAGGTCGCCATCGGCTTCGTGCTCCTGTGGCGCACGGTCGGGTACCTGACGATCTTCTTCCTGGCAGCACTGCAGAACGTGTCGCCCGAGCAGTACGAAGCCGCGTCGCTCGACGGGGCAGGCACCTTCCGGAAGTTCACCAACGTGACGCTCCCGGCGATCCGACCGGTCACGGCGTTCGTCGTGGTGACGAGCTTCATCAGTGCCGCGCAGCTGTTCGACGAGCCCTACCTGCTCACCAAGGGCGGCCCGGGCGAAGCCACGCTCTCCGTCGCCATGTTCATCTACCGCGCCGCCTTCGAACGGCAGCAGTTCGGGTACGCGGCAGCCGCCGGAGTCGTGCTGTTCGTCGTCGTGTTCGGCGTCAGCCAGATCCTCAACCGCGCACTCGCCATCGGGAGGGACGCATGACCGCCACCACCGACCGTCCGGACACCCGGGCCGTCACGACCGCCGGAAGCCGGGCACCCCGGTCCGGCCCGCCCCGTACCAGGGGCTGGATCGCTCGCCGCGGTCTGCTCTACGCCACACTCGTGGCGCTGCTGGCGGTCTTCGTGTTCCCGCTGCTCTGGGCGCTGTCCGGCTCGTTCAAGCAGCGTGGCGACATCTTCGCGACGCCGCCCACGCTCATCCCGAATCCGGCGACGGGGGAGAACTACACGAACCTGCTCGCGACGCAGCCGTTCTGGGCCTGGTTCGGCATCAGTGTCGGCACCGCCCTGATCGCGACCGTCGTGTCCGTGTTCGTCTGCGCGATGGCCGGGTACGGGTTCGCGAAGTTCCGGTTCCGGGGCAAGCGGATCCTGTTCGCCGTGATGTTCTCGTCGCTCTCGGTGCCGTTCGCGGTGATCCTCGTGCCGCTCTTCATCCTGGTGGTGAAGTCCGGGCTGACGAACCCCTGGTTCTCGCTCGTCGTCCCGTGGGTGGCGCCGGCGTTCGGCATCTTCATGATGCAGCAGTTCATCGTGCAGGCGATCCCCGACGAACTCATCGAGGCGGCCCGCATCGACGGCAACTCCGAGTTCGGCACGTTCCGCCGGGTCGTGCTCCCGCTGCTCCGACCGTCGCTCGGCGCCCTGGCGGTGTGGAGCTTCCTGCAGAGCTACAACTCGTTCCAGTGGCCGTTGGTCCTGCTGTCCGACTCGAGCCAGTACACGTTGCCCCTCGGCCTCAACGCGATCTTCGCGTCGGAGAACCGGTCGTACGACCTGGTGCTCGCCGGGGCCGTGCTGGCGAGCGTGCCGACGATCCTCGTGTTCCTGCTCCTCCGCAAGCAGCTGCTCGACGGGCTGACCGCGGGGGCGGTCAAGGGATGACCGACACCCGCACCCACCACCGATCCTTCTCGAACGGAGCACCCAGCACCATGCAGCACGACCGCGTCCTCTTCGGCGCCGCCTACTACCACGAGTACCAGCCGACCCCTCGGCTCGACGAGGACATGCGCCTGATGCAGGAGGCCGGGTTCTCGGTCATCCGCGTCGGCGAATCCGTGTGGAGCACCTGGGAACCGGAGAACAGCCGCTTCGACCTCGAGTGGCTCGCGCCCGTGCTCGACGCCGCCCACGAACACGGCATCCGGGTGATCCTCGGCACGCCCACCTACGCCGTGCCCATGTGGCTCGCCCGCATCGTGCCGGAGATCAACGTCCGCCGCCGCACCGACGGCGAGGCGATGGGCTGGGGTGCTCGGCAGGAGATCGACTACGCCCACCCGGCGTTCCTGTTCCACGCCGAGCGGGTCATCCGGAAGATCGTCGCCCGGTACGCCGAGCACCCCGCCGTGATCGGGTACCAGGTCGACAACGAACCGGGCAACGAGCTCATCGCGAACCCCGAGGTGTTCCAGCGCTTCGTCGACCACCTGCGCCACACCTACGGCAGCGTCGAGCGGCTCAACGAGGAGTGGGGACTGACGTACTGGTCCCACCGACTTTCCACCTGGGCCGACCTGTGGACGCCGGACGGCAACGCGCAGCCGCAGTACGACCTGGCGTGGCGGCGGTTCCAGGCCTCGATCACGACGGACTTCATCGCCTGGCAGGCATCGGTCGTGCGGGAGTACTCGCGTTCGGACCAGTTCGTGACCACGTGCATCGCCTACGAGCGGCCGACCGTCGAGGACGAGGTGCTCACCCGGACGCTCGACGTCACCGCCGGCAACCCGTACTACCGGATGCAGGACGCCCTCGAGCTGCCGAGCACCGAGGAACCCGCACAGTTCTGGACCTCGTCCGGTGCCTGGTCGATCTTCGCCTCGGGCGACCGCATGTACGGCTCGAAGCAGGCACCGTTCCTGGTCACCGAGACCAACGCGCAGGCCATCGGGTTCTCGTGGATGAACGAACCCGCGTACGAAGGGCAGTGGCGCCAGGCCGCCTGGGCGCTCGTGTCCCGAGGCGCGTCGATGATCGAGTACTGGCACTGGCACACGCTGCACTACGGCGTCGAGACCTACTGGGGCGGCGTCCTGCCGCACTCGCAGCAGCCCGGTCGCACCTACGAGGAGATCGCCCGGATCGGCGCGGAGTTCGCGAACGCCGGGGACCGGGTCGCCGGTCTCCGCCCGCACGCCGACGTCGCCCTGCTGTTCTCGAACGAGTCGAAGTGGGCGCTGAACGAGCACCCGGCACTCGGCGACGGCATGGAGCCCGACCGGCGCTCGTGGCAGACGATCCACGACGCCTTCGCCCGAGGGGTCTTCGATGCGGGACTGCAGGCGAACACCGTGCACCCGTCGCAGGTCTTCGACCGTGAGCCGGCGTCCTTCGCCGCGGAGCGTCCGGTGCTCGTCGCTGCCGCGTTCACCATCGCGACCGACGCCCAGCTGCGGTGGCTCGCCGCCTACGCCGAGGCAGGCGGTCACCTGGTCGTCGGCATCCGCACCGGGTACGAGGACGAAGAAGCCCGTGCGCGGCTCGAACGGAAGCCCGCGTTCCTCGACGTGCCCGCGGGCGTGCACTACGACGAGTTCAGCAACCTCGGCCGACGCATCCCGGTGTCCGCCGGAGCCGCTGCCGCTGAGCACGGGTTCACCGTGCCGGCCGGTGCGACGGCCACACGGTGGGCGGACGGCCTGCTCGTCGACGACGCCGACGTGCTCGTCGGGTACGACCACCCGCACCACGGTCGGTTCGCGGCGGTGACCACACGGTCGCACGGCGCCGGCCGCGTCACCTACGTCGGGACCGTCCCGGATCCGGCGCTCGCCGCGGCGATCACGGAGTGGGTGGTCGCGCAGGGCAGCGGGTCGCCGAGCTGGCAGCCGCAGGTCGACACGCAGTCGGTCGCGAGCTCGGTCAACGGTCGTGGCGAGACGGTCCACGTCATCCACAACTGGTCGTGGGAACCGAGCACGTACGCGGTGCCGGTCGCCGCGGAGGACCTGTTCGAGGGCACGGCGCTCGACGCGGACGCCGTGCTCGAGCTCGGGCCGTGGGACGTCCGGGTGGTCGTCGTCGCGTAGCGAGACCGGAGCAGGCGGGCCGTCGGGTCGGACGGTCCGCCTGCTCCCACAGTCAGTGCTCCGATGTGGGCGCGGAACACGAGCCGCGTAGGTCCGACCCGTTGACAGTGACGCACATCAGTAGTCGGTCCTGACGGTCCTGGTCCTGCCAGGGGAGCATCCGGCAATCGATGAGCGGGAGGTCGACGGGCCGGCCTACGGCGTCGCGGACGGCAGTTCGAGGCAGTGCGCCATGACGGCTTGCTGGACTGGCAGCAGGGCCGCCTTGAAGGCGTGGCCGACGAAGGCAAGGTGTTCGAGCGCATCGGCGCTGACCTCCCGGCCGCGCACGAAGGGTGGACACGGGTTGAGCAGCACCCCTGTCGGCGCGAGGTCGAGCAGGGCCGCGGTGATCCGGAATGGTTCGAGCGCTCGGGCGTGCTCGCCAGGACCGTCGGTGAGGATCACGTCCGCTGACCGGACGGCGGTCTCGAGGTCCAGACGAGCACCGGCGTCCACCGTGAGGTGCGTCGAGCGCGATGCTTCTGCGAGTTCACACCATCAATCTACGGCGTGACGCCGCCAGCTCCCGCTGCTATGTTTGCGCGCACAACAAATCCCGGACGACGATGTCGGAGGACGCGCGATGACGCACGCACCAGATCACCGCTTCGGCGAGACGACCCTGGCGGTCGTCGATGCCACCGGCGCACCCATCCCCGATGCCGACATCACCGTCGAGCAGACCCGCCATGCCTTCGCCTTCGGCAACATCGGCTTCGACTTCATCGGCATCGCCAACGGCGAAGCGGCCGAACCAGGCACCGAACACCTCGCCGCCCTGTACACCAACGTCTTCAACACCGCGACACTCCCGTTCTACTGGGGCCGCTTCGAACCGCAGCGCGGCGCCCCCGACACCGCGAGGCTCCGGACGACCGCCAAGTGGTTCCGCGCCCGCGGCGTCGCCCTGAAGGGCCACCCCCTCGTCTGGCACACGGTCCAGCCCGACTGGCTGCTCGGGCTCCCGCTCGACGAGGTCGAGCAGCTGCAGCGCGAGCGCATCCGCCGCGAGGTCTCCGGCTTCGCGGGGACCATCGACACCTGGGACGCCATCAACGAGGTCGTCATCATGCCGGTCTTCGACAACGGCGACAACGCGATTACGCCGCTCGCCCGGGCGAAGGGCCGCATCCCGATGATCCGGATGGCCTTCGAGGAGGCCCGTGCCGCGAACCCGAACGCCACCCTGCTGCTCAACGACTTCGACCTGTCGAGCGCCTACGAGTGCCTGATCGAGGGGGTGCTCGAGGCCGGCGTGCAGATCGACGCCATCGGGCTGCAGACCCACATGCACCAGGGCTACTGGGGCGAGGACACGATGCTCGCGATGGTCGACCGGTTCGCCCGCTACGGTCTGCCGCTGCACCTGACCGAGACCTCGCTCGTGTCCGGGGACCTCATGCCCGCGCACATCGTCGACCTCAACGACCACCAGGTGGACTCGTGGCCGTCGACGCCCGAGGGCGAGGCGCGCCAGGCCGATGACATCGAACGGCACTACCGGAGCCTCGTGGGGCACCCCTCCGTCGAGGCGATCACCTACTGGGGCATCACCGACGACGGCGCCTGGCTCGGCGCTCCGATCGGACTCGTCCGCGCCGACGGCACGCCGAAGCCGTCGTACGACGCACTCCATCGCCTGGTCAAGCAGGAGTGGTGGCTCGGCCCGACGGTGCTGCGCACCGACGACCGCGGCCAGGTGCCGGTCCGCGGGTTCCGCGGCGACTACCGCGTCGACGTGCGTGGCGCGTCGACGGCGTTCGCCGTCACCGACGTCCCCACGCAGGTGCGGATCGTCACGTGACCACCTGACGGACTGGAGGCCCGCTGCGGCCCCGCCCCGCGCCTCCCGTCCGTCAGTGGCGGAACTACCGAGACGGCCGGAACGGCCAATCGACGGCACGCGTGTGCGGCACCGCGACGGCCTGGACCGCATCCCGGTAGACGATCCGACCCGGGGAGCGGGTCACGAGCTGCATCCACGGGATCTCGTGGCGGTCGAGGAGTTCCAGGTACGGGCTGACCATCTCGAGCAGCTCGACCGCGTCGGCTGCGAACCAGGCCCGGGCCCCGGGGTTGCGGATCTCGTCGTAGCAGTCGGGCTGCACCGTAGTCGGGTCGGTGTACATCGCGGTCGCGCGCGCGTTCGCCTCCCGGAGCCACCTCGTCTCGGCTTCGGTCAGCTGGCCGCCCCGCCGCAGGCCGTTCGCGAGGGCGAAGACCCCCGGGAAACGCCCGCGGCGGTTGGGGACGGCGCTTTGATACCTGATGAACTCGCTCACGACAGCGAGCGTCCGAGGCCGCGCAACGCTGCACCGAATCCGCGGATCACTGCAGGGCGCTCCAGTCCTGGGGAAGTGCAGTCGTGCCCCACGCCGGGTCGGGGACCCAACCGGACCAATCGGTGTCGAAGGGGAACCGGCGCGCGATCGCGACCTCGGTGGCATCTCGGCCAGCACGCTCGATGACCGCCCGCATCGCCGCCGGCCAGTAGCCGCCGGCGGCGTAGAACTCGAGCTCGTCTTCGTCCTTGTACCGGACAGACCACGAACCGTCGGGCTCGGTGGTCGCCACCACGTCGAGAGTCCAGTCCTGGCTGTCGAACCCGATCGGCGTCCGTACCCACGGCAGCTCAAGGTTGACGTACCAGTCGGGAAGCCAATCGGACCCGTCGTGCCAGCGCCAGACGGACCAGGGCGTCCCCTTCTGGTGAACGCGGACGACACCGGATCCAACCCACCGGTCATCAACGTAGGAGCCGTCCCAGTCCTCGGGCAGCACGAGGCGTCCGTTGGGGCCGCTCCCGACGCCCGCACGTCGGCGCACGGCCGAGCCGACGGTCGTTGCGACCACCGCGAGTTCGTCGTCGTCCACCAGCACGCGGCCGGCGACCGCGAAGCCGACTGCTTCGCCGTGCTCGCCGAAGCGGTTGATGCTCCGGAGCGCAACGGGAGTCCCGGAGGGGAACGGATCAATCCTGGTGTCGGATCGCGCGGCGTCGGTCATCCCCCGATGCTGCCACGGCGCGGCCTCCGGGACCGCTGTCTCACCGGCGCACGTACCGGTGCTCCGGCCGCCCAGCAGCCCCGTACCGCAACTGCATCGCAACGGTTCCGTCCGCCGTGAGCTGCGCCAGGTACCGCTGCGCCGTGGCCCGCGACACCCCGATCGCCGCAGCCACCTCGGCGGCCGACCGTTCCTCGCCGGCGCCGAGTTGCTCGAGCACCAGCGCCGCCGTGGCCGCCCGGGACGGCGACGCCCCACCGCTGTCGCCGGCGTGCAGGATCCGGAAGGCCCGTTCAACGGCCTCCTGGTCGAGCGTCGACCGCTCGTCGAGCACGTTCCGCGACCGCGCGTACGCCTGCAGTCGTTCGGCCAGCACCCCGGCTGCGAACGGTTTGATCAGGTAGGCGAGTGCCCCGCTCCGCATCGCCCGGCGCACGGTGCCGGAGTCCGAGGCGGCGCTCAGCACGAAGGCGTCGGCGCCGGTGTCGATCGAGCGCAGCAGCTCGAGGCCGCTGCCGTCGGGCAGGTACACGTCGACGAGCACCAGGTCCACGGTCCCACTCGCCAGCGCGGAGCGGGCGGCCGCGAGGGTCCCGACTGGTTCGAGCGCACGGAACCCCGGTACCTCGTCGACCTGCCGCCGGTGCAGGTCGGCGACGTGGAAGTCGTCGTCGACCACCAGCACGGTGTGGACGGAACTCACGACACCACTCCTTCCAGTCGGGCGCAGAAGACCGCGCCGTGGTCGTCACCGCCGGGGGAGGCGAGCCACACATCACCACCGTGCCGCCGGGCGATCTCCCGCGACAACGGCAGCCCGATCCCGAGCCCGTGCACGCGTTCGACGTCGGGCGGCGATGCGAGCAGGTCCGTGTCCCGGGTGAACAGGGAGTCCGCGGCGTCGGCCGGCACGCCTGGCCCCGAGTCCATCACGGACAGGTGGAGGGTGGACCCGTCGTCGAGCACCTCGACCTCCACCCACGGGGAGCGGCCGCCGCGCGTGCGCTCGTCCCCGTCGAGGGCCGCCGACACCGCGTTGTCGACCAGGTTGCCGAGCACGGTCGTCACGTCACCCGGCTCGGTGATCGTCCCCTGCACGAGCGTCTCCGCCCCGATCCGCAGCAGCACGCCCCGCTCGGCGGCCTCGACGCCCTTCGCCCCGAGGAATGCCTGCAGGTACGGCTCGGTCAACCGGTCGGCGTGCTGCACCGGGTAGCGCAGCGGCCCGCGCTCCTGCACGTCCGCCAGGTACGCGCGCGCCCGGGCGGTCTCGCCGATGTCGAGTAGTCCAGAGATCGCGTGCAGTCGGTTCGCGAACTCGTGGCGCTGTGCACGGAGCGCCGTGCTCATCGCGCCGACGGCGTCGAGCCGCCGGGTCAGGGCCTCGACGTCGGTGCGGTCGCGCAGGACGGCGACCCGGCCCAGGTCGCGTCCGTCGCGGAACACCGTGCGGACGTCGACGAGCAGCACCCGGTGCCCGGCGACGATCGTGGCGCTCGCCGGAACCGCGGTGGTCACGTCGAGCATCGACCCGAGCGGCGAGGGCAGGTCGAGCGATGCCACCGGACGGCCGACCGGGTCCACCAGCCCGAGCAGTCGCACGGCCTCGGGGTTGCAGACGGTGACGACCCCCGACGGCCCGAGCGCGATGACGCCCTCACCGACCCCGCCGAGCACCGCCTGCTGGTTCTGCACGAGCGTCACGAGCTCCTCCGGCTGCAGCCCGAGCGTCAGCCGCACCAGTCGCCGCCGGATCAGCACCGAGGCGACCACGGCGAGCAGGACCGCCGCCAGCCCGGCACCGATCACCGGCATGCTGTCCTCGACCAGGGTGTCGTAGACGCGTGCCCGGTTGAACCCGACGCTCACCTCGCCGACGACGGCGGACTGCCGGGAGGCCCGGCTCGTCTCCGCCCCGCTGGCCGCGGGCGCGGAGACAGGCACCTTCGCCCGCGCCGACTCACCGAGCGTGCCGCGCGCCCAGGACACGGTCTCCCGGCCCGCGAGTGCGGCGTCGGGGGAGGTGCTCACCATCTCGCCGATCCGATCAACGTCGGGATGGGCCAGTCGGATGCCGCGGTCGTCGGTGACCACGACGAAGAGTGCTCCGGTCCGGCGCTGGGCCGCGACGGCCGCACGCTGGACAGGTCCGTCGGCGAGGACCGCGGGGTCGAGGTCGGTGCCGTCGACGCTCAAGCGGGCGACCGCGGCCCGGACGTCGGACTGCGCGGCGACGCTCTGTGCGATCGCGAGTGCGGTCCCCTCGGCAGCACGCTCGAGCCGGGTGACCTCGATCCGGACGAACACGGCGCTGGTCAGGGCGACGACGGCGACGACCACGGCGAGCTGCAGCACGAGCACCTCGGTGGCGAAGCGGAGCCTGGGGCGCCGTGAACGGTCGTCGGTCACGACCCCAGCGTACGGAGGGCGAGCCGACGTGCCTGCGCACAATGCGCAGAAAGCGGTCAACGCGCGATGGTGCGCCAATGTGCAGAAGCGCGCCGCGCCTCCAGGCCGGGTCGTAGCGTGCCCGGACTGCCAGACACGGACGAAGGAGTCCTGATGCTCGTCATCCTCGGGTACGCGATGGTCCTGACCTTCATGGTCCTGATCATGACCAAGCGCATGTCGCCCATGCTCGCGCTGATCATCGTGCCGACCGTGTTCGGACTGTTCGCGGGGGCGGGCCTGGGACTCGGCGACATGGTGACCGAGGCGATCGGCACACTGGCGCCGACGGCTGCGCTCCTGATGTTCGCGATCATGTACTTCGGGCTGATGATCGACGTCGGCCTGTTCGACCCGCTCGTGCGGTTCATCCTGCGGGTGACCGGCAACGACCCGGCGAAGATCGTGCTCGGGACGGCCCTGCTGGCGGGGGCGGTCTCGCTCGACGGGGACGGCTCGACGACCTTCATCGTGGTCACTGCGGCGATGCTGCCCATCTACCTGAAGCTCGGCATGAGCCCGGTCGTGATGACGTGCGTGGCCGGGCTGACGAACGGCACGCTCAACATCGTGCCGTGGGGCGGTCCCACCGCCCGTGCCGCCGCAGCGCTGAAGATCGACCCGACGGACATCTTCGTGCCGCTCGTGCCGTCGCTCGTCGTGGGGCTGCTGCTGTGCTTCACGTTCGCGTGGACGATGGGGCTGCGGGAGCGCAAGCGGCTCGGCCTGATCGAGTTCACCGAGGCCTCGCGGGGTGCACGGGTACCGGAGCGCGCGAACGCCGGGGCGGGCTCACGGGTGCTCGCGGCGGTCGGCGGGACCGGAGGCGGCATGTTCACGAGCCCCACGGTCGCGCTCGGACTGCGCGGCGGGAAGGCCGACGGTCGGCGTGCGGACGGCGAGGGCGTGGACGGCGTCGGGTCGGGGGACGAGAGCACGGGCACCGGCACCATGGCCGAGACGATGCTCGACCCGAACCGTCCGACCCTGCGGCCGGGGCGGATCTGGTTCAACCTGGCGCTGACCGTCGCGGTGATGGTGGCGCTCGTGCTCGGCCTGTTGCCGCTGCACTTCGTGTTCATGATCGGCACGGCGATCGCCCTGCTCGTGAACTTCCCGCAGCTCAAGCAGCAGACCGCGCAGATCGTCGCGCACGCCCCGAGCATCGTCGGCGTCGTCTCGATGGTGTTCGCCGCCGGGGTGCTGATCGGGGTGCTCGACGGCACCGGGATGGTCGCGGCCATGGCCGACTGGCTCGTCGCGGTGATCCCGGACTCGATGGGCCCGTACCTGGCGGGCATCACCGGTGTGCTGAGCATGCCGCTGACGTTCTTCATGAGCAACGACGCGTTCTACTTCGGCATCCTGCCGGTGCTGTCCGAGAGCGCCGCGGCGTACGGGATCACACCGGCAGAGATGGCGCGGGCGTCGGTGGTCGGGCAGCCGGTGCACATGCAGAGCCCGCTCGTCCCCGCGATCCTGCTGCTGGTGTCGCTGGCCAACGTGAACCTCGGCGACCACCACCGGAAGGTGCTGTGGCGGGCCGCCGTGGTCGCGATGGCGATGCTCGTGGTGGCGATCGTGGTGCGGGTCATCCCGTTCGGATGAGTCGACCGCCGGTGCCGGCCCGGCGCGTGCCGGGCCGGCTCAGGCGGCGTCGAGCTCTCGCGTCAGGGCCGCGACGAAGTCGTCGATGTCCTGCTCCGAGGTGTCGTACGCGCACATCCACCGCACCTCGTTGCGGCTGGCGTCCCAGTCGTAGAACCGGAAGTGCTTCCGCAGTCGGTCGGCCACCCCGGCGGGCAGGGTCGCGAAGACGCCGTTCGCCTGGGTCTGCTGGCTGAAGCCGACGCCCCGGATGCTGCCGTCGGCGATGCCGGCCTCCAGCGCACCGCGGAGTCGGGCGGCCATGGCGTTGGCGTGCCCGGCGGAGCGCAGGTACAGGTCGTCGCTGAGCAGGGCGATGAGCTGGGCGGAGACGAACCGCATCTTCGACGAGAGCTGCATGTTCATCTTGCGCAGGTAGTGCAACCCCTCGGACGCCGAGGGGTTCAGCACGACGATCGCCTCGCCGTAGAGCATGCCGTTCTTCGTGCCGCCGAAGCTCAGCACGTCGACACCGGCGTCGGTGGTGAAGTCGCGCAGGGGCACCCCGAGGGACGCCGCGGCGTTCGAGATGCGGGCGCCGTCCATGTGCAGCTTCATGCCGAGCGAGTGGACGTGGTCGGCGATCGTCCGGACCTCGTCCACCGTGTACGCGGTGCCGAGCTCGGTGGTCTGCGTGATCGACACGACGAGCGGCTGGGCGCGGTGCTCGTCGCCCCAGCCCCAGGCCTCGCGGTCGATGAGCTCGGGGGTGAGCTTGCCGTCGGGCGCCTCGACCGGCAGGAGCTTGATGCCGGCGACGCGCTCGGGCGCACCGGCTTCGTCGGTGTGGATGTGCGCGGTCGCGGTGCACACGACCGCTCCCCACCGCGGCAGCATCGACTGCAGGCCGACGACGTTCGCGCCGGTGCCGTTGAACACCGGGAACGCCTCGGCCTGCGAACCGAAGTGCTCGCGGATCACCTCGTTGAGACGTGCGGTGTAGACGTCCTCGCCGTAGGCGATCTGGTGGCCGTCGTTGGCCGCGGCGATGGCGGCGAGGATCTCGGGGTGGACGCCGGCGTAGTTGTCCGAGGCGAAGCCCCGCAGGTCCAGGTCGTGCAGTCGGAGGGTCACTCGTTCATCCTAGGTTCGAGGGATCAGGCGCCGTGAGCGGGATGCGGGCACCGTTGACGTCGGCCGGTGGCGTGTCCCAGAGCCGGACGACCTCGGCGCCGAGCCGCTCCTCGAGGCCGGACAGTGCGCCGACGACGAACACGGTGGCCGCGGCGGTCTCCGGTGCCTCGTTCCGGAACCCCTGGGCGACGGCCCGGACCCAGGCGTCGGACGCGGCCTTCGCCGCCGCGTAGTTCGCGGCGCCGGCGGTGGGGGAGTCGACCGCGGTGGACGACACGAACGCGAGCCGTCCGGCAGGGGACGCCACCAGGTCGTCGTGGAAGACCCGGGTCGTGTTCCGCAGGGTCCGGAAGGCGCGGTCGAAGAAGTCCCAGTCCGCGTCGGACTGGCCGACGATGCTGCCACCGCCGCGCCACCCGCCGACCAGGTGGACCAGTCCGTCGACGCGGCCGGCGTCCGCGTGGACGTCGTCGGCCAACGCGGTGACCGCACCGAGGTCCGACAGGTCGCACGTGCGGGTCGTGACGCCCGGGACGGACGCGCGCAGGGTCTCCAGGGCGTCGGGTCTGGTGCCGACCGCGACGACGGACGCACCGGCGGCGGTGAGTGCGCGCGCGACGGCCGCGCCACTGGCACTGGTCGCACCGGCGATCAGCACCAGGCGACCGGCCACCGAGCCGTCGGTCACGCGGCGGCCTCGCCGACGAGCTCGGCGTCCGTCGTGCCGGTGATGCCGGCGGTGGACGCGATGACGGTCGCCATCTTCTTGTCGAGGGCCTCGTAGAACATCGACAGCGGGAACTCGTCGTCGAGCACCGCGTCGGTGTAGCCGCGCGGCGGTCCGGCGAGCGTCTCGTCGGGCAGCCCACGCGCCCACTTCGACGCCGGGTGCGGCGTGAGCGTGCGGGTCAGCATCTCGTACGCGGCGAGCCAGTGCGCCGACTTCGGCCGGTCGATCGAGCGCCGGTAGAGCTCGTTGATCTCGTCACTCAGGGCGATGATCACGTCCGGCACCTCGGGCCAGTCGATCGTCAGCTGCGTGTCGGTCCAGTGCAGGACGCCGTGCTGGTGCATCCAGGCGAACAGCAGCTGGCCGCCGAGTCCGTCGTAGTTGCGGACGCGGCTGCCGGTGATCGCGAAGCGGAAGATGCGGTCGAAGACGACCGCGTACTGCACCAGGCGCGCGTGGTCGCGGATGGCGCGCTGCGCGCCCTGGAGGCCCGTGTCGGGTCCGGCGGACAGCTCGCGTTCCAGACGCACGGACTCGCGGAACGCCGTCAGGTCGCACCGGAGCTCCTCGAGCGAGTAGAGGAAGAACGGCATCCGCTGCTTGATCATGAACGGGTCGAAGGGCAGGTCCCCGCGCATGTGCGACCGGTCGTGGATGATGTCCCACATCACGAAGACCCGCTCGGTCAGCTGCTGGTCGTCGAGCATGGCAGCGGCCTCGGCCGGCAGCTCGAGCTTGGTGACGTCGGCGGCGGCACGGACGACCCGGCGGTAGCGGGCGGCCTCGCGGTCCTGGAAGATCGCGCCCCACGTGAAGGCGGGGATCGAGCGCATCGCGACGGTCTCGGGGAACAGCACCGCCGAGTTCGTGTCGTACCCCGGGGTGAAGTCGACGAACCGCAGCGCGACGAACAACGCGTTGCCGTGGTCGCCGGCCTCGAGCTCGGCGATGAACTCCGGCCAGATGACCTCGACCAGGACCGCCTCGACGAACCGCGAGGTGCTGCCGTTCTGGGTGACCATCGGGAACACGACGAGGTGGCCGAGCCCGTCGACGCGGTGCTCCTGCGGCTGGAACGCGGTGAGGGAGTCGAGGAAGTCGGGGACCCCGAAGCCCTGCTCCTGCCAGCGGGCGAAGTCGAGCTGCAACACCTGCAGGAACGCGGCGTCGTGCGGGAAGTGCGGCGCCAGCTCGGCGACGGCCGGCACGATCACCGCGACGTGGTCGGCGGCAGCGGCGTGGTCGGACGGCTCGGGGACGGAGCCGTCCCGCGTCTGCAGGGCCTGCAGGGCGACGACCGCGCGCTTGAGCCGGAGCCAGGCGGGGTGGGCGGCGATCTCGCGCACCGACAGGTGGTCCTCGACGACCTCGGGCTCTCCGACGATGGCGTCGTGCGAGACCTTCTGGGCGAACTGGGACATGTCGAACCTCCCGTCATCGGGGTCGGCCGCGGATCTGCGGACGAGTGGTGCGCGTTACCGGATCGTCTCGAGCCTAGGGAAGTTCGGGAGACGCAAAGTTGCCCATCTGCAGTGGAATCGTGCGTCGTCGTGGTGCCGGCGCGGGGATCTGACTGCTGCGCGCACGGTTCGTGCGGCCATGGCGCGGTCCGGTGTCGCGACCTCTTTGCGTCCACTGTCCGACGTACGCCGGAGGCGTCGGACGGACACGCACCCACGGGCCTCCGGACGCATGGGCGGTCGGAACTGTCGTCGTGCGGTCGGACTACGCGAATACTTGGTTGAGGACGAGCGCGGCGCCGATCACTGCGACGCAGACCAGGAACGCAACCGGTGCTGCCCTGCTCTTCGGGTGCACCATGCCAGCAAAGCCCGAGGCACTCAGGCCAGCTGCTCCCGTTGCGACCGAGAGCGGCCATCCATTGACGACGAGCACGACACAAGCGACGCCGAGTATGACCGCGCACGCTGCGAGCACCCTGCTGAGCCCGCGGCGGAGACGAGCCGGCGTTGCTCGCTCCGGAACGGTCAACGGTAGATCGCCATACACGTTCGGCCACGTACTTCGCCGTTGTTCCGGAAATCGACGCACATGCTCCCCGGACGCAACGTGTGCTTCTTGACGCTGGGGATGTTGAAGACGGCTTGTCCGCAGCCTGAACGCACCGACGTCGTCTCCTGCGCGTACTGCCGGCCGTTGACGTCCTTGAAGCGGTAGACGCCGCTCCAGTTGCAGAACATCCCCGGAACGACCGCAGCGAGGCCGTAGCACTCGACCGCGGTCGTCGACCCCGTGACCCGCAGCCCCGAACCTCGAACGGACATGTTGAGGAAGCACCCCGCCGGTACGACGATCGTCACGCCTCGGTAGCTCCATCGGAAGGACGCAACTGGTGACGTTGCGAACCCTCCGTTGACCGTGTTGCCCCCGCCGGCCTGATTCGAGTCGTATGCGTGCGAAAGGTCAGCCAGGTTCCGTGCCTGTTCGTGCACGTCCACGTCGGCGACTGGCTCCGCGACGTTCGGTGCCGCCGTTGCTGGCGAGGCAAGAGCCGCCACGAAGAGCAAACACGCTCCGAGCGCTACCGAAGATCGTCCGGTGAAATTGCGGGACAACGTCATCTCCCCATGTCAGTCCCGGCCCGTGCCGAGGATCTCACCCTATTGATCTTCCAGCACGTAGAACAATCAATTTGTATTTCGGCGGAAGCAGGGCTGGGTCAGTAGAGTCGAGATGTGGAACATCAGCGGCGGACGATTGGGCGCGTGGGGCAGAGCGGGGTCCGGGCGATCCCGTTCGCCAGCATGGCGCTCGGGGCCTCGATGCTGAGCGCTCCGAACGAGGCGTCATGGAATCCGGGGGCGTTCCTGCTCGTCGGAGGCGCCGTCTGCGCCCTGTCGCTCTTGCCCGGTCGGCGTCGGCGCAGAGGCGACTCAAGGGCTGGGATCTCCACGTCGGACTGGGTGGTGCTGTCGATCGGTCTCGGGGCAGGGCTGCTCGTCGGACTCCTCTTCTTCGACGGCTCGACTGCCTTCGCCGCGCTCTTCCCGGTCCCGTTCGTGGCGATCCACGCCGCCGTGAACCGCTCGTACGGAAGTCTGCGAGCCCGGTCGATCGTGCTCGCGGTGACGGCGGCGTTGGTCGTCGCGATCCTCGTCACCGGTGACGATCTGCAGCGCGGCTTCGCCGACCTCGTCCAGGGGGCCGTGGTCGCCGGCGTCCTGTTGACGCTCGCGTTGGTCCTCGGGAGCGCTGTGCGGAGACAGCGAGCCTGAAGCTGCTGCGGTGCACTCCAGCTCTGCGGGCCGTGTGATCGGTACGGTGGTGGCCATGGCCCGATTCACACCCCCAGCCGCTGACGCGATGCGCGCCCGGCTCCTGCTCGCCGCGCGGGACGAGTTCGCTGCGGTCGGACTGGCCGCCGGCAGGGTCGAACGGATCGGTGCCGCGGCGTCGAGTAACAAGGCGCAGGTCTTCCACTACTTCGGCAGCAAGGAGGGGCTGTTCGACGCCCTCGTCGCGGAGACCGTGACCGAGACGTTCGCCGAGGCCCCGCTCGACACCGCCGACCTCGCCGCCTGGGCCGGCCGGGTGCACGACTCGTACGTCCGTCGCCCCTGGGCACAGCGGCTCGCGACCTGGCACCGACTCGAGCGCGCCGACGTCCCGCTCGAGTCCGTCGCGACGAGCTACGCCGAGGCGGTGGCCGAGGTCGAGCACGCCCAGCGCGCCGGGGTCCTGCAGCGGGCGTTCCGTCCGGCGGTGCTCCTCGGGCTCGTCCTGCACACCGCGGCGTTCTGGAGCGCGACCGCTCCGGAGTACGAGCCGCTGGTGCAGGCCGTGACTCCGCCACGGCGTCGCCAGGTCGTGGTCGACGCGGTCACCGCCCTGCTCGGCGGGAAGTCCTGACCGAGGGAACCGGAGCGTCCAGCGTGAGTGGTCGCGGACCGAGCGTGCGGGGCGGAGCTGCGCCGGGCCTCCTGTCCGTCCCTCAGTCGGCCGCGCCGGCGGCGATCCGCAGCGTCCGCTCCGCGTCGTCGAGGTAGTCGGCGAGCAGTGCCGAGGCGGCGTCCTGGTCGCCACCGCGCAACGCGGACACGATCGCGCCGTTGCGTTCGACGAAGTCGGCGTGGAACGAGGCCGGGTCTGCGGTGGTCAGGAAGGCGAGCCGCATCTCGGCGAGCAGGCCGTCCATCAGGGCGTGGATCCGCTCGCTCGGCACCGCGCGCACGAGCTCGGCATGGAAGCGGATGTCGGCGGTGCCGACCGCACCCCAGTCGCCCGCGGACGCGGCTGCCCGGGCATCGGCGACCGCTGCGGCGGCCTCGGCGAGTGCCGGCGCGTCGGGGGTGCAGGCGCGCACGGCTGCCTCTTCGAGCACCCGCCGAGCCGCGTAGAGATCGGTGACGTCGGCCGCGGAGAGCCGGCGGACGAACACCCCACGGTTGAACACGTGCTCGACCAGACGGTCGCGGGCGAGGAGTCGGAAGGCCTCGCGCAGGGTGTTCCGCGAGACCCCGAGCTGGTCGCTCAACCGCTCCTCGGACAGCTGCGCCCCGGGGGAGAACCCACCCGAGGCGATCATGGTGCGCAACCGCGTGGCCGTGGAGTCAGCGCCGCCGACGGTTCGGGTCATGGCACCGATCCTGGCACGGGTGGCGTTTGTGAAGGGCGTGTTACAGAGCAGAACCGGCTCTTGCGATTGTTGAACAATGCGGTCCAGACTGTCCCGCATGTTCGTCCTCATCGGCGTCGCCGTCGTCATCGTCGGCTTCGCGCTGCGCATCAACGCGCTCCTCGTCGTCACGGTCGCGGGCATCGTGACCGCGGCCATCGGCGGGATCGGTCCCGTCGGCATCCTCGACGCGTTCGGCAACGGGTTCGCCTCGAGCCGGTCCGTCACGACCTTCGCGCTCGTCCTGCCCGTCATCGGTCTGATCGAGCGCTACGGCCTGCAGGACCAGGCGAAGCGTCTGATCGCGAAGCTCGACAAGCTCACGACCGGTCGTCTGCTCGCCGGGTACCTGGTGATCCGGCAGGTCACCGCGGCGGTCGGCCTGACGAGCATCGGTGGCCCGGCGCAGACCGTGCGCCCGCTGGTCTACCCGATGGCCGAGGGTGCGGCGACCAAGAAGTATGGGCGGATCGACGACCGCATGCGCGAGAAGATCAAGGGCTACTCCGCGTCGTCGGACACCGTCGGCGTGTTCTTCGGCGAGGACGTCTTCGTCGCGGTCGGCTCGATCCTGCTCATCACGACGTTCGTCGACTCGACCTACGGGCTGTCGCTCGAACCGATCGACCTGGCCCTGTGGGCGATCCCGACGGGCATCGCGGCGCTCATCGTGCACGGCGGACGCATGCTGCTGTTCGACCGCCGACTCGACAAGATGGCGGCGGACGCCCGTGCCGACGCCCCGACCCTGGGGGCAGCATCGTGATCACCAGCGAATGGCTCTACTGGCTCATCGGCGCGTTCTTCATCGCCGTCGCCGTCCTGATCGTCACCGACACCGCGCACGCGAAGCGCCTGGGCAACGCGGCGTTCTGGGGCATCCTCGGGCTGTCCTTCTTCTACGGCACCTTCGTCGCCGCCAGCACCGTGCCGGCCTGGACGCTCGGGATCGCCGTCCTCGTGATGGTCGCGCTCGCCGGACTCGGCTTCACCGGCACGACGAGCCGCACCCGGGTCGCGAGCATCCCCGGCGCCGGCACGGGTGCCGAGACCGGCCCCGCCGAACCCACCGGCGTCACGCAGGAGATCACGAACGCCGGCAGCGGCAGCACGAGTGTGCTCGCCACCACCAGCCCGGACGAGCGTGCCGCGTTCGCGACGAAGTACGGCAACCGGCTCTTCATCCCGGCCCTCGTGGTGCCGGTGGTCGCCGTGCTGGTCGCGACGCTCGGCCCCCTCGTCTCGTTCGGCGGCGAACCGCTCCTCGCAGAGGGCAGCGCGACCCTGACCGGCCTGGGCATCGGTTCCGTGCTCGCCGTGGTCGTGGCCGTGTTCGTCCTGCGCCCGCCGAAGATCGCCACCCCGATCCGCGAGGGCGGTCGCCTGTTGCAGGCGATCGGCTGGGCAGCGCTGCTGCCGCAGATGCTCTCGACGCTCGGCATCGTCTTCACCCAGGCGGGGGTCGGTGACGCCGTCGGCACGATCATCAAGTCGGTCCTGCCCGACGGCTCGCTGCTCGCCGCCGTGGTCATCTACTGCCTGGGCATGGCGCTGTTCACGATCATCATGGGCAACGCGTTCGCCGCGTTCCCGATCATGACGGCCGCGATCGGCTGGCCCGTGCTGGTGCAGGGCTTCGACGGCAACCCCGCCGCGATCTTCGCGATCGGCATGCTGGCCGGCTTCTGCGGGACGCTCGTCACCCCGATGGCCGCGAACTTCAACCTGGTGCCGGCCGCCCTGCTCGAGATGCGGGACAAGTACGGCCCGATCAAGGCGCAGATCCCCACCGCCGCCATCCTGCTCGTCGTCAACATGGGAGTCATGTACCTTGTCGCATTCTGATGCCGCCCCGATCGACCTGACCAGGGCCGCCTGGGCCGACCGCTTCGCGGCCGTCGCCGCGGACAACACGACCCGCGAGTACCCGTACGCCGCGCACCACGCGACGTCCGGACCGGACGACCGGGCGCTGCCCGTCGAGCTCCACCCCGCCTTCGCCACGTCGTACGACTGGCACTCGTCGGTGCACATGCACTGGCTCGCGGCGCGCCTGGTCGCGCACGGCCTGCCCACCGACCTGGAGGCCCGGCTCACCTCGATCCTGCAGGCGCACCTCACGACGGATCACCTCGCGACCGAGGCGGCCTACCTGCGCGAGACGCCGCACTACGAGCGCCCCTACGGCTGGGCCTGGCTCGCGCGGCTCGCCGCCGAGGTGTCGGCATCCGAGGTGCCCGCCGTCCGGGCACTGGCGCCGGGGTTCACGCCCGTCGTCGACGTCCTCGAAGACCTGGTCGTCCGGTGGATCGACGGCGCTGCGCACCCGGTCCGGCACGGTGTGCACTCGAACTCCGCGTTCGGGTTGCTGCTCGTGCTCGAGGCCGCTCGGTCCCTCGACCGGCCGGCCCTGGCGGCAGCGGTCGAGGGGGCTGCGCAGGACTGGTTCGGCGCGGACGCCGGGTGGCCGTTCGCCTGGGAGCGGAGCGGGCACGACTTCCTGTCCGCCGGCCTCGCCGAAGCCGACCTGATGCGGACGGTGCTGCCCGCCCCGGAGTTCGCCACGTGGGCGCGCGACTTCTTCGCCGCGGTGCGGCCGGGCGACGCGATCCTGCGGTCGACGGTGGTCCGCGACGAGAACGACCCGCAGCAGGTGCACCTGTTCGGACTCGACCTGTCGCGGGCGGGGTCGGCCCGGCGCATCGCGGACGCACTCCGCGCCGACGGTCCGGACGACTCCGGCACCGGGATCGCCGACCTGCTCGACGACGCGGCCGACCGGCTGCTGGCCTCGGGGCTCGCGGCGAGCGTGGGCGAGGAGTACTACTCCACCCACTGGCTGGCGAGCTTCGCCTGGGACGCCATGGAGGCCCGGGAGCACGCTGCCCGCTGATCGTCGTCGGGAGCGCTGATCGTCTGCGGACACGTCGAGGATCCGGAGGTACCTTCGGGGCCATGAGCGATCCGAAGGACGACGAGACCCTCGACGACTTCCGCGAGGCGCAGGAGACCGACTACGAACCGGAGCCGACCGTGCTCGACCCCGACGACCTGCCGGTGGTCGACGACGCGGACGACGAAGTGCTCCCCGACGACGACCGACCGGTGCCGCTCGACACCGACGACGACACCATCTGAGCGATCGCGTCCGGCGCCGACGCGGTGCTGCGGCCCCGGCGCGGGCGCCGTCTCAGTCGAGCGGGACGCTCCGGCCGAAGGTGCGGGTGATCGGCGAGGCCGCCAGGAGCGGGCCGATGGCCGCTGCACCCTCCGGGGTCGCCCGCCACGCCACGTAGGTGTCGTGGTCCGCGGCGGTCGTCCACGACTCGACGACGACCATCGTGTTCGGGTCGGCGTCGTCGACCAGGACCTCGAGCGACTCCAGGCCGTGGAACGATGCGGTCTGTTCGAGCGTCTCGCGGATCGCCGTCTGGACGGCATCGGCGGGGGCGTCGCTCTGGAACTGGACCTCGAGCAGGACGGTCATCGACATGGGGAACCTTTCGTCAGCGGTGTTCGAGCCAACTCCTGACCCCCTCCGCGTGTTCCGGATCGGTCATCCGAGGATGCGGAACCGGAGCGGATCGCCCGGACGGAGCTGCGCCGCGAGGTCGACCGACGACGGCGTCAGGACGGCGATGACCGGGTACCCGCCGGTCACCGGGTGGTCGGCGAGGAACAGCACGGGGAAGCCCTCGGGTGGCACCTGCAGTGAACCGGTCTCGACGCCCTCGCTCGGCAGCTCGCGTGCCACGGCGCGGACGAGCGGCGTCTCTGCCGTGGTGCGGACCCCCACGCGGTCGCTGTCCGCACTGACGGAGAAGTCCTGACCGGTCAGGGTCGCACGCCACTCCGGGGTGAACCAGTCGTCGCGCGGTCCGGGCACCACGTCGAGCACGACCGGCCCGTCGGACCACCGGGCTTCGGGCTGCGGCACCGCGTCGACGATCGGCCACGACACCCGGGCGTCGCCGACGGGCAGGACGTCACCGGCCGACAGCGGCGGCGGACCGAGGCGCGCGAGGGAGTCCCACGAGCGGCTGCCGAGCACCGGGGCGACCGCGAAGCCCCCGAGGACCGCGACGTAGGTGCGCAGGCCCACGGTCGCGGAGCCGATCCGGAGCGTGTCGCCCGGGGCCAGCAGCAGCACCTCGTGCGAGGCGGCACCGCGGACCGATCCGTCCGCCCGCTCGACCTCGACGGGGCAGGCCGCGCCGGTGGTGGCCGCGACCACGTACGCGTCGGCGCGGAGCGTGACGGAGCCGAGCAGGGCCTCCAGGACGGCCGCGTCGGGACGGTTGCCGACCAGCCGGTTGGCGAGTGCCGCGGAGCCGCGGTCGGCGGCCCCGGCCGCCCCGAGGCCCATGTCGCTGAAGCCAGGGCGCCCGAGGTCCTGCGTGGTCGCGCCGTACCCGACCTGCAGGACGGTCAGCGCGGTCATGCCGCACTCGCCACGACGAAGCGGACGAGGGTTCCGGCGGGCGCGAGTGCCGGAGGCGTGCGGTCGAGCGACCACATCGGCACGTCGGTGCGGCCGATGAGCTGCCAGCCGCCGGGCGATGTCCGCGGGTAGACGGCGCTGAACTCGCCGGCCAACGCCACGGCCCCGCTCGGGACGGCCGTCCGGGCGGTGCTGCGGCGAGGCAGGTCGAGCGGTCGATCACTGCCGGTGAGGTAGCTGAAGCCGGGTGCGAAGCCGCAGAACGCGCTCGTCCAGAGCTGCCCGGTGTGCCACGCCACGAGCTCGTCCCGCCGCATGCCGGTCAGCTCGGTGACGGTGTCGAGGTCCTCACCGTCGTAGGTGACGGGGATGACGAGCGGCTCGGTCTCGTGCGTGTCGAGCGTGGCGCTGACCGGGGCGACCTGGATGAGCTCCGAGCGGAGGCGCCCGGCGTCCGTCGTGGTCGGGTCGAACCGGAGCAGCAGTGTCCGGGCGCCGGAGACGACCTCGGTCAGCCCCGGCAGGGTGGTCTGTGCGAGCCCGGCGCGGAAGGCGACGACGTCGGCGAGGGTCTCGAACGTCGCGAGCAGTGCAGTGCCGCCGGCGGAGCGGACCTCGGGACCCGTCACGGCGCGAGCGGTGGGGACGGTGCGAACGGCGCGATCGTCACGCCGTGCTCGGTCAGCAGCGCCCGGATGGCTCGGGCCATCGCGACCGCGTCGGGGGAGTCGCCGTGCACGCAGACCGAGTCGGCACGCACGGCGACCTCGGACCCGTCGACGGCGGCCGCGACCCCGTCGGTGACCATGCGGAGCACCCGGGCAGCGACCTCGTCCGGGTCGTGCAGCACCGAGCCCGGCTGCTTCCGTGACACCAGTGAGCCGTCGGGTTCGTAGGCGCGGTCGGCGAAGGCCTCGCTCACCGCCCGGAGCCCGTGCCGCTCGGCCGCCAGCAGCAGCTCCGACCCGGGCAGCGCGAGCACGGCGAGGGACCGGTCGACGTCGGTCACGGCACGGACGACGGCGTCCGCCTGCACCGGGTCGGCGCAGGCCGTGTTGTACAGGGCGCCGTGCGGCTTGACGTAGGTGACGGCCGTGCCGGCGACGTTCGCGGTGGCGGCCATCGCGCCGAGCTGGTGGACGACGTCGGCGTACAGCTCGTCGGGCGTGACGTGCACGGGCCGGCGGCCGAAGCCGATCAGGTCGCGGTAGGCCACGTGTGCGCCGATCGCCACACCACGCTCGGCGGCGGCGCGGGCGGTGGCGAGCATGATCGTCGGGTCGCCGGCGTGGAACCCGCAGGCGACGTTGGCGCTCGAGACGACATCGAGCATCGCGGCGTCGTCGCCCATGGTCCAGGCGCCGAAGCCCTCGCCCAGGTCGCTGTTCAGGTCGATCGTCGTCACGGGTGCTCCCTGTCCTCGCGGGTTGTTGAACAATCTACCGATCGCCCCGGTCCCTGTCATCCGCTTCCTCCGGTCGGACGGCGGTTTCCGAGGTGCGCCACGTACTGTCCGAGTCCTCAGTACCACCGGCGGCAGTGCTGCCGGATCGATCTCTGCACTGGAGCAGCTCATGACCGACAGTGACAACACGCACGACGCCCCGAAGAACGACTCCGAGGGCACCGAGAAGCCGGGCGGCCTCGGCGACGACAACACCATCCCGAACAACCCGGACGGCCTGGCCGCGGGTCACACGGGTGACGACTCCCACTTCAACCCGGAAGAGGACGGCGAGCACTAGGCGCCCCGGCCGGCGGGCTGACGCGCCACGACGCCCCCGTCGTCACACGGCAGCGGGGGCGTCGTGCTGCGCCCGCGCGATCCACGCAACATCACGTCAGAAACCTTCCGGGAAACGGTTTTCGGTGTTACTGTCCCGATCACCTAGTAGGACTAGGGATTGAGAGGGCGGTAGCCCCCGATGACTCGAGGAGGAGTCATGCCGACACCGACGTCGAACAACCAACCCGGCCCCAAGGAACCCCTGGGCGGCCTGGGTGCCACAGCGGTCCCGCCCGCCACCGCCACCTCGGGGTCGACCACGTCCGAGGCCGCGGCGTCCCGCGCCTTCTCGGTCGAGGGCATCACCCAGTCGGTCTCCACGCTCCGCGTCGGCAAGGGGTACCTCTGGGCGCTCAGCCTCGGCCAGTTCGGCCTCTTCTTCGCCCTGCTCACGCCGGTGTTCGTCAGCATGTCGATCAAGGCGACCGAGCTCAACCCGTCGAGCCCCGAGACCGTCGTCGGCTCCGTCCTGCCGTTCGGTGCCCTCGGTGCGCTGTTCGCCAACCCGCTGTTCGGTGCGATCTCGGACCGCACCCGCACGCGGTGGGGCCGTCGCCGCCCCTGGATGGTCGGCGGAGTCCTCGTCTTCGTCGTCGCCCTCGCCTGGCTCGCCTTCGCCCCGGACGTCCTGCAGCTCACCTTCGCGTGGGTGCTCGCCCAGGTCTCGGCGAACGCGGTCCTCGCGACGTTGACCGCGAGCTTCGCCGACAACGTGCCGGAGTTCCAGCGCGGCAAGGCGTCGAGCGCGATCGCCCTCGCGCAGAACATCGCGATCCTCGCGGGCCTGTACCTCGCCGTCTACCTGGTCGGCAACCTGCCGCTGCTCTTCATCGCACCCGGTGTCCTGGCGATCGTCGCGATCGTCGTCTACTCGATCGTGGCCCGTGACGAGCTGCCGACGACACCGTTCAAGCCGTTCAGCTGGATCAACCTCATCAGCTCGTTCTGGACGAACCCGATCAAGCACCGCGACTTCGGGCTCGCGTGGTGGGGGCGCTTCCTCATCACCTTCGGCACGTTCATGTTCACCACGTACCGCCTGCTGTACATGGAGGACCAGATCGGCCTCCCGCAGTCCGAGGCAGTCGGCGTCGTCGCGTTCGGTGTGCTGCTGTACACGATCGCTCTGCTCGTGAGTGCCGCCCTGTCCGGATGGGTCTCCGACCGGATCCAGCGTCGCAAGGCCTTCGTCTGGGGGTCGACGGCCATGACCGCCGTCGGCCTGGTCATCCTGGCCCACGTCGACACCGTCGGCGGGTTCTACTTCGCCGAGATCGTCCTCGGGTTCGCCTTCGGTATCTACGCCGCCATCGACACCGCCCTGATCGTCGACGTCCTGCCCGACCCGGAGCGCCCCGGCAAGGACCTCGGAGTCATCAACATCGCGAACGCCCTGCCGCAGTCGCTCGCCCCCGCCGTCGGCCTGTTCCTGCTCGGCATCGGTGGTGGCGGCAACTACACCCTCATGCTCTGGGGTGCCGGCGTCGCCGTCATCCTCGGCGCCCTCGTGATCCTGCCCATCAAGTCGGTCCGCTGACCGACGCAACCGCCTGGAGGCGCGACCTGCGTCCGCGACGCACGCCGCGCCTCCAGGCGGTCCCCTGCACCACGCGTGTTCACCCGGTGGGTGGGGGTCACAGCTGCGGTGTGCGCCTGCCGAACAGCGCGTCCAGGAACCGCGAGAACCGCGACTCCGGCTCGTGGGGCGTCTCGATCGAGCGGGTCGGTGAGCGGAATGCCAGGTCGTGCAGCATGTTCCGCTTCGATCCGTCCCAGTTGGCGAACAGGTAGGTCCCGCCGATGAACGACATGCTCCGGACCGGCGTGCGCTTCCACGAGTCGGCAGCCACGTAGTAGCCCGCGTGGCCGGCGCGGATGTGCTGGATCACGGTGTCCACGTCGATCACACCGGTCGGTGTCACGACGGCGGTGATGCCCGTGCGGTCGCGGGCGACGTACTCGATGAGGTGTTCGGTCACGATGGAACTCTTCGTCACGGTGGTGAGGCGCCACGGCTGGGAGCGTGGCGAAGGGGATTCGGAACCGCCGTTGCTTCCGAACCCAGAGTACGTCCGCGGTGTGCCTGGCGTTCCCGGATGTCCGCCCTTCGCAGGCGGATGAGCGCTCAGCGGATGGGCGTCCGGTCAGCCCAATCCGCGACGCGTTCGATCGTGTCGTCGAAGTCCCGCGTGCCGGGTCGGTTGAGGAACGCGTGACGGCTGCCCGGCAGGACGTGTCGTTCGACCTCGACGTCCGCGGCCTCGAGCTCGTTCGCGAAGCGCTCGCCCGAGGCGCGCATCACGTCCCGCTCGGCGTCGATCAGCAGGGTGCGGGGGAACCCGCCGAGGTCGTCGGACGCCGGGTGGACCGCAGCGGGGCGACCGCCCGCGTAGGCCCGGTTGTTCAGGTCGAGCAGCAGCGGCGCGTGCGTGAGCCGCCGATGCCCTCGGACGAGTCGCCGCACCGCCGGGTCACGGGGGAGCCGGGCGTGGAAGAACCCGTAGGTCAGCACGAGGCCGACCAGCGGCGGGGCGGTCGCGACCGCGGACGCCGCCAGGCACGCACCCGCGCTCGCTCCGCCGAGCAGCAGGCCGGCGGACGCCTCATCCTGCAGGTGCCGGAGCGCTGCGACGATCTCGTCCCGCGCGTGCGGTGCCCGGCGTCGCCCTCGCGGTCCTCCCCGTCCGAGCCAGGGCAGTCCGGGCAGCGGTCCGAGGCGGTACTCGACGGTCACGACCGGCAGGCCGCGCTCGGCGAGTGCCCGAGCGACGGCGTGGGACTCCGGCAGGTCGAGGTCGCCCCGGAAGAACCCGCCACCGTGCACCCAGACCAGGGTCGGGGATCCCTTGCCGGCGCTCCGGACCCGAGGTCGGTACCGCCGGATGGGGACCGGTCCGTGTGGTCCGTCGATCCGGTCGTTGGCGACCTCGATCGTGTCCTGGTGCATCCCCCGCATGGGAGCAGTGTCGCAGCACGCCGCACCATCGCAACCCTCACCTGGAACGACGAGACCGGCCGCGTCGAGATGACGGGAGACACCCCGCCCGCTCAGTGACGGTCGGCCCTCGCAGGGGCCACGCCGAGCTCTCGTTGCAGGGTGCGGAGGACCCGCACGAGGGTGGCGAGCTTGTCCGGTCCGGCCTCGAACCCACGTCCGAGGGCCGACCGCGGCTGCACGACCACGTCGTCACCGTCGGTCGTGCTGATCCAGACGCCGAAGTCGGCGCGCTGACCGCGGGATTCCCTCGTCGCGACGGAGAACCGCCGGATGCGCGCCCACGGCAGGTCGAACACCGGCGCGTCCCGTGACGGTGCCCACGCGTGCAGGCCGAACTCGTCGACGGTCCAGACCTCGGGGCGGGGCTTCGGGAAGTCGTCGGAGGTGCGCAGGCCGGACGTCAGCACGGGCAGGTGGAATCGGGGTGCCCGCCCCGCTCGGATGTGCGCGAGCGTCCGGCGGTCGCCTCGCCCGGCGGACAGTGTCGACACGGCCAGCAGCACCCCGAACCCGGCGACCAGCATCGGCCACAGCACGAACGACCCCTGTGTCCGCGCGTTGTCGATGCCGCGCAGGAAGTCCGGGAACGCGAACTCGGCGACCAGTGCGGCGACCCCCACCGCCGTGGTGACGACGGCTGCGAGCAGCACCGGCCCCCGCTTCGGCATCTCCCCGTCGCGCAGCCGTTGCACCCACGGCTCATCCGCCGGGCTCATCGCTCGGTCCGTGTCCGACCAGGACGCCCGGCGTCCTGCTGGGACCCGAGTTCCCGGTGCAGTGACCGGAGCACCTGCAACACGATGTGGATCTTCGTCGCGCTGGCTCCGAAGGGCCGTCCGATCGCTGGCCGCGGCTGCACGGCGAACCGTCCGACGGACTCGGTGATGATCCAGATGCCGGTGTCCGCCCGCTGCCCACGGACCTCAGCCGAGGCGAGTTCGAACGAACCGACAGCACGCCACGCCAGGTCGAACACCGGAGTCTCCCGCTCCGGCGACCACGCGTGCAGACCGGCGGCATCGACCGTCCACATCTCGGGTCTCGGCTCCGGGAAGTCGTCGAGGGTGTACTCGCCCGTGCGCAGGACCGGCAGGTGGAAGCGCGGCGTCGTGCCGTGCCGACGGATGTGCGCGAGGATCTGTCGGTCACTCCGGCCGCGCATCCGCGACAGGACTGCCGCGACGGGGCCGAGCACGAGCAGGACCACCGAGAACAGCGGCAGGGCGAACGGACGGCGTGCCTCCGAGTGCAGGAAGACGTCGAGGTGCGTGATCGAGAACACGACCCCGGTGCCGCCGGCCACGGTCACGATCGCCACCCCGAGCAAGAACGGCCACCGCTTCGGCATCTCCCCGTCGCGCAGCCGCTGCACCCACCGTTCCCCCGAGTACTCCACCGTGCCATCATGCCCGTCACGGCACGGATCGTCCGCGGGCGCGACATGCTGTCTTCATGCAGTCCGTCCGTGCCGCCGCACCCGGTGTCGCCCTCGCCGTGGCGATCGGCATCGTCGCCACCCTCGTCGGCCGGGTCGTCCCGGTGGTCGGCGGCCCCGTCCCCGCCGTCCTGATCGGTGCCGTCGTGGGGTGGCTCGTCCGACGTCGCACCGGTGGCACACTCGCCGCGCTGGCTCCCGGCGTGAAGTTCTCGTCGAGCCGGGTCCTGCAGTTCGCCGTGGTCCTGCTCGGCGCGCAGCTGTCCATCGGCGAGGTCCTGCGCATCGGCGGTGAGACCCTGCCGGTGATGCTCGCGACGCTCGTCGTCTGCCTGGTGGCCGCTTGGGGGATCGGTCGACTGCTCCGGGTCTCGGGTGCACTCCGCACCCTGATCGGTGTCGGGACCGGCATCTGCGGTGCCTCGGCGATCGCCGCCGTGACACCCGTCATCGGTGCGGTCAGTGCGGACGTCGCCTACGCGATGTCGACGATCTTCCTCTGCAACATCGCGGCCGTCTTCGCCTTCCCGCTGCTCGGGCACGCCCTGGGCCTCAGCCAGCACGCCTTCGGCGTCTTCGCGGGCACCGCCGTGAACGACACGTCGTCCGTCGTCGCCACCGCGACGGTCTACGGCCGCCAGGCGACCGACACCGCGGTCGTCGTGAAGCTGGTGCGCACCCTGATGATCATCCCGATCGTCATCGGGCTCGCCGGACTGGAGGCCCGCCGCGCCTCACGCGAGCAGCTCGCCCCCGCCTCGGGGACGGGTCGGGGAATCCGTGTGTTCCGGCTGGTGCCGTGGTTCCTGATCGGGTTCCTCGTGGTGGTGCTGCTCCGGACGGTCGGGGTCCTGCCCGCGTCCGTGGCGCCGGGGTTCGCGACGGCCGCCTCGTTCCTCATCACGGTGGCGCTCGCCGCGATCGGATGCTCCACGGACTTCGCCGCGCTCCGACGAGCCGGGTTCCGACCGATGCTGCTCGGGATCGCGCTCTGGGTCCTGGTGGCGGGGACGAGCCTCGGCATGCAGGCGGCCTTCGGTCTGCTCTAGGGGTTGCCGGCACTGGACCTATCGTTTATCGTTGCATCGAAATTCGATGGTATCGATGATCGACAGGGGAAGCAACCATGACCACACCCGTCTACGAACCGCCCCGCGGGCGGAACTCCTACCTGGCCTACGTCGTCTCGTGCGCGATCGGCATCGTCTTCGTGGTGTGGCGGTACGTCGACCAGCTCGTCCGCTCGATCACCTCGGGCACGGTCGCGGTGCCGATCCGGATGCGCGCGACCGCCGACGTCCCGCAGCCGCCCGGAGGCGCGACCGTCACCTCCGACCAGCTCGTGCTCCGGGCACCGGTCGCCGACGTGCCGGGCGGTGCGATCGGGTACATCCGCGTCGGCGACGCCCTCGAGGTCCTGCTCGTCAGCGCCCTCATCGCCCTGGTCGCGGCGGTGGCCTGGAAGATCTCACGAGGAGGGCTCTTCGACCGCTCGACCACCCGGATCCTCGACTGGCTCGCCGGCGCGGTGCTGGTGGCCGGGTTCCTGCCGTCGTTCGTCCGCCGGATGGGGTGGAACTGGGTGGTGTCGGGCCTCGGGTGGGACGGGTACCTGCCGACCCCGGTGGTCGACCACCAGTTCCTGCCGGTGTACCTCGGCCTGCTCGTCGTCATCTGCTTCCGGTTCGCGCTCACCGCCTCGCAGCGGATGGTGCGGGACCAAGCCGGGCTGGTCTGATGCCCCCGGAACAGGAGGACGGCCACGCCGTCGTCTGCCACCTCGACGACCTGCTGGCCGAGCGGGGGATGACCCTGACCGAGCTCGCCGACCGCGTCGGAGTGACCGTCGTGAACCTCTCGGTGCTCAAGAACAACCGAGCACGCGCGATCCGGTTCTCGACCCTCACCCGGCTGTGCGAGGTGCTCGGCTGCCAACCGGGCGACGTGTTCTCGGTGCGCACGGACTGACGACGGAAGGCCCGGCCGACGTGAGCGGATCTGCTCACGTGGGGCGGGCCTCCCGGCCGGACCCGCCGGGGCTGCGGCGTCAGCCGCGCAGTGCCTCCGACAGCTTCACGCGACTGCCGGTGCGGAGCAGTGCGTTCTCGTAGACGCGGGCGCCGATGACCACGACCGCGACGACCGAGGCGGCGACGATGACGAGCGACAGGATCGGCTCCCACCACTCGGCCGTCCCCAGGAAGATCCGCATCGGCATGCCGATCGGGGCGCTGAACGGCACGTAGGACATGATGCCGAGGATCGTCGGGTTGTCGTACGCGACGATGATCAGGAAGTACGGGATCATCACGAGCATCATCACCGGGGTGGTGACGCTGCCGACGTCCTCCTGGCGTGACACCAGCACGGCCGCCGCGGCGAACAGCGACGCGAGGAGCACGAACCCGATCGCGAAGAAGCCGATGAACCACAGGATGCTCGGGCCGAGCATCGCGAACATGTTGTCCTGCCCGGTCACCGCCAACGTGACGATGGCGGCGACGGCCACCGCGACGATCTGGGCGAAGGCCATGATGCTGTTGCCGAGGACCTTGCCCGCGAGCAGCGCCCTGGCCGGGATCGCGGACATCAGGATCTCGACCACCCGTGTCGACTTCTCCTCGACGACGCTCTGCGCGATCGACTGGCCGAACGTGACCGCCGACGCGAAGTACACGACGCCGAACGCGATGGCGATGAGGTAGACCAGGCCACCGGGCAACGCGTCCGGGTCGAGCAGCTCGATCCGCGGGGCGACGCTCAACGCCGAGACGACCTCGGACGGTGCCTCGTCGAGTCCGACGACCTCGTAGCCGAGCGGGTCGTCCGACGGCACGATCGCCGCGTCGACGTCGCCCTTGGTCACGAGCCGTTCGGCGTCGTCGACCGATGCCGACTCCGTGACGTCGAGCCCACTGGTGGTCGGCAGCGAGACGCCGTCGACGACGGCGACCGGGGTGGTGTCGTCGGCGGTGGCCTTGCTCACGACCCCGCCGACGACGATCGACGCGACGACCATGCCGATCAGGATGAGCGCCGAGACGACGAAGGCCTTGCTGCGGATGCGTGCCTGGATCTCACGTGCGGAGACGAGCCGCACGGCCTGCACGAAGGAGTTGTTCATCGGACGACCTCCCGGAAGACCTCGCTGAGCCGCGGCACCCGCGGCGAGAACGACCCGACGGTGCCGTGCTGGACGGCACGCTGCAGGACACGCTGGGCGGTGGTGGCATCGGCCTCGAAGACCGCGTACCCGCCGTCGAACTCCCGCACGGCCACACCCGGCTCGTCGCGGAGCCAGGCGACGTCCCCGTCGACGAGCAGCTCCCACGCTGCCGGGCCGGCCTGCTTGCGGAGCTCCTCCTGCGGACCGGCGGCGCGGATCGTGCCACCGGCGATCACGACGACGTCGTCGCACAGCCGCTCGACCACGTCGAGCTGGTGGCTCGAGAACAGCACCGGGACGCCCCGGGCCGCGGTTTCGCGCAGGACGCCGAGCACCGTGTCGACGGCCATCGGGTCGAGGCCCGAGAACGGCTCGTCGAGCACGAGCACCTCGGGGTCGTGTGCCAGCGCCGCCGCGATCTGCACGCGCTGCTGGTTGCCGAGCGAGAGCTTCTCGACGGGGTCGCCGGCGTGCGCGGTGAGTTCGAGGCGTTCGAGCAGCTCGCCGGTGCGGGTCGTCGCGGCGCGCTTGTCGACACCGTGCAGCCGGGCCAGGTAGGTGATCTGCTCGGCCACCGGCATCTTCGGGTACAGGCCGCGTTCCTCGGGCATGTAGCCGAAGCGGCGGCGGTCGGCGGGACGGACCGCGGTGCCGTCGATCGAGACCGAGCCGGCGTCGGCCTGGAGCACGCCGAGCATGATGCGCATGGTGGTGGTCTTGCCGGCACCGTTGCCGCCGACGAAGCCGGTGAGGCGGCCGCTGCCGACCGTGAACCCCACGTCGTCGAGCACGCGGCGGTCGCCGAAGTGCTTGGTCACCCCTTCGATGGTGAGCATGTTCGTTCCCCTTCGTCGCGACGCTGGTCGTCGCTGCGTCCGACGCTATTGGCCGGGAGGCACGCCCCGCCTCCGCCGCCAGGCGGGACTTCGGTGGATGGTCGGCTCCACCACGTGGGGGAGGAGCGCGCGTCGGTCCGGTTCGGTCAGCCGGCGACGCCGTGCTCGAACGCCCAGACGACGGCCTGGATCCGGTCGCGCAGTGCGAGTTTCTGGAGCACGTTCGACACGTGGGTCTTCACGGTGGCGTCCCCGACGTAGAGCTCGGCGGCGATCTCCGCGTTGCTCAGGCCGCGGGCGAGCAGTCGCAGCACCTCGGTCTCCCGCTCGGTGAGCCCGGCCGCGGCGAGTGCGTCGTCGCCCGTCGTGGTCGTCGTGTCGGTCGTCGCAGTCGTCGCAGTCGTCGCGGTGGTGGTCGCCGAGGGCTGGGCCGCAGCGGACGCCGTCGCCCGGCTGATCACCCGGCGCGTGACGTCCGGCGCGAGCAGGGCGTCCCCGGCGGCGACGGTCCGCACCGCGTCGATCAGCCGCTCGGGGGAGGCGTTCTTCAGCAGGAACCCGCTCGCCCCCGCCTCGAGCGCTTGGAACAGCGCGTCGTCGCTGTCGAACGTGGTGAGGATGAGCACCGCCGGTGGGTCCGGCAGTGCCGCGATCCGTCGTGCCGCCTCGAGTCCGTCGACGCCGGGCATCTGCACGTCGAGGCAGACCACGTCCGGACGGAGCTGCTGCACGGCCTCGACCGCCCCTGCGCCGTCCGCGGCCTCGCCGACGACCCGGAACCCGGGCTCGGACTCCAGGATCACGCGGAACCCGGCGCGGACGAGCTCCTGGTCGTCGACCAGCACCATGGTCAGGTCGGTCGTCGCGTTCACGTCGTCGGCAGCCATGCCCGCACCAGGTAGCCTCCTCGGACTCGTGGCCCGATCTCGATCCGTCCGTCCACGGCGGCGACGCGTTCCCGCATCCCGACGTGTCCGAGGCCGCTGCCGGAGGTGCTCCGGGCGGCACGGGCACCGAGCCCGTCGTCCGTGACCTCCACCTCGACGCCGTCGTCCAGGTACCGCAGCCGGACGTCGGCGCGGGCGGTCGGTCCGGCGTGCTTGAGGATGTTCGTCACCGCTTCCTGCACGATCCGGTACGCCACCGCGGCCACCGTCGGCGGCACCGGGCGCTCGTCGCCCACGACGACGTACTCGGCGGGGTGGCCCGCCACCCGGGCGGACTCGGCCAGTTCGGCGATCCGCGTGATGCCCTCGGTGCTCGGACCGTCGCCATGCGGTGTCCCGAGGCCGTCCGCGTCGTCGTCGGAGCGCAGGGTGCCGAGCATCCGCCGGAGTTCCTCCACCGCGGTGCGGGCGCTCTCCTCGACCACCCCGAGCGAAGCGGTGGCCTGAGCCGGGTCGCGGTCGATCACGCGCCGTGCAGCACCCGCCTGCACGCCCATCAGCGAGACGTGGTGAGCGACCACGTCGTGCAGTTCGCGGGCGATCCGGACCCGCTCGATCGTGACGGCCTGTGCAGCGGACCGCTCCCGCTCGGCGGCGAGTTCGGCGGTGCGTTCGGCGAGCTGGTGCCGTGCGACCGCGGAGGCCCAGGCGCGGTTGCCGGCGTACCAGGCGGCGCCGAAGTAGATCACGTTGATGACGATGTTGAGCAGCGAGATCGCCACGTAGGGCGCCACGGGGGAGTCGGTGTCGTTCGGCAGCGCGTTCGGCGACGCCCACCCGAACGAGATGGCGACGAACAGCCACGCGAACATCCCGCCGATGACGACCCAGCGCACCGCTTCGGCCCGCACCCGGTCGGAGCACCACGCACCCACCGTGTACAGCGCGATGAAGAGCGTGAAGTTGACGAGGAAGACCTCGGGCACCTGGAGCAGCTGCGTCGCGGCGAACGCCACCGCCGAGACGAGGGCCACCGACATCGGGAACCGGCGGCGGAACGCGATCGGGGCCGCGTTCGCGACGATCATCAGTGCCGAGACCCACCACTCGGCCTGGTCCTCACCGTACGTACCGGCCGACCCGTACAGGAACGTCGTGACCGCGAGCCCGCCGGCCAGCACGACTGCGAGCACCGTGTCCTGCCGGTACTCGTGCCGCCCCACCGGCAGTCGCGACCACTCCGCCGTCGTCCCCATGCAGGAAACGCTACTGGGTGCGCTCGACCTCCAGGGAGTCGAGGGAGTCGAGGGCGTCGAGGACCGTCGCGACCTCGGTCCGACTCGTGTAGTCGACGTGCACGTCCGCGAACCGCACGACACCGTCTTCGTCGATGACGAAGACGGACGGGAACGGGATCGCCGCGGTGCCGTCCGCGTTGCTGTCAGCGACGTCGAAGCCGAGCTGCGCGTGTGCTGCTCGCGCTTCGGTGCTCGGCGCCGTCACGACGCCGAACCGGCCCGCGAGCGCGTTCTCCGGGTCGGACAGGACCGGGAACGCGAGCTCGCCGTTCGCGATCGCCTGTTCGGTGCCCTCCGGGGTCTGCGGTGAGACGGCGACGAGCTGCGCGCCCCGGTCCTGCAGCGCCGGGAGCAGCTCCTGCTGGTAGGTGCGGAGGGTCAGGTTGCAGTACGGGCACCAGGCGCCGCGGTAGAACACGAGCACGGTCGGTGCGCCGCCTCGGATCTGTCGCAGGCTGGTGGCGGAACCGGTCGCGTCGAGCAGTTCCGCATCTGGCGCGCTGTCGCCCTCCCCGAGCGCCGCGACGGGGACCCCGGCGGCACGGAGGTCTGCCTGTTCGCGATCGAAGACGGTGCTGAGCTCGGGACCGATCTGGGCGGTGAAGCCGACGTTGAACTCGTCGACGCGACGAGCGATGGTTTCCTGTGGCATCGGTTACTCCATGGTCGTGGTCGGCCGGGTCGCCGCCCGCACGGAGCGTAGGCACGGAGCACTCGGCACCGGTCGCCGGTGTGTCACGGATCGTCACAGAACTGCGGTGACCGGGAGCTGATTCGGACCACCGGGGGCACGGCGCTCGCCGCGGTTACGCCTGCCCCGACCACGAACGTCGCGACGAACCCGATCGCACCGACGAGTACTCCGGCACCCGCCGCGCCGACGGCCTGCCCGAGCACGAGTGCGACGAACAGCATCGACGTGCCCGCCGACGACCGCTCGGCATCGATCTCGGTCGTCCACGCGATCAGCGCTCCGGTCGCCGCCGTGTAGCCCCAGCCGAACACGGCACACGCCAGCAGCGCCGCGACCGTCGACTGCGGCGCTGTCCCCAGCGCCACGACGGCGACGGCGACCGCCCCCGCCGTGACCGCCCAGAGCGTCCGGGCGCGCACCCCGTTCGTCCAGCGCGCGGTGACCACGACGGCCGCTCCGCCGATCCCGAGCGCGATCCAGGCCGACACCGAGACGACGACCGATGCGCCGGCCTCCACCAGCGCCGAACGTCCGTAGGTCCAGACGACGGCGGAGCCTGCCCCGAACAGCAGCGCCAGCAGGAGGACCCCTCGGTGTGCCGCGAACCACGGAGCGCCGGGCAGTGGTGCTCGGGACGCGGCAGCCCCGCCGCGGGACGCCACGAGCAGCAGTGCGCCGACGGCCAGGGCGAACGCCCCGGACACCGCCCAGGCCGTCCGCCAGTCGGGCAGCAGCACGAGTGCGAGCACCCCGGCGCCCACGAGCCCGGGGCCGGTACCGGCGTTCACGATCGCCTGCGCTCGACCGAGCAGCGCCGACGGCACCTGCTCGGCGACGATCCGGACGAGGGCGGGGGACGCGAGTCCGGCACCCGCCGACGCGACCACGGCGCTGATGCCGAACGCCAGCGAGCCGCCGGCCGCCGCCATGGCGATCGCACCGACCCCCGCCACCAGGGTCGAGACCGCGACGAGCACCCGGGGCATCCGTGCGGCGAGCAGGAAGCCGGCGACCGCACCGACGCAGTACAGCGCCGAGGCGCCCGACGAGACCCACCCGGCGGCGTCGGACCGGAGCCCCAGGTCGCGCTGCACGTCGGGCAGGAACAGCCCGTACGCCAGGCGCACCAGCCCGTAGGTGGCGGCGATCAGGCCGAGTCCGCTCACGAGGAGTAGTCGGTGTCGTAACGAAAACGGTCGTTTCACTTTTCAGAGCCTAGGGTGCTCTCATGGTGATGCGCCCAGGGACCGAGCAACGGCTGCTCGACGCCGCCGAGGAGCTCTTCTTCTCACAGGGCATCGCCGCCACCCCGATCGACGCCGTCCTGGAACGGGCCGGGGTCTCGACGGCCACGCTGTACCGCGGCTACGCGAGCAAGGAGTCGCTCGTCGCCGCGGCCCTCACCCGTCGCCACGAGGACTGGATCGCCACCTGGGACCGTGCGGTCGCCGCCGAACGGGACGACCTGGGCCGACTCCTGGCGGTGTTCGACGCCCTCGACGACTACCGCTCGACGCCCACGGGCTCCCGCTGGTGCGCCTTCCTCGGCACCGCCGCCGAGTACGCCGACGCCCCCGCCGAGGTCCGACAGGTGCTGGACCTCGAGACCACCACGTTGCGCCAGCGGCTCCTGGCACAGGCGGTGCCGGTGGTCGGTCCGCGTGCCGACGCCCTCGCCGACCAGCTGCTCCTCATCATCTCCGGTTCCCTTGCGATGCGGTTGCGCGACCCCGCGCTCGACACGACGACGGCACGGTCCGTCGCCGCGTCCCTCATCCGGGAACACACCACCCCAGAGGGAACGGCGCCCACCACATGACCCGATCGCGTGCTGCCACGATCACGCGGCGTTCCCTGCTGATCGGTGGCACGGGCGTCGTCGCCGCGGGAGCCGTGGCCGAGGCGATCAACCTGAGCCTGCTGCCCGGACGCTCCACCCTGTACCGGGTCCTCGGTCTGGACGGCACCGACGGCACGGTCCCCGACGTCGAGCCCGTCCCCACCGTCTCCGGCGCCTTCGTGTCGGCAGCGCGGAAGGGCCGCACCGTCGGCTGGACGATCGCGGCACCGGCGTCCGACACCCCCTTGCCGGTGGCGGTCGCCCTGCACGGGTACGGCGACGACCACACCTCGTTCTTCGGGCGGAGCCTGGGCTACGACCGGTTCCTCGCGGCGCACGTCGCCGGCGGCGGAGCCCCGTTCGCGATCGCCTCGATCGACGGCGGCAACCGCTACTGGCACCCACGAGCCGACGGGGACGATCCCGCCGCGATGGTCGTCGACGAGTTCCTGCCCCTGATCGCCCGCCGCGGATTCGACACGGACCGCCTCGCCCTGACCGGCTACTCGATGGGTGGCTTCGGAGCGCTCCGGCTCGGCGGGGTCCTCGGTGCCGAGCGCGTCCGAGCCGTCTCGGCCATCAGCCCGGCGCTCTGGAAGTCGGCCGCCGACACCGCCCGGGGCGCCTTCGACGATGCTGCCGACTTCCGCGCGAACACCGCCCTCGGCCGGCAGCGCGCGCTCGATGGCGTCGCCGTCCGCGTCGACTGCGGCAACGGTGACGGGTTCGCGCCGGCGGTGCACGCCTACGTCGACGGCTTCGACACGCCTCCGGCCGGGGGCTTCGCACCCGGCGCCCACACGCACGGCTACTGGCGCCGTCTGGCGCCCCAGCAGCTCGCCTTCCTCGGCCGCCACCTGGGTCGCTGACCCGGGCAACGCCCGAGACGCGCGTCGAGGCGGACGGGAGGCCCGTGGCAGCCCCGCACCGCGCCTCCAGGCCGTCGACCGGTCACCCCACGGCCCGCGTCGCGCGACCAGGAGCGCTCAGGCGCGTCCGCGGTTGCGGCGCCGGATCTCCTTCGGAGCCCGCCCGGCCATGAAGGACCGCCCAGGATCGACGAGGAAGCCCTGCCGGAGCGCCTCGCGACCGACGAGCATCCGGAACCCCATCTGGTCCCGGTTGCTCAAGGTGACCTCGGACTCGACGACCTGCCCGGCCAACGCGATCCGCGTGCGGACGACGATGCGCTCCTGGGTGTGTCCGGTCGAGCTGCGCACGATCCGCCGGTCGTGCACGTCGCACTCGATGGTGGAGGCGTCGGCATCGGTGTCCTGCCAGGGGTGCAGCGAGAACCGGACCCGCTCGCCGGGCAGTTCCTCGAGGTCGAAGGCGTGCAACGCGGAGCTCCGGGCGCCGGTGTCGAGCTTCACCTTGATCCACGGCACGCCGAGGTCCGGCAGTCCCGCCCACTCCCGCCACCCGGCGACGACGAGCCCGCTGTCGGAGGACTTCGGAGCTCGCGCCATGTGCCCATCCTGTCGCATGCTCCGTGGCCACGTCCGCATGCTTTGATGGGGCGTCGCCGTCGATCCGACCCAGCGGAGAACCCCTCGATGAAACTCGCCATCCTGTCGCGCGCGCCCCAGGCGTACTCGACCCAGCGCCTCCGCGCAGCGGCACTCGACCGCGGCCACGAGGTCAAGGTGCTCAACACCCTGCGCTTCGCGATCGACCTGTCCGGTGACGACCCGGACCTGCTCTACCGCGGCAAGCTGCTGAGCGACTACGACGCGGTGCTGCCGCGCATCGGCAACTCGATCACCTACTACGGCACCGCCGTCGTGCGCCAGTTCGAGCAGATGGACGTCTACACGCCGAACACGGCGAACGGCATCACGAACTCGCGCGACAAGCTGCGGGCCAACCAGATCCTGTCGCGGCACGACATCGGCATGCCGGCGACGACCTTCGTGGCCGGCCGCAACGACGTGCGCGGCGCGATCGAACGGGTCGGTGGCGCGCCCGTCGTCATCAAGCTCCTCGAGGGCACGCAGGGCATCGGCGTGATCCTGGCACCCGAGGCGAAGGTGGCCGAGTCGATCGTCGAGACCCTGCACTCCACCAAGCAGAACGTCCTGATCCAGCGGTTCATCGCCGAGAGCCGCGGTCGTGACATCCGGGCCCTCGTCGTCGGTGACCGGGTGGTTGCGGCGATGCGCCGGACCGCCTCGGGTGACGAGTTCCGCTCGAACGTGCACCGCGGCGGCACCGTCGAGAAGGTCACGCTCTCGCCCGAGTACGAGGCCGTGGCCGTGCGCTCGGCGCAGATCATGGGACTCAAGGTCGCCGGCGTCGACATGCTCGAGGGCAACGACGGGCCCCTCGTGATGGAGGTCAACTCGTCGCCAGGGCTCGAGGGCGTCGAACGTGCCACCGGCCTCGACATCGCCGGTGCCGTCGTCGACTTCATCGCGAACCAGGTCGCGTTCCCCGAGATCGACGTCCGCCAGCGACTGTCCGTCTCGACGGGCTACGGCGTCGCCGAGCTCCTCGTGCACACGAACGCCGACCTGGTCGGCAAGACGATCAAGGAGTCCGGGCTCTGGGACCGGGACATCACGGTCCTCACGCTGCACCGCGGCTCGAACGTCATCCCGAACCCGCGCAGCGGCGTCGCCCTCGAACCGGGCGACCGGCTGCTCTGCTTCGGCAAGCTCGAGGAGATGCGGTCGATGATCCCCGAGCGCCGCAAGCGGCGAGCAAAGGTGCGGAAGCTGCCGAAGGACGTCTGATCCGGAGCCGTCCAGCGCATCCGGATCGCGCACACAGGCCAGATGCGGAAGTATGTGTCGGTGACGATCATGACGGAACGGCCGGTCGACCAGGCATCGAGCAGTGAACCGGAGCAGCCCGGCAACGCCACGGCGAAGCACCGGAACGTCTCACTGCTCTCCGTGGCGACCACCACGGCGGAGCGTGTGACGACCTCGGCCGACATCGAGGCCAAGCTCCGCGGGGTCCTCCGTCGGCTCCGTCTGCCGATGGGGCTGCTCGAGCGCGTCGCCGGGGTCATCGAGCGTCGCAACTGGGGCGAAGGGCAGACCTTCCAGGACGCCGCGATAGACGCCGGACGTCGCGCGATGGCCGAGGCCGGTGTCCGTCCCGACGAGATCGGGCTGCTCATCAACACCTCGGTGACGCGCCCGCACCTGGAGCCGAGCGTCGCCGTGCGGTTGCACCACGGGCTCGGCCTGCCGTCGTCGGCGATCAACTTCGACATCGCGAACGCCTGCCTCGGGTTCGTCAACGCCATGAGCGTCGCCGCGGGCATGATCGACTCCGGGCAGATCAAGTACGCGCTCGTCGTCGACGGCGAGGACGCCGACCAGGTGCAGCTCAACACCATCGACCGCCTGAACCAGGGCGGCCGGAACCGCAAGGACTTCATGAGCGAGTTCGCCAGCCTGACCCTCGGGTCCGGCGCTGCTGCGGCCGTGCTCGGCCCGGCGGACCTGCACCCCGAGGGCCACCGGATCGTCGGCGGCGTCACCCGCGCGGCGACCCAGTGGTACGACCTGTGCGTCGGCAGCGTCGACGGCATGTTCACGGACGCGAAGATGCTGCTCAAGGGCGGCATGGAGCTCGTCGTCGCCGCCTGGACCGAGGCCCGCGCCCACTTCGACTGGGCGAACATGGACCGCTACGTGCTGCACCAGGTCTCCGACGTGCACACCAACGCCTTCGTCGAGGCGATCGGCATCCCGCGCGACAAGGTCCCCACCACCTACCAGCGCTTCGGCAACGTCGGTCCCGCGTCGATCCCGATCACCCTGGCCGACGAGGTCGCTTCCGGCGGCATCCGTCGCGGTGACCGCGTGTTCCTGGGTGGCGTCGGTTCCGGCATCAACACGGCGATGATGGAACTCCACTGGTGAGGTCCCGGCTGCCCCGCGTCGCCGCGAGCACGGCTCCGGCGACGCAGCCGCCCTCCCTGCCCGGCCTCGACCCGGCCTGGTCGCGTCTGGTCTCGGTCCCCGAGTGGTCCGGCGATCGCGCAGGAGGAACGGATCGCGCCGCGCGCACGTGGCACCTCCTCGACACGGCCGGCGCCCTGGCCGCGCTCGGTGTGGAACCGGTCGGCACGATCCTGTGCGTGCACGGCAACCCGACCTGGTCGTACCTGTGGCGGTCGGTGCTCCGCACCTCGCTCGAGGTCGCCCAGGCCGGCGGTCCGGCCTGGCGCGTGGTCGCCGTCGACCAGCTCGACATGGGGTTCTCGGAGCGCACCGGCGTCGAGCGCGGACTGGCGCAGCGTGTCGCAGACCTCGGGGCCTTGACCGACGAACTCGGGCTGACCGGACCGGTCGTCACCCTCGGCCACGACTGGGGTGGTGTGGTGTCGCTCGGGTGGGCGGTCGACCACCCGGACGTCCTGGCCGCCGCGATGACGTGCAACACCGCCGTGCACCAGCCCGACGACGCCCCGATCCCGGCACCGCTGCGGCTCGCCCTCGGCCCGGGGATGCTCGGCCGCGCGACGGTCGTGACCCCGGCGTTCCTCGAGACCACCCTGGCCATCGCGCACCCGAAGCTCGACCGTGCCACGGCCGACGGCTACCGGGCGCCCTACCGCGGTGCCGCCCGACGCGGGGGCATCGGCGGCTTTGTCGCGGACATCCCCGTCGACGCCCGGCACCGGAGCACCCCGGAACTCGACCGCATCGCCGCCGGTGTCGCCGCGCTCGACGTGCCGGTGCTCCTGCTCTGGGGTCCGCGCGACCCGGTGTTCCTCGAGCGCTACCTCGACGACCTGACCGAACGCGTGCCGCACGCCGACGTCCATACGTTCGAGGGCGCCGGGCACCTGCTGCCCGATGACGCCGACGTGGCGGGCGCGGTGTTCGACTGGCTCGGTGACCGCCTGCCGGACGGTGGCCGTCCTGCCCAGGCCCCCACGGGCCTCCAGGCCGCCGTGGACCCGGGCCCGCCCGCACAGGCGACCCCGCCGCTCTGGGCGCGGCTCGACGAACTGCGCGAGCGCGACGAACCCGCGCTGGTCGAGATGGCCGCCGCCGGCGGCCCCCGTACGATCACCTGGCGGCTGCTCGCCCGACGGGTCGACGAGATCGCCGCAGGACTCGACGACCTGGGCGTCCGGAGCGGCGACCGTGTCTCGCTCCTGGTGACCCCCGGCGCCGACCTGACCGCCGTCCTGTACGCCTGCGTGCGGATCGGGGCGGTCGTCGTCGTCGCGGACGCCGGACTCGGACTCGGCGGCCTGACCCGGGCCGTCCGCGGAGCCCGACCGGACTGGATCATCGGCGCGCTGCCCGGGCTCGGTGCCGCGCGTGCTCTCGGCTGGCCGGGGCGACGCATCGCGACGGTCTCGTTGCCCGCGCCGGCCCGGAAGGCACTGCGGGTGGAGCACACGCTCGTCGACGTCGCCCGCCGCGGCGCCCGCCGTCTCGCCCACGGCACCGCGCTACCGACGGCCCCGTCGCCGGACGCGCCCGCTGCCGTGCTCTTCACCTCGGGATCGACCGGCCCGGCGAAGGGCGTCGTGTACACGCACGGGCAGCTCAGTGCCGTCCGGGACGCCCTGGCCACCCAGTACGACGTCGGTGTCGGCACCGGGCTCGTCGCCGGTTTCGCACCGTTCGCGCTGCTCGGCCCGGCCCTCGGCGCCCGGTCGGTCGCGCCCGACATGGACGTCACCGCGCCGCGCACCCTGACGGCGAAGGCGGTCGCGGCCTCGGTCGCCGCGGCTGATGCCACCGTGGTGTTCCTGTCGCCGGCGGCCCTGGCGAACGTCGTCGCGACCGCTTCGGAACTCACCGACGCCGACCGCCAGGCACTGCGGGGCGTGCGGCTGTTCCTGTCGGCCGGAGCTCCCGTCTCGGCTGCGCTGCTGACCGCGGCGACCGAGCTGATGCCGAACGCCAGCGCGCACACCCCCTACGGCATGACCGAGGGGCTGCTCATGACGGACGTCGACCTCGACGGGGTCCGAGCCGCCGGACGGTCCGACGACGAGGGGATCTGCGTGGGGGTGCCGGCAGCGAACGTCCGCGTCCGCATCGCGCCGCTCGACGGTTCCGGGCGCTCGACCGGAGCCCTGACGGACGAGCCCGGGGTCACCGGCGAGATCGTCGTCGCGGCACCACACGTGCGCGACCACTACGACCGGCTCTGGCGCACCGACCGGGTCTCGCGCCTCGGCGTCGACGACCCGCGCGGGCACCGCACCGGGGACGTCGGGCACCTGGACGCCGCGGGACGGATCTGGGTCGAGGGCCGGCTGCAGCACGTGCTCACCACTCCGGACCGGGTCGTCACGCCGGTGGGGCCGGAGCAGCGGATCGAGGGCGTCGACGGTGTCGGACGCGCCGGCGTCGCAGGCATCGGTCCGGTCGGCACGCAGCAGGTGGTGGCCGTCGTCGAGACCGACCCCGCCGTACGGCGGCCGGGTCTGGCGTCGCCGCAGCTCGCCGGAGCGGTCCGTGCCGCCGCCGGAGTGCCACTCGCCGCGGTGCTCGTCGTGCCCGTGCTGCCGACCGACATCCGGCACAACTCCAAGGTCGACCGCACCCGGCTGTCCCGCTGGGCCGGCTCGGTGCTGTCCGGCGGACGGATGGTGCGTCCGTGAAGGTCCTGGTCACCGGTGCCAGCGGGTTCCTCGGGCAGGCCACCGCAGCCGCCGTGCGGGACGCCGGGCACGAGGTCCGGACCTTCCAACGTCGTCCCTCCGGAGTGCCCGGGGTGCAGGACGTCGCCGGGACGATGACCGACGACGCCGCGATCGCCCGCGCGGTCGACGGGGTCGAGGCCGTCGTGCACCTGGCTGCGAAGGTGTCGCTCGCCGGGGACCCGGCTGACTTCGCCCGGGTCAACATCGAGGGCACACGCTCGCTGCTGCGGGCCGCCCGCGCCGCCGGGGTCGGACGCTTCGTCTTCGTGTCGTCGCCGTCGGTCGCGCACACCGGTTCGTCGCTCGTCGGGGCCGACGCCGGTCCGGCCGAACCGTCCCATGCGCGTGGCGACTACGCCCGCACCAAGGCCGCTGCGGAGCTCCTGGCGCTCGACGCCGACGCCCCGGAGTTCGCCGTCGTGGCGGTCCGGCCGCACCTGGTGTGGGGTCCGGGCGACACGCAGCTCATCGGACGGATCGTCGAGCGGGCCCGGGCCGGACGACTCCCGCTGCTCGACTCCGGCGCCGCGCTCATCGACACGCTCTACGTCGACAACGCCGCGACGGCGATGGTCGCGGCGCTCGAGCGCGTCACGGACGACGGCGTCCACGGCAAGGCCTACGTCGTCACGAACGGTGAGCCCCGCCCGGTCGCCGACCTGCTCGCCGGCATCTGCACGGCGTCGGGCGTCCGACCGCCGCAGTGGCACGTGCCGGCCGCGGTCGCGCGGGCCGCGGGCTCCGTGGTCGAGGCCGTCTGGAGGGTCCGACCGGGCGAGGACGAGCCGCCGATGACCCGGTTCCTGGCCGAACAGCTGTCGACGGCGCACTGGTTCGACCAGCGGCGGACCCGGCAGGACCTCGGGTGGACCCCGTCGGTGTCGATCGACGAGGGGCTCGAGCGACTGGCGGCGGCAGCGGCTCAGGCCTCGTCGGCCGCCACGTAGACCCAGGCCGTCCAGCCCGAGGCCAGCGTGACCCGGATGCGCTGGTAGTCGGCGACCTCGTAGCCGTCGACCGCGCGGAGCTGCCACTCGTACCCGAGCGTCAGGGCCACACCCTCGACGACGTCGCCGGCAGAGCCGCGGCGCAGGATCGGGTGCAGGTCGGAGCCGCTCGTCCGGATGACGTCCGGGTCGGTGATCGTCACCCAGTCGAGCCGCCAGCCGGGCAGGGCGTCCGGCGTGGTGGGGACGTGGTCGCCGAACAGCGACTCCTGCACGAGCGGCTGCTGGAGCGTGCCGTAGGAGAAGACCCGGTGCGTCTCGCCGGCGCGCGGCGTCGGACGCTTGACGGGACGCGGAGCGATCGCCGGGGTCGAGGTCCAGACGAGTGCCCCGGCCAGGCCGGTCAGGCCGAGGTGCAGCAGCCCGATGACGCCGAGGGTGCTGCCCCAGAAGATCCCGGATTCGTGCCTGAGACAGCTGGACTGCGGCCAGAACTCGGATCCGGACAGGCACTCGTACCGGTTCGTGACCCCCACCACCAGACCGATGACGCCGACGACGAGACAGACGAGCGCGAACGCGCCGAGACCGATGACCCAACGCTGGCCGGGGGAGAGACGCTTCACGTCGCGAGGCTAGCGGACGGGCCGTGGACCCCGGGACCACCCGGGTGGGCCGACCCGGTCGGGTGGGGTGGGCCTCCAGGCCGGGACCGTGCGTACGACGTCAGCCGGTGAAGCGGTTCCAGAGCTCGGTGACGATGGGCCAGACGTCGCCCGCGCGGTCGGCGGAGCCGACGGCGACCAGGACGACGGGGACCAGGGTGACGGCCATGCTCACCAGGACGGCGAGCACGACGGCGGTCGTCGCGGTCGCGGTGTGCCGGCGGGTCAGGGCGAGCAAGAGCAGGGCGAGCACCACGACCGCACCGAGCAGGGCGATCAGGGTGACCCGGACGAACGGGAACGGCACGAGGCCGGCGGTGGTGGCGGTGACCCCGCCGAGGAACCCGACCAGCGGCAGGAAACCGCCGACCGCGACGGCGAGGACGAGGAAGACCCCGATGCCGCCGGCGAACCAGACGCCGCGGGGTCGGGGGCGCCGGTCGCGGGACCGGCGCCCTCCGGACCAGGCGGTGGTCACGGCTGGTCCCGGTGACGGGGAGCCGCGGCGGCGTCCGCTGCCGCATCGGCGGCGACGGCTGCGTCGTCGGCTGCGTCCGCCGCCGTATCGGCCGCCGCATCGGCCGCGTCGGCGGCGGTCTCGGCGGCGCGCTTGGCGGCGTCGCCGGTCGACTCGGCCGTCTGCTCGACCGCACCGGTCGCCTGCTCGGCGGCGCGTCCGAGCGGGGACTGCTCGTCGTCGAACGGACCGTGCACGTCGACGACGCGCACGTGGACCGAGGTGCGGAGGTCGGACAGCTGCCGCGTCGCTGCGGTGACCTGCTGCCGGACCTCGGCGGCGACGTCCAGCACCGGGTGCGGGTAGCTGACGACGACGGCGACCTGCACTTCGAGCACACCGTCCTGCTCGTCGACCTGCACGCCGGGGGTGCCCGCCGAGCGGCCGAGCTGCTTCCGCAGCTGGTCGGCGGCACGGGCGGCGATCCCGCCGAGGTGGTGCACGCCGGGCACGCCGAGCGTGGTCTCCGCCGCGGTGCGCGCGATGATCGTCGCGGTGTTCGCGTCGTCGGGCAGCGGCTCCGTCAGTACTGCGGGCAGGGTCACCTCGGTGACCTGCGTGTTCGCACGGGGGTCGTGCCGCATGGTTCCTCCTCGTTCGGGATCTGCGCGGTGACGCATCGGGGCACCCGTCCGACGGGTGCCCCGATGCGGTCGTGCGACCTACTTCTTGAAGACGTCCTTGACGTCCTCGCCGGTCTGCTTCGCGCTCGCAGCGGCCTGGTCCTTCTTGCCCTCGGCGACCTTGGCGTCGTCGTCGGTCAGGTTGCCGACGGCTTCCTTCGCCTTGCCGGCGAGGTCCTGAGCGGCGTTCTTGATCTTGTCGTCGAGTCCCATGGCGGGTCCTTTCCTGAGTGGGCGGCTGCCCGGTGGTGTGGCGGTGGGCCGGGAGGCCCGGGGTGCGTCCGGCTGACCGGTGTCAGTGGACGCGGGTCGACTTCGCCAGCGCGGAGCGGGTACCGCCGGTCAGGTGCACGAGCACCGGGACCGGGCGGCCGAGGGTGCGGTCGAGGACCGCGACGGCTCGGTCGACGGCGTCGAGCACGGTGACGGCGTCCCCGCCGCGGCGGACCGCGACGCGGATGCGAGCGGCACGCTGCTTGCGCACCAGGTAGGTGTCGACGCGGGAGCCGACGACGTCGCGGACCCCGGCGAGCTCGTGCTCGACGACGTCGCGGACGAGGGCGACGTTCACCGTGACGGCGTCCTCACCCGAGCGTTCGCGGACGGCGACGGACGTTCCGCCACCACCGCGGGTGAACACCCACACGAGCGACAGGACGATCACGAGGGCGGCGGCCCCGGCGACGATCCACAGCGCGGACGCGGGGACGTCCAGGTTGCTCGGCAGGTCGACGTAGGGCTTCATCGCGTCCTGCACGGCGGGCAGCACACCCGCGCCGATGGTGAGGCCGACGACGACGGCGACGAGGCCGAGGACGAAGAGGATGATCCGGTTCATGGTCCGGTTGCTCTTGGTCATGCGAGGGTTCCCTTCTCCTCGACCCGGACGCGGACACGTCGGCCGAAGCGCTCGTCGAGGCCGCTCAGACGCTCCACGACGGCGGCGCGGACGCTCGCCTCGTCGACCGGCACTCCGGTGACGGGGACGATGCGGACCTCGGTGGTACGGCCACGGGCGGTGGCGGTGGCGGAGGCGTTCCCCTCGGGGACACCGGCCGCCATGCCGGCGGCGTTCGCCGCGGTGGAGGCGACGATGCGGGTGTCGATGACGACCGCACCGCGCTCGTGCTCGACGACCGATCGGTGCTTGCGGCCGGGCTTGAGCGCGAGGACGACCAGCACGACACCGAGGAGCACGAGCGCACCCGCGACGACCTCGACGACGGTGACGAACGCGGCGTCCGGGCGGAGCGCCGTGTCGACCACGGTCTGGGGGTCGGCGACGAGCGGCGGGCGTCCGATCGCGCTGAGCACCGCTTCGGTGCCGATCCAGGCGGCCACCAGGGCGAGCACCACGAGCGCCACCGCCACTGCTGTGGAGCGGGAGCGGTGCACGCTCCGACGACGGATGCGTCGTTCGACGGAACCGTTGCTCATGATGGCCTCCTAGCGGGCACGGGACCCGTGCTCGCGCACGATCCCGGTGAGTTCGATGTGGGCACTGCCGACGCGGCGACCGGTCAGGTCGCTCACGCGGCCCTTGACCTGGTCCGCGATCCGGATCGACCCGGAGACGATGTCGTCGCTCGCGGCGATCGGCCCGGTGATGTCGAGCGACAGTGCTCCCGACGCGTCGCCGAGTCCGACGCGCACCCGCTTGGCGGGGGCGCCGAGCCCTTCGGCTGCGACGGCCCGCGCCAGCGAGGTGAGCGCGCGTGCGGTGATCTCGACGCGGCCCGGGACGTCCGGGCCGGCGTTCACCGGGAGCTCCGGCGTCCGGTCAGCACGTCGGTCAGGGCACCGCGGTCGATGCGACCGGTGGCGAGCGCGGCCACGAGGGCCCCGATCGCACCGAACACGATCACGAGCACGAAGCCCCAGAACCCGAACTGCAGTGCCACGACGGCGAGGACTGCGCCGATGAGGGCGCCGATCAGCGTGTTGCTCATGCGACTCGCGCTTCCTTCTTCTCGTCCTCGTTGTCGTCGTCGTCGCCCGGGATGTAGACGTCCTGGACGGTCACGTTGACCTCGGCGACCTCCATGCCGACGATCTGCTCGAGGGCACGGGCGACTCCGGCACGGACGCCGTCGGCGACCTGCTGGAGCGACACCGGGTACTCGGCGACGATCACGATGTCCGCGGCGACCTGCTTCTCGCCGACCTCGACCTTGACGCCCTGACCGAAGTCGCGCTGGCCGATGGCGTCGCGGAGGGCTCCGATGGCACGGGCTGCGCCGTTGCCGAGGGAGTACACGCCGTTGACCTCGCGGGCGGCGATGCCGGCGACCTTCGACACGACGGTGTCGTCGATGACGGTCTTGCCGGTGACGCCGCTGGTGCCGGCGTGCGAGGTGGCACGGGTGGCCGTGGTCGCGGGGGTGATGGTGTCAGCCATGTTCGTTCCTTCCGTTGACCCGCCGGGCGTTCCCAGCGGTTGCTGTTCACGGATGAGACGGGCTGTGGAAGAGATTCGTCACACGCGGATTCCCGGACTCGGGCGATGTCCAGGGATGCCCGGAGAACCGGGGACGTGTGTGTACCCCTGAGGCGTTCCAGCAGGCCGTTCAGCCGATTCCGGCCGCGCCGTTGCGCTCGGCAGCGGCCCGCATGGCGCGGACACAGGCCATCGGGGACTCGCCGCGCTCCTCGCGGAAGAGCTGCTGCAGCCGTCGGGGCAGCACCCCTGCAGCGGCCGCGACGTCGTCGAGCGTGAGCGGGTCGTCGAGGTGCTGCTCGATGAACGCGACTGCGCGCCGGACCCGCCACGACGCCTTCCCGGACTCCGGCTGCGCCGCGAGTGCTGCGCGCTTCGTGGTGGCCGGGTCCTCGCCGAAGCGTTCGCGGTAGGTCTCGGCGAACCGGCCGGGGTTGGTGAAGCCCCAGCGGCGGGCGATCGCGGCGATCCCCGACGACACGAGTGGGCAGTCTGCGCCCGTCGCGCCCCCGCGGCCCGCACGCAGGAGCTCTTCGCGTACGCGGTCCAGGCGGTGGTCGCGGAGGAACCGGTGCGGGGTGGTGTCGAGCGTCCGGGCGAAGACGTCCTGCAGCCCGCGCTGGCTCAGTCCGCACGCGGCGGCGATCGTGGGTACCGAGGGGCGTTCGCCGGCGTGCTGTTCGATGAACCGGATCGCGTCGCGGAGCCGGTTCGCCACGGGCACGTCGTCGCCACGGTTGCGGATGGGGAACGTGTCGAGGATGACCACGGCCAGCCGACGGTTCAGGGCGGTCCGCATCGGGCCGAGCACGCGGTCGTCGACCAGGGCCGGCCCGAGCTCGCGGATCAGGTGCCGCAGGGGTTCACGCCGGGCGACGACCTCGTCCTGCTGGTCGAACAGCAGCGGGCCGTCGGGCAGGCGGTAGCCGAGGTCACGGCCGACGCTCCGCAGGAACCGGTCGGACACGTGCACGCCGTTGTAGACGGTGCCGTCGGACTCGAACCGGTAGGCCTCGGACGCCGAGGCGATGTACGGGCTGCCCGGCTCGACGACGCGGGTGCGGTCGGCGAAGTGCATCTCGAGCCGGCCCTTGGTGAGCCAGAACACCACGTGGTCGTCCCGCACGCCGATGACCCCGCCGCGTCGGCCGCCCTCGGCCCGCATGGTGCGCAGCGACAGGTCGTCGTCGCCCACGACCGTGTACTCGTACCGGGTGTCGTCGGTGGCGAAGGTCTCGGAGGCGAAGTCCGAGCCGCCGTACTCGGCCGCGAAGATCGCGGAGTAGTCGGAACCCTCGCCGTCGGAGAACCGCAACCGGCGGAATCCGTTCGTCGTCGAGGGGTCCATGCGCCGATCATGCCATCAGTCGCACCGGGCACGGGAAGGAATACCCTAGGGGGGTACCGTGTTGAGAACGGTGGAGGCAGACATGCACGAACACGTCGGGTACATCGGCGACAAGGACGACCTGCTCAAGCGACTCCGTCGCGCCGAGGGACAGGTGCGCGGGATCGCGCGGATGGTCGAGGACGAGACGTACTGCATCGACGTCCTCACCCAGATCTCGGCGGCGAACCGGGCGCTCGAACGCGTCGCGCTGTCGCTGCTCGAGGACCACCTGGCGCACTGCGTCGCCGAGGCCGTCGCCGAGGGTGGGGACGCCGCCGACGAGAAGGTGCGCGAGGCCAGCCAGGCGATCGCCCGGCTCGTCCGCTCCTGACCCTGACGACCACCACCGAGAAGGAGACACCATGACCACCGAAACGCTGCTCGTCGAGGGCATGACCTGCGACCACTGTGTGATGAGCGTCACCGAGGAACTCACCGAGGTCGACGGGGTCTCGGGCGTCGACGTCCGACTCGTCCCCGGCGGATCGTCCGAGGTCACCGTCAGCTCGACGGCACCCGTCGACGCGGACGCCCTCCGCGCCGCGGTCGCCGAGGCGGGGTACGAGGTCGTGCGCTCGTGACCGACCGCACCGTCGAACTCGACATCACCGGGATGACCTGCGCCTCGTGTGCGAACCGCATCGAGCGGAAGCTCGGCAAGCTGCCCGGGGTCACCGCCACCGTCAACTACGCCACCGAGAAGGCGCAGGTGCAGGTCGCCGCTGACGGCACCGCCGACCCCGAGGCGCTGATCGCCGCGGTGGAGTCGGCCGGTTACGGCGCCACGGTGCCGGCCCCGCCCGCCGCCGCCGCCGCTGACGCCGAAGCCGTGGCCGATGCCGACCCGACCGGCCCGCTGCGCCGACGTCTGATCGTGTCCGCCGTGCTCGCGGTGCCCGTCGTGGTGCTCTCGATGGTGCCGGCGCTGCAGTTCCCGAACTGGCAGTGGCTCGCCCTGACGCTCGCCGCGCCCGTCGCGGTCTGGGGCGCGCTCCCGTTCCACCGTGCCGCGTGGGTCAACGCCCGGCACGGCGCCGCCACCATGGACACCCTGGTGAGCGTCGGCGTCCTCGCCGCCTTCGGGTGGTCGCTGTACGCCCTGTTCTTCGGCGACGCCGGCACGACCGGCATGCACATGACGTTCTCGTGGTTCGCCACGGACCCCGAGGCCACCGACCTGTACCTCGAGGTCGCGACGGCCGTGACGGTGTTCATCCTCGCCGGCCGGTACATGGAGGCCCGCGCGAAGACGCAGTCCGGTGCCGCACTCCGGGCACTGCTCGAACTCGGTGCGAAGCACGCCACCGTGCTGCGCGAGGGTGCCGAACACCGCGTGCCGGCCTCGTCCCTGGTCGTGGGCGACGTCGTCGTGGTGCGACCCGGCGAGCGGATCCCGAGTGACGGCCTGGTGCAGGACGGCTCCTCGGCCGTCGACCTCAGCATGCTCACCGGCGAGTCCGTGCCGGTCGAGGTCGGACCGGGCGACCGGGTCACCGGCGCGACGATCAACGTCGGCGGCCGGCTCGTCGTCGCGATCACCCGCGTCGGCGCCGACACCGAGCTCGCCCGGATGGGTCGCCTGGTCGAGGACGCCCAGACCGGCAAGGCCGAGGTGCAGCGCCTGGCGGACCGCGTGTCCGGGGTCTTCGTGCCGATCGTCATCGCGCTCGCCGTGCTGGCCTTCGTCGGCTGGCTCGTGTTCGGCGGCTCGGTCACCGCGGCCTTCACCGCGGCCGTCGCCACCCTGATCATCGCCTGCCCGTGCGCCCTCGGACTCGCCACGCCCACCGCCCTGCTGGTCGGGACCGGTCGAGGCTCACAGCTCGGCATCCTGATCGGCGGTCCGCAGGTGCTCGAGCGCACCCGCGGTGTCGACACCGTCGTGCTCGACAAGACCGGCACCGTCACCACGGGGTCGATGACCCTGCGGTCGGTCACCGCCGCCGCGAACCCCGGGGGCACCGAGACCGAGGACGTCGTCCTGCGCCTCGCCGCAGCGGTCGAGGACGGCTCCGAACACCCCGTCGCCCGTGCCGTCACCACCGCGGCCCGTGCCCGAGGCCTCGACCTGCCTGAGGCCGAGCAGTTCACCGCGACCGCCGGCGCCGGTGTGCAGGCCGTCGTGGACGGCGACGTGGTCCTGGTCGGTACGACCCGCTGGCTCACCCACTCGTGGTCGATCACCCTGCCCCCGGTGCTGTCTGACGCCGTCGACCGCGCCGAGGCCGACGGGGGCACGGCGGTCGTCGTCGCCCGGAACGGCACGGCCCTCGGCGTGGTCGTCGTCGGCGACACCGTGAAGCCCGAGGCCGCCGACGCGATCGCCCGCTTCCGGGCGCTCGGCCTGCACCCGGTGCTGCTCACCGGCGACAACGACGGTGCCGCACGTGCGGTCGCCGCGAGCGTCGGCATCGATGAGGTGCACGCCCGCGCGACCCCGGCGTCGAAGCTCGAGACCGTCCGCCGGCTGCAGGCCGAGGGGCGGAGCGTCGCGATGGTCGGCGACGGCGTGAACGACGCCGCCGCACTGGCCGCGGCCGACCTCGGCATCGCCATGGGGGCGGGCACCGATGCGGCCATCGCGGCGAGCGACATCACGGTCGTGAGCGGTCGGCTCACGGTGGTGGCCGACGCCATCCGGCTGTCGCGCGCGACGCTCGGCGTCATCAAGGGCAACCTGTTCTGGGCGTTCGCGTACAACGTCGCGGCGATCCCGCTCGCGATGGCGGGGCTGCTCAACCCGGTGCTCGCGGGTGCGGCGATGGCGTTCTCGTCCGTCTTCGTCGTGACGAACAGCCTGCGGCTGCGTCGCTTCGCGGTGCAGCCGTGAACCCGGCGAGCCCGCGGCCCTGAACCCGGCGAGCCGACCGCGGCCCTGCACGCGACCGGCCGGAGGGCGTGACGCGCGCAGCGAACGCGAGCCGCGCCTCCCGGCCGACTGTGCGCACCACCCGCCGGAGCGCACTACGCTCGAAGACGGTCCGCGACGCAGCGCTGCGTGACCCGCGGGCTGTACGTCTCGAACGTGATCCCCAGGAGGACCGAAGTGACCGAATCCGCTCCCGTCGACCCCACATCGACCGAAGGCTGGAAGAAGCTCGACAGCATCGCTGCCGGCTTCACCCCGGACCTGCGAGGGTGGTTCGACAGCGACCCCGGTCGTGCCGAGCAGTACACCTTCCAGGCGGCCGACCTGACCGTCGACCTGTCCAAGGGCCTGGTGACCGACGAGATCCTCGCCGCGCTGCTGCAGGTCGCGAAGGACACCGGCGTCGCCGAACGCTTCCAGGCGATGCTCGCTGGCGAGCACATCAACGTGACCGAGGACCGCGCCGTGCTGCACACCGCGCTCCGCCGCCCGAAGGCGACCGAGGGCCTCGTGCCGGCCGCGCCCCTGACCGTCGACGGCCAGGACGTCGACGCCGATGTGCACGCCACGCTCGACAAGGTCTACGGCTTCGCCGAGCAGGTCCGCAGCGGCGCCTGGACCGGCGTGACCGGCAAGCGCATCGAGACCGTCGTCAACATCGGCATCGGTGGCTCCGACCTCGGCCCGGTCATGGTCTACGAGGCCCTGAAGCCGTACGTGCAGGCTGGCCTCGAGGCCCGCTTCGTCTCGAACATCGACCCGGCGGACATCTACGAGAAGACCGCGGACCTGGACCCCGAGACCACGCTCTTCATCGTCGCGTCGAAGACCTTCGGCACGCTCGAGACCCTGACGAACGCACGCCTCGCGCGCCAGTGGCTGTGGGAGGAGCTCGGCCTGACCGACGCCGCCGACGACGAGAAGAAGAACGCCGTCGCCAAGCACTTCGTCGCCGTGTCCACCGCGCTCGACAAGGTCGAGGCGTTCGGCATCGACCCCGAGAACGCCTTCGGCTTCTGGGACTGGGTGGGCGGCCGCTACTCGGTCGACTCGGCCATCGGGACGAGTGTCGTCATCGCGATCGGCAAGGAGAACTGGGAGCAGTTCCTCTCCGGCTTCCACGCCATCGACGAGCACGTCCGCACCACGCCGCTCGAGCAGAACGTCCCCGTCCTGATGGGCCTGCTCAACGTCTGGTACACGAACTTCCTCGGTGCGCAGAGCCACGCGGTCCTGCCGTACACGCAGTACCTGCACCGCTTCGCCGCGTACCTGCAGCAGCTCACGATGGAGTCGAACGGCAAGCGCGTCCGCTGGGACGGCTCGCCCGTCACCACCGAGACCGGCGAGGTCTTCTGGGGTGAGCCCGGCACGAACGGCCAGCACGCGTTCTACCAGCTCATCCACCAGGGCACCCGCCTGATCCCGGCTGACTTCATCACGGTCGCCAACCCGGCCCGTCCGCTCAAGGACGAGACCGGCGACGGCAAGGGCGTCGCGCCCGGCACGGACGTGCACACCCTGTTCCTGGCGAACTTCTTCGCGCAGACCAAGGCGCTCGCGTTCGGCAAGAGCGCCGACGAGGTCCGAGCCGAGGGCACCACCGACGAAGGGATCGTCGCGGCGCGCACGTTCCCGGGCAACAAGCCGACCACGTCGATCATCGCGCCGGAGCTCACCCCGAGCGTCCTCGGCCAGCTCATCGCCCTGTACGAGCACATCGTGTTCACCGAGGGCACGATCTGGGGCATCGACTCGTTCGACCAGTGGGGTGTGGAGCTCGGCAAGCAGCTGGCGCTGCAGGTCACGCCGGCCGTCGAGGGCGACCAGGCTGCGCTCGACGCGCAGGACCCGTCGACCAAGGCGCTCATCGCGAAGTACCTGGAGCTGCGGAAGTAACGCACGCCCCCACCTGACGGACGGGAGGCCCGTGGCGGATCCGCCACGGGCCTCCCGTCCGTCGTGTGCGTGCGCTGCGGCCGCGGGCCGGACGCCGGGCCGGTTTCGCGCTCAGCGACACCTCACGCGCGCGCTGGCCCGAGAGGTGTCGCCCAGCGCGAAACGCGCCCACCCCCGCGCCCCGCCACCGCGCCGGACGGTCCGACGGTGTCGGTCGGAGCGGCTACGGTCGAGGGCATGGAGCGTTCGGAGATCCTCGCCGCGGCTGCCGCCGCGCACGCCGCCCGCATCGCAGCGGCCGGTGGTGACGACGTCGCAGCGCGTGAACGGGCCGACAGTGTCCGGCGCCGGGCCGACGGGCTCACCGACCGGTACGACACGGTCGAGGGCACGGGCGGCGAGTCCGACGCCCGCGACGCCGCGCGCCGACGTGCAGGCGAGGCGGACCGCGCGGCCTCGCGCACCGAAGGCGTCCTGTCGGACTGGCACCGGATGGGCACCCGTCGCGGCGTCACCCCCGATGCGCAGGTCCGCACGGCGTGGACCGTGACCGGGGTCCCCGAGCGCGGCGACGCCCGAGCCCTGGCCAACGTGCTGCTCTCCACCGCGGGGCACGCCGGCCGCGTCGCCGACGCTGCCCGACGCAACCCCGCCCTGGCCGGTGCCGCGAGTGCCGCCGCCCGCCGGACCGTACGCCGCTACACCGACCACGGCGCCGACATGGCCTCGTTGGGGGACGTCCTGGGCGAGGGCCCCGTCGACGACGAGCGCTAGGCCCGACCCGCGCATTGGACCGCTCCCCTCCTCATCAGGCGTTATGTGGACCGATCCAAACGACCTGACGACAGAATGTCCAATTGACAGGACATGGAATCGGGTTACGATCGGTCCACGCGATGAAGCGCGATCACCGACGAAGGAGTCACCGAATGGTCGACATCAAACCGACAGCCCCGACTGTCGCACTGCCCCCGTTGGGGACCGGTCCGCACCGCCGACGACTCGGCGTGCTGGCCCTCGTCGCCACGTTCGGCGGGTTGCTCTTCGGGTACGACACCGGTGTCATCAACGGTGCCCTGAACCCGATGAAGGCGGAGCTCGGCCTCACGAACTTCACCGAGGGCGTGGTCACCAGCTCGTTGCTCTTCGGCGCCGCGATCGGTGCCATGCTCGGCGGCCGCATCGCCGACGGCTGGGGTCGCCGCAAGACCATCATCCTGCTGGCCGTCACGTTCTTCGTCGGCACGCTGATCTGCGTGGTCGCGCCGACGTTCGAGGTCATCGTCGTCGGTCGTGTGCTCCTCGGGCTCGCGGTGGGTGGCGCCTCCACGGTGGTGCCGGTGTTCCTCGCCGAACTCGCACCGTACGAGATCCGCGGGTCGTTGTCCGGCCGCAACGAGCTCATGATCGTGATCGGCCAGCTCGCTGCGTTCGTGGTCAACGCCTTCATCGGCACCGTGTGGGGTGAGGGCAACGGCGTGTGGCGCGTCATGCTGGCCGTCTGTGCGCTCCCCGCGATCGCGCTGTTCGTCGGCATGCTCCGCGTGCCGGAGTCGCCGCGCTGGCTCGCGTCGAAGGGGCGCAACGACGAGGCACTCTCGGTCCTCGGGCAGATCCGCACGACGGAGCGGGCGAACGCCGAGCTCGACGACATCAAGCGCACCAACGACCTCGAGGCGAAGCTGCAGAAGGTCAGCGGCTGGCGCACCCTGCTCGGCAACAAGTGGCTCATCCGCATCGTGCTCATCGGTGCCGGGCTCGGGGTCGCGCAGCAGCTCACCGGCATCAACTCGATCATGTACTACGGCCAGACCGTGCTGATCGAGTCGGGCTTCGAGCAGTCGGCAGCGCTCATTGCCAACATCGCGCCCGGCGTCATCGCCGTGATCGGTGGCATCATCGCCATCTCCAACATGGAGAAGATCAACCGCCGCACGACCCTGATCATCGGGTTCTCGCTGACGACCGTCTGCCACTTCCTCATCGGCATCGCCTCGGTGGCGCTGCCGGACGGCAACCCGGCCCGCCCGTGGGTCATCCTGTTCCTGGTCGTCGCGTTCGTCGGCTCGATGCAGACCTTCCTCAACATCGCCGTGTGGGTCGTGCTGTCCGAGATCTTCCCGACCCAGATCCGTGCGCTCGGCATGGGCATCTCGGTGTTCTGCCTCTGGATCGCCAACGCGTTCCTCGGGCTGTACTTCCCGACGATCGTCGCCGCGACCGGCATCACCGGGACCTTCTTCGGCTTCGGGGTCGTCGGGCTGCTGGCGCTGCTCTTCATCTGGAAGTTCGTGCCGGAGAGCCGCGGTCGCACCCTCGAAGAGGTCGAAGAGGGCGTCACCACCGGCAACATCTTCACCGTCCCCGTGAAGGCGTCGCGCCGCTAGGTCACACCACGCTGCACCGAGTGCGCAGAAGACGTCGGGTCGCCCCAGGGCGCCCGACGTCTTCTGCTCACCATGGGCACGCAATCGTGTCCGGGCGACCTTGGCGCGTCCGCATCGTCCGGTTCCTACACTCGACCCGTGCATCCCCTCCTCCTGGCATCCGGGGCCGGCCTGGCTTCCGGTCTCGCCCTCGTCGTCGGCGCCGCGATCGCCTGGTTCGTCCGCGTGCCGCGCACCGTGGTCGCCACGATCACCGCCTTCGGCGCCGGCGTCCTCATCTCCGCGCTCTCCTTCGACCTGGTCGCCGAGGCCACCCGGTCCGGCACCTTCTGGACGGCGATGGCCGGGTTCCTGGGTGGAGCGGTGGTCTACGTCGGCCTCGACGTCCTGCTGGAACGGCGCGGTGCGCGCAAGAAGCGCAGCGGAGCCGGGTCACCCGGCTCGGGCACGGGACTCGGCATCGCCCTCGGCGCGTTGCTCGACGGCATCCCGGAGACGGCGGTGCAGGGCGTCGGACTCGCCGCCGGTGGGTCGCTGTCCATCGCGGTCGTCGCGGCCGTCATCATCTCGAACCTGCCGGAGGGGCTGTCGAGCACCTCGGACATGAAGGCGAACGGCCGCGGTGCCCGCTACGTCTTCACGGTGTGGGGGGCCATCGCCCTCGCCTGCGCCCTGTCGGCGCTCGGCGGGTACGCCATCCTCGGGCAGGCACCCGCCGGCGTGCAGAGCGCCGTGACCGCGGTCGCCGCCGGAGCGATCCTGGCGATGCTCGCCGACACCATGCTGCCGGAGGCGTTCCGGAAGACCGGCCCGTGGACGGGCCTCATCGCGGTCGTCGGGTTCTTCGCCGCCTACGGCATCCACGTGGTCGGCGGCTGACGCGCGATCCAGCGTCCCGGCGGTGGACGGGTGGACAGACGGACGGGAGGCCCGTGGCGGTGTCGCCACGGGCCTCCCGTCCGTCTGCTGGTCGCGCTACGGGCGCAGGAGCACCTTGCCGACGCGTCCGGCGGTGTCGCTGGCGCGCACGGCGTCGCGGACCTGCTCGAAGGCGAACGTCTCGGCGACGGGGAGCGTCAGCGAGCCGTCGAGGACGCGGGTGATGAGCTCACCGAAGAGCTGCCCCTTCGTCTCGGCCGGCATCGTCTTGCTGACGACGGAGCCCCAGAAGCCCTTCACGGTGAGCTGGCCGAAGATGACCTTGCCCGACGGGATCTCGAGCGTCGGGGACGCCATCGCGCCGAAGACGACGAGGGTGGCGTCCTCGCCGAGCACCGAGGCGATGTCGCCGGCCGCCTTGCCACCCACCGACTCGACGCCCGCGATGATCGGGGCGCCGCCGGTGATCGCCGCGACCTGGTCCTGCCAGTCGTCGGCGTCGGTGGCGACGATGCGCTCGATGCCCTGCTCGCGGAGCTCGTCGACTCCGGCGGCGCGACGGACGAGTCCGATCACGTTGATGCCGCGGGCGGCGCCGAGCTGGGCGACCATGCGTCCGACCGCACCGTTGGCGGCGTTCTGGATGATCCAGTCGCCCTCGTGCAGGTCGAGCGAGTGCAGCAGGCTGATGGCGCTGAACGGCATCGAGACGAGCTGGGCGGCGGCCTCGTCGGACATCGCGTCCGGCACCGGCACGAGTCCGGCGGCGTTCGCGGTGTAGTACTCGGCCCAGACGCCGAAGGCGCCGCCGGCGACGCGCTGGCCGACCTGCAGGTTCGTGACGCCCTCGCCGAGCGCCTCGACGACGCCGAGTGCCTCGGTGCCCGAGGCGGCGGGGAGCTCCGGCTTGAAGCCGTAGGTGCCGCGGACGGTCCACAGGTCGTGGTTGTGGATGGGGGAGAGGACCGTGCGGACGAGGACCTCGCCGGCGCCGGGCGTCGGGACGGGGCGCTCCTGCACCTCGAGGACGTCGGCGGGCTCGGCGAACGTCTCGTGGACGACGGCGCGCATGGTGGTGGGGGTGGTGGTGCTCACGGGTCAGTCCTCCGAGACGACGATGGTGACGTCGATGTTGCCGCGGGTCGCGTTCGAGTACGGGCAGACCTGGTGGGCAGCGTCGGCGAGGGCCTGGGCCTGGTCGTGCTCCAGGCCGGGGATGACGACCTCGAGCATGACGGCGAGCTGGTAGCCACCGTTGCCGTTCGGGCCGATCGACACGCGTCCGCCGACGGACGAGTCGGTGATCTTCACCTTCTGGCTGCGGGCGACGCCCTGCAGTGCGGAGTGGAAGCAGGCGGCGTAGCCGGCTGCGAAGAGCTGCTCGGGGTTGGCGCCGTTGCCGGAGCCACCCATCTCCTTCGGGATGGCGAGGTCGAACTCGACCGTGCCGTCGCTCGTGGCGACGTGGCCGTTGCGGCCTTCGCCGGTGGCCAGGGCCTCGGCGGTGTAGAGGGTTTCCATGGGGTTCCTTCCTTGTGGGGCGGATCGTGAAGTGGGTGTGCGGCGTGCTCTCGCGATCAGCGACAGTTCACGGGCGCACGGCGGCGTGCGGTGTCGCTCAGCGCGAAACGGCGCCAGCGTCAGCGCCAGCGCCAGCGGCGTCACGCTCGGGGTCGGCCGCCGCGTGCATCGTCTCGGTCAGCCGGTGCAGCGTCGCGATGAGCTCGGCGGCGGCGCGTTCGTCGGCCAGGCCCATCCCGGCGGCGATGCGCGCGGGGATGCCGCTCAGCTCGGACCGCAGTTCGCGCCCGCGCTCGCCGACGGTCACCGTGACCACGCGCTCGTCGGTGCTGCGGCGCTCACGGCGGACCAGGTCGCTCTGCTCCATGCGGCGGAGCAGCGGCGAGAGGGTGCCGGAGTCGAGCTGCAGGTGTTCCCCGAGGCTCGAGACGGTCTGGTCGCCCTCGACCCACAGGGTCACGAGCACCAGGTACTGCGGGTACGTCAGACCCCAGGGTTCGAGCATCGTGCGGTACGCCTGCGTGGTGGCACGGGACGCCGCGTAGAGGGAGAAGCACACCATCTCGTCGGTCACGGGCATGTGTCCACACTGTCACGCAACCCAGTTGTGCACAACTCGATGCAGCGGATGCCCAGCTGACGAACACGCCGACGGCCCGGGCGGTTAGGCTGACGTGACCCACGATGACCAGCAGCGACCTCGACAACACCACGACCCCCGGCAACGGATCGGCGTCGTCCCACGGCAAGACGATCCTGATCGGTGAGCACGCCGTGGTCTACGGCGCACCCGCTCTCGTCCTGCCGGTGCTCGACGCACGGGTCGTTGCGACGGTGACTCCGGTCGCCGCCGACGCCGAGCAGCCCGGGCACAGCCTGCAGTCGACCGTGCACACCGGCCCCCTCGACCTCGCACCCGCCGCCGTGATGCCGACCGTCACCGCCGTCACCGCGACCCTGCGCCACTTCGGGGTCACCGACCGGCACTTCCACGTCCGGGTCGACAGCGAGGTGCCGACAGCACGCGGCATGGGCTCGAGCGCCGCGGTCGCCGCCGCCGTGACCGCCGCCGTCGCCGACGCCCTGGGCGAGACCCTCGACGTCGAGACCCACCACGAGCTCATCCAGGAGTGCGAGCGCGTCGCCCACGGCCGACCGTCCGGCCTCGACGCCCGGGGCGTCGTCGCGTCCGCGCCGGTCTGGTTCGAGGGCGGGCACATCGAACCCGTCACGCTCGGCGCCCGGTTCACCTTCGTCGTCGCGGACACCGGCGTCCCCGGGCACACCCGCGAGGCCGTGTCGGCCGTCCGCGCCCGCCACGACCAGGACCCGACCGGCGTCGGTGCCGTGATCGACCGGATCGGCGCGCTCGCCCGGCGGGCACGGGGGACACTCGAGGACGGCGACGCCCAGGCTCTGGGTGCCACCATGGACGCCGCGCACGACCTGCTCAGCACACTCGACGTGTCGAGTGACGACCTGGACCGGCTCGTCGACGCCGCACGTGCTGCGGACGCCCTCGGCGCGAAGCTCACCGGCGGCGGGCGGGGCGGGTGCGTCCTCGCGCTCGCCGCGGACGACGACCACGCGGACCGCATCGCGGCCGCACTCCGCGGCGCAGGGGCCGCAGCCACCTGGACCACCACGATCGGAGCCCGCGCTTGCTGACAGCCACCGCCGTCGCGCACCCCAACATCGCCCTCGTCAAGTACTGGGGGAAGGCGGACGCGCAGCTCGCGCTGCCCGCCACGGGCAGCGTCTCGATGGGGCTCGACGTGTTCCCGACGACGACCACCGTCACGGTGGACGGCGGACGGGAGGCGCGTGATGCGTTCACGCTGAACGGTCACGTCGTCGACGACGGTGCGCTGGGGCGCGTGCAGCAGTTCCTCGACCTGGTGCGCGAGCTCGCGGGGTCGTCCGAGCGGGCGTCGGTGGTGTCCGACAACACCGTCCCGACCGGCGCGGGGCTGGCATCGAGCGCGTCCGGCTTCGCCGCCCTGGCGACCGCGGCCGCCGCGGCCTACGGCCTGGACCTGTCGCAGCGCGACCTGTCCCGTCTGGCCCGTCGCGGTTCGGGCTCGGCCACGCGCTCGATCCCGGGTGGTGTCGCCGTCTGGCACGCCGGCGACGACCAGGGCTCCTTCGCCGAGCCGATCCCCGCCCCGCCGATGGCCATGGTCGTGGTCACGATCGACGCCGGCCCGAAACCGATCGGATCGCGTGAGGCCATGCGCCGCACCATCGCAACGTCGCCCTTCTACCCGGCCTGGGTGACCTCGACCACCGAGACCGTCGGCGACATGCTCACGGCGTGTGCCGCCGGCGACTTCACCCGCATCGGCGAGATCACCGAGAGCAACGCGCTCCGCATGCACGCGACGATCGAGGGCGCGTTCCCCCCGATCCGCTACCTCAACGCCCGCAGCGTCGCCGTGTTCGACGCCGTCGCCGAGCTGCGTGCCGGCGGCACCGAGGCCTACGCCACGGCCGACGCGGGCCCGAACGTCGTCGTGCTCACGAAGCCGCAGGACCGGTCGGCCGTCGCCGGGGCGCTCGCGTCGCTGGGGGACGTCATCGAGTCCGGCACCGGACCTGCCGCGCGGGTGCTCCGCTCCGAAGAGGTCGGGAGCAATCCCGACCAGAAGGAGTCCGCGCAGTGATCGAGTTCCGTGCACACGGCAAGCTGTTCGTCGCCGGCGAGTACGCCGTCGTCGAGCCGGGCCAACCGTCCGTCTTGATCGCCCTCGACCGAGCCATCACGGCGAAGGTGCGCGAGGGCCACGGCGCGGGCAGCGTGCACTCCGAGGAGTACGGGCACCTGCCGCTCACGTGGACCCGTGCCGAGGACGGCCTGGCGCTCGACCGCGAGCACCACCCCTACGACTACGTGATGGCCACGATCGACCTGGTCGAGAAGCTCCGCGCCGAACACGGCATCGCCCCGCGGTTCCACGACCTGCGCATCGAGAGCCAGCTCGACGACGCCAGCGGTCGGAAGTTCGGCCTCGGGTCCTCGGCTGCGGTCACCGTCGCCACGGTCGGCGCACTCGACCGCTTCTACGGCATCGGGCTGACGCAGCGCCAGCGCTTCCAGGTCGCCCTGCTCGCCACCATCCGGGTGAACCCGCGGGCCTCCGGCGGCGACCTCGCCGCGAGCACGTTCGGTGGCTGGCTGCGGTACAGCGCCCCGGACCGCGAGCGCCTCGCCGCGATGCTCGGCGACCACGCCGTGTCCGCGATCCTGACGGACGCCGACGCGTGGGAAGGCTTCGACGTCCAGCGGCTGCCCGCCCCCGAGAACCTGCAGCTGCTCGTCGGCTGGACCGGCTCGCCCGCGTCCACCACGAAGCTCGTCGACGTGGTGCGTCGGCACCGCAACGGCGGGTACCAGGCGTTCCTCGACGAGAGCCGCAGCGCCGTCGACGACCTGACCACGGGCCTCCAGACCGGCGACGCCGAGCGCACGCTGGGCGCCCTCAGACGCGCCCGTGGGCTGCTGCAGCGCCTCGGCGACTCGGTCGGGTCGCACATCGAGACCGAGCGTCTCGCGACCCTGTGCGACGTCGTCGAGGCGGCGGGTGGGGCGGCGAAGCCGTCCGGTGCCGGTGGCGGCGACTGCGGCATCGCGCTCGTCCCGGCGGACACCGACCCCGCCGGCATCCACCGCGCCTGGGAGGCGCACGACATCAGACACCTCAGCGTCGCGGTGCGAGCACCAGAAGGAGCCCTCGATGAGTGACCTGCTCACACCGATCCCCACCAAGTGGGTCGGTCCGATCCGCGTCAGCGGCAACGCCGTGCAGGGGGAGCACGAGGTCCCCCTCGCCACCTACGAGTCGCCGCTCTGGCCGTCCGTCGGCCGCGGCGCCCGCATCTCGCGCATGGTCGAGGACGGCATCGTCGCGACCGTCGTCGACGAGCGCATGACCCGCTCGGTCGTCGTCCGTGCCGACAGCGCGGCAGCAGCCCACGTCGCCGCGGGCCAGATCCTCGCGCGCCAGGACGAGCTCGCCGCGATCGTGTCCGGGCAGAGCCGGTTCGCCAAGCTCATCGAGGTCCACCCGGAGATCGTCGGGGACCTGCTGTTCCTGCGCTTCGCGTTCACCACCGGCGACGCCTCCGGTCACAACATGGTCACGCAGGCGGCGGACAAGCTGCTGCCGGCGATCCTGGACTGGCAGCCGGGCCTGCGGTACGTCTCGGTGTCGGGCAACTTCTGCACCGACAAGAAGGCCACCGCCGTGAACGGCATCCGTGGACGAGGCCGCAACACCATCGCCGAGATCGTGATCCCCGGTGAGGTCGTCGAGAAGCGCCTGCGGTCGAGCACCGCGCGCATCGTCGAGCTCAACATCGCGAAGAACCTGATCGGGTCGACGATCGCCGGGGCCATCCGCTCGGCGAACGCGCACTACGCGAACATGCTGCTCGGCTTCTACCTGGCCACCGGGCAGGACGCAGCCAACATCGTCGAGGGCTCGCAGGGCATCACGAGCGCCGAGGACCGCGACGGCGACCTGTACTTCGCGACCTCGCTGCCGCACCTGATCGTCGGCACGGTCGGCAACGGCAAGGGCGGGGACCTGCCCGTCGTCGAGGACGCCCTGGTGCGCCTCGGCTGCCGACAGGAGCGGGAGCCGGGCGGGAACGCCCGCCGCCTCGCTGCCCTGTGCGCCGCGACCGTCCTGTGCGGGGAGCTCTCGCTCCTCGCCGCACAGACCAACCCGGGTGAGCTGATGGCCGCCCACGTCGCCATGGAACGCCGTGGCGCGAAGCCCGCAGGGGGTGTGGCATGACCGGCGTCGGCATCCACGACATCGCGATCGCGACCGGGCACCACGTGCTCGAGCTCGACGACCTGGCCGAACGACTCGGCGTCGACCCGGCGAAGTACCACGTCGGCATCGGGCAGGACGCCTTCAGCGTGCCCGCGCCCGACGAGGACATCGTCACGATGGGCGCCGCCGCCGCGAAGGAGCTCATCGAGCGACACGGCGTCGACGGCATCCGCACGGTGCTGTTCGCCACCGAGTCCGGCGTCGACCAGTCGAAGGCCGCCGGCGTGTACGTGCACGGCCTGCTCGGGCTGCCGAAGGCCGTCCGCGTGGTCGAGCTGAAGCAGGCCTGCTACGGCGGGATGGCCGCGGTGCAGCTCGCACTCGGCATCGTCGCCCGGGCCCCGCACGAGCGGGTGCTCGTCATCGCCGCCGACGTCGCCCGGTACGACGTCGACACCCCGGCCGAACCGACCCAGGGTGCCGGTGCCGCCGCGATCCTGGTGTCCGCCGACCCCGACCTGATCGAGATCGAGCCGGCGGCCGGCGTGTACACGGCGGACGTGGACGACTTCTGGCGGCCGAACGACCGCTCCACCGCGCTGGTCGACGGTCGGCTCTCGGTGAGCGCGTACGTCAACGCGTTCGTCGGAGCCTGGGACGACCTGGCGGAACAGGGCGGCCCGGCGTACGACGACATCGCCCGGTTCGTGCACCACCAGCCCTTCACCAAGATGGCGATCAAGGCGCACCGCAAGCTCACGCAGCACGTCGGCGCACCGTTCGACGAGGCCGACCTGGCGATCGGGTTCACCTACAACCGGCAGACCGGCAACACCTACACGGCGTCGCTCTGGATCGGGCTCGCGGCGCTGCTCGACCTGGACGACGACCTGGCGGGGGAGCGGCTGGGCCTGTTCAGCTACGGCTCCGGCAGCGTCGGTGAGCTCATCACCGGCACCGTCCGGCCCGACTACCGCGAGCACCGCCGTGCGGGTCGCGTGCGGTCGCTGCTCGAGGCACGGGTCCCGCTGACGGTCGACGCCTACCGCGCGCTGCATGCCGCGGGTGCCGCCACCAGCGAGGACGTCGAGCGTCCGCGCGTCACGACCGCGCCGTTCCGGTTCGCCGGCGTGCGCGGCGGCGCGCGTCACTACGAGGCGTCCTAGACCGGATACCGGGACGGACGGGAGGCCCGTGGCGGCGCCGCCACGGGCCTCCCGTCCGTCTGCCGGTCACGCTTCGGACAGGACCTCGCGTTCCAGCCGCTGGTAGCTGGCCTCCATGCCCTCCGTCATGCCGGTCGCGAGGATCGCGTCCCGCTGCTGGCGGTCCGGGTAGGTGACGAGCAGGGTCATGAGCGTGACGCCGTCGGCTTCGTCGAACTGCAGGTCGTTCGTGTTCGGCGGGAAGGGCGCCCCGGTCATGCGTTCGGTCGACACCATCCGGCGTTCCGGTTCCACGACGAGGTTCTCGCCCTCGAACCCGAAGGGCTCGCCCTCGGTGTCACCCGTCGGCGCCCAGGCCTGCCGGAACGCGCCGCCCGGGGTCAGGTCGTTCTCGTACACCGTCATCTCCCACCCGTCGGGTCCGAGCAGCCACCGGCGCACCAGTTCGGGCTCGGTGTGCGCCCGCCAGAGCAGGTGCCGCGGCGCCGCGAACGCCCGCGTGATCCGGACGTGGGTGTCGTCGAGGACCTCGGTCTCGGTGCCCGCACCGAGGGCCCACTCGCGCAGGTCGGCGAGCACCCGGTCGAGCTGGCCGAACGCCTGCCGGTAACCCTCGAGCATGCCCATCTCGAGCATCGCGTCGAGGTCGGCGGTCGAGGCGAACGAGGACACCACGGTGACCCGCGAGCCGTCGTCGGCCGGCTCGAACGACAACACGGTCTCGCCCGCGGGCAGCGACTCGTCGACCGTGCCCTCGGGGTCGGTGAACAGGTCGCGGAAGACGATGCGACGGGGCTCGTCGACCTCGGTGACCTGCCACACGGCGTGGAACCGCTCGCCCTGCGGAGACGTCATCCGGTAGTCGGCACGGCCACCGGGGCGCAGGTCGAACGTCGTGAACGTCGCGGGGAACGCGGGCGGTCCCCAGAACCGCTCGAGCTGGCGTGGGTCGGCGAAGGCGGCCCAGAGGCGTTCGACGGGGACGGGGAACTCGGCGACGAGGGTCATCGAGCGGGCCTCGGGATCGGTGTGGACGGACGTGGTGGGCATCATCGCTCCTGGTGTCGTCTGGTGCTGGGCGTCCGGACGCCTCGCCGTCGAGCAGGTCGCCCAGACGGTCCATGCGGCTGTGCCAGAGGCGGCCGTAGGCGTCGAGGAGGGCACGGACCCGGTCGAGCTGCTCCGGCTCGGCGCGCACGATGCGGGTGCGGCCGCGGGCCTCCTTGCTCACGAGTCCGGCTCCTTCGAGGACGGCGACGTGCTTCTGGACGGCGGCGAACGACATCGAGTAGGCGTCCGCGAGCTCGCTGACGGACGAGGACCCGACGAGCGTGCGCCGGACGATGTCACGACGGGTCGCATCGGCCAGTGCGTGGAACACCCGGTCGACCTCGGCGTCGGACAGTTCGATTCCTACAACCATTTGGTTGTAGGTTACGTCCGGCCGGTCTCGTCCGCAAGGGGGACCTGCCGGTAGTCTTGCCGCGGAGATCGGAGGGGCGATGGCGGAGCAGCTGGGTGCGTCCGGTGCCGTCCGTGCCCTCGTGGCCACCCTGCCTCGTGCACCGCAGCTGTCCGACGTGGTGAGCGGCGTCGGTCGGATGGTCGGCAAGCCCACGCGCGTCGTCGACGTCGACGGGCCGAGCTGGGGTCCGCTCACCGCGCTCGTGTCGCAGTTCGAGCACGAGAACCTGGTGCTCGTGCCGGCCGGCGCACCGCCGCTCTACCGCATGCACTGCGTGCTGCACGAGCTCGGGCACCTGGTGCACGGCGACGTCGGCACACCGACCCGGTCGTCCGTCGCCGAGTTCGCCGCCGGGGGCCACGTCTGCCGTCGCGCGCTCGACGCCGACTCCGGGCTCGTGAGCATCTCCGACGACGACGAGCACTTCGCCGAACGGTTCGCCTACGAGCTCGCGACCGTCCTGCTCGCCGGGGCCACGGGCGCGGACGAGCGGGCCTACGGCTGATGGCCGTCCTGCACGCCGCGGCCTTCTGGTTCGCGGCGCTGATCTTCCTCGCCCGCACGCCGTACGTGCTGCGGAACCCCCGTGGTCGGGCTGCCTGGGGCGCCACCGGCGTCGGGGCGCTCGGGCTCCTGACCCTCGGCAGCGTCGTGCCGCAGCCGGTGCTCGACGGTGCCCTGGGCGGCTCGAACCTCATCAACCTGGTGCAGAACGTCTGCGCGACCGTCGCGTTCTGGCTGATGCTGCGCGCGAGCACGGACGACCTGCCGGAGCGCCCACTGCTGGCACGGCCGGTGGCGCTGCTCCTCGTGGTCGTGGCGTTCACGGTGCCGTTCCTGCTGGTCGAGGAGCGTGGCGGGACCGACTTCCACTTCATCGTGCGTGAGATCGAGCAGACCCCGATGTGGCTCTACGCGACCGTGTACATGGTGGGCGTGGGACTGATCGCCGCGACGACACTGCGCCGCGGCGTGCTGCAGAACCCGGTGGCGCTCGTGGTGTTCCGCGTCGGGCTCGCCCTGGTCGTCGTGGCGAGCGTCGACGAGGTCGTCTCGCTCACCGCCGACCACTTCGGACTCTTCCCGGCCGGGGTGCGGGACGGACTGCGCCTGGCCTTCGACCCGCCGTTCTACCTCGGCATCGTGCTCATCGTCGTGGCGATGGCCTCGCTGACGTTCCGGCGGTGGGGCCGTGACCTGCGCCACCGCGCGCACCACCGACGCCTGCGCCGCATCGCCCGTCGGCACGCGGTGCGGGCGGTCGAGCGGCCGGGGGACCCGCAGGCCCGGACCTACGACCTGGTCATCGCGATCCGCGACGCCGAGGTGCAGGGACGGACCCTCGACGACGCCGAACTCGCGCAGGTGCGGTCGGCGGAACGGACCCTGACCCGGAACCTCGGAGGATGACGGCGTGACGATCGTGTGGTGGGTGCTCGGAGCGCTCGTGGTGCTGGCGGCGGTGTCCCTGGCGGTCCTGGTCGTCCTGCGGAAGGTCGTCGGCAGGATCGTGCTGCCGGGTGGCCATCGGTGGACGCCCGTGATCGAGTCCGACGCGGACTCCGTGCGGCTGCCGATCACCGACGACACCGTGCGGCCGGGGGAGTACGGGCTGTGGCACGACGGCCCGGGGCACACCACCGTCGGGCCGGTGCTCGAGGTCGACGAAGCCGCCGGGTTCGTGCGCCGGGCCGTGGTGCGGACGACCGGCGCGGTGTCGTCGCGGGTGCGGTGGAGCGGGCACGTGTACCCGGACCCGGCGGCGATGGACGTCGACTGGTCCGAGGTGTCGCTGCCGACGCCGGTGGGGCCGGCGCCCGCGTGGGTGGTGCGGCCCGGGCCGGACGGTGCTGCACGCCCGGACCGCGGGGCTGCGCAGGGTGCCGATCCTGCGGCCGCCCGGACCTGGGCCGTCCACGTGCACGGGATCCGGACGACCCGGGTCACCGCGCTCCGGACCGTCCCCGCGGCGCTCGAGCTCGGCTGGACCTCGGTCGTCCCGTCGTTCCGTGGCGACGGCGAGGCCCCGTGGGAGGGCCGGGCCTCGCACCTCGGCACGCGCGAGTGGGCGGACGTCGAGGTGGCGCTCGACCACGCCGTCGCGAACGGGGCCGAACGGCTCGTCATCGTGGGGTGGTCGATGGGCGCGACGATCACACACGAGCTCCTCGCCCGTTCGGTGCACCGCGACCGCGTGGTCGGGATCGTGCTCGTCGCCCCGGCACTGGACTGGGCCGTCACCGTCCGGTCCCAGGCCCGTCGCGCGGGGCTGCCGGGCCCCGTGGTGGGCGCTGCCCTCGGGGCGATGGCGACGCCGGTCCTCTGCCGGCTGGTGGGGCTGCGCTCGCCGGTCGACGTGCGGGAGCTGTCCTGGTTGCGTGCGCCGCGGCGGCTGCCCCCGACCCTGCTCATCCACTCCACCGGGGACACCACGGTGCCGTTCTCGGCCAGTCAGGAGTTCGCCGACGCCCACCCCGGCACGGTCACACTGGCGGTCAGCGAACCCGCCGAGCACGCCTGGGAGCGCAACGTCGACGCCGTCTGGTTCGACCGCACCATCACGAACTGGGCGTCCGGTCTCGCGCACACCGGAACACAGGAGTAGAAGGAGCCATGGGGCAGCTCATCTACGACGGCCGACCGCTCGACCTGCGGATCGACGACCGCGCGCTCACGCACCTGCAGATCGTCATCGTCAACATGCTCCGGCGCGATCACCGCTTCGCGTTCTCGTGGAAGGACGACGTCGTCCACGGCAACGGTCGCAGCACGATCTGGCTGAACCCCAACGTGAGCCTGCACTTCAAGTTCACCGGCAGCCGGGTGCCGTCGATCAACCGCAGTTGGCTCGAGGACCTCTACGCCTCGGCCACCTCGGGGTCCGGGCTCGTGCTGACCCCGGAGCCGCAGGACACCAGCACGGCGGCCGACTCCGCGTGGTCGCGGGCGGTGGCGCCCGGCGACGCGGACGACGCCTCGGGGACACCGAGCGGGAGCACTGCGCGCTGATCCCGGCGCGGTAGCACGTGCGCTGGTCCCGGCGCGGTAGCACGTGCGCTGGTCCCGGTCAACGGGTTCCGCTCGGACTCTCCACCGTCGTACCGTTTCCGTACCGCGGTCGGCTGTCGTCCCCCGCACCGGTCTGCTCGGGCTCCGGTGTTGACAGAGTCCGCGGCAGGAGGGGAACCCGAACAGTCCGTGACGCACAGCGAGTCCGGTGCCGACCAACCACCGGTCGCCGAGAATCGCGAGGGACGCGAGTCCCGGATCAGGGGACTCGCTGCACGCATCACCGACGCTGTGCGTCGACGACGCGTGCGTCACACTGCAGGGCCCGCCGGTCCGCCCCCATCGACCGGCGCTCCTCCGGGACCGCCCCGGCCATCGGATTCGGGTTCCGTGGCCGGGGCGGACTCATCAGGCCTGCGTGCAGAGCCGCCGTCGCACCCGCACGGGGCTCCGCCGTCACGCGGGCCGCACGCCGTGTGCGGCTCAGTAGACGTCGCGCACGTACCGCTTCGCGCGACGCAGGTCCGCCAGGTAGGCCTGCGCGTCGTCCTCGCCGCGCCCGCGTCCGGTCCGGATCACCTGGAGCAGTGCGGCCTCGACGTCCTTCGCCATGCGTGAGGCGTCGCCGCACACGTACAGGTGGGCGCCGTCCTCGAGCCAGGCGAACAGCTCCGCCGAGCGCTCGAGCATCCGCGTCTGCACGTAGACCTTCTCGGCCTGGTCGCGCGAGAACGCCAGGTCGAGGCGGTCGAGCACACCCTGCTCCTGCAGCTCGGTGAGCTCGTCCTGGTACACGAAGTCGGTGTCCCGGTGCTGGTCGCCGAAGAACAGCCAGTTGCGCCCCGTCGCGCCGGACACCGCGCGCTCGTGCAGGAACCCGCGGAACGGCGCGACCCCCGTGCCCGGTCCGATCATGATCATCGGGGCCGACTCGTCCGCCGGCACCCCGAACGACACGTTCGGCTGCAGGTAGACGTCGACGGTGCCGTCCGGGTCGACCCGGTCGGCCAGGAACGTCGACGCGACGCCGGCGTACATCCGGTGCGGGTCGCCGTAGCGCACCGACGCGATGGTCAGGTGGATGCGGTCCGGGTGCGCCAGCGGGCTCGACGAGATCGAGTACTGGCGCGCCTGCAGCGGCCGCAGGTTCGGCAGCAGCTCGTCGAGTCCCGGGGCGGCCGGGCCGGCGTCGCGGAGCAGGTCGAGGACGTCGCGTCCCCAGAGCCAGCGGTCCAGCTCGTGCTTGTCGCCGTGCGCCACGACGGCCGCGAGCTCGCTCGACGGCGCGCGCTGCACCAGGTCGGCGATCAGGTCCTTCGAGGGCGTCCGGATCTCACGGTCGGTCCGCAGGACCTCGGTGATCGGCCGGCCGTCGAACGCCTCGCCGCCGTTCGCGCCGACCTGCTCGAGCAGGTCGGCCACGAAGACCTCGTCGTTCACCGGCACGACCGCCAGGGCGTCGCCGGCCGCGTACTCGATGCCCGAGTCGCCGAGGTCGAACTCGTAGTGCCGGATCTCCTTCGCGCTGCGCGGCGAGGAGAGCAGCCGGTTCTCGACCAGGCGCGACGGGTACGGGTTGCGCTTGTTCCACTGCGACCCCGGCCGGGAGGCACGGCTCGCGCCCGCCCCGCCGGTCGCGCCGGCACCGTCGCCGGCACCACCGCCCGGGGTCGCGCCGGGTGCAGCTGTCGCGCCGGCCTCGGCGGCGAGGCGGTCGAGGACCGCCGCGGTCCACAGTGCGGCCGGGTCCTCGAAGTCGACGTCGCAGTCGACACGGTCGTGGATGCGGGTCGCGCCGAGCTGCTCGAACCGGGTGTCGAGGAGCTTGCCGGCCTGGCAGAACTCGTCGTAGCTCGTGTCGCCGAGTCCGAGGACGGCGTACTGCAGCCCCTCGAGCCGCGGCACGGTGCTCGCCTGGACGGCGTCCCAGAACAGCCCGGCGTTGTCGGGCATCTCGCCCTCGCCGTAGGTCGAGGTGACGACGAGCACGTGCGACATCTCGGCCAGCTGCTCGGGGGTGACGGCGTCGAGCGCACTGGCACGACCGCCGAGTCCGCGGGCCTTCGCGCCGGCGACGAGCTCGTCGGCCAGGAACTCGGCGTTGCCGGTCTGGGTGCCGAAGAGCACGTCGATCGTCGTCGTGGGCGCGCTGGCTGCGACCTTCTTGCCGGCGGCGGCGATGCCCGCGATGAACCCGGCGAGCCAGGACTCCTGGGCGGCCGAGAACGGTGCGTCGACGGGGATCAGCGACCCGGTCGGGGGGAGCAGGCTCACGCGGTCACCGCCTCGGTCGGTGCCTGCGGTGCACGGCGGGCGATGTCCTCGAGCGCCGCGGTGGCGAGCAGCTCGTCGAAGCGGGCCTCGCGGACGCGACCGTCGTTCTTGGCGTTCTGGTGCATGATCCACCCCGTGGTGCCCGGCGCGTCCATGCTGCGGTTGTTCCGCTGCGTGAGCGCGCGCTTGTAGTCGTCGAGCCGCTTGATCGCGATGAGGGTCGCGAGCTGGTCGTCGGCGAACCGGTCGAGCGTGCCGCGCAGGTACTTCACGACGCGCTGCTTGACGGAGAAGTCCTCGGTGAGCACGAGGTTCTTGACGGCCTCGGCGACCCGCGGGTCGGCGGCACCGAACGCACCCGGGACGCGCTCGAGGGCGACGTCCTGGGCGACCCCGAGCACCGTGTACGACGACAGCAGCGAGAACATGTCCTCGCCCTGGTCGCCGAGCGCCGGGGCACGGCCGTCGAGCACCGTGCGCTGGTCGCGGTAGTCGAGCTTGAACGCGCGGAGCTTGTCGGTGGCGATCGAGGTCGCGAGCTCGTCGAGGAGGTCGGGCCTGGTCGCCGCCGCGAGGATCTCGCCGGCGTCCTGCGTGAGCAGCAGGGCACGCGGCATGCCGACGTACACGTGCGCTCGGGCGGTGTCCCACTCGGCGAGCAGCCGCTCGGCCAGGGCCGAACCGGTCGCCTCGAGGTGCCACTCGAGCAGCAGGCGTGCGGCGGACTCGTGGAAGGCACCGCGCTCGGTGTCGGTGACGGGGAACACCAGGAGCGAATCCGTGCTGGCCCGCTCGGCGACCTGGCCGGACGGGTCGTACTGGTACAGGAACCCGCCGGACATGCCGTTGCCGAGGCCCTTGCCGAACGCGCCGAGGTTGAAGACGGCGCCACCGGTCATGTACTCGCAGCCGAAGTCGCCCACGCCCTCGACGACGGCGGTCGCACCGGAGTTGCGGACGGCGAACCGGTCACCGGCTTCGCCCTCGACGAAGGTGCGTCCACCGGTCGCCCCGAACAGCGCGAAGTTGCCGACCAGCACGTTGCCGCCCTGTTCGGCGCTGCCGCCACCGGGGGCGCGGACGATGATCCGTCCGCCGCTCTGGCTCTTGCCGACGCCGTCGTTCGCGGTGCCGGTGTGCTCGAGCACGACGCCGTCGTTGTTGAAGACGCCGTAGGACTGCCCTGCCGAGCCCTGCGTGCGGATCGTGACCGCGCCGTCCACCAGCCGGCGGCGTCCGCGGTCGTCCGTCGTCACGGCGGGCAGGCCCTGGACGTCCTCGGCGCCGAGCTCGTGGTTGAGCAGGCGCTCGAGGTCGATGCCGAGCTGGCCGCCGACCGACTTGTCGGCGTTGCCGAGCAGCACGCCGTGCACGAGTACGTGCTCCTGCGCGTGGTCGACGAGCGCGGTGCGGACGCGCTCGAGCAGGGCGTCGTCGGTGTGGAAGTCCTTCTCCAGGTACTCCGGGTCCGCGACGATCTTCTCGGGCACCTGGGCGAGCAGGGCGCGGGCGTCGAGCCGGCCCACGCTGGCCGGGTGGTCCAGGAGCTGCAGCAGGTCGGTCCGGCCGCGCGCCTCGCGCAGGGAGCGCAGGCCGAGACGGGCCAGGATCTGCCGCACGTCGTGGGCGATGTTGAGCAGGTACTGCGCGAGCGCGCGGGGGTCGCCCTCGAACGCCTCGGCGTTCGTGGTCAGGCCCGCCGGGCACTTCACGTTGCAGTTCTTCGCCATCACGCAGCCGAGCATCATGAGCGCGGTCGTGCCGAACTCGAAGCTGTCGCCGCCGAGCAGGGCGCTCGTGACGACGTCGCTGCCGGTCTGGTGCGCACCCGAGCAGCGGAGCGTGACCTTCTGGCGCAGGCCGTTCGCGACCAGGGCCTGGTGCACCTCTGCGACGCCGATCTCCGCGGAGCGGCCGGCGTACTTCAGGCTGGTGACCGCCGCGGCGCCGGTGCCGCCGGTGTTGCCCGCGACGTTGATCACGTCGGCCCCGGCCTTCGCGACGCCGACCGCGATCGTGCCGATGCCCTCGGACGAGACGAGCTTCACGATCACCCGGACACGAGCGGCCTTGCAGTCGTGGATGAGCTGCGCGAGGTCCTCGATCGAGTACGTGTCGTGGTGCGGCGGCGGCGAGATCAGCTCGACGCCCGGCGTGCCACCACGGGCCGCGGCGATGTCCACCGTGACCTTGGGTGCGGGCAGCTGGCCACCCTCGCCGGGCTTCGCGCCCTGGCCGATCTTGATCTCGAGCTCCTCGAGCATGGGGTCGGCGAGGTAGCCGGCCCAGATGCCGAAGCGGCCCGAGGCGAACTGCTTGATGCGCGAGCCGCGGATGGTGCCGTACCGGGAGTGGTGCTCGCCGCCCTCACCGCTGTTCGACATGCCGCCGACCATGTTCGTGCCGTGCGCGACGGCCTCGTGGGCGGTGGCGACGAGCGCACCGTGGCTCATCGCACCGGAGGCCAGTGTCCGGGTGATCTCGTGGGCCGGCTGCACCTCGTCGAGCCCGACGCTCGCCGGGGCGCTCTGCAGCAGCGCGAGCAGGGCGACGGCCGCACCGGTGGCGCGGAGCGTCACCCCGGTGTCGTCGACGGCGTCGACGTCGATCTGCCCCGGTGGAGCAGCGCGAGGCCGTCCGCCAGTGCCGCGTGGCGCAGTGCACCCGTGGACCCCGTCGACGTGAGCTCCAGCCGGAACCGCTCCGTGCCTCCCGGCAGGTCCTGGTCGTCCGACGGACGCGAGCCGGAGAGCCCGCGCACGGTGACGCTGGCGTTGCCGCTCGTCGAGAAGCGGCCGAGCTCGCGGGCGAAGTCCTCGGCCGTGTCGATCCCGGTGACGTCCGCGGGCAGCGCGAGCACGTCGCGGAGCGCGGCGGGACGACGGGACCGCTCGTCGTGGGTCGTCTGCAGGAACGTGACGTACCCCGGCGTGATGCGGTGCGCGTCGATCTCGGCATCGCTCAGTCGGTCGTACCCGGTGTTCCGGTACGCGGCGTCGGTGATGCCGAACGAGTCGTCGAGCTGGCCGAGCGTGAGCAGGCGTAGCGCGTCCGAGTCGCCGGAGCGTTCGAAGGCCGGGCGCTCCTCGGTCATGCCACCGAACCCGCGGACGCTCGCGACGCCGAACGAGTGGCCGGCGCCGTCGGAGCGTTCCTTGAACAGCCCGAGCAGCGGGACCTGGCCCTCGGACGCCACCGAGCGGGCACGCTCGTGCCAGTCCGTCGCCGCCTGGGCGATGCGCGCGAAACCGACGCCGCCGACCGGTGCCTGCATGTGCGGGAAGATCCGCGCGAGCACGTCGTCGCCGGTGTCGAGGTAGTTCGGCTCGAAGAACTCGCCACCGATGTAGCTCTCGGCGGTGCACAGGCCGACGCGGCCCATGGTCTTCGCCAGGGCCTTCTCGGCGGCCTTGCGGAACTGCTTCAGTGCGAGGTCGGTCGCGGTCAGCTCGCCGGCGGGTGCGGGTGCGGCGGGGTACTTCTCCTCCGCACGCAGCCGAGCGCTCAAGCTGTACACAGCGGCGGCACCGAAGCCCAGCGCGGTCGCGACGTGGTGTGACGATGGCAGCTGACCGCTCTCCGCGACGACGGACACCCGCAGGCGCAGACCGGTCTCGATGAGCCGCTGGTTGACGGCGGCCACGGCCAGGATCACGGGGAGGGGCGCACGGGTCGACGACACCTCGCGGTCGGTCACGACCGCGATCCCCCCACCGCGCGCCGCGAACGCCTCGATCGCGTCGCACAGCGCGTCCAGCGCGCCGCGCACCGCGTCGGCGTTGGCCTGCTCGTCGTCGGGCACCGGCACGTAGAGCATGTCGAAACGTTCGAGCGGCACGATGTCCTGCTCGCGCAGCCGCACCATGTCGAGGTGCCCGAGGATCGGGGACTGCACGACGAGCTGACGCCCCGTGGTGCCCGTGCCGTCCGGCTTCGCGCCGAGCGCGACGCGCATCGACATCCCGTCGGCCTCGCGGATCGAGTCGAGCGGCGGGTTCGTCACCTGGGCGAAGCGCTGCGAGAAGTACTTCGCCATGCCGCCCTCGGTGTCGCTCAGGGCGTTGATCGCGTTGCCGTAGCCCATCGCCGAGATGCGCTCCGACCCGTTCTGCAGCATCGGGTCGAGCATGAACCGGAAGCTCTCCTGGTTCAATGAGTACGCCACGTACCGCCCCGCGAGCGACAGGTCGCCGTCGTAGCCCAGGGTGGACGTCGTGCGCTCGTAGTCCGGAGCGGGCACGTCGTCCAGGTTCACGCGGGCGGCGTCGAGCAGGGCGCCGTAGTCACGGCGGGCCGCGAGCATGTGCAGCACCTCGCCCGTGCGCATGCGGGTGCCGGTGCGGTGGTCGACGACGAGCATGCCGCCGGCCTCGATGCGGCCGCGGTGGACGACCTCGTCGGCGTCGAACTCGACCTGGCCGGCCTCGGACGACACCATCAGGTACTCGGCCGTCTCGACGGTGCGCAGCGGCCGCAGGCCCAGGCGGTCCAGGCGGGCGCCGACGACGTCGCCGTCGCTGAAGATCACGGCGGCGGGGCCGTCGTTCTTCTCCTCGTACAGCGAGAAGTACTCGAGCATGTCCCGGACGTCCGGGGTCAGGGTGCGGTCGTTCTCCCACGCCGGCGGCATGAGCGAGACCACGGCCTCGATGATCTCGAGCCCGTCGTCGAACACGCGGCTCTGCAGGGTCTGGTCGAGTCGGCTCGAGTCCGACTGCCCGGGCGGACGCACGATGCTCCGGGTGCGGGCCCGCGCGAGCGCCTCGTCCGACAGCCGGTTCTTGCGGTCGGTGTTGAGCTCGCCGTTGTGCGCCATCAGGCGGAACGGCTGCGCCATCGTCGGGTGCGGCTCGGTGTTCGTCGAGAACCGGGTGTGGAAGTACAGCGTCCGCACCGAGTGCCGGGGGTCGCGCAGGTCGGTGAAGTACCCGATCACCTCGCCCGAGTTCAGCCGGCCCTTCAGGATCTGGGTCCGGGCGCTGAGCGAGAGCGGGTACAGGGCGGCGTGCTCGGCACGCTCGGCGGCGGCCTGCGCGTAGGACACCGCCTCGATCGCGAGCAGGGCGCGGTTCGCGGCGGCGTCGACCTCGGTGCGGTCCCAGTCGGACGGTGCACGGAAGACCCACTGCAGGATCGGCAGCTGGTACTGCTCGGCCTCGGGGCGCGCGACGGAGTGGTCCACCGGGACGTCGCGGACGAGCAGGAGCTCGAAGCCCTGCTGCTCGATGGCGTCCGTGACGGTCTGCTGCGCACGCGCGCGCTCGGCGTCCGCGGCCGGGCCGGCGCCGCTCGGCACGAAGCAGTTCGCGACGCCGAAGTGCCCGGCGCGCAGCTGCTCGCCGGTGATCGCGCTGAAGAACTCCACCGACAGGTCGATGCTGACGCCCGCGCCGTCACCGACACCCTCGGCGGACTTGCCGCCGCGGTGCGGGATGGAGCACAGCGCTTCGTCGCCCTTGCGGATGACGTCGTGGCTCGGTGTCCCGTCGAGACGGGTGATGAAACCGACGCCGCAATCGCTCGATTCGCGGGCAGGGTCGTAGAGACCGAAAGAGGTGGGGTTCACGTGCGGGTCCAGTGGGGCGTTGCCGGCAGCGGACGGCGCGGGCTGCATCGATGGAGCGCTCGCCGCGGGCAGACCGATGGTGGCAGTCGGGCCCTGTGGGGTGGTGGTGCGGTACGGCGATGCTACGGCTTGGTATACCGACCGTGCAACACGGGTGGTGTGGCGCACCGTGCGGCGTTCTCGCGGTGGTGCGAGGGTGATCGCTCGGTGCGAGGCCGCAGCGCCGCACGGAGCGGACGACCTCGCACCGGATGGGCGGCGCGGCGGGTCGCTGCCGTGCTGCTCGCGGTGTCAGGCGGCGCGGTCACCGGTGCGTTCGGCGGTCGCGATCGGTTCGGTGACCGCCGTGCTGGCGTCGGCCGCCGGGGTGGTGCCGGGGCGGATGAGCTCCGGGCGCCGGCGAGCACGGAACACCCACGCCTTGAACAACACGAACCGCACGCCGGTCGCCACCAGGTTGGCTGCCGTCAGCACCGCGATCTCCGCACCGTGCGAAGCGCCCGGTACCGACGCGTGCAGCACCACCAGCGACCCCGACGTGATCGCCCAGGCGACGCCGAACACGACCAGGCCCTGCACGTGGTGCCGACCCGCTCCCGCACGGCCTCGCACCCCGAACGTGAACCGTCGGTTCAGAGCGGTGTTGCCGATCGCCGTGACCAGCAGCGCGAGGAAGTCTGCGGTCTGGGCACCGATCGCCGGCCGGAACAGGGCGTACAGGGCGGCGAACGCCAGGGTCGAGAGCACCCCGATCGCCCCGAACCGCAGGACCTGCCCGAGGAACCCGACGCTCGGTGGGCTGAACGGCTGCCGACCGATCGCCGTGTAGACCGTGCTGATCGGCACCCGCCCGGTGGCGATGTTCCTCGACACCCGCCACATGCCCTTCAGGTCCTCGGTCGCGGTCGACGCGATGTGCACCGAGGAGTTGACGTCGTCGACCCAGTCGACGGGGACCTCGTGGATGCGGAGTCCCGCGTGCTCGGCCAGCACGAGCAGCTCGGTGTCGAAGAACCAGGCGTCGTCCTCGCACAACGGCAGCAGGTGGTCGGCAGCGGCCTTCGTGACCGCCTTGAACCCGCACTGCGCATCCGAGAACGACACCCCCATCGTCGTCCGGAGCAGCAGGTTGTACGAGCGCGAGATGAACTCCCGCTTGCTGCCGCGCACCACGCGCGACGAACCTGCCAGCCGGGTGCCGATCGCCAGGTCCGAGTGCCCCGACAGCAGGGGTGCCACGAGGGGGTCGAGCGCGGCGAGGTCGGTGGACAGGTCCTCGTCCACGTAGACGAGCACGGTCGCGGGCGATGCCGCCCAGACCTCCTTGAGTGCGCGGCCCCGGCCCTTCTCGGGCAGGTGCACCGCGTGGACGCCGGGGAGCATCGCGGCGAGGTCGTCGGCGATCCGGGCGGTGTCGTCGGTCGAGGCGTTGTCCGCGATCGTGATCCGCCACGAGTGGTGCAACGACGTCCGGCAGAAGGTGTGGAGCCGTCGCACGTGGGCGGCGAGCGTGTCCTGCTCGTTGTAGCAGGGGACGACGATGTCGATGTCGAGGGGCTGGTTCGTCTCCGTCATGCCGCTCATGCTCGGCAGCGGGGCTACGGGGGCCGAGGCAGGGCGCTGTGGCCCGGGTAAGAACGAACACCACGTGAACGCAGCGGACACGACACCTGTCGTCCGGATACCGTCGACGCACGATGACGACCGAGCGTGACGAGGCACGACGGACGGCCGTGCTGCTCCCCGGGGAGCGGCTGGGCCTGGCGCTCGACGAGCGGTGCCCGGAGTTCACGGAGCTGCTGCTCGCGCCACCGTTGCACGGCATCCGACCCGACGGGCACGACTGGCTCCGGCGTCGGTACGAGCAGATCGTCCCGCTCGTGCTCCCGGCGGCACTGCGCGCGGTCGAGCGTGGGGAGCCACTCGACCCGGAGTGCCTGGTGCGGCTCCGCGAGGTCGCAGCCGCCAGCGCCGACGACCCGCAGGTCGACGTCTCGGTCGTGCTCCGCGGCGCCCTGCCCGCGATCCGTGTCTTCGCCCTCGTCATGCACACGGCCACCCGCGAGCACGCGACGACGATCGACCACGCCGGACGGACGATGCTCGCGATGAGCCGGGCATCACTCGTGGCACACGAACTCGGCTCGTGCTGGGCGGAGGCCTGGGCGCAGCAGCGGGGAGGGGCGTCGGGGGACGCGACCGCAGCACTCGGCGCCGACGACATCGACCTGGTGGCGTCGGCGCCCGGCCTGGACGAGACCGAGGAACGGATGCTGGCGCTCGCCGCCCGCGGGCTCTCGAACGACGCGATCGCCAAGGAGACCGCCTACAGCCGGCAGGCCGTCGCCTGGCACCTCGGCCGGCTCATGAAGTCCTGGAACGCGCCGAACCGGACGGCGCTGGTGTCGGTCGCCTTCGTCCGGGGCTGGATCCGGTCCCGGCGCGACCTCAGGCTCGCTGCGCGCAACCGGCCGTCGGCGATCGAAGCGGCGCGGACGGACGACGACGCTCCCTGAGGTCGACCGCACACGGGGACGCCCCCGGGGACCGAGGTCCCAGGGGGCGTCGCCGACGAACGGGGTGGTCAGCCGCCGTTGACGTGGATGACGTTGTCGATGCGTTCGATGGTGCCGAACGCACCCCAGTTCAGCCAGCCGCCGTCACCGTTGTTGGTGATCTTGCCGGGGCCCTTGAACCAGTAGATGACGTAGTTGCCACCCTTGATGTCGATCGACTGGGCGTCCGCGACGTCGCCCTCGACGGTGATGTCCTGGTTCTTGTTGACCACCGCGACGGTGAGGCGGTCGGGGTTGCCGGCGTTCCAGTAGCCGACGTCGAGTGCCGCCTGCACGGCGCCGCCGCGATCACTCTGGTCGTTGACGGCGTCCTTGATCGCGTTGACGATCGCGACCGGGTCGAGGTTGACGTTGACGCTGCCGCCGACGGACGACGAGGTGCTGGGCGGCGCGGGCTCGGCGGCCTGCGCGGGGGCTGCGACGAACGCCCCGGCGATGACGGCGCCACCGAGGGCGGTGCCGGCGAGGAGCTTCACGGACGTGCGCTTGAACGAGTTCATGATCGTGTTTCCCATCTCTGCAGTGGTGACCCGTTCGGGTCGTCTTGCTCGGACAGGACCCAGCCTGCGTGCGCTCCGACGCGGATGCACGCGATGCGCCTCGACGTTGGTCGATCGTCTGACGATCCGGACGACGCCGGATCGCCGTGCCATCGTCTGCCGGTCCTGGCGTGTGACATGGCACGGTGGTAGCGTGATCGTGCTCGTTGCGTTGAGCTTCGAGAAGTGGACCCGAGACCCATCCGGACGGTTGGGCGCTCGGGTTCTGCGCGTTTCAGACGTCGATCACGGTGATCTCCGGTGGACAACGACGTCTCCAGTCGCCGCCCTTCGCCCACGCCCACCCGACTGCATCCGGCAGGGCCAGGAGCGGCTCGTGTGCAGCCGTCTCGTGGCGGTGGACCAGACGGGCGCCACCCGAGTCCCGCGTCGCCTCGACGATCCACTGTCGGTCCTTGCGGATGAGTGTCTCGTCCCGTTCGAAGCACACGCTGACGCGCGGGGACACCGCGGTGGCGGCGACGAGTCGTCTGAGGCACGCAGCACGGCGTGCTGTGTCGGATCGCCCGTCCTTGACGGCACGGAAGACCGCGACCTTCACCGGTAAGGACGCGATCGTGCTGAGGATCAGCCGGCGACGGGCGTCGCTCTCCTTCCGCATGTGCAGGCGCGACTGCCCACGCAGGACGAGGCCGGTGAGTGCCGACCGTGCGGCCCGTGTCGATGAGCGTTCGAGGCAGACGGCGACGAGGAGGTAGTCCTTGACCTTCGACTCATCGACGAAGATCTCTCGGTACCCGTTCGTCGCTGTCGTCACCACCGCGTCCCCGGGCGTACCACTCTACATATCAGTGGCGCTCTCGGTCAGCGGGGCAGCAGGATCTGCACGATCGCGACGACCGCGAGTGCCGCGATCGGGACGCCCGCGATCCAGGCACCCGCCCGCATCTGCGTCCGGCGGATCGTCGGCGGTGCGTGCGAGGAGCGCGCGAACTCGGTCGCGGCCACGAGCTCTGGCGCCGCGGCGGGCGGAGCGGCTTCGGGCTGGGGGCGGTCGTCCTCGAACGCCGGGACCTCGACCACCAGGTCGGTGGGGTCCGGGCGGCCCGGGAGCTTGTCGTACGCGTTCGTCACGGGGCCTCCTCGTCGGGCGTTCTCGGACCAGTATGCGACCCGGGCGGCGTTCGGTGAGCAGGAGATGTCGAGTGCGGTCGCGGCACTCGACATCTCCTGCTCACGAAGCGCCCGAAGCGCACGAAGCGCCCGAAGCGTCCCCCGTCGACCCGCCCGAAGCGCCCCCCGTCGACCCGCCCGAGGCCGGCAGGTCCACGGTGAACGCGGTCCGTCCGGGCTCGGACGCGACCCGCACACCGCCGCCGTGCGCCAGGACCACGGCCCGCACGATCGCGAGCCCGAGGCCGCTCGTGCCGTGCTCCCGTGAGCGCGAGGCCTCACCCCGGGTGAACCGGTCGAACAGGGTCGCCAGGGACTCGGTGGGGATCGGCGGCCCGTCGTTCGCCACGACGAAGCGGACGACGGCACCTCCCGACCCGGGCACCGACTGCAACGACACCACGACGGCCGTCCCCGGCGGCGTGTGCGTCCGGGCGTTGGTCAACAGGTTCGTGACCACCCGCCGGAGCTGCACCTCGTCGCCGGCCACGCTGACCGGCTGGTCGTCCACGATCTGCAACGTCCACCGGTGGTCCGGAGCGGTCGCACGGGCGTCCACGGTGGCCTCGACCACGAGCGACGTCAGGTCGAGCGGCTCGCGGACGACCTGCGACGCCGGCGACTCCGACGCCAGGGCCGAGGCGTCGAGCCGTGCGAGCAGCAGCAGCTCGTCGACGAGGTCGCCCATCCGGACGGCCTCGCGTCCGATCCGTTCGACGTTGCGGTGCACGGTGTCCAGGTCGGAAGTCCGCTCCGACAGCTCGGCGTACGCCCGGACGGTGGCGATCGGGGTCCGCAGCTCGTGCGAGGCGTCGGCGACGAACGTCCGCATGCCCGCCTCGGCGTCACGACGGACGATGAGCGCCCGGGCGACGTGGCCCAGCAGCCGGTTCAGCGCGTTGCCGACCTGCGCGACCTCGCGGTTCGCGCGCAGGTCGGAGTCGGACACGCGGACGGGGATGTCCGGGTCGCCGCGTTCCAGGTCGAGCGCGGTCACGCCGGACGCCACCGCGGCGACCCGCTCGAGCGGCCGGAGCGATCGACGGACGAGCACCGTGAGGGCCCACGCGGCGACGGCGAGCCCGAGCACCGTGACGACCCCGATGACGAGCAGCAGTCGGGCGATCGCGGCGTCGAGGTCGCCGAGGGGGAGCGCGGTGACGAACACGTCGCCGTCGTCGCCGACCGCCTGCACCCGGTAGTCGCCGAGCGTGCCGAGTCCGACCGTCACGGACTCGCCGCCGGTCTGGACCGCTGCGAGCGTCCGCTGCTGCGCCGCGGTCAGGCGGCGCTGGTCACCGTCACCGTCGGTGTAGCCACCGAGCACCACGTCGCCGTCGCGGACGATGGCGATGACCGTGCCCGCCGACTGCCCCGGCGCACCGATGAAGGCGTTGTCGGGATCCGGCAGATCATCCGAGTCCGACGACGACGAGGAGGACGACGACGACGAGGACGAGGACGACGACGACCCCGGCGGTGGCCCGGACGCCCCCGGCGGCGGTTCGGCCCCGTCCCGTCCGCCGACGGTCCGCATCGCCGCCGTCGACAGCTCCGCGTCCAGTCGGTCGACCAGGTACCCCCGGAACGCGACGACGGTCACCGCCCCCACGACGACGTTCGTCGCCACGAGCAGCAGGGCCACGGCCGCCACGATCCGCCAGCGCAGCGACGGCACACGCGCGGTGCGCCCGGGGCGGCTCACGTCGCCGGCCGGAGCACGTACCCCGCCCCACGGACGGTCTGCAGCATCGGCTCGCGTCCGGCGTCGAGCTTCTTCCGCAGGTACGACACGTACATGTCCACCAGGTTCGACGACGTGCCGAAGTCCATGCCCCAGACGCTCGCCAGCAGTTGCTCGCGGGACAGCACCCGGTTGGCGTTCCGGGCCAGGTGCCGCAGCAGCTCGTACTCGGTCGGCGTGAGCTCGATGCGTTCCCCGGCACGGCTGACCGAGCGGGCGTCCTCGTCGAGCCGGAGGTCCCCGACCACGACCTCGGCGCTCACCCCGGCCGCGGCGACCCGGGCCGAGGTGCGCGCCAGGATCCGCGCACGGACGAGCAGCTCCTCGATGCCGAAGGGCTTGGTCAGGTAGTCGTCGCCGCCGCCGGTCAGCCCGGTGAGCCGGTCCTCGGGGGCGTCGCGTGCGGTGAGGAACAGCACCCGGACGCCGTCGCGGGAGTCGCGGAGCCGTTCGAGCACCTCGAACCCGTCGATGTCCGGCAGCATCACGTCGAGCACGATCACGTCGGGCTGGAACTCCCGGGCCGCGAACAGCACGTCGCGCCCGCGGTGCACGGACCGCACGGCCCAGCCGTCGCCCGCGAACGCCAGGGAGACGGCCTCGGCCAGGGCGTGCTCGTCGTCGACGACGAGGGCGCGGACGGGGGAGCCGTCGGTGCGCTGCAGCGGGGGGCCGGGCATGCCCCGGAGCCTATCCACCGCGCCCTCGTCGTCGATCACTTCGTGGTGCTCAGGTCGTAGACGGTCTGGCCGCCGACGGTCGTCGACTCGTAGTTCGCCGCGACCCACTCCTGGATCGCCGACGCGGTCGACGAACCGCCGCCCATCCCGCCGCCGGACCCGGACGACACGTAGTACCCGATGTCACCGTCGGCGACGGACGCCTTGAACTGCGCGAGCGTCGGTGCCGGGTCGCTCGACCAGCCGCCGATCGCCATCACGGCGGTGTCGGTGTCGAGTTCGAGCTGCGCGGCCGACTGCGATCCGTTGACCGCGGCCGCCCACTTCGCGTCGGATGCCTCGAGCAGCTCCTGCAGGGCGGACGAGGTCGACGCACCCTCGCCACCACCCCCGGCCTGGAGGCCCGTCCCCGACCCACCCTCGGACGTCGCGTCGTCCGTGCCGTCCTGGCCACTGCCCGGTGCCTGCCCGGCGGTGCCCTCCGGCACCTCGCCGGTCGTGCCGTCCGGCGCCTCGCCGGACCCGCCCTCGGGCGGGGTCCCGCCGGGACCCTGCTGGGTGTCCGACGTGCTGTCGGAGCCGCCGTCGTCGGAGCCGGAGGTCGACCCACCCGGTCCGCCCGTGCCTCCCGGGAAGCCACCGGTACCACCGCCGCCCATCCCGCCGGAGCTGCTGCCCGCCGGACCGACGCTCGGGATCGAACCGGAGTGCGCGACGGTCGTCGTGGCGAGGGCGTAGGCGGTGGTGCCGGACAGCCCGAACAGGGTGCCGGCGAGGACGCCGACCGTGACGAGCCTGCGCAGCGACGGCACGCTGCCGATGACGATCAGCGCTGCGGACAGCAGCCCACCGGCGAGCATCGCCCAGCGCAGCCACGGGAGCCAGGTCGGGTTCTCGTTCAGCAGGCACCAGCCCCAGAACGCCGTGACGCCGATCATCGCAGCCAGGCCGAGGCGGCCGACGAACCGGGCTCGTGCGTGCCAGAGCAGGGCACCGCCGGTGCCGACGAGTCCGGCGATGGCCGGGGCGAGGGCGACCGTGTAGTACGGGTGGATCGTGCCGGACATGTACGAGAACACGAGTCCGGTGACCAGGAGCCAACCGCCCCAGAGGACCAGACCTGCGCGTGCGGGATCGGCCAGGTGCCGGCGGCCGACGACGACCAGGCCGACGACCAGGGCGATGAGCGCTGCGGGCAGGAGCCACGAGATCTCGAGCCCCATCTCCGACGAGAACAGGCGGTTCAGACCGGTCGAGCCGCCGAACGAGCCTCCGGCGGTCCCGCCGGTCATGCCGCCGCCTCCGCCGCCGTTGCCCGAGCCGCCGAAGATCCGGCCGAGGCCGTTGTAGCCGAACACCAGGTCGAGGACGGTGTTGTTCGTCGAGCCGCCGATGTACGGGCGCGACTCGGCGGGCCAGAGCCACACGGCGACGACCCACCAGCCGGCGGCCACCACGAGGGAGCCGGCCGCGACGAGCAGACCGGTCACGCGTCGGCCCCAACCGGTGCGGGCGGCGAACAGGTAGACGAGGCCGAAGGCGGGCAGGACGAGCAGGCCCTGCAGCATCTTCGTCAGGAACGCGAAGCCCAGGGCGACCCCGGCGAGCGCCATCCACTTCCAGCTGCCCTCCGGCAGTGCCCGCACCGTGCAGTACGCCCCGGCGGTCATCAGCAGGACGAGCAGGGCGTCCGGGTTGTCGAAGCGGAACATCAGCGCCGCCGCCGGGGTCGCTGCGACGACGAAGCCCGCGAGCAGGGCGCCGACGTTCGCGGTGGTGGTGCCGAGTCGGGCCAGGATGCGGCGGACCGTGCCCCAGACCAGGGCGACCGAACCGACGGCCATCAGTGCCTGGGGGAGCAGCAGGCTGGTGCTCGAGAAGCCGAACAGCCGGGCGGACAGCACCATCACCCACAGCGAAGCCGGCGGTTTGTCGACCGTGATGAAGTTCGACGAGTCGAGGGAGCCGAAGAAGAACGCCTCCCACGACTTCGTGCCGGCCTGCACGGCGGCGGCGTAGAAGCTGTTGGCGTACCCGGAGATGCTGAGGTCCCACAGGTACACCACGGCGGTCACGGTCAGGAGCGCCCAGAACGCCGGCCGGAGCCAGCGGGCGTCCTCGCGCTCGCCGAGGAACAGCCGGGCGAGGGGCGGGCGGCGCCGATCCCGCGCGGCACTGCGCGCGGCATCGCGTCGGTCGGTCACGGGTATCGGGTACGTGGTCATGTCGATGAGCATCCGGGGCGTTCCCCGACTGCTGCACTGCGCCGGCTGTGTGCGGCCTAAGGACGCTCGGTGCGCCCCCTCGCACGGTGCGAGGGGGCGGTCTGCCGTGGTGCGAGGTTCCGCGCTCGGTGCGAGGCACGCGGGGTCGCACGGAGTGTGGAACCTCGCACCGTTCGTGCGGCGCCCCTCGCACGGTGCGAGGGGTCAGGCGTACCGCTGCGCTGCCCGGAGCGCGGCCCCGGTGTACGAGCCGCCGAACAGGAACACGTGCAGCAGCAGCGGCGCGAGCTGGTGGAGCTCGACGCGCTCCTGCCAGCCGTCGGCCAGCCGTGACTCCCGGTCGTAGGCGGCGAGCACCGTCTCGAGCCGGGGCAGCCCGAACAGCCCGAGCAGTGCCAGGTCGGTCTCCGCGTGCCCGCCGTGCGCGATCGGGTCGATGAGCACGGCGCCGGTCGGTTCGGACGAGTCCGTCGGCCAGAGGACGTTGCCGGCCCACAGGTCGCCGTGCAGGCGCGCGGGTCGGTCCCCGACGAGCGCGGGCTGCGGCGACCCGAGCGTGCCGTCCTGCACGCGTGCGGCGACCCGTTCGAACACGGCGGCCTCGGCGCGGTCGAACCCGCCGGCGTCGACGATGCGGCGGACGAAGTCGCGGATGCGGTACTCGGCGAAGAACTCGCCCCAGGTCGCCGGTGCCTGCTCGGTCGCGACGAACGGCGTGCGCGAGCGGCCCATCCGCAGCGCCGCACCGCGGGTCCATCCGGCGGGCGGCGCGCCCCAGTGGTCGGCACCGGCGGCGTGCGTGTGCGCGAGGGAGCGGCCGAACCGTTCGGCCTGGGCGGCGGTGGGGGAGCCGTCGGAGATCAGCTCGAGGTCGAGCACGGTCGGGCTCGGGCGCCCGAGCACGCGGGCGATGCGGGTGCCTCCGGTGTCCTCGGCCTCGGCGAGCCAGGCGAGCCCGGCGGCTTCGGCTGCCGCTTCGTCCGCGGTGGTGAAGGTCTTCACGTGTGTCTCGGCCATCGGCCCATCCTGCCGAGGGACCACCGTCGACCGTTCAGCCGACGGTCACCCGGTCACCCGGTCACCCGGTCACCCGGTCACCCGGTCACCCGGTCACCCGGTGGGGTCCCCGCGCCGGGCCGCGTGCACGACGAGTGCCAGCTGTACCCGGTTCTCGACGCCGAACTTCTCGTACACGTGCCCGACGTGCGTCTTCACGGTGGCCAGGCCCACGTACAGGTCGGCCGCGATCTGCGCGTTGGACGCCCCGTTCGCCACGGCGAGCGCGACCTCCCGCTCCCGCTCGGTCAGCAGGGCGAGCAGCCGGCGCGCGTCGGTGCCGTCCGGAGCGGTGCCGGCCGATCGTCCGGCCGGTCCGCCGCCCGGACCACCGGCCATCCGGCCGGAGCGCGTTCCGGCCGCGAACGCGATGACCCGGTCGAGCACGGACGGGGACAGGATCGAGCGCCCGGCCCCCACGGTCCGCACGGCCTGCACGAGTTCGTGCGGCGGGGTGTCCTTGAGCAGGAACCCGCGGGCGCCGGCCTGCAGCGCTCCGAGCACGAGGTCGTCGCCCTCGAAGGTCGTCAGCACCAGGACGGCCAGGTCTGGTCGGCGGCGCAGTTCTCGTTCGGTGGCGACGAGTCCGTCGCACCGGGGCATCCGGATGTCCATGAGCACGACGTCGGGCGCGGTCTCGGCGATGACGCCCGCGGCCTCGAGCCCGTCGCCCGCTTCGCCCACGACCACCAGGCCGTCGTCGCCGCTGAGCACGAGGCGGAGTCCGACGCGCACGAGCTGGTCGTCGTCGACCAGGACGACGCGGACGGGAGCGGTCACGGGGTCCACGGCAGCACCGCCTCGACCACGTGCACGCGACCGTCGTCGCTGCCGGCGCGGAAGCTCCCGCCGACGAGTCGGGCGCGCTCGGCGAGCCCGCGCAGGCCGTGTCCGGCCGCGTGCCTGGAGTCGTCGCCGAGCGCAGGTCCGTCGGCCAGTGTGTTCGACACCACCACCCGGATCGCCGGACCGGGGACGGTCTCGACGACGACGTCGACGAGCTCCCCGGGGGCGTGCCTGCGGGCGTTCGTCAGCGACTCCTGCACGATCCGGTAGGCGTGTCGCCCCACGGCGGTCGGTACCGCCGTGCCGTCGGTGTCGACACGCGCCCGGACGGTCGCACCGCCGGAACGCGCCTGGTCGAGCAGGGCGGGCAGGTCGACGAGCGTCGGCTGCGGAGGCGCGGTGCCGGTCACCTCGTCGCCACCGTTCGCCGCGGGGTCGCGCAACACCCCGAGGACGTCGCGCAGATCGGTGAGCGCGGAGTGCGCCTCGGCCCGCACGACCCCGGCCGCCGCGACGGTCTCGTCGGGGGTGAGCCCCGGGCCGCGGTACTCGAGCGCACCGGCGTGCAGCGCGACCAGGGACAGCCGGTGGCCCAGGACGTCGTGCATCTCGCGGGCGATGTGGGCGCGTTCCTGCTCGCGGGCACGGTCCTCGCGCAGCTGCTGGTCGCGTTCGAGCAGGGCTGCGCGCTCGCGCAGGGACAGCAGCAGCGCCCGGCGCTGGCCGATCCCGATGCCGATCGCGACGAGCAGGGCGATGCCGACGGCGCCGGCGACCACGATCTGCCAGAGCGGCATGGCGTCGCCCTGGGGCGCCAGGACGACGTCGTAGAGCACCGTGGCACCGAGCAGCACCGCACCGGCGACGGCGAGCTCGACGGCCCGGCGCCGGGTGGCCAGTGACACCGTGGCGATCGCGGCCGCCCCGACCGCCAACGTCGACACCGAACTGAGGGCAGCGATGACGACCGTGATCACCAGCGGTGCCCGGTGCCGGAACGGCAGGAGGACGAGGGCCACCAGGCCGGCTCCCACATCGCCGAGGATCAGCGCGCCGACGTGCAGGTCGCTCCAGCCGCGGGTGTCCATCGACGGCCACACGAGCCCCGCGGTGAGCAGCCCGGTCAGGGCCGCGACGGCGACACGCCAGGTCTGGGACCACACGCGCTGCCCGAGCGGCACGGCGGGGAGCGCGGTCGAGGTCATGCCCCGAGCCTAGGGAGCTGTCGGGCCGAGCGGATCCGCCGAAGGTCGGAGCTGCCTGAGCTGCCGGAGCTGCCTGACCGGGGGACTGTCCGTCTCAGACCGCGTCCACCAGGGCCCGCGCCAGCGGGTGCCACGCACGGGACGACGGACCGCTCAGCACCAGGGTCCGTTCGAGCCGCCGGGCCATCGGGATCATCACGAGGTCGGGCGGCAGCATCCCGCGGCCCAGGGTCGGCACGATCGACACGCCCTCGCCCCGCTGGATCATCCCGAACATCGTGCTCATCTCCCGTACCCGGTGGGCGTAGCGGAACGGGCGGCCGTCGAGCTCGTGCAGCTTCTGGATCTGGTACTCGCAGCCGCCGCCGCCCGCCACCAGACCGTCCTCGTGCAGGTCGTCGAGGGTGAGTGCGGGCAGTTCGGCGAGGGGGTGGTCGCGGCGGATCACGGCGGCCATCTCGTCCCGCGCCACGACCACGCCACCGTCGGGCACGGGCGAGGGGTCGACGAGCACGGCGGCGTCGACGGTGCCGGCCTCGAGCCACTCCGGCATCTCGTCGTCGTCCCCCTCGTAGACCTGCACGTCGACGTCCGGCAGGGTCACGGTCCACAGCTCACGGAGCCGCGGCAGCAGGCCCTGGCAGACGGTGGGGACGGCGGCGAGGCGCACGGTGCCGCGCGCCGTGGCGGGCCGGACCACCGCCTCCAGGGCTTCGACCGAGGCGAGCACGCTCCGGGCGTGGGCCAGCAGGCGGTCGCCGAGCGGTGTGGCGGCGGCGACCGTGCCACGGCGCACCACGGGGCCGCCGACCTCGCGTTCGAGCCCGGCGACGGCGTGGGACACCGCGGACTGGCCGACGCCCAGCGCGGCGGCCGCCGCGGTGAAGGACCCGGCGTCGAGCGTGGCGACGAACGCGCGCAGCTGTTGGACCGAGACGGTCATGCGTCCTCCTCATGTGTCCATGAGCGACATGCGTTCGCCACATGCCGCGCATCTGCCGAGACTGTACCTCGTGAACGCCCTCCTCTACGCCCTCGTCGCACTGACCTGGGGTTCGAGCTTCCTCTTCGCGAAGATCGGCCTCGACGGACTCGCCCCGCAGCAGGTCGCCACCGTGCGGACCGTGCTCGGCGGGGCGACGCTCGTCGTGGTGCTCCTGGCGACCCGGCGCCGGTGGCCACGGGAGCCGCGGACGTGGGCGCACCTGGCGGTCGTCGCGGTGTTCCTCAACGCGGTCCCGTCGTCGCTGATGGCGTGGGCCGAGCAGACGGTGCCGTCCGGGCTCGCGAGCATCTACAACGCGACCACGCCGATCATGACGCTGGCCGCGCTCGCGGTGCTCGTGCCGTCCGAACGGCTCCGCGGACGACAGGTGCTCGGGATCGTGCTCGGCATCGTCGGGGTGCTCGTGCTGGTCGGCCCGTGGGACGTCCTGACCGACCCGGAGGTCCTGGCGAGCGTGCCGGGGCAGGTCGCACTGCTCGGCATGACCGCTTCCTACGGCATCGGGCTCGCCTACCTGCGCCGGGTGGCCGTGGCGAGCGCGTACGACCCGGTCACGCTGGCGACGGTCCAGCTGACGCTGGCCTCCGGGATGCTCCTGCTGGTCGCGCCCGTCATCGCGACCGGTCCGGTGCAGCTGGACGGGAGGATCGTGGCCGCGATGATCGCGCTCGGTTGCGTCGGCACGGGGCTGGCCTACGCCTGGAACACGCGGCTCGTGCAGGCGTGGGGTGCCGGCCGCGCCTCCACCGTCACGTACCTGACGCCGGTGGTCGGGGTGGCGCTCGGTGTGCTCGTGCTGGGGGAGCGGGTGCGGTGGAACGAGCCCGTCGGCGGACTCGTCGTCCTGCTCGGGATCGCCCTGGCGTCCGGGGTGCTCATCCGGCGGCGGGAACCCACGGCGTCCGCCGCCTGACCGGGGCCCCGGGCCGAGCCTGCCTGAGTGGTCCGCCGGTTCGGGCCTGCCTGACCGGTCCGGAGGCTCGAGCCTGCCTGACCGGTCCGGCGGGTCCAGCCGTAGGATCGGCGGTGACGACGACGAGGTCGTCGAGGAAGACGGAGACCGGCATGCACGACACCCACACCACCCGCGCGACCGCGTCGGTCGCGGCGATCCTCGCCGAGTCCGCGGCACGGTACCCGGACGACGTCGCCGTCATCGTGGGTGACGTCCGCACCACCTACGCCGAGCTGTGGGCGCAGACCCTGGCCTACGCCGGGGCACTCCGGGCACGGGGCGTGACCGAGGGGTCGAAGGTGGCGATGCTCGTGCCGAACGTCGCGGACTTCCCCCGCGTCTACTACGCCACCCTGGCCCTCGGCGCGGTGGCCGTGCCCGTGCACGCGTTGCTGAAGCGCCGCGAGATCGAGTACGTCCTGCGCGACAGCGGCGCGACCCTGCTCGTCTGTGCCGCCCCGCTGCTCGGCGAAGGCGCCGCCGGTGCCGAGCTCGCCGGGGTCGACGTCGTGACCGTGCTCGCACCGGCGACGACGGACGACGGGTCCGCGGCCGGCCCCGACCGGCTCGAGGCCCTGGCCGCGCAGAGCGAACCGCTCGACACCTACGTGCCGCGGCACCCGTTCGACACCGCCACGATCCTGTACACGAGCGGCACCACCGGCCAGCCCAAGGGCGCCGAGGGCTCGCACTTCGCGCTGCTCGAACAGGTCAACACCAACCTGATGACCACGTTCGACATGCACCGCGGGGACGTCCTGCTCGGCGCCCTGCCGCTGTTCCACACGTTCGGGCAGACCTGCACGATGAACACCGGGTTCCGGACCGGCGCGACGCTCGTCATGCTGCCGAAGTTCGACGGTGACACGGCGCTCGCCGCGATGGTCGAGCACGGCTGCGGCATCTTCATGGGCGTCCCGACGATGTACATGGCGCTGCTCGACGCCGCGACCCGGTCCGAGGCCCGTCCGACGCTCCGGTACGCGATCTCCGGTGGAGCCTCGCTGCCGCTCGCGGTGCTCGAGCGGTTCCAGCAGGTCTTCGACGCGCCGATCCACGAGGGGTACGGGCTGACCGAGACCTCGCCGGTCGCCACCTTCAACCACGTCGGGCGACCGCCGCGGCCCGGCACCATCGGCACGGCGGTCTGGGGCATCGACGTCGAGATCGCCGACCCCGAGGTCCGCGACGCGATCGTCATGCTGCCGCGCGGCGAGATCGGCGAGCTCGTGATCCGGGGCCACAACCTGATGAACGGGTACCTCGACCGGCCCGAGGACACCGCCGAGGCCATCGTCGACGGGTGGTTCCGCACCGGTGACCTGGGCACGAAGGACGACGACGGGTACCTGACGATCGTCGACCGCACCAAGGACATGATCATCCGCAACGGCTACAACGTGTACCCGCGGCAGGTCGAGGAGGTCCTCGCCACCCACCCCGACGTCGCGATGGCCGCGGTGTTCGGCGTGCCGCACGCGGTCCACGGGCAGGAGATCGAGGCAGCGGTGGTCCTGCGCTCCGGCGCGTCCGTCGAGCCGCAGGTCCTGGTCGACTTCGTCGCCGCCGAGATCGCCGCGTACAAGTACCCCCGGGTGGTGCACGTCCTCGACGCGCTGCCGCTCGGCCCGAGCGGCAAGGTGCTCAAGCGCGAGCTCGTCGACCGCTTCGGCGTCCAGGTGCCCGCGGTCCCGTGACCGGCGGCACGACCGCGCAGGAGCGATCCGTACGCTGACCGGGTGACCGCCAGCCGCACCCCGTCGACCGCACGACTGCTCTTCGCGTCGTCGCACCCGGGGCCCACGGTCACCGTGACCGTCCTCGCCGCGGTGATCGCCGCCGCCGTGGGGCACCCCGTGTGGCTCGTGGTGCTGGTGGCGCTGACGGTCGTCGCCGGGCAGCTGTCCATCGGCCTGGCGAACGACTGGATCGACGCGGACCGCGACCGAGCCGTCGGGCGGAGCGACAAGCCCGTGGCCCGCGGCCTCATCGCCGTCGGCACCGTCCGCGCTGCGGCGTACGCCACCGCCGGGATCGCCGTGGTGCTCTCGCTGTTCCTGGGGCCGGTCGCCGCGGTCGCGCACCTCGTGCTGGTCGCCGCCGGGTGGGCCTACGACGCCGGGCTGAAGCGTTCGGTGTGGTCGGTGGCGCCGTTCGTCGTCGCCTTCGGGCTGCTGCCCGTCGTGTCCGTCGCGGCCGGGCCGGAGGGGCAGTGGCCGGCGTGGTGGGCGATCGCTACGGGGGCCGTCTTCGGCATCGCGATCCACTGCACCAACGTGCTGCCCGACCTGGTCGACGACGACGCCACCGGAGTGCGGGGCTTCCCGCACCGCCTCGGGCTCCGCGGCGCGGGGATCGTCGCGTTCGCCTCGCTCGTCGTCGCGGCCGCCCTGGTGCTCGGCGGACAGGTGCTCGGCGACGACCCCGTGCAAGGGCCCGGGATCGTGCTCGCGGTCCTCGGAGCCGTCGTGGTGGCGGTGCTCGCCGTCGTCGGCGTCCGGTTGGTGCTCGCGGGACGCGCATCACGCGCCCTGTTCCGGCTGGTCATCGCGTCGTCCCTCGTGCTCGTCGTCGAGCTCGGCTTCGCAGGCGCGCGACTCGTCGCCTGACGACGCGGAACACACGGCGCGATCGCCCCGACCGCGCGCCGCGACTGCGCAGAACGCGGGCCGTCAGGCCCAGCGCATCGCGTAGAGCCGAGCCAGGCCGTGCGCGGTCGGCAGCGACAGGGCGGTCCGGAGCAGCGCCTCCCGGCCGGTCGCCGTGACGGGGCCGAGCGGACGGCCCAGTGCCATGTTCACCTCGGCCTGCCGTGCCGCGCGGCGGGCGGCTGCCTGGCGGCGGGCGGCGTAGCCCGGCCACGGACCGGCGACGCCGGTGCGGACCGCGCCCGCCAGCAGGGGCGCCAGCTCGGCAGCGTCGAGCCACCCGAGGTTCATGCCCTGCCCGCCGATCGGACTGATCTCGTGGGCGGCATCCCCGACGAGCACGACCCGGCCGACGCCGACGCGCTCGGCGGTGCGGCGGCGCACCCGGAAGCCGCTGGTCATCGAGCAGCTCGCGGGGTCGGGGACGACCCCGGTCCGTTCGGCGACGAGCGCGGCCAGGCGTACGACGACCGCGGCGTCGGGCGTGCTCGTCCAGCTGCCCTCGGCCGAAGCGAACGCGTCGTCGTCCGGCACCAGGGCGACGTACCGGCGCCGTGCGCCCGGCAGCGGGAAGGACTCGACGACGCCGTCCGGGCCGACGTCGACCAGCGCGGCCGACCGGGCCGACGGCGCCTCGGGGTCGGCGAAGTCACCCATCACGTAGCGGTCCGGGTACTCGCGCCCGGTCGTCCCGATGCCGAGCAGGTCGCGGACGGCGCTCCGCGCACCATCGGCACCGACGACGAAGGCTGCGCGGAGCGTCACGGTGCCGCCGTCCGGTCCGGTCCCGACGGCGTCGACGTGGTCGGCCTGCCGGGACAGCGCGGTCAGGGTGGTCCCGGTCCGCAGGGCGCTCGATGCGCTGGCCCGGAGCCGGTCCCGGAGCAGGGACTCGGTACGGTGCTGGTCGAGGGTGGCCACGTACGGATGGGTCGGCGATGCCCGGTCGAAGCGCAGGGTGCCGATGGTCCGACCGCGGCTCCGGGCCACGCCGGCGTGCACCAGTGACGCCTCGGCGAGCACCGCGGTGTCCAGGCCGATCGCGGCGAACGCGTCGAGGGACGGCGGGTGGATGCCGATGGCCCGCGAACCGGTCGGCGGCTCGGCCCGGCGTTCCCACACGCGGACGTCGACGCCCCGCGCCGCGAGGAGTGCCGCCAGGAACAGCCCGACGGGGCCGCCGCCGACGACGAGGACGTCGACGCGTTCGATGGGCACGTCGGCGAGCCTACGGTGACCGTTCACCGCGGCGTTCAGCGAGCAGAAGACGTCGGGTCAGCGGGCCGTACTCGACGTCTTCTGCTCACTCGATGCGCTGCGCGGGGCTGCTGCCCGGCGACCCGCTCGGACCCGTGCGCGGAACCGCTCGACGGGGACCTCGACGGCGTACGCGGCACCGATCGACACGATCACCACCGCGCCGACCAGGCCGACCGTGCCCCACGGGCCGATCGCGAAGGTGCCGAGCAGGGCGATCACCAGCGGGTGCCAGAGGTACGCCGAGTACGAGACCCGGCGGCCGAACCACGACACCGGCGTCCAGGCCAGGGCGGCCGACACCGGGGAGCGGACCGAGACGAGCCCACCGATCGTCACCGCTGCGATCAGCCCGGTCAGCGGCAGCACGATGCCGAACGTCGACGCGTGCTGCGTCCAGTCGTCGTCGATCCAGAGCAGCACTCCGACCAGCAGCACGAGACCGAGCCAGGTCGCCACGTGCCCGAGGATCCCGGCGGCCCGCACGCGCACCCGTTCGTCGTCGAGCAGCAGTGCCAGTGCACAGCCGATCGCCAGCGGCACGACCCCGAGCACGGGCGAGAAGTAGACGTCGGGCGTGGCACCGCCGCTCGGGCTGCGGTAGCTCGCCCACGACGCCGCCGACGCCCCGACGACCAGGACCCCGAGCCCCGTCAGGAGCCAGCGGCGGCGGACCCGGAGTGCGGCGAGCAGGACCAGCACCGGCGGCCAGACCAGGTAGAACTGCTCCTCCATCGACAGGCTCCACGTGTGCGCGAAGACGCCCTGCGAGGTGTCCCAGAAGGCGCGGAACAGGTTGCCCGTGTAGGTCAGCGCGATGAACGCCGCTTGGCCCGACTGCAGCGAAGCGCCCTTGTAGTCACCGACCCAGCTCCAGAGCAGGAGCCCGACGACGACGAACGCGAGCAGTGCCGGGTACAGGCGGAGCAGTCGCTTCACCCAGAACGAGCCGAGGCGCACCCGCCCGGTGCGACGCCTCTCGCCGAGCAGCAGCGTCGTGATGAGGAAGCCGGACAGCACGAAGAACACCGTCACGCCGATGAAGCCGCCCTCGAACTGCGGCACGTGCAAGTGGTACAGGACGACGACCAGGATGGCGAGGATCCGGAGTCCGTCGAGCGCGGGTGCACGGTGTGTCAGCGGGGGCGGGGGCGCCTGCTGCGTCCCCGCCCCGGAGTGCTCCGGGGCGGCCGTGCGGTCCTGTGGCTGCGCCTGCGTCGGCGCGTGGGTCAGCGTGGTCGTCGCCATGGTCCCTCCCGCGCTGCTCGGTTGCGTGTCGCCGACCAGGGTCCTCCTCGCGGGTAAGAGGAGTCTCAACGAGCGGGGTGCACCAGACTCGTCAGCGCCGACGACGAACGACACCGCCGACGCCGCACGACACCGCACGCACACCGTGAGCAGGAACGGTCGGGTCCGACGTGCGGACGCGACCGTTCCTGCTCACGAAATGGAAACGCGCGCGGCTACTCGGCCTTCTGCAGCTGCCAGGGGTCCGGCTCGCGGTCGCCGTTCGGCCGCACCGGGCGCACGTCGCCGACGATCGGGATCGAGCGCTTCCGCATGAACCACACGTAGCGGACGAAGAAGTGGGTCAGGGTCGACATCCGGTTGCCGGCGCCGAGCAGGCTCGTGATGTGCACGAACACCCAGGCGAGCCAGGCGACCGGGCCGACCATGGTGATCCCGCCGCGCAGCTGGGCGACCGCGGCGTTCGTGCCGATCGTCGCCATGGTGCCCTTGTCGAAGTACTTGAAGCGCTCGGTGGCCTTCCCCTCGAGCAGGCGCACGATCTGCCGCGCCGAGTGCCGGCCGCCCTGCAGCGCGGGCTGGGCGAGCTGGGCGAGGGCGTCGTCCTGCGCGGCGATGTCGCCGGCGGAGAAGATCCGCTCGGCGCCCTTCACGCTCAGGTCGTCGTTCACCTGGATGCGGCCACCGTGGGTCTGCGGCAGGCCCCAGCCGGAGACCTCCTTGTGGGCGGCGACACCGGTCGCCCAGATCACCTGCGACGCGGGGATGAACTCGCCGTCAGCGGTCATCACGCCGTCGGGCTTGACCTCGGAGACGCCGGTGCCCAGCCGCAGCACCACACCGCGCTTCCGGAGCACCTTGGCGGCGTACCGGCGCAGGCGCGGGGCGAACGGCTTGAGCAGCTCGCCGCTGCGGTGCACGAGCGTGATCGAGATGTTGCCGCGTTCGATCTCCGGGTACGCGCCGACGAGTGCCTGGTCGCGGAGCTCGGCGAGCGCGCCGGCCATCTCGACGCCGGTCGCGCCACCACCGACGATGACGATGCGGATCTCGTCGGGGCCCTGGTTCGCCGCCGCTTCTTCGAGCCGGGTGAACAGCTCGTCGCGGATGCGGAGCGCCTGCGAGCGGGAGTACATCGAGTACGCGTACTCGTACGCACCGGGCGTGCCGAAGTAGCTCGTGTTCACGCCGTTGGCGAGGATCAGGTAGTCGTAGTGCAGGTGCTCGCCGTCGGACATCTCGGCGATGCGCTCGTCGGTGCGGATGCCGGTCAGCAGCCCGTGACGGAACTCGGCGTTCGACTGGCGGGCACGGAGCGAGCGCAGGAAGTACGTCACGTCGCCGGCGTTCAGGCCACCCGTCGCGACCTGGTACATCAGGGGCTGGAACATGTTGTAGACGTGGCGGTCGACCAGGGTCACCCGGACCGGCGCATCGGCGAGCTCCCGCATGGCGGCCACACCGGCGAATCCACCGCCGACGATGACGACGTGCGGGCGGGTGTCCTGGGTCATGCTTGCTCCGGTGTTCCTCGGGTGCGGATGGTCACCCACGAGGGTACGCGCGGTTCGCCGGGGCGCATGACGGGTGGGGCCGGGAGGCCCGTGGTGCGTCCGTCAGGCGTCGAGCCGCCCGTAGGTGTTCAGCACGTTCCCCTTGCTCGTCACGGTGCTGTCGACCAGACGCAGCCGCGTGGGCGGGTCGGTCGGTTCGAACAGTCGTCGGCCACGGCCGGCGATCGCCGGGTGGATCATGAGCTGCAGTTCGTCGAGGACCCCGGCGAACAGCAGGCTGCGGACGAGCGTGACACTGCCGCACACGGCGATGTCCGCCCCATCGCGCTGTTGCAGTCCGCGGACGAACGCGGGGACGTCGCCCCGGGATCCGCGTGCTGTTCTGCCAGGTCAGGTCGTCGCCGAGCGTGGTGGAGGCCACGTGCTTCTCGATCGGGTTGATCCACTGTCCGAAGGGGTCGTCGGCGTGGGCGGGCCACCACTCGGACCACTCCAGGTAGCTGTTCCGGCCGAGCAGCACGGTGTCGGTCCGGGCCATCCAGGCGCCCATCGCCGCACCGAGCTCGTCGTCGAAGCTGTCGTACTGGAACTCGTAGGGGTCCTGCACGACGCCGTCGACCGACGTGAACAGACCGGCAGTGGTCTTCCGCATGGGACGGATCGTACCCGTCGGTCAGCTGCCGGTGCCGTCGCTGCTGCTGCCGTCGCTCGTTCCGTCGCTGGTGCTCCCGTCGCTGCTGCCGGAGCCGTAACCGGGGGCCTGCCCGGTGCCGTTGCCCGGGAACCGGTTCGTGTCGGGCACCTGCGTGGTCGACTGCGTCCGGTCCGCACCGATCGCGTGGCCGATGGCGAATCCGACGCCTCCGCCGACGAACAGTGCGGCGAGTCCGACGATCGCGGCGAGGAGCGGCCAGAACCACGGGGGCTTCGGGCCGGTGCTGCGGCGGGTGGTCGCAGCGCCGGCGCCGGCGCCGTACCAGGGGGTGGCGCCTTTCGGGGCGGTGGAGTCCCAGGCGCCCGGGTTCCTGGCGTCGGCGTCCGCGCGGTACGGCTGCTGCTGCTGCTGTTGTTGTTGCGGCGCGGGGGCGTCGAGCGTGGAGGTCGACGTCGGGGTCGGGGCGGCGCCCCAGCCGGTCGGAGCCGTTGCCCGATTCGCCCGGTCGGAGCCGTCCGGTTCGTGGCCGTTGGTGGGAGTGGTGTCGCTCATGCCAGGAGTGCACACGGCCCGGCTGTGTGCGGCCGATGACGAGGCTGACCCGGTGCTGCGAACCGCCGCGTAGCCTCGGCTCGTGCGCGCTGCTGTGGAGACCGTCCGGATCGACGGGTTGCCCGTGCGCCTGCACACCATGGCAGCGCGAGAGCCGGTCCGCGACGACACCGACCCCACCGTCGTGTTCGTCCACGGCATCGGGATGTCCCACCGGTCCTTCGCCCGGTCGCAGCGCGCCGTCGCCGCCGAGCACCGCACGATCAGCGTCGACCTGCCGGGGTTCGGCTGGCTGCCCGCGGCCGGTCGGCAGCTGCCCATCGAGGAGCTCGGCGACGTGGTCGTGCGGGCGGTCCGCCACCTGGTCGACGGCGACCTGGTGCTCGTCGGGCAGTCGATGGGGGCCCAGGTCGTGGTCGAGTCCGCCCGGCGCCACCGGGAGACCGTCGCGGCGATCGTGCTCGTCGGTCCGGTGATCAACGCGGAACGGCGGTCGCTCCCGCTGCAGGCGCTCGACCTGGGCCGCGACGGGTTCATCGAGGGGGTCCGGATGAACGGCGTCCTGGTCACCGACTACCTGCGGAGCATGCGGCAGTACACGCGTGAGCTCCGGCCGATGCTCCGCTACCCGACCGAGCAGACGATCACCGAGGTGACGCAGCCCGTCCTCGTCGTCCGCGGCAGCCAGGACCCGATCGCGCGGCACGACTGGTCGGTTCGGGTCGCGGCCGCCGCGCCGGACGGCACCTTCGCGGAACTGGCCGGCCCGCACCACGTGCAGGAACGGCAGCCGGACGCCTTCGCGCGCCTGCTCGAGTCGTTCCGCGGCGCCGAGCGCCTGGAGGGGCTGCGATGACCCGGTCGGCCACGTCGGGGACGGATGCGGCGCGGACGGGGCGATCCGGGCCTCCAGGCCGTGTCCCGCTGGTGCGGCGCGCGTGGTGGGCCGCACTCGACTGGGGGTACGCCGCCAGGTGGCAGGTCCGGAGCCTCGGCCCGACCACCGCGGACGACTACCGGAACGGCACCGGGCAGCCCGTCGTCGTGGTCCCCGGCGTCTACGAGACCTGGCACTTCATGCGGCCGCTGATGGACGCGCTCCACGATCGGGGACACCCGGTGCACGTGCTGCCCGTCCTGCGCCACAACCTGCGGCCCGTGCCCGACTCGGCGCGCGAGGTGATCGCGTACCTGGAGGACCAGGACCTGCGGAACGTGCTCGTGCTCGCACACAGCAAGGGCGGACTGATCGGCAAGTACGCGATGACGCAGCTCGACCAGCACGAGCGGATCGACCGGATGGTCGCGGTGTCGACGCCCTTCGCGGGCTCGGTCTACGCGCGGCTCGCGCCGGTGCCGCACCTGCGGGCGTTCCGGGCGGCCGACCCGGTGCTGGCGGGGCTCGCGCGGGAACTCGACGCGAACGCGCGGATCACGTCGGTGTACGGGGTGTTCGACACGCTCATCCCCGAGGGCAGTGCGCTCCAGGGGGCAACGAACGTGCGGCTGCCGGTGGGTGGGCACTTCCGGATCCTCGGAGATGCGCGGACGCGGTCGGCGGTGCTGGCGGCGGCGGACCCGGGTGAGGGCGGCGGCTCCCGCTCCGGCGGTCGTTCGCACTGAGTGACACCCCACGGGCGCGCGACCGCGTGCGGTGTCGGTCAGCACGACTGCGCGGCAGCGGCGGCAGCAGGGGCAGCGCGTCACGCCCCGGGCAGGAACAGGCAGAACGGGTGGCCGTCCGGGTCGAGCAGTACCCGGACGTCGTCCTGTGGCTGGAACGCGGCCTGCCGGGCACCGAGCTGCTCGGCGCGCGCGACCGCAGCAGGCAGGTCCTCGACCTGGAAGTCGAGGTGCAGCTGCATGCCCGGGGCATCCTCGGTGCCGGGCCAGACCGGGGCGACGTAGGCCGGTTCGTACTGCACGGACAGGCCTGGACCCTCGTCGGGGCGCACGCGCACCCAGGTGGGCCCGTCCTCGTGGACGGTCCACCCGGTCAGGGCACCGTAGAACCGGCCGAGGGCGACCGGCTCGGGGGACTGCAGGACGGTCGCGGCGAGTGTCGGCATCGAGGCGTCTTCGCTGGTCATGCGGCGGAGCGTACGCCTGACGGTCAGGCGGCGGCGGCAGTCCGGCAGCGGCTCCCGCTCCGGCGGTCGTTCGCGCTGAGCGACACCCTACGGGCGTGCGACCGCGTGCGGTGTCGGTCAGCACGGAACGGCGTCGACGTCAGCGCGGGCGGTCGCCGACGCTCGCCCGCTCGACGATCCGGTGCGGAACGACCACGGTCTCCGGCGCGGCACCGCGGTCCGCGATCCGCCGGGTCAGCAGGTCGAGTGCCGCCGTCGCGAAGGCCCGACGGTCGAACGACACCGTGCTGAGCGACGGGATCGCGTACGCGGCCGCGTCGACGTCGTCGAACCCGATGACGCTGACCTGCTCGGGCACGCGGACGCCGCGGGCGGCCAGGACGTGCAGCACCCCGAACGCGATCGAGTCGGTGAAGGCGAAGACGGCGTCGGGCAGGGCGTGCTCGTCCAGCCAGGCCGCGAAGGTCGTCGCCGCGGAACTCGTGGTCCACGCCGGCAGCGGGACTCGGAGCGACGGGTCTGGCGTGATGCCGGCGGCGGTGAGCGCGGCGGTGTAGCCGCGTTCGCGGAGCTCGCTCGTCGCCGTTGCGGCGCCCTCGGGTGACGCCCCGACGACCGCGATGCGCCGGTGCCCGTGGGCGATGAGGTGTTCGGTGACCTGCTCGGCCGCCGCGCGGCTGTCCACGTGCACCTGGTCGACGTGCTCGGGCTCGACCTCGCCGATGACGACGGTCGGCGGCAGCCCCTCGGTCGAGGCCAGGACGCTCGCGCTGAGCGACACCGGGTTGAGGATCAGCCCGTCCACCAGGTGCGCGCGGGCACGGGAGACCAGTTCGCGTTCGCGGGCCGGGTCGTTGCCGGTCTGCTCGAGCTGCACGACCCAGCCGCGTTCGCGGGCGAGTTCCACGAAGGACTGGGCGAGTTCGGCGGAGTACGCGCTGCCCATCTCCGGCAGGGTCAGCGCGATCGCTCCGGAGCGGCCGTTCCGGAGCCCGCGGGCGGACAGGTTCGGCACGTAGTCGAGCTCGGCGACCGCGCGCTCGACGCGTTCGCGGGTCTCCGGGCGCACGACCACGCCGCCGTTGACGACGTTGGAGACGGTCTTCGGGGACACCCCGGCGAGGGCGGCCACGTCCCGCACGGTTGCGCGCATCGGGACGAGCGTAGCGCGCCGGCGGTGCTCAGTCCGCGACCTGCACCGGCACCGTCCTGCCCGTCCGCACCGACTCCTGCGCCGCCAGCACGATCGACAGCGTCCGCAGCCCGACCCCGGCGTCCGGCTGCGGTTGCTCCCCGGACCGCACCGCCGCCAGGAACGTCCGGAGCATCGGCAGGTCGTGGTCGGGTCCGTACCGGAGTTCGATCGGCCGGCCCCCGACCGCGTCGATCCCGCGAGCAGCCGCGCCGAAGAAGTCCACCGACACCGTGCCACCGGTCCCGGCAACGTCGAGCGTCAGCCCACCCCACACCGGCAACGTGTCCGGTCGGCTCCACGAGCAGTCGATCGCCGCGATCGTGCCGTCGTCGTACGTGATGGTCACCAAGCCCGCGGTCTCGGCGTTCGCGCGGTCGGCGTGCAGCACCCGGTTCGCGACGGCGGTGACGGACACCGGTGTCGCTCCGGTCAGTCCGTCGATCAGGTCGGCGACGTGCACGACGTGGTCGACGAGGGCGCCGCCGCCGCTCAGTCGGACGTCGGTGAACCAGTCGCGGGCGAGCGGGAGCATGCCGTTGTTCGCGCCCCGCACCGAGAACACCGTGCCGAGTGCGCCCGAGTCCCGCGTCGCACGCAGCCGGTCGAAGGCCGAGGCGAAGCGCACCGGGAAGGCCATCATCAGCAGCACCCCGGCGCGGTCCACCGCATCGCGGATGGCGAGGCCGTCCTGCCACGACGTCGCGAGCGGCTTCTCGCAGAGCACGTGCGCCCCGGCTGCCGCCGCGAGCTCGACGTACTCGCGGTGCCGCGCGTTCTCGCTCGTGACGATCACCGCGTCCGGCCCCCAGTCGAGCAGCTCGTCGACGGAGTCCGCGTACCCGGCGCCGAGCGCGCGTGCCAGTTCGGCTCCGCGCAGGTCGCCGAGACCCGTCCCCGTCGATGTCCCGTCCGGGTCCGTCCCGCGCACCTCGACGTCGGGCATCGCCGCCAGGGCACCGAGGTAGCTGATGGCGTGCGTGTGGGCGAAGGAGAGCACCCCGACCCGGAGCGTCACCGCGACACCTCCACCGGCTGGCCGGACTCGATCGAGGCGATCGCCGCGTTCGCGATCCGCACCGCAGCGACGCCGTCGTCCACGCTGACCCTGGGCGGAGCACCACCGTCGAACGCGGCGAGGAAGTCGGCGAGCTCCAGCGCGTACGGATCGTCCGCCGGGTCCACCGTCGGCAGGAAACCGTCCACGGAGGCCGGTGCGGCGAGGTCGCTGCGGGTGTCCTCTTCTGCCCGGGACGAGTGCGACAGGCTTCCGAGCGTCCCCGTCACCGAGTACTCGGTCGTGAAGGCGAGGTGCTGCGGCCCCCACAACCCGGCGACGTGGCTGATCGCGCCGGACTCGTGCGTGAGCAGGACGTGCGCCGCTTCGACCGGCTCGGCCTCGGAACCCGCGCGGACGTTCACCGCCGACACCCGGGTCACCTCGCCCGCCACCCAGCGCGCGATGTCGAGGTCGTGGATCATCTGGTCCATCACGATCCCACCCGACAGCGCGCGGTCGCCGAACCAGGGGACGTGGGTGGGGAAGGCGCCGGACCGCGAGAACCGCAACACCGCCAGGTCGCCCAGGAGGCCCGTGGTCGCGGCCTCGTGCAGGCGCGCGTACGCAGGGAACCAGCGCACCACCTGGGCCGGGTAGAGCTGCACGCCCGCGTCCGCAGCGCGCGCCGCCAGGTCCGCCGCGTCCGCGTCGGTCCGGGCCAGGGGTTTCTCGGAGACGACGTCCTTGCCGGCCGCGATCGCCGCACGGACGACCTCGGCGTGCGCGTGCGTCGGGACCACGACGTCGACGACGTCGACCCCGGCGAGGAGGTCGTCGAGACTGTCGGCGACGGTGATCGTGCTGCCCTCGGCCCGGGCGGTGTCGGTGAAGGCGGCGACGAGTTCGTGGGCGCCCTCGCGAGCGTGCACCACCACGTCACCCAGGCGGAGCAGCCCGGGCAGGTGGGCGACGGAGATACCGCCCGCGCCGACGAGGCCGATGCGTTTGCGGGCCGAGGACTCCGACTGCGACGTCATGGGGTCAGCGTAGGAGATGCGATCGAACGAGGGGGTGCGCCGTCGGGGGTCAGTTGCCGGTGTGTCCTACGCTCGGGGTGTGGGCAGCCGGGGCATCTACGTCGAGACGATCATCGACGCGGACGTCGAGCGGGTCTGGGAAGCGACGCAGGACCCGCGACGTCACGTTCGGTGGGACGTCCGGTTCTCCGAGATCGTCCCGGGACCGGCCGACGCCGACGGAGCAGCCCGCTTCACGTACGTCCGACGGTCCGCCGTGCACGACGTCCACGGCACGGGCGTGAGCCTCGGCGAGCGGGTCCGGCCGGACGGCACACGGACGTCGGCTCTGCGTTTCTCCACCCGGGACCGCCTGTCGCCGATCCGACACGGTCGTGGGTACTGGAAGTACGTCCCGACCGAGGACGGCCGCACCCGCTTCATCACGGGGTACGACTACGACCCGGGGTGGGGCGCACTCGACCTGGTCGTCCGGCCGATGCTCGGTTGGGCGACTGCGTGGAGCTTCGACCGGCTCCGCGTCTGGCTGGAAGGCGGCGGCGACCCCGAGACCTGGCAGTTGGCGAGTGTGCTGCAGGTGTGGCGCCGGGACCGGCCACGGGCCTCCCGGTCGGCCCGAGCACCGCGAGGAGGCACCCGACGAAGCGACCACCTGCGCGACGCGCCCGCGACCCTCGCCGCCCTGCCGGACCCGGCGGAGCAGCGATGACCTCGGTGTTCCGAGCGGCGCTCGGCGCCGACTTCCACCGGCTGCACCCGATGATGCAACGGCGCTTCGGCGTCGGCCTGGATGCCGCCGAAGCGTGCATCGGGCGCGGGGTGATGACCTCCATCCGCCGGGGTCCGTGGTGGACCGTGCCGTTCCTGCAGATCGGGCGGCTTCGGAACATCCTGGTCCCCGACGTCGGCGAGGACGTGCCCTTCACCATCGAGAACTACCCCTACCGGGACGTCCACGGACGCGAGACCGTCACCTTCGTTCGCACCTACACGACCCGCCCGGGGCGCACCGCGCGCTTCGACGCCACGATGGTCCTCGTCGGTGGGCGGGTGCTGGACTACCTCGGTTCGCACCAGCACCTGGCGGTGGACCTCGACCTCGGCGTCGACGACCGGGGTGGGCTGGTGCTCACCTCGGACGCCCAACGCTTCTACGAGGGGCCGATCGCCTTCCGGTTCCCGATGCTCTTCAGCGGCCGGGCCACATTGCACGAGTACTGGTCCGACGAGGATGAGTCGTTCCACGTCGACCTCGAGGTGCGCAACGCGCTGTTCGGGTTCTTGTTCGGCTACCGCGGGACCTTCACGTGCGAGTGGGTACCGGCAACGGACGCACCCGACCGCCTGAAACCCCGCCGGACCGAACTCAGGACCTGAGCCACGAGGGACGGGCGAACAGCTCCTCGAGCTCGCGCAGCAGCCGGGTCGTGTGGAACCCGTCGGCAGCCGCGTGGTCGATGTGCAGCGCCAGCGGCAGCAGCGTCCGGTCAGCAGCGGTCCGGTACCCGCCGAGCGTGATGATCGGCAGCAGGTGGTCCCAGCCGTCGCGCACCTGGAGCGAGAAGCCGGTGAACGACGCTCCCGGCAGGGTCGAGACGTCGAACACGTTGCTGGGTCGGTCGTCCTGCGGGAACATCCGGGTGTCGTCGCGGTACCGCTCGATCGTCGACACCGCAGCGTCGTGGAAGGCGCCGAAGTCGTCGTCGTACGGCACGACGAGGGCGGAGAACGTCTCGGTGTCCGGGTGGAACACGGTGAACATCGGGTGGACACGGTCCCACACGGCGGGGGAACCGTCGTCGAGCAGGTGCATCCGGAACTCGTCGTGCCGGTTCACCACGGTCGCGATCGCCCAGAGCTGTGACGCGTAGGTCCGACGGTCGGTCGCTCGGACGCGCTCGACGAAGGCCGTGACGTCGAGTTCGACGGTCACCTCGTACGCGCACGGCACGCGGTGTCGGTAGTGCTCGAAGTGCTCCCGGCGGGGCCACTTCTCGACGTCGATCGCCCGGAGTTCGGTCATGACTCCAGCCTCGTGCGGGATCGCTTCCCTACGGTGGAGCCATGCCGACGCTCGAACGTGTTCCCGCCCTGGTCGCCACCGGATTCCTCGCCATCCCCGTCGCCGAAGCCCTCGTCGCGTTGCCGGCCGAGGTCGTCGCGAAGATCGAGGGGGCCCCGATCGACGCCGACCTGGCCGACACCGCCGCGTTCTCGGAGGCGTACGGCTACCCGCTGGCCGGCGGCGCGAACTGCATCGTCGTCGCGGGGAAGCGCGGTGACGAGATCCGCTACGCCGCCTGCGTCGTCCTCGCATCGACCAAGCTCGACGTCAACCGGGTCGTGAAGCAGCTGCTCGACGTCCGCAAGGCGAGCTTCGCCCCGATGGACGAAGCGGTCGAGCTGACCGGCATGGAGTACGGCGGCATCACCCCGATCGGGCTGCCGTCCTCGTGGCCGCTCTACATCGACGCGCGCGTCCTCGACGCCCCGGAGGTCGTCATCGGTGCCGGTCGTCGCGCCGCCAAGCTGTTCCTGCCCGGCGCCGCACTCACCGCGCTGCCGAACGTGACCGTGGTCGAGGGTCTGGCGACCGAACCGGTCAGTCCGACGGCCGGATGAGGCAGAACGGGTGCCCTGCGGGGTCGAGGTAGACGCGGAACGTCTCCGTGCCCGACCCCGTCGCCGTCGCACCGATCGCGAGCACCGCTGCCTCGCCGTCGTCGAGGTCGTCGACCTTCACGTCGAGGTGGCTCTGCTGCGGGACCGTCTGCCCCGGCCAGTCCGGCGCCCGGTAGTCGTCGACCTGCTGGAACGCCAGGATCGGACGGTGGTCGGTGAACGGGAGGGCGAGTTCCGCCCAGTCCTCGTCGAAGCCGACGATCTCCCCACCGAGCAGTTCGGCGTAGAAGCGGGCGAGGGTGCGGGTGTCCGGGCAGTCCAGGACGACGACGTCGAGTGTGCCGATCATGGCCGACACGGTAGACCCGTCAGCGCGCGGCGGTCAGAGCCTTCGTGATCCGCTGCAACGAGACGGTCTCGGCGGTCCCGAGTTCCTGCGCGAACAGGCTCAGCCGGAACTCCTCGAGCATCCACCGCGCGTGCACGAGCTCGGGGTGCGCACCGACCGCGGGCGGGAAGGTGCCACCGGCATCGGTGTAGCGGTCGGTCGCCACGGTGACCTCGCGCATCCAGGTGGCGTCGCGTCCGGGGTTCTGCAGCAGCTTCTGCACGCGCGCCTCGATGCCCTGCAGGTACACGCGGATGCGGCGCAGTCGGTCGAGCCCCGCGACGGCGACGAACCCCGGGAACACCAGGCGCTCCATCTGCTGCCACATGTCGCTGAGGGCGGCGAGCAGCGACATCGAGTTCGCCTGCTTGAGTGCTCGTTCGGCGGAGCGCTGTGCTGCCAGGACGGCCGCGACCTCGGACACCGCGGTGAACATCGTGTCGACGACCGAGGCCGAAACGGCATCGCGGACCGACTCGAACTCGGCCTTCGTGAAGACGAGGCCGTCCGGGTGGGCACGACGGATGCCGGCGTCGACCACGGCGGCCAGTACGTCGTCGAACAGCGCGGCGGTCGACGGGTAGGGGCTGGCGGCGAGCGCGAGCTTCTCCTGCGCGGTCAGGTGCGACTGGATGTACGACACGGGCGACGGCACCGCGTGCATCACCAGACGGCGGACCCCGGCGGGCATCCGGACGACGCGGTCGGACGGGGTGGCGAGCAGCTGCACGCCCACGGTCGCCTTCGGGCCGGTGCCTTCCTCGACCAGGGACGGGTACGCGCGGATGACGCCGCCGGCCTGCTTGGTGTCGAGGGTCTGCGGCAGGTCCTGGTCGGGCCAGGCGGTGAGTCCGGACTGCTCCAGCGGACGACCGGTACCGGCGGATGCGACGCGAGCCGCGCCTCCGGTCCGTCCCGCGCCCTTCGCCGTGGCGGAGGCGACGCTCTGCTGGGTCCGGTCCTTGAGCTTGGTCTGCAGGGCCGACAGGTCCTTGCCGGTCTCGACCCGGCGACCACGCTCGTCGACCACGGCCCACGTCGGCAGCAGGTGTGCGGGGACGCGGGACAGGTCGAAGTCGGACTCGGAGACCGGCACGTAGGTCATGCGCTGGATCGCCTTGGCGAGGGTGGCGCGGAACGACTCCGTCGGCTCGGTCGGGGCGTCGTCGGGCAGCTCGGCGACGATCTTCTCGGCCCAGTCGGCAGCGGGCACGACGTTCTTGCGGATCTGCTTCGGCAGCGACTTGATGAGCGCGGTGACGAGTTCCTTGCGGAGGCCGCGCACCTGCCAGTCGAAGCCCTCTTCACGCATCCGCGGCAGGAGCGCGAGGGGGACCTGCACGCTGACCCCGTCGTCCTGTGCGCCGGGTTCGAAGCGGTACTGGATGGCGAGACGCTGGTCGCCGCTCCGCCACTGGGTCGGGTACTCGACGTCGTCCTCGGCGGCCTCGGCCGCTGATTCGTCCAGCAGGTCCGACCGGCGCATCGTGAGCAGGTCCGGCTGCTCGCGGCGAGTGGTGCGCCACCACCCCTCGAAGTCGCGAGTCGTGGCGACGTCGGCTGGGATGCGGGCGTCGTAGAACTCGTAGACGTTCTCGTCGTCGAGCAGGATGTCCCGGCGGCGGGTGCGTTCCTCGAGCTGCTCGAGTTCCTTGCGGAGCTTCCGGTTGGCACGGTCGAAGGCCTGCTGCGACTCCCACTCGCCCTCGACCAGGGCGTGCCGGATGAAGAGTTCACGGGAGTGTTCCGGGTCGATCCGCGAGTACTGCACGCGTCGGCGCTGCACGATCGGGACCCCGAACAGGGTCACCCGCTCGTAGGCGACGACCGCGCCCTGCTTCTTCTCCCAGTGCGGCTCGCCGTAGGTGCGCTTGAGCAGGTCACCGGCGAGTGGCTCCACCCAGGCGGGGTCGATCCGGCCGACGGTCCGGGCGAACAGCCGGCTCGTCTCGACGAGCTCGGCGGCCATCACGGCGTCGGGCTGCTTCTTCGCGAGCACGCTGCCCGGGAACACCACGAACCGGGTGTTCCGCGAGCCCAGGTAGTCGCGCTTCTCGCGGTCCCGCAGGCCGATCTGGCTGAGGAGTCCGGCGAGCAGTGCACGGTGCACGGCGTCACCGTCGTCGGAACGGGACTGCCCGACTCGGACGTCGACCTGCTTCGCCGCACGGGAGAGCTGCCGGTACAGGTCCTGCCACTCGCGGATGCGCAGGTAGTTCAGGAACTCGGCCTTGCACAGCCGGCGGAACGCGCTCGACGACAGTTCCTCCTGCTGGTCCTCGATGTGGTTCCAGAGGTTCAGCAGGGTCAGGAAGTCACTCGTCGGGTCGGCGAACCGGGCGTGCAACTGGTCGGCGTGCGCGCGCTTCTCGAGGGGGCGCTCGCGGGGGTCCTGGATGCTCAGGGCGCTGACGATCGCGATGACCTCACGTCCGACACCCTGCCGCCCCGCCTCGAGCACCATGCGACCGAGCCGGGGGTCGATCGGCAGTCGGGTCAGCTGTCGCCCGGACTTCGTGATGCGGCCGTCCTTGTCGACGGCACGGAGTTCGCGGAGCAGGTCGAGGCCGTCCTTCACGCCGCGGCTGTCCGGCGGCTGCAGGAACGGGAACGACTCGATGTCCCCGAAGCCGAGCGAGATCATCTGCAGGATCACCGCGGCGAGGTTCGTGCGGAGGATCTCGGGGTCGGTGTACTCGGGACGTCGGCCGAAGTCGTCCTCGGAGTAGAGCCGGATCGCGATGCCGGCACTCGTACGGCCCGCTCGACCGGAGCGCTGACTGGCGCTGGCCTGCGAGATCGCCTCGATCGGCAGGCGCTGCACCTTGGCCCGCGGGGAGTACCGCGAGATGCGTGCCGTCCCCGTGTCGATCACGTACTTGATGCCGGGCACGGTCAGCGAGGTCTCGGCGACGTTCGTGGCGAGGACGACACGACGGCGGATGCCCGGGGTGTGCCGGCGTTCGAAGACCCGGTGCTGGTCGGCGGCGGACAGGCGGCCGTACAGCGGCAGGACCTCGGTGCCGGGGTAGCGTTTGCCCTCGATCGCGTCCTGCGCGTCGCGGATCTCGTTCTCGCCGGACAGGAACACGAGCACGTCGCCCGGGTCCTCCTGCGCCAGCTCGTCGAGGGCGTCGGTGATGCCCTGCAGGGTGTCGCGGTCGTCGGCTGCGTTGCCGCTGTCACCGGTGCGGGAGTCCGACTCGTCGTCGGCGTCGTCGTCCTGGTCTTCGGCGACGAGGGGGCGGTACCGGATCTCGACCGGGTAGGTGCGGCCGGAGACCTCGATGATGGGGGCGTCGTCGAAGTGCTTCGAGAACGACTCCGGGTCGATCGTCGCACTCGTGATGATGAGCTTCAGGTCGGGGCGGCGGGGGAGCAGTCGCTTCAGGTAGCCCAGCAGGAAGTCGATCGTCAGGGAGCGCTCGTGCGCCTCGTCGATGATGATCGTGTCGTACCGCTTGAGGTCGCGGTCGAAGTGGATCTCGTTCAGCAGGATGCCGTCGGTCATCAGCTTCACGCGGGTCTCGGAGCTGACCTTGTCGGTGAACCGGACCTGGTAGCCGACGAGCCCGCCGAGCTCCCCGCCGCCCAGTTCTTCCGCCACGCGTTCGGCGATGGTCCGCGCCGCGATCCGGCGGGGCTGGGTGTGCCCGATGTGCTCACGACCGAGCTCGAGGCAGATCTTCGGCAGCTGCGTCGTCTTGCCGGAGCCCGTGGCCCCGGCGACGATGACCACCTGGTTGTCACGGATGGCGGCCGCGATGTCGTCCCGCCGCTGCGAGACCGGCAGTTCGGGCGGGTACGTGATGACGGGCAGCGGAGAAGACATGAGCATTCCAGGATACAGGCGCGCCGGGCGGCTGGTGCGTCAGGCGATCTGCTGGGCCAGGGCGTCCGCCGACCGGGTCGGCAGTTCGCACACCCGGTCGTGGCAGACGTACGCGGCAGGCTCGAGCACGTCGCGTCCCTCGAACACCGAGAAGCCCGCCTCGGCCCAGCCGCGTGCCTGCTCCGGCGTCGTGGTGGCGACGACCGTGCCGGGGCGCCGAGCACGGTGTGCCACGGCTCGCATCGGGTCGTCGGTGCCGCTCGTGACGACGACGATCTCACGCGACGGCCGTTGCAGGGCCAGGGCGACTCCGAGGGCATCCGCGTGACCGAGGGGTCGCTCGGTCCCGGTGCGGGCGCGGTCGGCGACGAGTCGTGCCGCGGCGCTCCGCAGTGCCTCGTCGCCCGTCAGCGCCCCGAGCGTCGCGGCGGCCGATGCCAGCGCCACGGTGCCGGACCGCATCGCGGTCTGCGGTTGTTCGCCCGTGGCGGTCCCTGCAGCGGCCAGCACCGGGTCGACGTCGAAGCGCCCGGCCAGGCCGTCGTCGACGAGCGAGCGTGCGACGGTCGCGTAGGAGACCTCGCCCGTCACCAGGGCCAGTTCGAGCAGCCCTTCGGCGAGCAGTCCGACGTCCTCGACGGTGGCCGGGGCGGAGGACACCCCGCGCGGTGTGCTGGACCGCACCGCCACGTGGCCGTCCTGCACGTGGGCGGCGAGGACCGCGTCGGCCGCGCCCCGCGCGAGCGCGACGAGTTCCGGATCGCCGTGCCGTGCGCCGGCGATCGCGAGCCCCCGGATCGCCAGGCCGTTCCAGCCCGTGAGCACCTGGTCGTCCAGCGGTGGTGGGTCGAGCTGGGCGCGCTCGGCGATCGGCCGGCGGTACCACTCGCCCTCGACCCGACGGCCGTCGATGGTCGACTCGCTGTCCTGCGCGGCGACGAACGCCCCGTCGGCGCGCCGCAGCGTGTCCCGGAGGAAGTCGGCGATGCCGCGCGCCTGCTCGGCCCCCGCGACCGCGAGCAGCCCCGCGTTGTCGTAGAGCATCCGTTCGTAGTGCGGCACGCTCCAGTCGCGCTTGGTGGCGTACCGGAAGACGCCGCCGTCGGCGTCGGTCAGCTCGGACGCGCGGATCGCGTGCAACGACCGCTCGAGCAGCCCGTCGGCCTCGGCGTCCCCGTCGGCCGCCGCGTCGGCGAGGAACTCGAGCAACGGCGTGCTCGGGAACTTCGGCGCGCCGCCGAATCCGCCGTAGGTGGTGTCCTCGGCCTGGGACAGCTGGTCCGTGACGGCCCGGATGGCGTCGACGGACGGGAGGCCCGGGTCGGCGCCGGCACCGCCCTCGCCCGAGCGGGCGGTCGCGTCCGCCACGGCACCCTGCCGGATCGCCGTCGCGATGGCCGAGGCGTTCGCGTCGACCTCGTGCCGACGCTCGGTCCAGGCATCGAGCACCGCGGCCAGGATCTGCCGGAACGCCGGGACCTGCCCGACGGGAGTGGGCGGGAAGTACGTCCCCGCGAAGAAGACGTGACCGTCCGGCGTCAGGAACGTCGTCAGCGGCCAGCCGAGCTGCTGCGTGAACGCACTCGCCGAAGCCATCAGGCTCGCGTCGACGTCCGGCCGTTCTTCGCGGTCGACCTTCACCGACACGAAGTCCCGCCGGAGCAGCTCGCCGATCTCCGGGTCGGCGAAGCTCTCGCGCGCCATGACGTGGCACCAGTGGCACGTGGCGTACCCGACGGACACCAGCACCGGGACCCCGCGCTCGCGCGCTTCGGCGAAGGCTTCGGGACCCCACTCGCGCCAGTCGACCGGGTTGTCGGCGTGCAGACGCAGGTACGGGCTGACCGAGGTGCCGAGGCGGTTGTCGTTCATGGCTCCAGCGTGCCCGCCCACCACTGAGCGGACCACCGCCCGGGGACATCTGTGGACGAGATGGACACTCTGCACAGGCGGTGCGGAGAGATCAGCGCTCGAGCCACCCCGTGACCGCCGCGAGCCGTGCGGCCACCTGGGCGGGGCTCTGGCCGTCGGTGCCCACCCGGGTGACCGTGTCCGCGGTGGCCGCGTCGAGCCTCCCGGCCGTCCGCGTGCTGTGCGCGAGCTGCGCCTGCGGGACCGCACCACCCGCTCGTCGTGCGAGCCGGTCGGCGGTCGTGTCGTCGGACGCGCGGAGCAGGACGACGCTGACCAGCGGGTCGTCGCCCATCGCCGCCGCGAGTCGCTCGTGTTCGAGCACGGACACGGTGTTGGTGTACACGAGTCGGTGGTGACCGATCGCCCGGTAGCCGGCCCAGATCGTGGCGAGGTTCTGCTCGGCCAGGTGGGCCTCGGGGTGTTCGACGTGCGGGGCCGGGTGGGCGAGGTCGAGCAGGTCGCCCTCGATCACCGCGTGCCGGACGTCCGCCGCGACGAGCAGGTCGTGCAGTGCCTCGGCCGCCGTGGACTTGCCCACACCGGAGCGTCCACCGATGAACAGGACCTCGGACCGGGGCACCGTGTCAGCCCAGGTTCAGGGAGAGGAGTGCGAGGGCGGCGTCCTCGGGGCCGTAGTCGAACATGTGGTCCCAGAACGGGTCGTCGGCCCAGGGGACGTCGCCGTCGGCAGGGGTCGCGTGGGCGGTCTCGACGAGCCATGCCAGCTCCGGGGCGACGGCGGTCGCGAACGCCGGCGGTTCCCAACCCAGGCCACGTGCTGCGGTGGTGTCGAGGACGAACGGCGACGGCGACGACCAGGGCGTGCCGCCCACGAAGGCGGGCGCGTCCTCGTCGAGCAGGACCTCGTCGAACCGGTGGTCCAGGTGTCCGGCGATCGTGCGGACGATCTCGAGCACGGTCGGGGCAGACGCGTCCGCGACGTTGAGGATCCGGCGGTCCGGCGCGTCCGCCACGAGTCGGACGAGCGAACCGATGCCGCTCGCCGCCGTCGTGTGGTCGACGCCGCGGCCGTGGTCGGCGAGCAGGATGCGCTCCCGGCCGTCGAGCACACGGCGGACGACGAACCACTCCCGCGGGCGGCCGATGCCGACGCCGTACACCTTCGACGGACGGAGCACCGTGACCGGGGCGCCGTGGTCCAGCAGGACCTGTTCGGCCGCCACCTTCGCGGCGCCGTACCCGTCACGACTCGTCGGGTCGCCGTCACCGGCGGTCACGGTGGGCTGGATCTCGGTGACCGCGCCGCCGAACACCGGCTTGTCGAGCGAGTTCGCGTGCCGACCCTGCTCGTCGGCGTAGACGGCCTTGGACGAGACGAAGACCGTCGAGCCGACGTCGTCGAGGAACGGCAGGAGCTGCTGGGCGTCGTCGCGCGTCACACCGACGGTGTCGACGAGCAGGTCGGCCCCGGGGCGGAGCAGGTCACGCAGGACGGGACGGTCGCGTCGGTCGCCGGGGACGAACGTGGCCCCGGAAGCCGTCAGGCTGTCGGCGACCGGGCCACCGCGTCGGGCGACGAGGTCGACCTGCCAGTCGTCGCCGCCGCGGCCCGAGGCGTCGAGGAGTGCGCGGGCGACGGCCGAGCCGATGCCGCCGGTGCCGCCGAGGATGACCGCGCGTCTGGTGCTCATGGTGCAACGGTAGTGCGGCGGGGCCGTCGCTCCGCTGCCGTCGGTCCTCGGCTGCCGGGCCTCGGTCCGCGTCCGTCGGCCAGACGGGGCCCTCGTTCCGCTTCCGGTTCCGTCAGGAGGCGAGCTGCTCGTGCCGCCACCAGTCGGCCAGCGAGCCGTCGTAGACCTTCACCCGGTCGTGCCCGAGCACCGTCAGGGCGAGGGCGTCGACGCACGCGGCGCTGCCCACCCCGCAGTACGTGACGATCTCGTCGGCACCGATCACCGCGGCGAAGGCCCGCTCGAGTTCGGCACCGCGCAGGTACACGTTCGTCTCGGGGTCCACCAGGGTGTCCGCCGTGATCGGGGTGCTGCCCGGCACGATCGGCGGGTGGTCGTCGCCGAGGGCGGCCCAGGGCGCGGCGAACACCAGGGACGCCGGCTCTTCGCCGGAGACCGCTCGGGTGACGCGGTCGTGGTCGGCCCAGAGCGCACGTTCTTCGGCGGCCAGGAACGCACCGGCATCGGGGTCGGACGGCGCCGCGGGGGTGCGGAGTGCGCCCACGCGGACCGGGCGGCCCTCGTCGCGCCACTTCGTGAAGCCGCCGTCGAGCACCGCGACCGAGTCGAAGCCGAACGAACGGAAGATCCACCACAGGCGTGCCGACCACTCGCCGACGCTGTCGTCGTAGACCACGACGGTCGAGGTGTTCGTCACGCCGAGCCGTGCTGCGGCGACCTCGAAGCGCTCGGCGCCGGGGCGGGTGAACGGGACGTCGGCGTCTGCGGCGGAGAAGTCGTCGATCAGGTCGGCGAAGCGGGCGCCGGGCACGTGGCCGCGCTGCTCGTGGGCGTCCCGCCCGGGGCGCCAGGTGGTGTCGAACCCGGCCCCGACCGTGTGTACCGACGCGTCGAGCACGACGAGCTCGTCAGCACCGAGGTGGTCTGCGAGCCACTGCGTCGACACGAGTGGCGAGGTCAGGACGGGGGCCATGTCGCACACCATAATCCGCACCCCTGACGTGGGCCAGGGACGTGGACACACGGCGCAACCGGGGGTGGGGTGGATGCGTGGGCAGTGGTCGACGATGCGCCGGTCGTTCGACGAGTGGTGAGTCGGATCGTGCGTGGGCACCGAGTGCGTGCGCATCCATCGACGATGCACGCGTCGTTCGACAGGCGGATCGTCGCGGAACGGGTGCGCCCCCCCGCACGCGCAACGGCCCATCCCGGCAGGGCCGGAACGGGCCGAAGGTGCGGAGCGAGCCGCCAGCGTCAGTGCGCCGCGGCGGGGATGCTCCCGGTCGTGGCGGACCCGGCACGTGCGAGCCGCTCGACCCGCACCGACTGCCGGTTGATGAGCAGTCCGCCGGCCAGGGCGACGAGCACGAGCACGCCGGCCGAGATGCCGAACGCCACGTGGTACCCGTCGAGCGTGGCCTGGGCCTGCTGCAGCTTCGTCGGGGCGGCCGACAGCCCGGACAGGCTGTTCGACACCACGTCCGCGAAGATCGTCGACAGCAGCGCCGTGCCGATCGAGCCACCGATCTGCTGCATCGTGTTGACCGTCGCCGATGCCACACCGGCATCGGCTCGGGCGACCCCGGTCGTCGCGGTGTTCATCGCGGACGAGAAGATCGTGCCCATGCCGAGGCCGATCACGATCAGCGCCGGCAGGACGGTGCCCGCGTAGGAGCTGTCCAGGTCGGTGCGGAGCAGCAGCAGGAGCCCGGTCGCGGCGACCAGGCCACCGGCGAAGATGAGCACCTTCGGCCCGACGCGCGGCAGCAGACGGCCACCGATCTGCGTCGCCGAGATCATGATCGACAGCGGCATCGGCAGGAAGGCGAGACCGGTCTGCAGCGAGCTGAACCCGAGGGTCTGCTCCAGGTAGTAGGTCAGGAACAGGAAGATGCCGAACATGCCGATCGCGACGAGGCCGATGGCGATGAACGAGCCGCCGCGGTCACGGTCGAGCACGACGCGCAGGGGCAGCAGCGGGTGAGCGACGCGGGTCTCGATGAAGACGAACGCGGCGATGAGCACGACGCCGGCGGCGAGCATGGCGATCGTGACGGGGGAGTCCCAGCCGTTGGTCTCGGCGTTCGAGAAGCCGTAGACGACCCCGACCAGACCCGCGGTGATGGTGATGACGCCGAGCACGTCGATGCGCGGACGCTCGACCTTCGGCGGGCGCTCCATGAAGACGAGCGCGCCGATCACGCCGAGCACGGCGAAGACGACGTTGACGTAGAGGCACCAGCGCCACGAGGCGTACTCGGTCAGCACTCCGCCGAGCAGCAGGCCGATGGCCGCACCCGAGCCGGCGATGGACCCGAAGATGCCGAACGCGCGACCGCGTTCCTTGGGGTCGCGGAACGTGGTGGTCAGCATGCCGAGGGCGGACGGGGCGAGCAGCGCGCCGAAGACGCCCTGCAGTGCGCGGGCCGCGACGAGCAGGCCGAACGAATCGGCGAGGCCACCGAGCACCGACGCGACGGCGAAGCCGACCAGCCCGATGATGAAGGTGTTCTTGCGGCCGAACAGGTCGCCGAGACGACCGCCGAGCAGCAGCAGCGAGCCGAAGGCCAGCGAGTACGCGGTGACGATCCACTGCCGCTGGTCGGTGCCGAAGTCCAGGTCGGCCTGGGCCGAGGGCAGGGCGATGTTCACGATGGTCGCGTCGAGCACGACCATCAGCTGTGCGAGGGCGATGACCGCCAGGGCGATCCAGCGGTGGTTGCTCTTGGCGGGGGTGGTGCCCGGAGTCGTGGGTGCTGTCCCGGTGGGGGTCGGCACGGTGTGTTCTGCCGTCACGGCAGCCTCCTTCATGAAGGTTGGAGGGGGACTCGGAGCGCGCACCGTCGGGCGCTCCGAAAGGAGAGGGGGTCGAACCGGATGCACAGCATCCGCTTGTGGCCAGTGTAGACCGAAACGGAGGAACCGCATCCACTTGTTCCCAGATAGTTCAACTAGGTTCGTCCTCGTGAGCACCACCGAGTCCGCGTCCGACCTCGAGCGACCGCTGCGCGCCGACGCAGCGCGCAACCGCGAGCTGATCCTGCAGACGGCGCGCAAGTGCTTCGCGGAGCGCGGGCTCTCCGTCACGTTGAACGACATCGCGCACGAGGCCGGCGTCGGGGTCGGCACCGTCTACCGCAGGTTCGCCGACAAGGACTCCCTGATCGAGGCGCTGCTCGCCACCAAGTTCGAGGCCATGAACGAGGCCGCTGCGCGCGCCGCGGACGTGTCCGACCCGCGCGAGGCGCTCCGGGTCTACCTGATGGGCGTCTTCGCGTTCCGTGCGCGCGACCGCGCCCTCGCCGACGCCATCGTCCGTGCCGGCAAGGCCCGACCGTCCATCGTGCAGGAGCGCGACCGACTCGAACGGCAGGTCGCCGCGATCATCGGCCGTGCCGAGGGCGCCGGCGTCGTCCGCCCCGGCTTCGACTCCCGGGACCTGCCGATGCTCACCGCGATGGTCGGCGCGGTCGCCGACGCCACCCGCGAGCACGACCCGGACGCCTGGCGCCGCTACGCGGAACTCCTGGTCCAGGGCGTCCTGCCGGGCACGGACGACACCGCGCCGATGCTCGGCGAACCGCTGGACCGCGAGTCGATCGAGCGCGCGCTGCACGCGCAGTCCTGACCAGGGACGGACCGGAGGCCCGTGGCGGCGCCGCCACGGGCCTCCAGTCCGGCGGTGGTCGCCACCAGAGCGCCCGGCGCGACGGGCACGACCGGGCCGGCCGGATCCGCCCGGCCGGCTACAGCCAGCTGGGGATCCAGTAGTGCGACCGGACGAAGTCCCAGGGCACCTGCATCGCCGTCCACATCGGGTACCAGTAGACCGAGGCGAGCACGACGACGCCCAGGTACACACCGACCCACAGGATCGCCCGTGACCTGCGTGACCGTTCGTCGCTCCGCCTGCCGAGCACCACCCCGATCGCGGCGGCCAGCGCCATCACCATGTAGGGCTCGAAGGCGATCGTGTAGAACTGGAACACCGTCCGGTCGACGTACATCAGCCAGGGCAGGTACCCCGCCGCGACCCCGAGCAGGACGAAGCCGTACTCCCACTTCCGGCGCAGGATCCAGAGCACGAGCAGCGCCACCGTCGCGATGACCGAGGCGTACCAGATGAACGGGTTCGCGATGCCGGTGATCGCCTCGCCGCAGCGGTTCGCCCAGCAGCCGTCCTGTCCGGCGTCCGTGCCGACGTAGAACATCGACGTGGGGCGTTGCATCACGAGCCAGAGCAGCGGGTTCGCCTGGTACGAGTGCGGGGTGTGCAGCCCGATGTTGAAGGCGTAGATCTCCGACTGGTAGTGCCACCAGTTCTGCAGGCTGTCCGGCACCCAGGCGAGCAGCCCGGTCCACCGCTCGCCGCCCGAGGACAGCCAGTTGCGGTCCCAGCCGTCCTTCGACACGAACCAGCCGGTCCAGGACGCCACGTAGGTCACCGCGGCGATCGGCACGGTCAGCAGGAACGACACCGGTGCCTGCTGCAGCAGCGCGCTCGACGACCAGAACTCGACCCCGGCGCGACGGCGCATCATCGTGTCGCTCAGCACGGAGTACACGGCGAAGAACGCCAGGAAGTACACCCCCGACCACTTCGTCGCCGCTGCCAGCCCGAGGGCCAGGCCCATCGCGAACAGCCACGGACGCCACCAGAGGACCGGCCCCCAGAGGGTGGGCCGGCCGGCGGCGGCGCGGGCGGCGACCCACTCGTCGAGCCGCCGTCGACTCTGCCGACGGTCGAGCAGCAGCGCCCCGAAGCCGAGGATGACGAAGAAGGTCAGGATGCCGTCGAGGAGCGTCACCCGCGACATCACGATCGCCTGCCCGTCGATCGCGAGCAGGAAGCCGGCGAGCGTGCCGATCATCGTCGAACGGAACAGCGACCGGGCGATCACCGCGGTGAGGAACACCGTCGCGATGCCGAGCACGGCCACCGTGAAACGCCAGCCGAACGAGTTGTCCGCCCCGAACAGCAGCATCCCGATGCCGATGAGGTACTTGCCGAGCGGCGGGTGCGCGATGAACTCCGCGGCACTCGTGAAGATGTCCGTCTCACCGCGGACGAACCGGTCGTCGGTCGTCGGGGCGGTGTCACCGCTCGGGTTCGCGGGCCAGGTGCCCTCGTACCCGAGGTGCACGATCGACCAGCCGTCCTTGACGTAGTACGTCTCGTCGAACACGAGCGAGTGCGGGTTGCCGAGGTTCACCAGCCGCAGCACGGCGGCGAGGAGCGTCACCGCGAGCGGACCCGTCCACCGCCACACGGCGACCCGCTGCGACGTGGAGAGCACCCGCCCCCACCAGTCGTCCAGGCGCGAGCCGACCGGCCCGTCGGGCACGGCCGTGCGGTCGTCGGTCAGCTCGCTGGTCATCGCTGAGCATCCTACGGATCGACCGCGTGTCCCCGCTCGGACGGCGGTGCACCCACAATGGGTGCGTGATCGTCCTCGCAGCAACGCCCATCGGCAACCTCGGGGACGCCTCGCGCCGTCTCGTCGAGACCCTCTCCAACGCCACGGTCGTCGCGGCGGAGGACACCAGGACCGCCATCCACCTGATGCGCGCCCTGGGCATCGAGAACCGTCCGCGGCTCATCGCCCTGCACGAGCACAACGAGCGGGCGAAGGCGTCCGAGGTCGTCGAGCTCGCCCGTGACGAGGACGTCGTGGTCCTGACCGACGCCGGCATGCCCGCGATCAGCGACCCGGGCTTCCCCCTCGTCGAGGCCGCCGCGGCCGCCGGGGTCACCGTCACCGCCCTGCCCGGGCCGTCGGCCGTGCTCATGGCGCTCGCCGTGTCCGGGCTGCCCACCGACCGCTTCACGTTCGAGGGGTTCCCGACCCGCAAGGCCGGGGAGCGTCGCCGGGCGTTCCAGGCGCTGGCGGGGGAGCAGCGGACGATGGTGTTCTTCGAGTCCCCGCACCGGCTGGCCGAGACCCTGGCCGACATGGCCGTCGGGTTCGGGGGCGACCGCCGCGCCGCGGTGTGCCGTGAGCTCACGAAGCTCTACGAAGAGGTCCGCCGTGGGCCGCTGGACGAACTCGTCGAGTGGGCGTCCGAGGGCGTCCGAGGCGAGATCTGCATCGTCGTCGCCGGAGCCGCCGAGGCCACCGAGGAAGCCACGCTCGACGACGGGGTGCGCCTGGTGCTCGAGCGGGTGGCCGCCGGCATGCGCATGAAGGAGGCCGCCGCGGCGGTCGCGGACGCGACCGGGCTGTCGAAGCGGGACCTGTACGAAGGGGCGCTCGCGGCGCGCTGAGCGAGGCTCGTCACGTTCCCGTTCGCCGGTCTGGAGGCGCGGGGCGGGCCCGTCACGGGCCTCCCGGACCCGGTTCTCCACAGTCCACCGCCGCACGCGTCATCGGGGTTCCGTGCGCCCGTAGGATGGTCCGCATGTCCGCCGGGTCCTCGTTCAGCATCACCACGCCGATCTTCTACGTGAACGACGTGCCCCACATCGGGCACGCCTACACCGAGGTCGCCGCGGACTTCCTCGCGCGCTGGCACCGGCAGCGCGGTGACGACACCTGGCTGCTCACCGGCACGGACGAGCACGGGCAGAAGATCCTGCGCACCGCCTCGGCGAACGACGTCTCGCCCAAGGAATGGGCAGACCGCCTGGTCAACGATGCCTGGAAGCCACTGCTCGACACGGTCGACGTCGCGAACGACGACTTCATCCGCACCACCGACGAACGGCACGAGCGTGGCGTGACGGCGTTCCTGCAGAAGCTCTACGACGACGGCTTCATCTACGCCGGCGAGTTCGAGGGCTTCTACTGCGTGGGTTGCGAGGAGTACAAGCAGCCGAGCGACCTGGTCGCCGGCACCGGTGCGTACGAGGGTCAGCAGGTCTGCGCGATCCACTCGATCCCGGTCGAGGTCCTGGCCGAGCGCAACTACTTCTTCCGGATGTCCGACTTCGAGCAGCGCCTGCTCGACCTGTACGAGTCGAACCCGCTGTTCATCCAGCCCGAGAGCGTCCGCAACGAGATCATCTCGTTCGTCAAGCAGGGGCTCCGCGACCTGTCGATCTCGCGTTCCAGCTTCGACTGGGGCATCACGATCCCGTGGGACAGCGACCACGTGCTGTACGTGTGGTTCGACGCCCTGCTCAACTACGTCACGGCCCTCGGCTACGGCACCGACGACGACGAGGCCTTCCGGCGCCTCTGGCCGAGCGTCCACATCGTCGGCAAGGACATCGCCCGCTTCCACGCCGTCATCTGGCCGGCGATGCTCATGGCCGCTGGTCTGCCCGTCCCGGAGCGCGTCTTCGGCCACGGCTGGCTGCTCGTCGGCGGCGAGAAGATGTCCAAGTCGAAGCTGACCGGCATCGCGCCGTCCGAGATCACGGACACGTTCGGTTCCGACGCGTTCCGCTACTACTTCCTGCGCGCCATCACCTTCGGGCAGGACGGCAACTTCAGCTGGGAGGACATCTCGGCGCGCTACCAGGCCGAGCTCGCGAACGGGTACGGCAACCTGGCGTCGCGCCTGGTCGCCATGCTGCAGAAGTACTACGACGGCGAGGTCCCGGTGCGCGCCGAGTTGACCGAGTCCGACCAGGCGATTGACGCCCTGGCCGTGTCGGTCACCGAGCGTGCCGACGCCGCCATCGCCGCCTTCGCCCCGCACGAGGCCATCGCCAGCGTGTGGGAGCTCGTCGACGCCCTGAACGGGTACATCACCGAGCAGGCGCCCTGGGCCCTGGCGAAGGACGACGCCGACCGCGAGCGCCTCGGTACCGTCCTGACCACCGCGCTCCGCGGCCTCGGCACCGTCACCGTCCTGCTGTCCCCGGTCATGCCGAAGGCGACCGAGAAGCTCTGGGCCTCGATCGGCGCCGGCGGGTCCGTCGCCGAGCAGCGGGTCGACCGCGCGTACGAGTGGCAGGGTGCGTCGCACGTGGTGCCCCTCGAGAGCGGGCTGTTCCCCCGGATCGAGCAGGTCTCCGCGTGACCGACGCCGAGTCGCACGTCCGGTCCCGCGGTGACGGAGCGTCCGGTGGCTCGAAGCGCGACCTGACGTACCCGCCGCTTCCGCAGGCGCTCGTCGTGCCGGTGTACGACAACCACACCCACATGGAGATCGCCGACGGTGTCGGCGACGGGGGTGACGGTCCGCTCGAGTACCGCGAGCACCTCGACCGCGCGTCGAGCGTCGGCGTGCGCGGTGTCGTTCAGGTCGGCACCGACCTCGCCACCTCGGAGTGGTCGGCGTCGATCGCCGCTCGGGAGCCCCGGGTCCTGGCGGCCGTCGCGCTGCACCCGAACGAAGCGCCCGTGCTGCAGGAACAGGGGCTGCTCGACGAGCACCTCGCCGGGATCGAACGGCTCGCCGCACTGCCGCGGGTCCGGGCGATCGGTGAGACCGGCCTCGACTTCTTCCGCACCGGCGAGGACGGCCGTGACGCCCAGGTCCGTTCGTTCGAGGAGCACATCCGCATCGCGAAGGAGCACGACCTCGCGCTGACGATCCACGACCGCGACGCGCACGACGCCGTGGTCGAGGTCCTCGACCGCGTGGGTGCCCCGGAGCGGACCGTCTTCCACTGCTTCTCCGGCGGCCCGGACCTCGCCCGGCTCTGCGCCGAGCGCGGCTGGTACATGTCCTTCGCCGGCACGGTCACGTTCAAGAACGCCGCCGTGCTGCGTGAAGCCCTGGTGGTCGCCCCGCGGCACCTGATCATGATCGAGACGGACGCCCCGTTCCTGACGCCCACCCCGTTCCGTGGTCGCCCGAACGCGCCGTACCTCATCCCCCTCACCCTGCGGTCGATGGCGGAGACGCTCGGCACGGACGCCTCGATGCTCGCGGCCCAGATCGCCTCGAACACCGAGCTCGTCTACGGCGCGTGGGACGCCGAGCCCGTGACGGTGGACGAGTAGTCGTGGGTGCACTGCTCGGCCCGGCGGAGATCCGGGAGCTCGCGGCCGAACTCGACGTCACCCCGACGAAGAAGCTCGGGCAGAACTTCGTGCACGACGCCAACACCGTGCGGCGCATCGTGTCCGTCGCCGGTGTGACCCCGTCGGCACAGGTGCTCGAGATCGGGCCGGGGCTCGGATCGTTGACGCTCGGGCTCACCGAGACCGGCGCACCCGTCACCGCCGTCGAGATCGACAAGCGCCTGGCCGCCAAGCTCCCCGCGACGGTCGCCGCGTTGCAGCCCGACGCCACGCTGACCGTGGTCCAGCAGGACGCCATGACGGTCGCCGCGTCGGACCTCGACGTCGAGCCGACGCACCTCGTCGCGAACCTGCCCTACAACATCTCCGTGCCCGTGCTGCTGCACCTGCTCGCGACCTTCCCGTCGATCGAGCGGTCGCTCGTCATGGTGCAGGCCGAGGTCGGGTACCGGCTGGCCGCCGGCCCCGGCAGCAAGGTCTACGGTTCACCGAGCGTCAAGGCCGCCTGGTACGGGTCGTGGAGCACTGCCGGATTGGTCAGCCGTCAGGTCTTCTGGCCGGTGCCGAACGTCGACAGTGTCCTGGTGGCGTTCGACCGTCACGAGCCCCCGGGCGACGAACTCCTGCGGTCGCGAGTGTTCACGCTGGTGGACGCCGCATTCCAGCAGCGGCGCAAGATGCTGCGGCAGAGCCTGTCCGGGGTGCTCGGCGGCAGTGCGCACGCGTCCGAGGTCCTGACGGCGGCGGGCATCGACCCGACCGCCCGGGGTGAGGCGATCGGTGTCGACGACTTCGTAAGGCTCGGTCGGACGGTCCTCGCGGCTGCGGAGTAGTCCGTTCCTCGCTCCGCGTCCGGATCCGCGTGACGCCCGCGCCCCGCGTGCTAGCTGACCGCGATGGTGCGAGGTTCCGTGGTCGGTGCGAGCCGAAGTGCCTCGCACCGAACACAGAACCTCGCACCGTCCGTCGCCGGGGTCAGTGCTCGCGGGACGCCATCATCTCGAGGATCTGCTGGTGGTTGCCGTTCCGCTCGGCGAAGCGCAGCGGGTGCACGTTCTGCACCAGGATCTCCGGGGCAGCGCCGGACTCGATGAGCGCCATGACCTCGTCGGCGAAGGCGTCGAGCGGCATCCCGCCGAAGTCGGCGCCGCCCATCAGGTCGGTCATGACGGCCGGCGGGGCGAGCTCGAGCACCTCGACGGACGAACCGACGAGCTGCTGTCGCAGGGCCTGGGTGTACGAGTGCACCCCGGCCTTCGTGGCGTTGTAGGTCGGCGTGGCGGTCAGCGGCACGAACGCGAGACCGGACGTGACGGTCATCAGCGTCGCGGCGGGCTGGGCGAGCAGGTGCGGCAGGAAGGCGTCGATGAGCCGGATCGTCCCGACGAGATTCGTCTGGATGGTCTCGATCGCGTCGTCCATGTGATCCGAGGAACGCAGGTCCTCGTTGCGCATGATGCCGGACATGGTGATGAGGGCGTCGAGGGTCGGGTACGCCTCGAGCACCGAGCTGGCAGCGGCCTCGATCGACGCCGCGTCCGCGACGTCGATCTGCACGGTGCCGAAGCCGTGCTCGGCGGCGAGGGAGTCGAGGAGCGCCTGACGACGCCCGCCGATGACGACGGTACTGCCGGCGGCCTGCAGACGCTGGGCGAGCGCGAGACCGATGCCCGAGGTCGCGCCGGGGATGAAGACGGTGGAGTTCGTGATGTCCATGACCACGACGATGCTCCGCGGGCAGGGGTGCAACCAGAGCGCGGTCATCGGGGGATCGGCGATCCCTGGCACCTCGACGCGAACCGGACGATGATCGACCCATGGACCGTGCCGCGCTCGCCGACTTCCTCCGCCGTCGCCGGGAGCTGTTGCGCCCCGAGGACGTCGGTCTCGGGCAGGGTCCGCGACGCCGGACCCCGGGGCTCCGCCGTGAGGAGGTCGCCGCCCTCGCCGGGATGTCCGTCGACTACTACACGCGACTCGAGCAGCAGCGCGGTCCGCAGCCGTCCGAGCAGATGATCGCGGCGATCGCCCGGGCCTTGCGCTGCAGCCTCGACGAGCGCGACCACCTGTTCCACCTGGCCGGGCAGAACGCCCCGACCCGGATGCACCGCGCCGACCACGTCGACCCCGCCATCCTGCGCGTGCTCGACCGGCTCGAGGACACCCCGGCGATCGTCGTGAGCCACCTGGGCGAGACCCTGGTCGAGAACCGGCTCGCTGCGGCACTCCTCGGCACCTCGGTCGGCCTGGCCGGCAACCAGCGGTACCAGGCGTGGCGGTGGTTCGTGACGGGCGAGGAACGCGCCAAGTACGCACCCGAGCAACACGGACGACTGGGGCGGACCGTCGTCGCGTCGCTCCGCGCGACCGTCGGCCTGGCCGGCCCGGGCGACCGCCGGGCCGCCGAGCTCATCGCCGAGCTGGAGGCCCGCAGCCCCGAGTTCCGCGAGCTCTGGGCGAAGCACGAGGTCGCCACGCGCTGGTCGGACAACAAGACGATCGTGCAGCCGGAGCTCGGCCGCATCACCGTCGACTGCCAGGTGCTGCACACCGACGACCAGGCGCAGGCACTGCTGCTGTTCACGGCGCCTCCGGGATCGGAGGACGCGCAGAAGCTCGAGCTCCTCGGCGTCGTCGGACAGCAGACCTTCGCCGGCTGAAGACCTCGCACGGTGCGAGGTCGACCACCGCCGGTACCGAACGGTGCGAGGTTCCGTACGCCGTGCGACGGCGAGCAGGTCGCACCGAGTACGGAACCTCGCACCGAGCGACCAGGACCCCGCGCGGCCCTCGCCGCGAAGCAACGCCGCGTCACACACTTGGGCACGTGCGGTATACCGTGCCTAGGGTGGGGGCGTGAGCACTCCCCGCGTGTACGTCATCCACGAGAACCCCGAGTGGTTCCCGCCGCTCGCCGCCGCCTTCGAGGCCGAGGGTGTCCCGGTCGAGGAGATCCTGCTGACCGAGGGGCAGATCGACCTCGCGGCCGAGCCGGCACCCGGCGTCTACTGGAGCCGCATGTCCGCGAGCTCCCACACCCGCGGCCACGAGCACAGCAAGGAGTACACCCGGGCGATCCTCGGCTGGCTCGAGCGCGCCGGCCGCCAGGTCGTGGGCGGCAGCCACGTGCTCGAGCTCGAGGTGTCGAAGGTCTCCCAGCACGGTCTCCTGCAGCAGGCCGGGTTCGACGTGCCCCGCACCACCGCCGTGTTCGGCACGTCGACGCTCAAGGACGCCGCCCGCACCTTCACCGACGGGCAGGACGTGCCGTTCATCACGAAGCACAACCAGGGCGGCAAGGGCCTGGGCGTGCGGCGGTTCGACTCGCTCGCCGAGTTCGACGCCTACGTCGACAGCCCCGAGTTCGAGGCCCCGGTCGACGGCATCACCCTGCTGCAGGAGTACCTGACGGCCCGCGAGCCCTTCATCACGCGCGTCGAGTTCGTCGGCGGCGAGTTCGTCTACGCCGTCCGCGTGGACACGAGCGCCGGCAGCTTCGAGCTCTGCCCGGCCGACGCGTGCGAGGTCCCGCAGACCATCGCGGGTGCGGTCTGCGACGTCCCCGGCACCGAGATCGCCGGGGCGCCCCCGGCGTTCAGCGTCCGCACCGAGGTCACCGCCGAGCACCCGCTGGTCCAGCAGCTCCGCACGTTCCTCGCCGACCAGCGCATCACCATCGCGGGCGTCGAGTTCATGGAGACGACGGACGGCCGCACCGTGGTCTACGACATCAACACGAACACGAACTACAACCCCGCGGTCGAAGAGTCCGCGCCGGCCTCCGGCCCGCGCTCCATCGCCCGGTACCTCGGCGGCCTCCTGGCCGACGAGTACGCGGCGCAGCTCACGGCCTGAGGACGCAAGACCCACCGGACTGGAGGCCCGTGGCGGGCCCGCCACGACTGCCTCCGCTGGCTCCGGCAGCGCGACCCGCACAACGCTTCGCGTCGTCAACCAGCGGCTCCCGCCAGTCCGCCTTCCCACACCCCCAAGGAACCATCGTGCGATTCGGATACTGGACCCCGCTCTTCGGCGGCTGGCTGCGCAACGTCGACAACGAGAACATGCCGGTCACCTTCGACTACGTGAAGCGCCTGGCGCAGCGCGCCGAGCGGATCGGCTTCGACCTGACGCTCGTGCCGGAGCTCAACCTCAACGACATCAAGGGCACCGCGGCGCCCTCGCTCGAGGCCTGGTCGCTCGCGGCGGCGATCGCGGCGACGACCGAGCGCCTCGAGATCATGGCGGCGATGCGTCCCGGGTACCACCTGCCGGCGGTGACGGCGAAGCAGGCGGCGACGATCGACGACATCTCGTGCGGCCGGTTCACCTTCAACGTCGTGAGCGCCTGGTGGGCGGAGGAAGCGAAGCAGTACGGCGGGATCTTCTCGGAGCACGACGACCGGTACAAACGCACCGCGGAGTTCGTCGAGGTCATGAAGGGCCTGTGGCGCGAGACCCCGTACTCGTTCTCGGGCGAGTACTACGACATCGAGAACGCGCACCTCGAGCCGAAGCCCCGCGTGACGCCGCGCATCTACGCCGGTGGGGAGAGCGAGGCCGGCAAGGCCGCGATCACCGGGTACGCCGACGCCTACGTCACGCACGGCGGCACCGTCGAGGAACTCCGCGCGAAGATCGACGAGATGAAGCAGCGACGCGTCGACGCTGGCCTGCCGCCGTTCGAGGCGTTCGGCATGGCCGCGTACGTCATCGTGCGCGAGACCGAGGAAGAGGCGCAGGCGGAACTCGCCCGGATCACCGACGTGCAGCACGGCGGGGCGTACGAGTCGTACCAGGACTTCATCTCGAAGTCGCAGCTCGAGCACGTGCCCTCGCTCGAGGACTACTCGGTGTCGAACCGCGGCCTGCGCCCCGGGTTCGTCGGGACGCCGTCGCAGGTGGCGGACCGCATCCGGGAGTTCGAGGACGCCGGGGTCGACACGCTCCTGCTGCAGTTCTCGCCGCAGCTCGAGGAGATGGACCGGTTCGGTGAGCAGGTCATCCCGCTCGTCCGGCAGTCGGTCGGGGCGCAGTCCTGATGGGTGCCGCGTCGACCAACGCCGAGGACGGCTGGGCGTTCGAGACCCGCCAGATCCGCGCCGGCTTCAAGGCCGACCCGGGTTGGGGCGCGAACGTACCGCCGATCGCGCAGAGCGCCGCGTACGTCTACCCGTCGGGCGAGGACGCCGCCGCACGCTTCATGCTCGACGCCCCCGGCCACACTTACACGCGGGTGAACAACCCGTCGGCCGCAGCACTCGAGCGCCGGATCGCCGACCTCGAGGGCGGGACCGGTGCGCTGGCGCTGGCGTCCGGACAGGCGGCGACGTCGCTGGCCGTGCTCGGCGTCGCACGCGCCGGTGACCACGTGGTGTCGAGCGCCTCGCTGTACGGCGCGACCTACACGCTGTTCGCCTCGACCCTGCGGGACCTCGGCATCACCTTCACGTTCGTGCAGGACCCGACCGACCTGTCCGAGTGGGCGTCGGCGGTGCGCCCGGAGACGAAGGCGTTCTTCGGCGAGTCCATCCCGAACCCCCGCGGGGACGTCCTGGACTTCGCCGGGGTGGCCGCGGTCGCGCACGAGGCCGGTGTGCCGCTCATCGTCGACAACACCATCGCGACGCCGTACCTGGTGCGCCCGATCGAGCACGGTGCCGACATCGTCGTGCACTCGGCGACGAAGTACCTGGCCGGGCACGGCAGCGCCATCGCCGGGCTCATCGTCGACAGCGGGAACTTCGACTGGGCGGCGCACGCCGAGCAGTACCCGCAGCTGGCCTCGACCGAGCAGTCCGGGTTCGCGAACACGAACTTCGCCGAGAAGTTCGGGCGACGGGCGTTCATCCAGCGCACCCGCTCGAAGCTGTCCGCCGACCTCGGGCCCGCGATCGCACCGTTCAACGCGTTCCTGGTGCTGCAGGGCATCCAGACGCTGTCGCTCCGCATGGACCGGCACGTGTCGAACGCCGCCACGGTGGCGACCTGGCTCGACGCGCACGACCAGGTCGAGCACGTGCACTACGCCGGCCTGCCGGACTCGCCGTGGCACCACCTGCAGCAGCGCTACGTGCCGAAGGGGCCGTCGGCCGTGCTGTCGTTCGACCTGGCCGGCGGGGTCGCCGCGGGCCGACGGTTCGTGGCGGCGCTCGAGCTGTTCGACCACGTCTCGAACCTCGGTGACGTCCGCTCGCTCGTCGTGCACCCCGCATCGACCACCCACGTGCAGATGTCCTCCGCCGAGCGGGCTGCCGCCGGGGTGGGGGACGGACTCATCCGCCTGTCGATCGGCCTCGAGCACATCGACGACATCACCGCGGACCTGGCGCGGGGGTTCACGGCAGCCGCAGCGGGATAGGTTGGGGGCATGACCACGTTGGCCGCACCGACCCGCGTACGGACGCGCGCCCCCGGCAAGATCAACGTGTTCCTGTCCGTCGGGGCGCTGCAGGACGACGGCTACCACGACGTCGCCACGGCGTACCAGGCGGTGTCCCTGTACGAGGACGTCACCGCCGAGGCCGCCGACGACTTCTCGGTCACCTTCACGGGTCCGATCGACACCAGCACCGTGCCGGTCGACGAGTCGAACCTGGCCATCCGTGCGGCCCGGCTCGTGGCCGACGCGGCCGGACACCGCGGCGGGGTGCGGTTGACCATCGACAAGCAGGTGCCCGTCGCCGGCGGGATGGGCGGTGGCTCCGCGGACGCCGCGGCGACCCTGCTCGCCGTCGACACGCTCTGGGGCACCGCGCTCGGTCGCGAAGAGCTGCTCCGGCTCGCCGCGCAGCTGGGTGCCGACGTGCCGTTCGCCTTCGCCGGCGGCACCGCCGTGGGCACCGGCCGCGGTGACGAGCTGAGCCCGGCGCTGGCCAAGGGTGAGTTCCACTGGGTCCTCGCCCTGAGCGACGACGGGCTGAGCACCCCCGCCGTCTACCGTGCGCTCGACGAGCACCGGGAGCGGTACCGCGCCGACATCTCCCCGGCGCCGTCGCACCCCGTGGTCGAGGCGAACGTGCTGCAGGCCCTGCGCGCGGGTGACCCCGACCTGCTCGCCGACTGTGTCCACAACGACCTGCAGGCACCGGCCATGCGGCTGCAGCCCCGGCTCGCGGCGACCCTGGAGCTCGGTGAGAAGTCCGGTGCCCTGGCCGGCCTGGTGTCCGGCAGCGGACCGACGGTGGCGTTCCTGGTGGGCGACCGTGATGCGGCGCTCGAACTGCAGGTCGAGCTCAGCGCCGCCGGCCTCGTCGCACTCCGGGCCACCGGTCCGGTGCACGGCGCACGCGTGGTGCACTGACCCGACGCCCCGGCACAGCCGTCGGCGGCAGGACCGCCACCGTCAGCGGTTGGACCGCCACCGTCAGCGGCTGTACTTCCAGAGGATGACCGTCCCGGTGTGCCAGTAGCGCACGACGTGGAAGCCCTCGGCCACGAGCGTCTCGGTGACCTGCGGGCGGATGTTCCGCGACTTGCCGCCGACGAACCACACGGTGTCGATGCCGGAGATCCGCTCGGGCACCGTCGTGGCGACGTTGCCGTTGACGTTCCAGAGCTGGCCGCGTTCGGCACCGGTCTCGGTGACGGCGAGGTCGCGCATCCCGGTGAAGGCCTCGGGGTAGGAGTCGGCGATGACCTGCGCGGTGGTGCCCGGGTGCTCCCAGACACTGCCGAAGACGACGCCCTCGTTCTGGTCGGTGCGCCGGTCCCGCTCGCGCTCGATGATCGCCGCCGCGTTCGCCCAGTGCGAGTCCTGCTTGGCGTGGGGCAGCCGGACGATCGTGCTCGTCGGTGCTGACACGAGCAGCATCCCGACGACCGCGAGCGCCAGCCACCGCCGGGGCCGGATCGCCGTGATCGCCAGGCCGATGAGCAGCGCGACGAACGGCAGGCTCAGGCTGGCGTACTTCGGGGAGTACAGGTGCTCCCCGGCCGCGGTCGCGCCGACGAGCAGTGCGGTGGGCAGGACCGTCAGGGGGACGGCGACGCGCACGGCCTGCATCCGCAGCAGGTCACGGGAAGCGGGGGAGGGGCGTCGCGCCGCGCGCACGGCGAGCACGACGCCGACGATCATCAGGACCCACCCGAGCACCGCGTACGGCCAGACGGCACCGAACCAGGCGGTCGCGACGACCTGGCGCACGGTGGCCCACCCGACGCCGGTGATCCAGCCGACCTGCTTGGCCTGACCTGCGGCGAGGACGATGAACGGCGACACCGCGAGGGCGGCCCCGACGGCGGCGACACCCCAGCGCACGAACGCGGCGCGGTCGACCATCTGCGCGGCCACCGGACCGCTTCGCTGCGAGAGCACGGCGTCGCGCCGTGCGGCACGGTCGGCGACGGCGGTCCAGAGGAGCACGACCCCGTGCGCGACGACGGCCAGGGCCAGGTAGACGTTGAACAGCACGGCCACCACGGCGAGCAGGCCGTAGACGACCCACCACCGGGTCGCGTGGTGCCGGGTCCGGGTGCGCCGGACCGCGGTGATCCCCACGAGGGTCAGCGCGACGGCGAAGGTCGTGACGGTGGCGTACGGGCGCCCCTCGGTGCCGGCCCAGGCGACGCGGGGCAGGACCAGGAACACGATCCCGGAGACGACGCCGAGCCGCACACCGCCGAGACGACGGCCGAGGGCGACGACGAGCCCGGCGGAGACCCCGATGGCCAGGGCACTCGGGAACCGCAGCGTGAACGGCGAGTAGCCGACGAGCGTGAACCAGACGTGCATCACGGCGTAGTACAGGCCGTGGACGGCGTCGACGTTCTGCAGCTCGGCCCAGAGCGCCGGCCAGCTCCGCTGCGCGCTCGCGATGGTCGCGGCCTCGTCGTACCAGACCGACGGCACCCAGCTGAAGGCCGCGGCGACGAGGACGCCGAGCGCGCCGACGGTGATCTCGGGGGTCCGCGCGAGAGCCCGGACGGCCGCCACGACGACCCCGCGCGAGCGCGCACGCACCGACGCGTCCGACGTCGTGCGTCGGACCGGGACGGTACCGGTACGCGGGGAACTCACGTCCGCGACCGTACCGATCTGCTCTGGGGATCCGCCGCGTCCGGGCGTTGAACTCTCACATGCAGGCGTTCGGTGCGACGGGCCAGAATGACGGGATGGAACCCCTCGTCGCCCCCGCTGCCGCGCTCTCCCCGGGACGGACGCAGCTCGGTTCGCGGACCGCCGCGCTCGCCGACGTCGGGGTCACCGGGCTGCGACGCCTGGCCACATTGCGCATCCTCGTCGTCGGGGCCGGCGGGCTCGGGGCGCCGGTGGTCGCGTACCTCGCCGGGATCGGTCGGCTCACGGTGGTCGACCCCGACGTGGTCGACGCCTCGAACCTGGCCAGGCAGACGCTCTTCACCGCCGCGGACGTCGGCTCACCGAAGGCGCAGGTCGCGGTCGCGCGGGCCGTCGCCGTCGACCCGGAACTCGACGCGGTCGCCGTGGTCGGGTCGTTCACGCCGGACCTGGTCGCCGGACACGACGTCGTGGTCGACGCCGCCGACTCGGTCGTGGTCACCCGGGCCGTCTCGGACGCCTGCGCCGCTGCGGGCGTGCCGTTCGTGTGGGGCACCGTGCTCGGCCACGACGGGCAGGTCAGCGTCTTCCGCGACGCCGGGCCGGACGGCGTCGACTTCCACGACCTGCACCCCGACGCGCTGCCCGACGAGGGCTCGTGCGCCCTGGACGGCGTGGTCCCCGCACTGTGCGGTGCGGTCGGTGCGGTGATGGCGGGACAGGTGTTCGCGTTGGTCACCGGCAGCGGCGACCCGCTGCTCGGACGCGTCCTGACCGTCGACGCCCGCCGGTGGCGCTGGACCGAGAGCCCCGTCCGCCGCGGGCCCGCCTCGCGTCGACCGGCGCCTGCCCCTGGCGCCTCCGCGTCGCCGCGCATCGCACCGTCCGCCCTGGCCGCCAGGGTGGCGGACCCGTCGGACCCGCTGGTCGTCGTCGACGTCCGGACCGACGAGGAACGGGCGGCCGGCGTGGTCGCCGGTGCCGTCACCGACGACACCGGTGCGGACGAGGTCGTCGTCTACTGCGCACGCGGACCCCGTGCGGACGCGTGGGCGGCGCGGCAGCCGGCCGGGAGGCGCGTGGCGGTCCTCGACGGGGGCTTCGAGGCCTGGCGTCGCGAGGGGCTGCCCGTGGTGATCGAGCACCGGTCCTGACCCAGGCTGGTCGCCTCTAATGCCCCTGCCGCCGCATCCGCGGATAGGATCGGTGGATCATGACGCAACTGCGGGTACGGGACGCTGCGGCCTTCCTCGGGATCAGTGACGACACCGTTCGACGACTCGTCGACGGCGGTACCTTCACCCGTGCCACGGACGACGCTGGGCGAGCCGTGGTCGACGGTCGCGAGGTCGCTGCGTACGCACGGGAACGCAGCTCCGAGCTGACCGACCCGGCGTCCGCGGTGAAGAGCTCGGCGCGTAACCGCTTCGTCGGGATCGTCACCGACCTGGTCGTCGACACCGTGATGGCGCAGGTCGAACTGCAGTGCGGCCCGCACCGCGTGGTGTCCCTGATGAGTGCCGAGGCCGTCCGCGACCTCGGGCTCGAGGTCGGGTCCGTCGCGGTGGCGTCCGTCAAGGCCACGATGGTCGCCGTCGAGGCACCCGCCCACCAGGAGGACCCCCGATGATCCGTCGTTCCCGCTCGCTGCTCGTGCCCTTCGCCGTCGTGGCGACGCTCGGCCTGTCGGCGTGTTCCACCGCAGACGCTCCCGTGGGGTCGTCGTCGCCGTCCTCGTCGTCGAGCGCGGACACCGAGGTGTCGGGGTCGATCACCGTGTTCGCGGCGGCGTCCCTGCAGCAGACCTTCACGACCCTGGGCAAGCAGTTCGAGACCGCCAACCCCGGCGCCTCGATCCGGTTCTCGTTCGCCGGCTCGAGCGACCTCGTCACCCAGATCCAGAACGGTGCCCCCGCCGACGTGTTCGCGTCCGCCGACGAAGCGAACATGGCGAAGCTGTCGTCGACCGACCTGGCGAGCGGATCGCCGCGGGACTTCGCGACGAACGTCCTCGAGATCGCCGTCGCTCCGGGCAACCCGAAGGGCATCACGGACCTCGACGACCTGACGGCTCCGGGTGTCCAGCTCGTCACGTGCGCCGCCCCGGTGCCGTGCGGTGCCGCGACGGCGGAGGTCGAGTCCGCATCGGGCGTCGATCTCGAGCCGGTCAGCGAGGAGCAGTCGGTCACCGACGTGCTCGGCAAGGTCGAATCCGGTCAGGCCGACGCCGGACTCGTCTACGTGACGGACGTCCGAGGGGCCGGCGGCAAGGTCGACGGCGTGCCGTTCGACGAGTCGGGCACGGCCGTCAACACGTACCCGATCGGCGTGCTCCGGGATTCCGAGGACCCGGCGCTCGCGCAGGCGTTCTCGGAGTACGTCCGCTCCGCCGCCGGGCAGCGTGTGCTCGCCGACGCGGGTTTCGGGAAGCCCTGACCCGTGGCTCCGCGCGCTGACGGACGGCCGCCGGTCGCGTGGTGGCTCCCGCTGCCCGCGGTGCTCGGCGGGCTGTTCGTCGTCGTGCCCGTGCTCGCGATGCTCGGCCGGGTGGACTGGTCGTCGTTCGTCGGGCTCGTGACCTCCACCGCGTCGCTGACCGCGCTCGGGCTCAGCCTCGGCACGGCGCTCGCGGCCACGGGTGTCGCGTTCGTCCTCGGGTACCCGCTCGCCGTGCTGTTCGCGCGGTCGCGGTCACGGTGGGTCGGCGTCGCCCGGGCCGTCGTGCTCCTGCCGCTCGTCCTGCCGCCGGTGGTCGGCGGCCTCGCGCTGCTCGCGGCCTTCGGTCGGCTCGGGGTGGTCGGGGCCTTCCTCGACGACCACGGCCTGCACATCGCGTTCACCACGACGGCGGTGGTCATCGCGCAGACCTTCGTCGCGATGCCGTTCCTGGTGTCCTCGGTCGAGGGGGCACTCCGCGTCGAGGGCGACCGCTACGAGCGGGTCGCCGCGACCCTGGGCGCCGGACCGACCCGGACCTTCCTGACCGTCACGACGCCGCGGGTCCTGCCGGGGATCGTGTCCGGGCTGGTGCTCTGCTTCGCCCGGGCGCTCGGCGAGTTCGGCGCTACCCTGACCTTCGCCGGCAGCCTGCAGGGGGTCACCCGGACCCTGCCGCTCGAGGTCTACCTGCAGCGTGAGGTCGACCCGGACACCGCGGTGGCCCTGGCGGTCGTGCTCGTCGTGGTGGCCGTCGTCGTCATCGGCGCCTCGTCGTTCCGGACCCGCGGAGCCCTGGCGTGACGGCCGAGGGCACGGTGGGCGTCCGGGCACACGTCGTCGTCGGGTCGCGGGACGTCGACGTTGCGATCGAGGTCCGAGCGGGGGAGTGCCTGGCCGTCATCGGGCCGAACGGTGCCGGCAAGTCGACGCTGCTCGAGGCCCTGGCCGGCCTGCTGCCGATCGACGCCGGCCGGATCGAACTCGACGGGGTGCAGGTCTCGAGCCCGCGGCACACCGTGCCCGCGCACCGTCGTCGGACCGGACTCGTCGCGCAGCGGTCCGACCTGTTCCCGTTCCTCGACGTCGTCGGGAACGTCGCCTTCGGGCCCCGTGCGGCCGGAGCAGGTCGTGCCACGGCCCGGGAACGTGCCCGCGACGCGCTCGACACCGTCGGGGTCGCCGACCTGGCCACCCGCCACCCCGGAACACTCTCGGGCGGTCAGGCGCAGCGCGTCGCGATCGCCCGGGCGCTCGCCACCGAACCGGCGGTGCTGCTGCTCGACGAACCGACCTCGGCGCTCGACGTCGGCGCGCAGGACGAGGTCCGCGCGGCACTCCGGACCGCGGTCGCCGGCCGGCCCGCCGTGCTCGTCACGCACGACCCGGTCGAGGTCGTCGCCCTGGCCGACCGCGTCGTCGTGCTCGAGGGCGGACGGATGGTGGAGCAGGGCACCCCCGCGGCCGTGCTCGGTCGTCCGACGAGTGCGTTCGCCGCGACGTTCTCCGGGCTCGCGCTGGTGCGCGGGACCGCCACCGGGGGTGGGATCGCGATCGACGGCGGGGGCGAGCTGGCCTCGGGGACGCACGCCGTGCCTCCCGGCCGGCCCGCCCTGGCTGCGTTCCACCCGACGGCCGCCGTGCTGACGCGGGACGGTGCCGGAGCCGCGCGCACCGTCTCGTCGCTCGAACCGCGCGACGGACTGGTGCGTGTCCGGGCCGGTGACCTGGTGGCGGACCTGACGCTCGCCCGGCTCACCGCGCTCGGGATCGCCCCCGGCGACGCGGTGCGCATCGACGTCCCCGCAGCCGAGGTGGCGGTCTACGCGCCCCCTGGTTGAACCAGGCCGTTGCGTGCGTACCTGGTCGAATCGGGCATGCCGGGTCGATTCGGGCGTACCTGGTCAGGAGTTCCGACACGGTGTGCCCGAAAACGCCTGGTATCGCGGGCGTTCTGGGAAGGAACGGCCGCCGCTCAGCCCCCGGCGAAGGGCGGCATGACGTCGACGACCTCGACACCGTGGAGCGCAGTCGCCCGGTCACGCGTCGTCACGCCGTCGACCAGGTACGAGCAACGCTCCTGCAGGGCCGTCCAGCGCTCGCGGTCGGCGGGCACGACCTCGCGCACCGCCTGGTCGATCGTGTCGGCCGTGGTCGTCATCGAGTCGACACCCACGGCGGCCCGGGCAGCGGCGAAGAACCGGATCGTGGTCATGCCTCAGCCGCCGATCGCACTCATGCCACGCGTCGGGTGCACGAGCTCGTCGCTGTCGTCACCGTGGTCGCGCGGCTTCGCCCACATGGCGAGCCGCCAGAGCTCGGCGACGTGGTCGTCGTCGGCCCCGGAGCGCATCGGCCCGAGCACGTCGGTCTCCTCGTCGGAGAACAGGCAGCTGCGCACGTGCCCGTCGGCGGTCAGCCGGGTCCGGGTGCAGTCGGCGCAGAACGACTCGGTGATGCTCGCGATGATCCCGACGGTGCCGAGCGGCTCCCCGGTGACCGCATCGTGCACGCGGTACCGCTCGGCCGGGGCACCGTCGCGCGGAGCGTCGTCGGGCGTGAGCACGAACGACGTCGCCAGCAGCGCGCGGGTCTCGGCGGCGGTGATCATCGAGGTGCGGTCCCAGGCGTGGTCGGGGTCGAGGGGCATCTGCTCGATGAACCGCAGCTCGTAGCCACGCTCCAGGCACCAGCGGAGGAGCTCCGGGGCGGCCTCGTCGTTGATGCCGCGCAGCAGCACCGCGTTCACCTTGATGTCGAGTCCGGCGTCGTGCGCGGCCGACAGCCCGGCGATGACCTTGTCGAGGAACGGGCGGCGGGTCACGGTGGTGAAGACGTCGGGGTCGACGGTGTCGAGCGACACGTTCACGCGCCGCAGCCCGGCGTCGTACAGGCCCTGGGCACGGTGGGCCAGGCCGATGGCGTTCGTGGTGAGCGACAGCTCCGGCGCGTCGGGCAGCGCGGCGCACCGGGCGATCACGTCGACCAGGTCGTGCCGGAGCATCGGCTCGCCGCCGGTGAACCGGACCTTGCGGACGCCGAACCGCGACGAGCCGATCCGCACCAGGCGCTCGATCTCGGTCGCCGTCATCAGGGCCTCGTCGGGGGCGAACGGCAGCCCGGCCGCGGGCATGCAGTACGTGCAGCGCAGGTTGCAGCGCTCGGTCAGCGACACCCGCAGGTCGACGGCGCGACGCCCGAACCGGTCGACGAGCCCGGCGGGAGTCGGGTCCACGGAGCCGGTCGTGCCGAGCAGGATCGCGGGTGCCATGGTCGTCAGCGTACGTGTTCCACGCGCCGGAACGACAGCCGTTCCCACCACCGTCGCCACTCCGACCGCTCCGTGCGCAGCAGTGTGACGACCACGATGACCGCCACGGCCGCGAGCAACCACCACCGGTAGGCGTCCGCTGACGGCCACACCCCGCGCAACGCGATGGCGAGGCCGATCGACAACCACTCCCACCGCCCGGACAGCACCACGAACGGGATGAGCAGCAGCGCGTACCAGGGGTAGCGCGGCGTCACGGCGAGGAACGTCACCCCGATCATCAGGACCTCGCCGGACCACGGCCGCGCCGGGTCGGACAGCCGCCACGCCATGAACGCCGCGAGCAGCACCAGGAGCCCCACCACCAGGGTCGCCGCGTCGCCCTTGACCACGAGCGACACCAGCGCAAACCGGGAGCCGTCCTCGTAGCCCTCCTCGTTCAGGTAGCCGGGCAGGTACCCGAGCACGTCGAGCCCCGTCGTCAGCACGTACGGCACGTAGAGCAACCCGAACACGGCGATGCCGATCGGGATCGCCCACCACGCCCGCCCGCGGCCGAGCAACGGCGGGTACACGATCGCCGGGATGAGCTTCGTCGCGGTCGCGGCCCCGAGCGCGATCCCGCCCCAGATCGGCCGGCCGAACGCGACGAGCACGACACCGGCCGTGGCGAGTGCGGCGCCGACGACGTCGACGTGCGAGTTGGTGACCGCCTCGGACGCGACGAGCGGCGACCAGGCCCAGAGCGCTGCCCACCAGGTCGGACGGCCGATGCGGCGGAGCACCAGGACGAGCCCGACGGTCACGCCGAGCGAGACGAGCAGCCCGGCGACCTGGAACGGCAGGTACTGCGCGGTCGCGGGCACGAAGAACCGCACCGCGGCGAACCACAGCTGCGCCATCGGCGGGTAGATCGTCGTGACGTCCGGCCGGTTGATCGCGGTGCAGTGCCCGTCGGCGCCGTCGCCGAGCCCGCGGAACCGGGGCTTCAGCGGATCGCACGTGCCGTCCACCTTGTCGGGGAACAACCAGTCGGGTCGCAGACCGGACAGTGCCGCGGACTGGGGGGTGTGCGCGTACGGTGAGACACCGGCATGCTGGACGATGCCGTCCCACGCGTACCGAGCGGAGTCGGTGCTCGTGTTCGGCGGGCCGACCAGCGCGGCGATGCCGATCACCACCGCTCCGCCGATGACCACGGTGGTCATCCACCGGACGGGCACGAAACGCACCGCGAGCACGGCGATCACGAAGACGGTCCAAGCGATCAGCGTCCACGCAACGAATGCAGAACGATGGCCCGATCGGAGGAACCCCAGATGCGTGACGCCGACGGCGATGACGCCCGACAGGGCGAGTACTCCCACGACGGCCAGCACCGTGCCGATCCGGGCGGCGGTGCCGTCGGCCAGGGACGGTCGGAGGGCACGCAGTCGGTCGCTCATGGTCCGTCGAGGCTATCCGGCCTCCAGCGTCTGCTGCACGACGGACGAGCAGCTCTGGCGTCCCCCAACCGCAACGCCCGCTCGGCCGTGGTGCTCGGGCGTCTGCTCGGCATCGCGTTCCTGGTCTGCTTCGGCACCGGGATCTACAGCCACCTGCTGCAGGAACCGCTCGGCTGGATGCGGTTCCCGACCCGTCCGACGCAGCTGTACCAGTTCACGCAGGGTCTGCACATCACGACCGGCATCGCCATCATCCCGCTGCTGCTCGCCAAGCTCAACACCGTCATGCCCGCCCTGGTGCAGGTGCCGCCGGTACGCGGCGTGCTGCACCTGCTCGAGCGGCTGTCGATCGCGGTGCTCGTGTCCGCGTCGATCATCCAGGTCGTCACCGGCCTGCTCAACACGTACCAGTGGTACCCGTGGCCGTTCCCGTTCCGCCAGGTGCACAACGCCCTGGCCTACGTGATCATCGGCTCGCTGGCCATCCACATCGCCGCCAAGCTGCCGGTCATCGCCCGCTACTGGCGGAAGCGCGACTCCTACGACGCGCACGGTCGGTTCATCGCGGACCCCGCGTCCGGCAGTGAACTGCTCCCACCCGGTCTGGAGGCTCATCCCGCGTCCGCCCCGAGCGCTGCGGTCGCCGAGACCACCGGGTCCACCGCCCCCGGCCTGCTGGGCCGCGTGTTCCGCTGGATCGACGGCGTCGACGCCGCCCCCGGCGGCGCCGAGCCCCGTCCCACCGGACCGGACACGGCCCCGGAGACCCGCGAGGGGTCCGAGGAGCCGAGTCCCGCCCAGCCGACGGCCGACGTGCCGGAGGCGAGCCGGGCCTCCCGGCCGACGCCGGAAGCAGCCACCGGACGACGCCAGCGCATCGCCCGACGCGGGTTCTTCGCCGGCGTGACGGCGGCGACCGTCGGTGTCGTCGCGCTCACGGCGGGGCAGTCCTCGAAGCTCGCGGAACCGTTCAACGTGTTCGGCGCCCGCGGTCGCGGCATCGGCGCGAACGGGCTGCCGGTCAACCGGACCGCGCGGGCGGCCGGCGTCCTCGCGACCGCGACCGCCGCCGACTGGACGCTCACCGTCGTCGGCCACGACGTGAGCCGGACGTTCGTCCGGGCGGAACTCGTCGCGCTCGCCACCGCGCAGGTCGACCTGCCGATCTCGTGCGTCGAGGGGTGGAGCCAGATGGCGACCTGGAAGGGCGTGCGGATGCGCGACCTGCTCGACGCCGTGCAGGCACCGCAGGGGTCGCACGTGCGGGTGACGAGCCTGGAGCGGCACGGCGGCTACCGGATCATGGACATGGGACCGGAGTACGCCGAGGACCCGACGACGCTGATCGCCCTCGAGCTGAACGGTGCGACGCTCGACCTGGACCACGGGTTCCCGGCGCGGATCATCGCTCCCGGGCGGCCCGGTGTGCTGCAGACCAAGTGGATCGAGAAGATCGAGGTGCTCCGGTGAAGGCCGCGCGGATCGTGCTCGTGGTGATCGGCGTGCTGGTCATCGCGTTCGGGGCGTCCGTGCTCGTGACGTCCGTCACGCCGAACCGCATCGGCGGGCTCGGGGTGTGGCTGCTCGCGGCGGTGGTGCTGCACGACGCGGTCCTGTCCCCGTTCGTGGTCGGTGCCGGGCTGCTGCTGCGTCGGGCCGGACGCTCGCTCCGGGCCTGGGTGCTCGTCGTCGTGCAGGCGGCGATCGTCCTCGGCAGCGTGCTCGCCCTGGTGGTCCTGCCGGAGATCGCGGCCAAGGACCACGGGCAGAAGAACCCCACCGTGCTGCCGTTCGACTACGGCACGCGGCTGCTGCTCGTCGAGGGGGCGCTGCTCGTCGTCGTGGTGGTGGTGCTCGTGGTCGGGGCGGTGCGGTCGCGTCGGACCGGCGGTTCGTCCGGTCCGGCGGGTCCGGCTGGTTCGTCCGCGGTACGCACCACTGGTTGAAGGGACAACCTTTCGGTATGATCAGCTCATGACCGACGAGACCCCGTGGCTCACCCGCGAGCAGCTGCGCGCGTGGATGAAGCTCGTCGCCGTCATGGAACTCCTGCCGGCCGCGCTCGACCAGCAGCTGCAGCGTGACGCCGACCTGACGCACTTCGACTACATGGTCATCGCGATGCTCTCCGAGACCGACACCCGGACCCTGCGGATGTCGGCGCTCGCCTCGGCCACGAACGCCTCGTTGCCGCGGCTGTCGCACGTGGTGTCCCGCCTCGAGAAGCGCGGGCTCGTGACCCGGTGCCCGTCGACCTCCGACCGCCGGGCCACCGACGTCCGCCTGACCGACGCCGGCTACACCACGATCGTCGAGGCCGCTCCGGACCACGTCCGCACCGCCCGCCGGGTGGTGATCGACGCGCTCTCCGACGAGCAGGTCGCGCAGCTCGACGGCATCGCCGCGTCGCTCCTGACCCGGCTCGACCCCGAGGGCCGGTTCGCGGCGCTGACGTACCCGCGCGAGGACGACGACACCGCGATCTGCGAGCAGCGGCTGACGGGTGCGGCGACGGACTGAGGCCGCCTGGCCGTCGCGTCCCTGCAATAGGCTCGCCGCATGACCGACCCCGCCGCGCCGTCCGACACGTACTCCTACCTCGGACCCGCCGGCACCTTCACCGAGGCGGCCCTGAAACTCGTCGAGGCCGCCGCCGGCAAGCCCTGGCGGAGCGTCAACAACGTCGGTGAGGCCCTGGACGACGTCGTGTCCGGCCGGTCGATCGGGGCCGTCATCGCGATCGAGAACAGCGTCGACGGTGGGGTCAGCGCCACGCAGGACGCCCTGGCCCGGATCCCCGGCGTGCGGATCGTGGGGGAGTACCTGGTCCCCGTCGACTTCGTGCTCGTCGCCCGGCCCGGCACCACGCTCGCCGACGTCCGCACCGTGAACGCACACCCGGTCGCCTACGCGCAGACCCACAACTGGCTCGAGGCGAACCTGCCAGGCCACGGCCACATCCCGGCGTCGTCGAACGTCGCCGCGGCGCTCGCCCTGCTCGAGGCGAACCCCACCGCCGACGCCGCCGTCGCGCCGCCCGGCATCACGGACCACCACGACGTCGTCGTGCTCGCGTCGTCCATCGGCGACAACGCCTCGGCGGTCACCCGGTTCGTGCTGGTGTCGAAGACCCTCGCCCTGCCCGAGCCGACCGGCGCTGACAAGACCAGCGTCATCGTCGAGCTGCCCGCCGACCACCCCGGCGCCCTGGTCGACATGCTCGAGCAGTTCGCGACGCGCGGCATCAACATGGGGCTGCTGTCGTCACGCCCGATCGGTGACGAGCTCGGCCGCTACCGGTTCGTCATCGACCTCGACGGGCACGTGCGCGACGAGCGGGTCGCGGACGCGCTGCTCGGCCTGCGGCGGTTCAGCCCGCGCGTGACGTTCCTCGGGTCGTACCCGCGTGCCGACGGTGCCCGCCCCGAGGTTCCGGCGCGCTACTCGGACGCCGCGTTCGTCGAGGCGCGGGACTGGCTGCGCGCGATCGTGTCGGGCGAGCCCGGGGCGCGGTAGCGCGGCGCTGAGCGATGCCGTGACGCCGTGTGGTGCGAGGTTCCGTAGTCGGTGAGAGCTCGCGTCCCTCGCACGGACGACGGAACCTCGCACCGCAGCCCGATCGACCGGGTCAGGGCACCTGTCGCGAGCCGTGGCGGTCGTCCGCCGGGTCGGGCACCCGCACGGACAGCCCCATCGGGTCGATGCGCGACCGGAAGGCGATGACCTCGCCCACCGGGTCGCCGTCGATCTCGAACTCGTCGGGCCGCTCGAGCCGCGCCGTGAACTCCTGCCCGCGCAGGTAGCGCAGGGGTCGTTCCTCGCGCGACTTCGAGACGATCTTCTTGCCGACGGCGGTCTTGGACAGGTTCGACCGGCGGAACGCCCGCAGGATCCCGTTTTCCCAGAACACCCGGGCTCCGATCCGCACCCAGCCGAAGAACCCGCGGGGACGCATCACGGCGATGTCGAACACACCGTCGTCGATCTCGGCGTCGGGCAGCAGGATCGCGCCGGCCTGCAGCATGCCGCAGTTGCCGACGATCAGGGAGTGCGCCCGGAGCGAGCGGTTGCCGTCGTCGTCCAGCTGGTAGCGGAACTCGAAGGCGTTCGCGTCGCGCACGGAGCGGAACAGCGAGTCGACGTAGGCGAGCCAGCCGACCTTCTTCTTCAGCTCGGGACGGGTGTTCACGAGCATCCGGGCGTCGAGACCCAGGCCCGCCATCACCAGGAAGCCGAAACGCTCGCGCTCGCCGCCGGGGCGCTCGATCTTGAGCATCCCGAAGTCGATCTTCCGGTCGTCGCCGTGGAAGATCGTCCGGACGCTCGCGGCAAGGTCGTCGAGGGGGAGCTTCATGTTGCGCGCGAGCAGGTTGCCGGTGCCGCTCGGCAGCAGCGCCAGGGTCGAACCGGCCTCGTGCACGACCTCGGCGACCGCGCGGACCGTGCCGTCACCACCCGCAGCCGCGATGACGTCGGCACCGGCTTCGATCGCTTCGCGGGCCATGCCGCCGCCCGGGTCCTCTTCGCTCGTCTCGAACCACAGGGTCTCGGCCCAGCCGGCCTCCTGCTGGTGCTGCTCGACGGTGGACTTGAGGGTCGGCAGGTGGACCTTGACCGGGTTGTAGACCACCGCGGCCGTCCGTTGCTCGGTGGGGAGGGCGTCCTGATCCGCGGGCGCGGTCTCCGAAGGGGTCGACATACGTCCACGCTACCGATCGAGGCTGCGTGCGCTCGCCCCGTCTAGGATGTGGCGAGTGATCGATCCACAGCTGCTTCGCGACAACCCGGACGTCATCAAGGCTTCACAGCGGGCACGGGGTGCCTCCGAGGCCGTCGTCGACGAAGCCGTCGCCGCCGATTCCGCCCGCCGCAGTGCGATCACCTCGTTCGAGTCGCTCCGCGCCGAGCAGAACGCGTTCGGCAAGACCGTCGCCAAGGCCCCGAAGGACGAGAAGGCCGCGCTCGTGCAGCAGGCCCAGGCCCTGGCCGCCAAGGTGAAGGAAGCGCAGGCCACCGTCACCGCGGCCGAGGACACCTTCAACACCGTCGTCCGCGGCATCCCGAACGTCGTGCTCCCCGGCGTGCCCGAGGGCGGCGAGGACGACTTCGTCACGCTCCGCACCGTCGGCACCAAGCCCGAGTTCGACTTCGAGCCGAAGGACCACGCCGACCTCGGCGAGCACCTCGGGATCATCGACATCCCCCGCGGCGTCAAGGTCTCCGGCTCACGCTTCTACTTCCTGCGCGGCATGGGCGCCCGGCTCGAGATCGCGCTGATGTCGCTCGGCCTCGACCGCGCGATCGCCGCCGGCTTCGAGCCGCTCATCACCCCGACGCTCGTCCGCCCGGAGACGATGGCGGGCACCGGGTTCCTCGGTGAGCACGCGGCCGAGGTCTACCGGCTCGAAGCCGACGACCTGTACCTGACCGGCACGAGCGAGGTCGCCCTCGCCGGGTTCCACGCCGACGAGATCCTGCCGCTCGAGGAAGGACAGGCCCACCGCTACGCCGGCTGGTCGACCTGTTACCGGCGAGAAGCCGGTTCGGCGGGCAAGGACAACCGCGGCATCCTCCGCGTGCACCAGTTCAACAAGCTCGAGATGTTCGCCTACGTCCACCCGGACCAGGCCGAGGCCGAGCACGAGCGGCTCGTCGCGCACCAGGAGCAGATGCTCCAGGACCTCGGGCTGCACTACCGCGTGATCGACGTCGCGGCCGGCGACCTCGGCACGAGCGCGGCGAAGAAGTACGACATCGAGGCCTGGGTCCCGACCCAGGGCACGTTCCGCGAGCTCACCTCGACGTCGAACTGCACGACGTTCCAGGCACGCCGCCTCGACATCCGGTACCGCACCGAGAGCGGCAAGACCGCCCCGGTCGCCACCCTGAACGGCACCCTCGCCACCACCCGCTGGATCGTCGCGATCCTCGAGACGCACCAGCAGGCCGACGGTTCCGTCGTCGTGCCCGAGGTCCTGCGCCCCTACCTCGGTGGCGTCGAGGTGATCGAGCCCCGATGAGCACCCAGGGACGCTTCGTGGACGGCACCCGACAGGGCGCGGGCACCGACGCGCCCGCCCGCACCAAGCGCTGGCTCGTCGCGCTCGACATCGACGGCACCACCATGCGCGAGGACGGTGTCATCACCGAAGCGGTCGTCGCCGCCGTGCGTGACGCCGAGGCCGCCGGGCACGAGGTCATGCTCTCGACCGGCCGCAGCGAGGGCATGACCGTGCCGCTGCTGGAGACCCTCGGCATCCGGCCGAAGTACCTGGTCTGCGCCAACGGAGCGCTCATCCTGGCCCGCCGCGCCGACGGCTCCTACGTGCGCGAACACGTCGAGCGGTTCGACCCGTCCGAGGTGCTGCAGACCATCCACGGCGCGCTCGAGAACGCCGCCTTCGGCGTCGAGGACGAGACCGGTCACTTCCTGCTGTCCGGCAACTTCCCCGACGACACCATGACCGTCGAGGGCGAGCACGTGCCGTTCGAGCAGCTGCTCGGCGTCGAGGCGACCCGCGTCGTCGTCATCTCGCCCGGCCACGACACCGAGGACTTCCTGCAGATCGTCGAGCAGATGGGCCTGCACAAGGTCTCCTACTCGGTCGGCTGGACGTCGTGGCTCGACATCGCTCCGGAGGGCGTGACGAAGGCCACCGCCATGGAGCGTGTGCGCGAGTGGCTCGACATCCCGCGCTCCCGCGTCTTCGCCGCGGGCGACGGCCGGAACGACATCGACATGCTCCGCTGGGCCTCGACCTCCGGTCGCGGCGTCGTCATGGGCCAGGCCCCCGACGACGTCGTCGACGCCGGCAACGAGCTCACCGGCGGCATCACCGACGACGGCCTGGCAGCGGCACTCGACTCCCTGCCCCGCTAGTCCGCGCTCGCGCGCACCCCAGCCTGGAGGCCCGGGTAGACTTCCCGGGACGCGATCACGTCTCGCCACGTGGTCGCGTCACTGGAGGGTTGTCCGAGCGGCCGATGGAGCCTGTCTTGAAAACAGGTGGGCAGAGATGTCTCGTGGGTTCGAATCCCACACCCTCCGCGATGGACACACGGTTGCGCCCACTCCGCCTCGACGACGCGGCCGTCCTGGCTGCGGTCATCACCGAGAACGCTGACCACCTGCGACCGTGGGAACCGGCCCGAGCGCCGTCGTACTACACGGAGTCCGGCCAGCGGGACGTCATCACGCAGGCCCTCGCCGCGCAGCGGGCCGGCAACGCGGTGCCGTTCGTCGTCGAGTCGACCGACGGGGAGCTCCTCGGCCGCATCACGCTGAGCGGCGTCGTCCGCGGCGCCCTGCAGTCGTGCGCGATGGGGTACTGGATCCGCGCCGACCGCACCCGACAGGGCCACGCGTCCCGTGCGGTCCGCGCGGCGGCCGATCACGCGTTCGACGTGCTGCGGCTGCACCGCGTTCAGGCCGAGACCCTGCCCGAGAACGTCGGCTCGCAGCGCGCGCTCGAGTCGGCGGGCTTCACCCGGTACGGCTTCGCGCCGGAGTACATCAAGATCGACGGGGTCTGGCGCGACCACGTCATGTTCCAGCTCCTCGCGCCGACGTCGGCCCCGTGATCGAGGTCGTCGAGTACCAGACGTCCTGGCCCGAGCGGTTCCGGCAGCTGCACGATGCGTACGCCGCCGCGCTCGACGACGCCGCCGTGCCGTTCCGCAGCATCGAGCACGTGGGCAGCACGTCCGTGCCTGGCTTGGCGGCGAAGCCCGTGCTCGACGTCGACGTCGTGGTGGATGCAGCTGACGTGCCCGCTGCGGTGGCAGCGATGGCGATGATCGGTTTCGAGTCGCGTGGCGAGCTGGGCGTTCCGGGGCGGCAGGCGTTCCGCACGCCCGAGCGCTTCGCACCGACCAACACCTACGTGATCACCGTGGGATCGCTCGCGCTGCGGAACCACCTGACCGTCCGCGACGTGTTGCGTGCCGATCCGGCGCTCCGCGACGAGTACGCCGCCGTGAAGCGCCGGGCGGCTTCCGAGGCCGAGGACATCGACGACTACATCGAGCGGAAGAGCGAGGTGCTGGGTCGGATCCTGCGCGCCGGGGGCTTGTCCGAGGCGGAGCGCACGTCCATCACCGCCACGAACCGCCGGATCACCGCCCGTGGCGCGGGCGGTTGACCTGACCGGGCGGCTGACGGTCCTGGTTCACGAACCGGGGTGTTCGCGAACCAGGACCGTCACCACCCGAACGGGAACAGGCCTCAGGCGCTGGCGAGCGTCGGGTAGAGCGCGGCGAGCGGGGCGCTCAGTCCGGCACGGACGTCACGGCTGACCTGGTCGGCGAGGACCTCGTGCTCGCCGGCCTCGACGGCGTCCCAGATCGATCGGACGATGTCCGCGGGGTCGGACTTCTCGACGTCCAGTCCTTCCGTCATCCCGGTGTCGGTGTAGCCGAGGTGCGCGCCGACGACCTGGGTGCCCTGCGGTGCGAGCTCGAGGCGCAAGGAGTTGGTGATCGACCAGAAGGCCGCCTTCGACGCCGAGTAGGCGCTACCGAGCGCGATCCAACTGAGCACCGAGTGGACGTCGACCAGTGCGCCGCCGGCGATCGTCGGGGCGAAGGCCTTCGCGACACGGAGCGCCCCGAAGACGTTCGTCGCGAAGAGGCGCTCCACCTCGGCGACCGAGGTCTCGAGCAGTGGCGCCATGCCGCCGATGCCGGCGTTGTTCACCACGACGGTGACGTCGGCTGCGGCGCGGGCTGCTGCGTCGACGCTCTCCTGGCTCGTGACGTCGAGAGCGAGCGGGACGATGCGCTCGTCGTCCCAGGTACGTGGGTTGCGAGCGGTCGCGTAGACCTTGGTGGCGCCACGCTCCAGGGCCTGGCGGACGAACTCGGCGCCGAGGCCGCCGTTCGCTCCGGTGACGAGGACAACGGCGTTGGTGAGGTCGGTCATGAGTGCTCCAAAGAAGAGAAGTTGAGTACGGAAATCGAACCTAGCACGTTGTGTCCGGAAACCGAACCCAGCTAGGATGATCACATGCTCGGCATCCTCGGCGGCGACGAGCGCTGCCCCATCGCACGCTCCCTCGACGTCCTCGGCGAGAAGTGGACGCTCATGATCGTCCGCGACGCCCTGGGTGGCTCGACCCGCTTCAGTCAGTTCCAGCAGAGCCTCGGCATCCCGCGCGAGGTCCTGACCGCGCGGCTGGCCTCACTCGTCGACGGGGGAGTGCTCGAACGCACGACCTACAAGCCCGAGGGGACCCGCGCCCGCGAGGAGTACGTCCTGACCGAGGCGGGCCGGGACCTGTCGCTCGTGCTGCTCGCCCTCGGCGGCTGGGCCGACCGGCACCGCCCGTCCGATCGGGCGTCGGATCTGCGCTTCGTCGACTCCGAGACCGGCGACGCGGTCGAGGCCGCCGCCGTGACGGTGGGTGCGCAGCAGCGCATCCCGACCGTCCGCCTCCGCGCCGACATGGAGGACGCACCAGCTTCGTGACGCGGTTGTGTGTGATGCCGATAGTCACCGATGTGAGAGAACGAGATCGAATCGACACCGAGTCCGAGCAGGAACGCTGGGAGCGCTTCATGCCGAAACGGACGAACGGGCGCGTACCGACCGAGGCCGACGTCGTTGCGTACTTGCAGGCAGCGAACGACGCGGATCTGCGGCAGAAGGTCCTCGGAGAATTGCGAGATCGGTCTCAGCTCGGTCCGGGCATGTTCCTGCAGCTGCTTGGGGCAGGGACGGCAGTGTTCGCAATCTTGGCGACGACGGCAGCATCGGTCATCTCATCGATTGCGGCATCGGATTCCGAAACCGCCTTCGAGTTCAGCATCATGTTCTACGTCGCGATCGTCACCGCGACCGTGATTCTCTTCGTGGTTTGTTTTCTGAGCGCCATCCATCGGCAGCTGAAGTCGAGGGTCGCTGCCGTATGGCTGGCCGCCTACGAAGAGGCGGAACGCAGGCCATGGTGGAAGCGAGTGCGGAGCAGTATGCCAGTGAACGCGACCACCTGACGGCCAGGAGGCCCGTGGCGGCCCCGCCCCGCGCCTCCAGGCCGTCGGTGGGTGCGTCAGCGACGCACGTCGCACCCGCAACTCGCGCCGAGGACCAACTCGGCGGGGACCAGGTCGCGGTGCCACTGGTTGTCGGCGTCGAGGCCGAGCACGCGGTCGACCGCGGCGACCGCCATCGTCTCGATCGGCTGCCGGACCGTGGTGAGCTGCGGGTTGGTGTAGTCGGCCTCGGCCGCGCCGTCGAACGACACGATCGCGACGTCCTCCGGGACGCGGAGCCCGAGTTCCCAGAGTGCGCGCATCACGCCGATCGCCTGCATGTCGGAGCTGACGAAGACGGCTCGGGGTCCGGTCTCGTCCGCGAACATCCGGAGGCCGGCTTCGTAGCCCCCGCGCCGGGTGAAGTCGGTGCGGACGATGGGACCGTCGGGCAGGCCAGCCTGGCGCAGGGCACGCATCCAGCCCTGCTCGCGGAGTTCCATCGAGCCGGTGTGCCCCATCACGAGACCGATCGAGCGGTAGCCGTGCTCGACCAGGTGCTGCGTGCCGTCGAGAGCGCCGCGCAGGGCGTCGACACCGATGCTGGCGTACTCGGGGACCTCGAAGAACGTGTTGAGCAGGACCATCGGCAGGCCGGGGTCGGTGACGGTCGACAGGTCCGGGTGGGTCATGATGCTCGTCACGATGATGCCGTCGACCTGGCGGGCGGACAGGCTGCGGAGCCGTTCGCGTTCCTGGGCGGCGTCGCCGTCGCTGTTGGCGAGCAGGACGTCGTAGCCGCGTGCAGCGGCCGCGTGGGTGACCGCGACGGCGAGCTCGGACCAGAACGGGTTGTCGAGTTCGGGCACGATCAGGCCGAGCATCTTCGACGAGCCGGTGCGCAGGGCCTGGGCGCTCGCGTTCGGGCGGTAGCCGAGGACGCGGATGGCCTCGCGCACCCGGGCGGCGGTGGCGGCGGCGACGGGGCGGGGGCCGTCGTGCACGACGTAGCTGACGACGGAGGTGCTGACCCCGGCGTAGCGGGCGACGTCCGCACGGGTGACCGCCCTGGGGTTCGTCGGGACGGTCACGGCAGCCACCTTCGTCGGGTCCGGGAGCGTCGTTCGGGTGCCGGCCCGCGACGGACCGGCACCCGAACGACACGTGTTACTCGGACGCGATCGTAGCCGACGACGTGCTGCCTGCCGTCTCCGGGGCGTCGCCGAAGTCCGGCACCTCGAGGCGGGCGCCGCCCTGCAGCGCGGACTGGTGGGCGATGATGCCCGGCAGGGTGAAGCGCGCGGCGGTCCAGGCGTTCACCGGCGGCAGGGTGCGGTCGACGACGGCGCGGACGAAGTCGTCGGCGAGGAACTGGTGGCTGCCCTCGTGTCCGGTCGGCACAGCGTCGTACTCGGCGGGCAGACGGTCGGTGTCGTGCACCTCGGCGTAGCCGGAGACGAACGCGTCGCGCAGGGACGGGTCGATGTCGGCCAGGCGCGGGTCGTCGAGGGACATCGTTGCCTGCGTGTCGATCTTGTCGCTGATGTCGTACGAGTCCTCCTTGTCCTGCCAGACGCTGGTCTTCGCGAGCTGCTCGAAGCTGGCCTCGGTGCCGAAGTAGCGGAAGCGCGACTCACGGATGTGCGACGGGTAGCCGACGCGACGCATCTCGTTGATGCGCATGACGCCGCCGTTGTCGAGCTCGAACAGGGCGGTGGCGTTCGAGAAGTCGTTGTCGAACTGGCTGACGTCCTTGTCGAAGACGCCGTCACCGCGGTCGTCCTTGACGCCGATGCAGCTGACGCTGACCGCGTGCCCGGGGATCGCGCCGAGGACCCCGCCGACCGAGTGCGTCGGGTAGAGCATGGGCGGGTAGCTGGCGGTGCGCTTCCACTCGTCGCCGCCGCTGTACTGGTACGCGGCGTAGAAGCCGAGGTCCATGTCGTGCACGTAGTCGCCCTCGGTGTAGAACACCCGGCCGAAGGCACCGGCGGCGACCTGCTTGCGGGCGAACACCGTCGCGGGGTTGTAGTAGCTCGTCTCGCCCATCATGTAGGTCAGGCCGGTCTCGCGGACCGCCTGGATGATGTCGCGGATCTCGTCGACGGAGATCGCCATCGGCACGGCGGAGTACACGTGCTTGCCGGCGCGCAGGGCCTTGACCACGAGCGGGCCGTGGGTCCAGCGCTGCGTGAAGATCGCGACGGCGTCGACGTCCGAGGCGAGGACGGCGTCGAAGTCCGGGAACGTGCCGTCGAGGTGCTGCGTCTCGACGAGTTCGGACGCGCGCTCGTCGACGAGGTCCGTGACGTAGACCCGGTCCACGTCGGGGTGGAGCTTGAACAGCTTGGCGAACTGGGGGGCGAACTGGCCCGCGCCGACCATTCCGACAGAGATCATCAGTGACCTTTCCAGGGGTGTGGGATGCGTCGCCGAGCGGGTCGCTCCGATGCGATCGAGCGCCATCCTGACACACGCTGTCTACACGTGACAACCCCCGCCGACAGCCCGGAAAGAGCCTCTTGCCAGCAGTGGTCCCCACGTGTAGATTCCCGGCTCACGGACTGCTGCACGTCAGTCCACCGCAGACGAAGGAGTCGCGATGGCAACCGAGAGCCCTGTGTCGTCACCCTTGGCGACCGCCAGCACGAGACGGAGGAGTCGGTCCGCCGACCTCGACCGTGCCCGCACCACCGCACCACGGCGCCGCCCCAGGAACGACCTGTGGCTCGCGCTCGTCTTCATCGCCCCGGCAGCCGTCGGGTTCGCGGTGTTCCTCGCCTGGCCGACCGTGCGGGGCATCTACCTGAGCTTCACGTCGTACAACCTGCTCACCGAGCCCGAGTTCACCGGCCTGCAGAACTACGCCCGCCTGGTGCAGGACTCGATCTTCTGGCACTCGATGGTGGTGACCGTCGAGTACGTCCTCATCAACATCGTCATCCAGACCGTCGTCGCGCTGTTCATCGCCGTGATGATGCACCGCCTGACCAAGTCGACCTTCGTGCGCGGCATCGTGCTCGCGCCGTACCTGGTGTCGAACGTCGTCGCCGCCCTGGTCTGGCTCTGGATCCTCGACACCCAGCTCGGCATCGGCAACGAGATGCTCGCGGCACTCGGGCTCGACCGCATCCCGTTCCTGCAGAGCGACGTCTGGGGCATCCCCTCGATCGCGCTCATCAACGTCTGGCGGCACGTCGGCTACACGGCACTGCTCATCTTCGCCGGCCTGCAGTCGCTGCCCGAGACCGTGTACGAGGCCGGACGCATCGACGGTGCGAGCGAGTGGAAGATGTTCTGGCGCATCACGGTGCCGCTGCTCCGCCCGATCCTGTCCCTGGTGCTGATCATCACGGTGATCGGGTCGTTCCAGGTGTTCGACACCGTCGCCGTCACCACGCAGGGCGGCCCCGCGAACGCCACGAACGTCGTGCAGAACTACATCTACAACCTGGCGTTCGGCCGGTTCCAGTTCGGCTACGCGTCCGCGGTCTCGGTCGCGCTCCTCATCGTCCTCAGCATCATCACGATCATCCAGTACCGACTCACCCGCTCGGGTGAGTCGGACCTGGACTGAACGGAAGCGCCATGACCACGACACTCACCCGTTCCGTCACCACGTCCCGCCCGCCGCGGATGGGCGCCGGCCACCGTCGTCGCCCGTCGCTCGGCCGGGTGCTCGCCTGGGTCGCGATGATCCTGGTCATCGTCGTCACCCTGTTCCCGTTCTACTGGATCCTGCGCACCGCGCTGTCGTCGAACACCGCGATCAACTCCGACCCCACCTCGCTGCTGCCCGTCGGGTTCAGCCTGGGCGGGTTCGAGCGGGTCTTCGGCCTGCAGTCCACCGAAGAGGCGTTGGCCCAGGGCGGCTCCGGCGCCGCGCTGAACTTCTGGCGGTACCTGCTCAACTCGATCCTGGTGTCGACGCTCGTCACCGTCGGCCAGGTGTTCTTCTCAGCGGCGGCCGCCTACGCCTTCGCCCGGCTGCGCTGGCCCGGTCGCGACAGGGTGTTCGGGGTGTTCCTGGCCGGGCTGATGGTCCCGGCGATCTTCACGCTGCTGCCGAACTTCACGCTCATCAAGCAGCTCGGACTCGTCGACAACCTGCTCGGCATCGCCCTGCCGACGATGTTCATGACCCCGTTCGCGGTGTTCTTCCTGCGCCAGTTCTTCCTCGGCATCTCGAAGGAGGTCGAAGAGGCGGCGCTCATCGACGGCGCCGGCAAGGTCCGCGTGTTCTTCCGGCTCGTCATCCCGATGGCGGCGGCACCGATCGCCACGCTCGCCGTGCTGACGTACATCACGAGCTGGAACGACTACTTCTGGCCGCTCATGGTCTCGTACACCGACAGCTCGCGGGTGCTGACCGTCGCGCTCGGCGTCTTCAAGTCGCAGACCCCGCAGTCCGGCACCGACTGGGCCGGGCTGATGGCCGCGACCCTGGTGGCGGCGCTCCCGATGATCCTGCTGTTCGGCGTCTTCGCCAAGCGGATCGTCAACTCCATCGGCTTCTCCGGGATCAAGTGACCCGGCTGTCGGACAGGACGAACACCATGACGAACCAACTGACCCGCCGCACGCTCTTCGCCGGCGGTGCCTCCGCCCTGGCCCTCGGCGCGCTCGCCGCCTGCTCGTCGCCCGGTCGCCGCACGACGAACCGGTCGGGTGCGCGCACCGTGAGCTACTGGCTCTGGGACGCGAACCAGCAGCCCGCGTACCAGGCCGTCGCCGACGCATTCCACCGCGCGAACCCGGACATCACCGTGAAGATCACCCAGCTCGGGTGGAACGACTACTGGACCAAGCTCACCGCCGGCTTCATCGCCGGCACCGCGCCAGACGTCTTCACCGACCACCTGACGAAGTTCCCGCAGTACGCCGACCTCGACGTGCTCTACGGGCTCGACGAACTCGACGCCACGAAGGGCATCCGTGACGACGACTACCAGTCCGGGCTCGCCGAACTGTGGAAGGGCCAGGACGGCCACCGCTACGGCTCCCCGAAGGACTGGGACACCGTCGCGATGTTCTACGACAAGAAGGCGATGGCGACGGCCGGGGTCTCCGCCGAGGAGCTCGGGTCGCTCGAGTGGAACCCGGACGACGGCGGCACGTTCGAACGGATGCTCGCGCGGCTGACCGTCGACTCGAAGGGCCGCCGCGGCGACGAGGACGGCTTCGACAAGGACGACGTTGCCGTCTACGGCATCTCGTCGAACGGCTCGGGCGGTGACGGATTCGGCCAGACCCAGTGGTCACCGTTCACCGGATCGGTCGACTGGTTCTACACGAACGAGAACCCCTGGGGTGACAGGTTCCGCTACGACGAGCGGGTCGTGCAGGACACCCTCGCCTGGTACTACCGGCTGGCGGAGAAGGGCTACATGGCGAAGTACGGGGTGTTCTCCACCACGACCGGGCCCGAGGTCCAGCTCGGCGCCGGCAAGTGCGCGCTGTCGTTCAACGGCTCGTGGATGATCGGGTCGTACCTCGGCATGGAGGGCCTCGACGTCGCGGTCGCCCCGACCCCGATCGGCCCGTCGGGTCACCGTGCGTCGATGTTCAACGGGCTCGGCGACTCGATCACGAAGCAGGCGAAGGACCCCGAGGCCGCGGCGAAGTGGGTGGCGTTCCTGGGCAGCGACGAGGCGCAGCGGATCGTCGGTGAGAGCGGGATCGTGTTCCCCGCCCGTCCCGCGGGTACCGAGGCTGCCGTGGCGTCGTTCCGGAAGCGCGGGCTCGACGTCTCGGCGTTCACCCGGCAGGTCGAGGAGGACACCACGTTCCTGTTCCCGGTCACGAAGAACCCCGCCGACGTGCAGGCCCTGCTGCAGCCCGCCTTCGACGACGTCTACGCGAACGGCAAGCCGATCTCGACGCTGACCGGGGTCAACGAGCAGGTCAACAACCTGCTCGCCCTCACCTGATCGAAACCCGAAACCCGAAACCCGAAACGCGAAACCCCGCCCGTCGTCCGCATGCCGCACCGTCCGGTGCGGTGTGCGGACGACGCGTTGACCGTGCCGCCGACCACGACCCAGACTGCAGGGGATGACTTCCCTCACCTCCCTCGTCTACATGTCCGTCGCCGTCGACGACCTGACCGACGACCAGCTGGTCGCCATGCTGCGTGAGGCGCGGCTCCGCAACCACGCGCTCGGCGTCTCCGGGCTCCTGCTCGCCAAGGGCGGCCGTTTCATGCAGGTGCTCGAGGGTCCGGTCTGGAGCGTCGAGGACCGTTTCGCCGCGATCGAGCGCGACACGCGGCACACCGGCGTGAAGTCGTTGTCGCGTGAGTCCATCAGCACGCGTCGGTTCGACGGCTGGTCGATGGCGTTCGGCAGCCCGACCGGGGACGAGCTCCGTGACGAGCCCGGGTTCAGTACCTTCCTCAGCGACCGCACCGGTCTGCCGACCGGGGTGGCGGGCACGCCCGCCGACTGGCTGCTCCGCTGGTTCCGTGGGCGCGACCTGCAGGACCTGCCCGAGGAGCGCATCACGCTCGGCCGGCACGCGGCCTGAGCCGCACCACACCTCGGACTGCCGGCACGCGGCCTGAGACGCACCACCCCTCGGACTGGGCCCACGCCGCCGGTTCCGGGTCGTCGCGCCAGCGGCGGACCGGCCGTGCCGGTGGGGAGAGGCGCGGTGCCAGCTGGCACCGTGCCTCCAGACTGTGAGACTGGTCCCGTGGAACGACGTGAGCAGATCCTGGTGGCCGCGGCGGAGGAGTTCGACCGCGTCGGCTTCGCCGGCGCGACGATCGCGGGCATCGCCCGCACGGCGGGCGTCTCGCAGGGCACGCTCCACTTCCACTTCCCGACGAAGCTCGCCCTGGCGCTCGGCGTCATCGGCGAGCAGAACGCCCGCACCTTCGACGTCGTCAGCCACACCGACAGCTCGCCGCTCGCCGCGCTGATCGGGGCGTCGCACGGCATCGCCGACCTGCTCCGGACCGACCCGATCGTGCGGGCGGGGATCCGGTTGTCGCTGGAGCGCGGCGAGTTCCAGACCGCGACGCTGAGCTTCTACGAGCAGTGGATCGGCGGGATCGTCGACGTGTTCCGGTTGGCCGTCGCGAGCGGGGAACTCCGCACCGACCTGACCGCGGAACAGCTCGGTTCGACGGTGGTGCCGTACTTCACGGGCGTGCAGCTCGTGTCCGACGTCCGGACGCGACGCACCGACCTGATGCCCGCGGTGGCGACCATGTGGCGCGTGGTGATCGCGGCGACGGCGGACCCGAAGCACCGCGACCGGCTGCTCGCCGTCGTCGAGGACGCGTTCGGCACGGGCTGAAGCGCTGCCGACGAGGCGCCACCGCCGGCGGATCAGAGGTCGTGCAGCTCGCGGTCGCGGAACCACTTCAGCAGCCACGCCGCGCTGGTCCGGTCGAACGAGCGCGGGAAGTCCATCGTGCCGGAGAGGAACGGGCTGAAGCCCTCCTCGGACCGGACGTCCGCGTCGTCGAGCGCCCGGTAGGCCATCGACCAGCCGTCGAACCGCCGGCGCTCGATGTCCTCGCGCACGAGTGACTTGACCTCGCCGTGGCGCGGGTCCTTCGCGATGACGGCGAAACGGTCGTCGACGCTCCACGCCGGCCCCTCGAGCAGCTGCATGAACCGGCCACCCTTGGCGAGCAGGAGCCCGGAGACCCCGAGCGCTTCGTTCCGCAGCCGGGACTCGGCGAGCAGCACCGCCAGGGCCTCGTCGTCGAAGGGGACGACGGCGCGACTCATGTAGACGATGGAGACGAGCACTCCTCCATCCTGCTGGGTGCGGGCCCGTTGCGCGAAGTGGATGTCCGCAACGCGCCCGCTGGGGCGGCGCTGCGGGTCAGCCCTGCGGCAGCTCGTGCGCGGTGACGTCCTCGTTGCGCTTCTTCCGCCACGGGCGGGCGGGCGTGTTCGGGCCGTCCCAGACGAGGATCGCGCCCCAGGCCGCGGCGATCAGCGGCACGGAGATGATCGCGCCGGTGATGCCGGCGAGGACGGTGCCGGCGGTCAGCCCGATCAGGATGACGAGGCCGTGCAGCTTGAGGGTGCGACCCATCAGGACCGGCTGCAGGAAGTTGCCCTCGAGCTGGTTCACGACGATCACGATGCCGATCACGATGAGCGCCTGCAGCGGGCCGAGGGCGACGAGCGCGACGAGGGCGGCGAGGATGCCGGCGGCGGTCGCACCGACGATCGGGATGAACGCCGTGATGAAGACGATGACGGCCAGCGGCAGGGCGAGCGGGACGCCGACGATCGCGATCCCGACACCGATGCCGATCGCGTCGACGGCAGCGACGGTGGCCGTACCGCGGACGTACCCGCCGAGGGTCGAGACCACACGGTCGCCGACGCGGCGTGCACGGGCGTAGCGCTCACCGGTGAAGGGCCGGAGCAGGAACTCCCAGATGCTCGGGCCGTCCTTCAGGAAGAAGAACAGCACGACGATCATCAGGACGAGCCCGGTCAGGAAGTTCGCCGTGGCCGAGGCACCGGCGAGGGCACCGGAGCCGAACTGCGCGCTCGTCACAAAGTCGGAGGCACCCGCGACGGCGTCGTCGATCTGCTTGTCCGAGATCGAGAACGGCAGGGTCTTCGCGAACGTCTGCAGCTGCTGGAACCCGTCGACGGCGGACTTCTGCAGCTGTGCCCACTGGTTCTCGACCGCGACGACGATGAGCCAGCCGATCAGCCCCAGGACCGCGAGGACGCCGATGAGCACCGCGAGGGTGGCCAGCACCGACGGCACCCGGTGCTTGCGGAGCCACGACACCACGGGGTGCATGGCCGACGCGATGATGAGCGCGAGGAGCACGGGGATCGTGACGACGCTCAGGATGTTGCTCGCCCAGACGATGCCGGCGATGACCACCACGACGATGATGAGCTGCAGGCACCGGGTCGCGAGGTGCCCCGCGGAGTCGGACCAGGCCGCCTGGACCCTCGACGGAGTGGGCGGGGTGGTCGGGCGCGGAGCGTCGCGGAAGAACGGCATGCCCGAGACGCTACCGACCGGACGGCCGACGCGCCGGTTCCGCCGGTTCGATCGTGGGTGGGGTGTCCTGTCCCCGCGTCGCCGGGGCGACGAGGAACGCCGCGACCAGCAGGACGAGGGGCACGAGCATCGCCGTCTGCAGGCCGAGGTGCTCCCCGACGAACCCGAGCAGCGGCGGCCCCACCAGGAAGGCGATGTACCCGGCCGTGGCCACCACCGACACACGGCGGTCGCCGTCGGTGGGGTGGTCGCCCGCGGCCGAGATCGACAGGGGGAACCCGAGGGCGATACCCAACCCCCAGACGCCGGCGGCCGCCGCGGTGACGACCGGACTCGGCGACAGCACGACGAGCAGGACCCCGACGGCACCGACCGCGGCACAGACCCGGACGACCGGGGCGCGACCGAACCGGGCGACGAGCGGGGTGCCGGCCGCTCGACCGATGAGCATGGCGAGGGCGAACCCGGTGAACACGAGGGACCCGACCGATTCGGGGGCGTCGTGGTCGGTGGTCATCAGCAGCGGGAGCCAGTCGCTCGCGGCACCCTCGGCGAAGGCCATCGCCAGCGTGATGACGGCGATCATGGCGAGCTGCACGGTGAGGACGGAGCGGCGGGCTCCCCGGCGGGCGCCGGGGGCATCGGCAGGCGTGTCGGCCGGTGTGTCACGGGGCACCGGCCGCAGGTTCAGCGCCGCGAACCCCGCCAGTGCGGCCATCACCGCGGCACCGACGAGCAGGTGCGCCCCGACCGGGGTCCGCACCGCCGTCACGGCGATGCCGACGACCCCGCCGACCACGCTGCCCAGGCTGAAGCAGGCGTGCAGCACCGGCACGACCGGTCGCCCGATCTGCCGTTCGACCGCGGCGGCCTCGACGTTCAGCCCGATCTCGGCGACGCCCGCCCCGAAGCCGATCAGGAACAGCCCGGCCCAGACCCCGGCGGCGACCTGCGCCGGGGCGAGCAGCGCGACGAGCACCATGCCGACGACGGGCAGCGCGCCCCCGAGCAGGATGAGCGGGCGGTTGCCGGTCCGTCGCACCAGCGCCCCGGCGCCGAGGATCCCGATCATCGACCCGATCGACAGCCCGAGCAGGACCAGGCCCATCGCCTCGATCGACGCCCCGAGCTCGTCGCGGATCGCGGGCGTCCGGGTGATCCACGTCGCGATCCCGAACCCGGTCACCGTCGACGTGGCGAAGAGTGCGAGTCGATGCCGCCCGGCCATGCCCCCATCTGATCGGTCCGCGGGCAGCCAGTCAAGGGCGACCGCGTCACGCGCCTAGGATCGGGCCCATGGCGACCGTCCTCCTCGTCCGTCACGGACGCACCACCGCGAACGCCACCGGCGTCCTGGCCGGACGCACCGCCGGCGTGCGGCTCGACGCCGTCGGCCGCACCCAGGCCGAGCGGACCGCGGAGCGCATCGCCGCGGTGCCCGTCGTCGCCGTGGTGTCGAGTCCGCTCGAGCGCTGCCGGCAGACCGCCCGCGCGATCCTCGACCGGCAGACCGACCGGCAGACCGACCGACCGGCCGGGCCGCCCGCCTCGTTGATCGAGCGGGCCATCACCGAGGCCGACTACGGGCAGTGGCAGGGCCGGAAGCTCGCCGACCTGGCAAAGGAACCCCTCTGGCGCACGGTGCAGGCGAACCCGAGCGCCGTCGTGTTCCCCGGTGGTGAGTCCATGCAGACGATGCAGTCCAGGGCCGTCGCGGCCGTCCGGCGCATCGACGCCGAGGTCGAGGCGGAGCACGGACCGGGCGCCGTCTGGGTCGCGGTGAGCCACGGCGACATCATCAAGAGCGTCCTCGCCGACGCGTTCGGCATGCACCTGGACCTGTTCCAGCGCATCGGTGTCGGCCCGGCCTCGGTGTCCGTCGTGCGCTACGGCGAACACCGCCCCGAGGTCGTCGCGACGAACACCGAGTCCGGTGACCTGTCCTGGCTGCGCACCGCCCCGGCACCCAGCGGCGACGCCGCGGTCGGCGGCGGCGCGGGCAACCCGGCACCCGACGCGCCCGCGGGTCCTGCCCGACCCTGAACGGGCGGAGCCGAGCGCTCCTACAATGCGGGTATGCCCACCATCGTCCACGGCTTCGACTGGCCGGACCGCCTCGTCGTCGGCACCATCGGCCGTCCGGGTGAGCGCGCCTTCTACATCCAGGCCCGCTCCGGTCGACGCGTCACCAGCGTCGCGCTCGAGAAGGAGCAGACCGCCGTGCTTGCCGACAAGATCGACGAGCTCCTCGACGAGGTCGCGACCGTCGACGACAACCGCTTCAGCGTGCCGCCGTCGGTGCCGGTCGAACTCCGCGACCCGGAGCCGCTCGACCAGCCCGTCGAGGCCGAGTTCCGCGCCGGGGCCCTGAGCCTGGGCTTCGACCCGTCCACCGCGCAGGTCGTCATCGAGGCGTACCCGATCGACGACGAGGTCGAGATCGTGTCCGAGGAGAGCGAGGACGGCGTCGAGATCGAGGCCGTCGTCGAGATCCCCGAGCCCGCCGAGCTGTTCCAGGTGAAGATCCCGGTCGGCACCGCCCGGGCCTTCGTCGAGCGCACGCGCGAGGTCGTCGCCGCCGGTCGTCCGCCCGGCGACGCATGAGCGACAGCTCGCTCTCCATCCGGGCGCGCATCCGTGAGGCGTCCAACGCCACCTTCCTCGCGGAACTCGACGGTGCGACCGTCGTCTACAAGCCCATCGAGGGCGAGCGGCCGCTGTGGGACTTCCCGGACGGCACGCTCGCCGGCCGCGAGATCGCCGCGCACCTGGTCTCCGAGGCGTTCGGCTGGGGTGTCGTCCCACCCACGTGGATGGGTGACGGTCCGTTCGGGCCCGGCATGGTGCAGCGCTGGCAGGACGTCGACCCCGAGCAGGACGCCGTCGACCTGGTGACGCCGGAGCTCGCCGAGGCGGACGGTTCGCCCTGGCTGCCCGTGCTCGAGGCCATCGACGAACACGACCAGCCCGTGACGCTCGTGCACGAGGACTCGGAGCCCCTGCGCCGGATGGCCGTCTTCGACGTCGTCGTGAACAACGCCGACCGCAAGGGCGGGCACGTGCTCGCGATGCCCGACGGCCACCGCTTCGGCGTGGACCACGGGCTCACCTTCCACGTCGAGCACAAGCTCCGGACGGTCCTGTGGGGCTGGATCGGGGAGCCGCTCGGGCCCGACGAGCTCGAGGGCCTCGACCGCGTTTCCGACGCCCTGCGCGGCGGTCTCGGCGACGAGCTCGCCGAGCACCTGACGGACGAGGAGATCGACACGCTCCGGGCGCGCTGCGCGGCCCTGCGTGCCGTCGGGATCTTCCCGCCGCCGCCCGGTCACGGCCCCGCCGTGCCCTGGCCACTGTTCTAGACGCACCCAGAGACGGACGGGAGGCCCGTGGCGGTCTCGCCACGGGCCTCCAGTCCGTCTCGTGCGGGCTTCAGAGCCCCCAGTCGTCGCGGGGGAGCGCGCCGCCCGCCCCGCGACGCGAGCCGAGGTACGAGCCGACCACGGCGACCCCGAGGTCGTCGTTCTCCGGCGCCACGACGCTGCCGTCAACCCGCTTCGCCATCGCGTCGACGAACCGGGCGAGCCCCGGGTCCTCGCCGAGCCGGAAGAACGTCGTCTGGGCGCCGAGGCGTCCGGCGTTCTCGAGTTCCCGCACGGTCAGCGCGATCGTCACCGGGTCGGGCGGGTAGTCGAACCAGACCTGCCCGTTCGGCTCGAGGTGCGACGTCGGCTCGCCGTCGGTGACGATGAGGAGCACCGGTTGGGCCGTGGGGTGCTTGCGGAAGTGCCGGTTGGCGAGCAGCAGGGCGTGGTGCAGGTTCGTGCCCTTGTCCCACATCGCGTCGAGACCGACGAGCTGTTCGACGTCCATCACCTCGGCCTCGCGACCGAAGGCGATGAGCTGCAGGTCGTCGCCGCGGAACCGGGTCGACACCAGGGTGTGCAGCGCCAGGGCGGTGCGCTTCATCGGCACCCAGCGGTCCTCCATCGCCATCGAGAACGACGTGTCGACGAGCAGCGCGACGCAGGCCTGGGTGCGTGCCTCGGTCTCCTGCACCTCGACGTCCTCGATGCTCAGGCGCACACCGGCTCCCTGTCGACCGCTGGCCGCCGTCCGCACCACGGCGTTCGTGATGGTGCGGGGGATGTCCCACGGCTCGGTGTCGCCGAACGCCCACTGCCGCGACGCCCCCGAGGGCTCGCCCGCGGCGCCTGAACGACGGAGGTCCCGCGCGCCCTGGCGACCGGACATCCGTTGGGCGACGTCCTTGAGCAGGCTCTTGCCGAGCTGCCGCATCGCCTTCGGGGTGAGCCGGAGCTGCCCGTCGGCACCGCGACGCATCGCCCCGGAGTTCCGGAGCGCCTGCTCGAGGCGCTGCAGGGTCTTCGCGTCGACCGCCGCCTCGTCGCCGAGCTGCCGGGACAGCGCGTCGAGGTCCAGGTCGTCGAGCTCCGAGCCCGGCCCGGACTGCGCGAGCTGGTCGGCGAGGGCGTCGAGGTCCGCGATGTCCTGGAACACCCCGGTGCCGTCGCCGAGCCCGAGGCCCTGTTCACCCTCCATGCGCTCCGACCCGCCCCAGTCCTCGCCGGGACGCAGTGCGCGCAGGGTGCCGTCGAGCTGGGACAACTGCCCCATCAGGTCGGGGGAGCCGAAGGCCTGCTGGGCGAGGGCGTCGAGTTCGTCCCGCTGCTCCTGGGTCATCGAGTTCCGCATGCGCTGCGCCGCCGCCGCGCGGGCCGCCAGGTCGTCGAGCAGCTCGTCGACGTTCGCGGGGTCCGAGGGGAAGTACTCCCCGTGCTGGTCCATGAAGTCGTCGAACTGCTGCTGGGTGTCCTCGCCGCGGGCGTGCGCCTCGAGCAGGGCGTTGAGGTCCTGCATCATCGCGCTGACCGCGGCCCGGTCCTGGTCGGTGGCACCCTCGAGCGCCTGCTTCATGCCGGCGAATCGCTGATCGAGCACCTCGCGGCCGAGCAGGTCCTTGATCTCGTCGTACTTCTGGCGCGCGGTCGGGCTCGTCCAGTCGTAGTCGCCGAGCTCCTGCACCGCGGCGGCGGGGGAGGGCGACAGGCTGTCGAGCTGCAGTTCGGCCAGGGCCCGGTCGCCGTCGTCGAGGTCGACGTTGCGGGCGAGCTCCCCGCGTTCGGCGACCAGCGCCTGGTCGAGGAGCTCGCGCACCTGCTGCAGGGTGCCGTCGAGGTTGTTCCTGCTCGTCAGCTCACGGCGGCGTTCGGCCACCCGGCGGGCCAGGTCGTCGAGCCCGCGCTGCGTCCGGCCGCCGCGCCGCAGGAACTCCCGCATCGCGCGCTCCGGCGACGTGCCACCCATCACGTCCTGTCCGATGGCGTCGAGCGCCTCGGCCAGGTCGACCGGGGCGGCGAGCGGGTCCGGTCCGTCGGTGTACCGGCCGTACCGGGTGTCGCGCGTCAGGCGTCGGTTCTGCCTAGCCATAGACGGCTTCGCCCCCGCCGGACTCCTTGCTGATGCGTCGGGCCAGGAACAGGCCCTCGAGGGCGAGCTCGATGGCGCCGGCGCGTTCGCCGTCGTTCGTGGCACCCATCCGGTCACACACCTTGTCGTACAGGTCGGACTCGCCGATCGACGGGAGCCCTTCGAGGAATGCCCGGGCACTGACCTGCTCGCCCGTGGTGACCATCGTGCCGCCGTCGAGCGCGTCCACGAGCACTGCGAAGTCCAGGCCCCTGAAACGGGAGCGCACGGTCTCGGCGGTCGCGGTGCGGAGCAGGTGCTCGAGCACCTCGTCGGCACGGTCCTCCTCGCCGTTCTCGAACTCGATCTTGCCGCCGAGGACGTCCACCGCGGTCTCGAGGTCGATCGGCCGGGCGACGGCCTCGTCCTCGCCCTGGCGAGCTGCGCGGTGCACCGCGGCCGCGGACACCGTCTCGGCACCGGCGATCGCGAACCGGGCGCTCACACCGCTGCGCTGGTCGACGGCGCTCGAACCACGCAGTGCGCGGGTGAACCGGGCGAGGATCTCGATCAGGGCGTCGGGGACCTCGGCCGTCAGCTGGGCCTCCTGCCGGATGACGGCGATCTCGTCGTCGAGCTCGATCGGGTAGTGCGTGCGGATCTCCGCGCCGAAGCGGTCCTTCAGCGGCGTGATGATCCGGCCGCGGTTCGTGTAGTCCTCGGGGTTCGCGCTCGCCACGACGAGCACGTCGAGCGGCAGCCGCAGCACGTAGCCGCGGATCTGGACGTCGCGCTCCTCCATCACGTTGAGCATCGCGACCTGGATGCGTTCGGCCAGGTCGGGCAGCTCGTTGATCGCGACGATGCCACGGTGCCCGCGGGGGACGAGCCCGAAGTGGATGGTCTCCGGGTCGCCCAGGCTGCGGCCCTCGGCGACCTTCATCGGGTCGACGTCGCCGATCAGGTCGGCGACGCTCGTGTCCGGCGTCGCGAGCTTCTCCACGTAGCGGTCGTCGCGGTGCCGCCAGCTGATCGGCAGGGCGTCGCCGAGGTCGTCGGCACGCCGGATGCTCGCGGTGGTGATCGGTTCGTACGGGTGCTCGCCGAGTTCGGAGCCGGTGATGACCGGCGTCCACTCGTCGAGCAGGCCCTGCAGGGTGCGGAGCAGCCGGGTCTTGCCCTGGCCGCGCTCGCCGAGCAGGACGACGTCGTGGCCGGCGATCAGCGCGCGTTCGAGCTGGGGGATGACGGTGGTCTCGAAGCCGTGCAGGCCGGGCCACGGATCGGTGCCCTGGCGCAGGGCGGTGAGCAGGTTGTCGCGGATCTCGGCGCGGACCGTCTTCTGGACGTGACCAGAGGTGCGGAGCTCGCCGACCGTGCGGATGTCAGGTCGGGTCACCTCTCCGACGCTACGCCGCGTTCGCGACGGCGACCAGATGCGGACGGGAGGCCCGTGGCGGGCCCGCCCCGCGCCTCCCGTCCGCTTGTGGGTTTCCATCGCACTTGCGATCATTGAGATCCCGGCGACGGAGCCGGATTCGAAGTAGGGGGATCCGGCTCCGCCCCCGGTTCCTCGTTCCGCATCTGAACCACATCGGCGATCTCGGCGTACGGTCCCCTTTCGTGAGCAGCGCGAACGCAACCATCAAGAGCCTGGTGCCCGCCAGGATGGACCGCTTGCCGTGGACCCGGTTCCACTGGAGCGTCGTGGTCGGACTCGGCGTGTCCTGGATCCTCGACGGTCTCGAGATCCAGATCGTCTCGAACGCGGGCTTCCAGGCGGACCTGGACCTGTCCACGCAGCAGGTGACGTCCCTCGGCACGATCTACCTGATCGGCCAGGTCGTCGGTGCCCTGGTGTTCGGGCGCATGTCCGACCGGTTGGGGCGGCGCAAGCTGTTCATCCTGACGCTCGCGATCTACCTGATCGGTTCGGGCATCGCGGGCCTCGCGCAGGACTTCTGGTTCCTGGCGGCCTTCCGGTTCGTCGCGGGGTTGGGCATCGGCGGCGAGTACGCGGCGATCAACTCGGCGATCGACGAGCTCATCCCGGCGAAGTACCGCGGGCACGTCGACATCGCCATCAACGGCACGTACTGGGGCGGTGCCGCACTCGGCGCGTTCGCGAACATCTACCTGCTCGACACGTCGTACTTCGCCGAGAACATCGGCTGGCGCATCGGCTTCTTCCTCGGCCCGGTGCTCGGCATCGCGATCATCTTCCTGCGACGCCACATCCCGGAGAGTCCGCGGTGGCTGATGACGCACGGGCGCGAGGAAGAGGCCGAGGCCACCGTCTCCCGCATCGAGGCGTCGGTGGAGCAGGCGACCGGCAGACCCCTGCCCGAGGTCGACCAGTCGAAGGCGATGACCGTCACCCCGACCGACCGCGTCGGGTTCCTGGCCATCGCGCGCGTGCTGCTGAAGCAGTACCCGACCCGCACACTCGTCGGCGCGACGATGATGATCACGCAGGCGTTCCTGTACAACGCGATCTTCTTCACCTACGCCCTGGTGCTCACGAACTTCTTCGGCCTGAAGACGGCGGAGACGGCGGTCTACTTCTTCCCGTTCGCGATCGGCAACCTGCTCGGCCCGATCATCCTGGGACGCTTCTTCGACACCTGGGGTCGTCGCCAGATGATCTTCCTGACGTACCTGGTGTCCGGCCTCGTGCTCGCCACGTCGGCGTTCCTGTTCCAGGCCGACGCGATCTCGGCGACGGTGCAGGTCGCGTTCTGGTGCGTCTCGTTCTTCTTCGCGTCGGCCGGTGCCTCGAGCGCCTACCTGACCGTCAGCGAGATCTTCCCGCTCGAGCTGCGGTCGCAGGCGATCTCGTACTTCTTCGCCCTCGCGCAGATCTTCGGTGCGGTCGCACCGGCCATCTACGGTGCGTTCATCGGCGACGGGTCGTCGCGGGAGCCGCTGTTCTGGGGGTACCTGCTCGGATCCGCGGTGATGATCGGCGGCGGTGTGGTCGCCCTGGTGTTCGGGGTCGACGCCGCGCGGAAGGGGCTCGAGGACGTCACCCAACCACTCTCGGTGCTCACCGGGGACGCGAAGTCCGACCGCAGGTGAGCCCCGCGGCGGCGGCCTGACATTCTGTATTCAGAGTGTTTAGCGCCGCCGTCGCAGCGCTGCCACTGTGCCTGCATGGCACTCCTCCACAGCGCGACACCGGCGACCACGATCCACGGCAGCGACCGCCCCCGCCTCGGGGGTGCCGCCCGTGCGTGACCCTGGGCTGATGGAGCACACCCCCGTCCGAGCAGGCGTCGGCGGCCTCGATCCCCGCGACCTGCGCCGCAGTCTGCTGCGCGACGCGGTGTTCCTGCGACTGCTCGACAGCGTCCTGCGGGGGGAGTACCGCCGCGGGCAGCGGCTGCGGCTCGACACCCTGGCATCGGACATGCGGGTGTCACGGACGCCCGTGCGCGAAGCCCTCGTGACCCTCGAGTCCCTGCAGCTGGCCACCGTGCAGCGCTACGTCGGTGTCGTGATCTCGCAGTGGTCGGTCGACCAGATGATCGAGCGACTGCGGATCGCCCAGGCCCTGCTCGTCGATCCGCCGTCGAACTCCGTCGGGTACCACGACCGGTTCGACAAGGTGTGGCTGCGCGAGTGCTGGACCGAGGCCGGTGCCTTCGTCGAACTCGGGGCCTGGTACCTGCGGCGCCGCGGGTCGTCCGTCAGTGGCGACTGGTTGCTGTCGCAGCGCATCGTGCTCGACATGTTCTTCACCGACGACGTCGCCCTGGCCAACGGGATCGATGCCGTGGTCGACCGGCGACGCCGGGTCGAGATCGTCGAGCGGGCCGTGGACGCCGCCGAGCGAGACGACCTCGACGACTGTGCCGCGGCGCTCCTCGACCTGTCGACCGCGCTGATCGCCCTGCCGGACCGCTTCCGGGTGGTCGTGTCGGCCTGAACCGGCGCCGGCTGCGGATCCGCTCAGGTCCGCGCCGACCGCCGTGGATCCGCAGGTCGCGGCACGGAGCAGCGAGCGGTACCGGTGTCCCTCGCACTGGATCGTCAGGCAACGTCGTGGCAGCCTTGACCGGTTGCCGTCCCCGGCGTGTCCACCGACGACAGGAGTGCCCGTGAACGACGTCCGCGATCGATCCCACCGCTTGAACCGAGCGTCCGGGATCGCACGGCACGGACGTCTGCGGCGCTCGAGCCCCGTCGCGACCGCTGCCAAGACGGTCTCGGCCGTCGTCGCCGTGGCCCTGGTGAGCTCGGTCTCGGTCACGGCGATCGCGGCGAAGCAGGTCACGGACGACCTCGGTGACGGCGTCGAGATCCAGGGTCAGCCCGCACCGCAGGCGAAGGGCGGCGCGAAGCCGATCAGTGCCTTCAAGGGCGGGTTCAACATGCTCGTCGTCGGCACCGACAACGACCCCGAGCAGAGTGCTGCCTTCGGGGAGCGGGACGCGACCCTCAACGACGTCAACATCCTGCTGCACGTCTCGGCCGACCACACCAACGCGACCGCGGTGAGCATCCCGCGTGACCTCGTCACGCCGATCCCTGCCTGCAGGAAGACCGACGGCACGGGCACGGCCCCGGCGATGGCGGCGCAGCCGATCAACACCTCGTTCGGCGAGGGCGGCCTGAACTGCGTCACCCAGACCGTCGCCGGGCTCACCGGTCTCGACATCCAGTACTCGGCCGCGGTGTCCTTCAAGGGTGTCATCGAGATGTCGAACGCCATCGGCGGCGTGCCCGTCTGCGTCGCCCAGCCCATCACCGACTCGTACACCGGGCTGAACCTGCCGGCCGGCACATCGACCCTGCAGGGTGACGAGGCCCTGGCGTTCCTGCGCACCCGGCACGGGGTCGGCGACGGGTCGGACCTCGGTCGGATCTCCAGTCAGCAGGTGTTCCTGTCGTCGCTGCTCCGCACCGTGAAGTCGAACGACACCCTCGGTTCGCCGACCCGCCTGTACAAGCTGGCCCGGGCCGCGGCGTCGAACATGCAGCTGTCCCAGAGCCTCAACGACATCGGGACCATGGTGCAGATGGGCCTGGCGCTGCGCGACCTGCCGCTGGCACAGGTGAACTTCGTGCAGTACCCGGGCACCACGGGCGGCACCGGCGTCTACGAGGGCAAGGTCGAGCCGACGACGTACCTGGCCGACCGGCTGTTCGCGAAGATCAAGGCCGACCAGTCGTTCTCCCTCGGGGCCGACAGCACGGGCATCGGGTCCGAGACGAACCCGACGCAGACGAAGCCGACGCAGCCGAACCCGACGCAGCCGACCGCTGCACCGTCGTCGCCGGCCGCTGCGCCGCAGCCCGCGACCCCGGCAGGGCCGTCGTCCGCCGCACCGCGCACCCCCTCGGCGACGCCCGAGACCATCGACGGGCTCGAGGGCCAGTCCGCCGACCAGCAGACCTGCTCCAAGGCGTTCGGGTACTGAGGCGCGGGCGCGGTCGGCTGCTCGCCTGCCGTCCCCGAGTCTCGGCTGCGCGGACTCTCTGCGGCCTGCAGCACCCGCGAACTGTCCGCGGAGACGAGTCTCGGCTCGGGAGGTGCCCGGAACGCAGAAGCGGGGGCGCGGTGGTGGGCCGCGCCCCCGGAGGAAGTCGCTCCCCGCCGGGCGCCACGCGATCGGGCGCGCCGGGCCCGCACGGGGAACGACGTCGGGTGCTGTGTCGCGACGACGGGGACGAGCCCCGGAACGTGATTGCCGCGTCCCGATGATGGTATGCAGTGGGGTACGCCCCGACAACCCCCACGTGTCCCCACTTCGGGGGACCGAGTGTGACGGGTCGTGCCACGCGCGGGTGTGCGTCGGGTCGAGAGTGGCGCGGTCCTCCTGTATGGTGGTCGCAGCGCTCGCGAGAGTGCTTGGAGACGTCGCATAGTCCGGCCGAGTGCACCACCCTGCTAAGGTGGAGTCCCCTTTGAGGGGACCGAGGGTTCAAATCCCTCCGTCTCCGCACACGAGAAGCCCTTCCGATCCGCATGAACACGCGGGACGGAGGGGCTTCCGCCGTCTCAGGAAGCGGCAGAGCCCCACAGATCGAACACATCTGCTGCACGCGCTGCGTCGTCGATGCCGTCGGCCAGTGCCGTCAGGTCGTCGTCGAACAGGTCCGCGTACACGTCGAGCGTCATCGCCGCGGAGGCGTGCCCGAGCATGCGTTGCACTGCCTTGACGTTCGCGCCGGAGCTGATCGCCAGCGACGCGGCGGTGTGACGGAGGTCGTGCGGCGTCATGGGGTCCAGCCCGCATTCTGCGAGCGCTGTGACGAACCAGGACTTACTGCCCTTGGACGCCCGCGTGCGCCGCATATAGGAGCCGTCAGCGCCGGGGAACACGAGATCTTCGCGATCCTTGCCTTCGCATGCTTTGGCGAGCGCTGGCACGAGCAGCTTCGGGAAGACGAGTGTCCGCCGCTTGTGCGTCTTGGGGGTGCCGACCTCCATCGTCCCGTTGACCTCCACCGCGTTCTCCACGACCGACAGTCGTCGGCGCAGCATGTCTAGGTCTCGCACCCGCAGCCCGATCGCTTCACCCCACCGGAGGCCCGTGTAGCCGAGCACGGCCACGAGCGCGCCGCGTTCGCCGGACGCCCGCACGAGTGCCGCCAGCTGCTTCTGAGAAAGGTAGACGTGCGGCTTCGACACCTTGCGGGGGAGGTTCACCCCTCGAGCGTGGTTCACGCTCACGCGGCGATCCTTCACCGCGACGTCCAGGATCCCGGCCAGCACCCCGTACGCGCGCAGTACCGTCGTCGCGCCGCGCTCGCTGGAGAGGCCAGCGACCCACGCCTGTACCGCTGAGTGACTCACAGCGCCGACCGGGACCTTCCCCCACCGCGGCTCCACATGCACGCGCCACGACGTCTCCACGGGTCGCAGAGACGACGGCTTCAGATGCGTCTGCCCTGCGAGCCACGCAACCGCAAGCTCGCCGACCGTGACCTTCGCGTCGGAAGGGTCGACGTACTCGCCGCGGTGCTTCGAAACCTCGATCGTCGCCCGGTACGTCTCTGCATCGCGCTTCCGCACGAAGCCCTTCTTCTCGCGCTGCTTCCGATCAGGCGTCCGATAGCGGACCTTGTACCGGGTGCCGGCGTTGGTCTCGTAGGGCTCAATGCTGGCCATCGGTCACGCCCTGTTCGTTCTCTTCAGCGACCTTCGTGGCCTGAGCGACCATCTCGGCCGGAGAAACGCCCAGCACGCCGCAGATCATGATCAGGTCGACAGCGGTCAGCCCCTGAGTGCCGCGGGTGATCCTGCTGATCGTGGGCTCTGACTTCGGGTACCCGACAGCTTCGAGGCGACGACTGAGCTCCCGGTTGCTGATCAACTGCCGCGCCATCTCCGCGCGCACCTCGCGAGCGAGTTCGGCAGCAACACGGTTGGCATGGGCGTCGAGGTCAGATGCGTTCACTTGATGCATGTTACTTGCGTCACACGAAAACTGCACCTACTCTTTCGTTAGACGAAAACTCGTTCGTCTGACGAAAGGAGACGGTGATGTCCTCCGGAGACACGCTCAGCACCAGGGAGTCGCTACTGACCAGCGAGCAGGTCGGGAACTGGGTCGGCCTGACTGCATCGGCACTCTCGCAGATGCGGTTCAAGGGAACCGGGCCGAAGTACCGAAAGCTCGGACCGAAGACCGTGCGCTACTCGCCAGCCGACGTCCAGGAGTGGTTGGACGAGTCCGCTCGGACCGGGACCGCGGGAGAGGCCGCTTGACCTCTGACAACAGCCAGGCAGACCACGGTCGCTCGGTACTCCCTCATCGGGACCCCACCTTCGATGCAGTCGTCGAACTCGTGAACCACTCGGTGCTGCCACTCGATTGGCGCATCACGGGGCCGAGCTTGGTCCGGCAGCGGACCAAACGGCGACATCAAGACAATTCGGGAGCCATGGTGTCGTCGCCAGGCATCTCAGAGCATCCCGTCCAACTCAACCTCGAGCCGGAGGTGGCAGCAGAGATGCTCCGCTACCTGGTCCGAATCGCTGAGCCGGCACCGAGCCGGACGGGCAAGAGCAAGACCCTGCGCATGAAAAAAGGCCCGGCTGCAACCGGGCCTACTTCCAACCAGAACCGCTAAGAACCAGAAGGAACACTGATGTTCAAGCAGAACGCTACCACCATCCTCCGACAGGGCAAGGCGCTCCTGACCGCGCGCAACGCCTGCCGACGCATCCGAGCGACAGCTCACCTGCAGGGGCACACGTACTCGACGCTGCGCCGCCGCACTGCCATCAGTCCGCTGGCATTCGCTTTCCTCTGGTTCGGCGTGGACCCGTCGGTGCGGTCGATCGAGCGAACTCGTGAAGCCCTTGGCCTGAGCGTGCAGCAGGTGTGGAACGCCCGCTGATGGCCGTCGGAAGGTCGACAGTCGAGGGCTTTGCCGTGCTTGCCATCAATGGCGTCGTAGGGCTTCGTGCGGAACGCCCCCTGACGGAACTCGCGGGCGATCAGGCGCGGAGGCTCGCAATCTGCCTGCTCGAAGCTGCGCAGGACGCGGAACGTCCGGAGCCGCCTGAGTGGCCGTAGGCCAGTCCGGCACCAGGAAGCCCCCAGATCCTCACCACGAGGACGAGGGGGCTTTCTCGTACCCGGACACCATCGCCCTCTCGCCAGCCGCAGAGCGATTCATGCATCAGCTCGCGATCGACCTCACCGCTGGCGTCGTCGAGCTCAGACAGCTGCCGCCCTCACTTCGGCAGTTCTACGTCTTCGCGTTCGAGCAGGGCAGTGCGTCACGGCAACCCGAAGTCGACCACGCGAACGACGACGCAGACCGGCTCTACGCCGAAGTGTGCCGACGCCAGCCATCGCGTGACCACGAGACAACCAACGCCTTCCTCGAGGCGCAGAAGCATCGCGGCGCTGAAGCCGCAGCCAAACGAGCGGCCGAGATCCGCGCCCAGATCTACTCCGGACAGGAGACCCAATGACCCGACCTCCCACCACTTTCGATGCCCGTTGGCTGATGGCGCAGGATTTCCCACCCACTCAGTACGTCGTCCCCGGCATCATCCCCGAGGGCATGACCCTGCTCGTCGCAGCGCCGAAGATCGGCAAGAGCTGGCTAGTGCTCGGACTGGCGCTCTCGCTCCACGTTGGCGAGAAAGCGCTTGGCGGTGTACCTACGGGTGCACCACGACCGGTTCTGTACCTTGCACTCGAAGACGGCCCCCGCCGCCTGCAGCAGCGCATTCGCACGCTCAACCCTGAGGTGGTCACCCCGCGGCTCGAGTTCGTCACAGCACTCGATGGCGGTCAGGTGATCCCAGCAATCAGGGAGTTCATCTCCCGGAACATCGACCAGAACCCCGTCGTCATCCTCGACACCCTCGGAAAGGTGTTGCCGAGTACCGCAGCAACGAAGTCGCAGTACGCCGCCGACTACGAGTTCCTGGGCGCGCTCAAGGCAACTACAGACGCCGAACCGGGCTCGTCGCTGATCATCGTCCACCACACCCGCAAGAGCGGCGGGGAGGACTTCCTGGACGCTGTGAGTGGCACCCAGGGCATCGCAGGAGCTGCCGACACGGTGCTTGTGCTGCGACGGGAGCGACAGGAGCAGAGCGCGACGCTACATGTCACCTCTCGCGATGCGAAAGAGGGCGAGTACGCACTGCTGCTATCCGACTCGGGAGCTTGGGCACTCAACGGTGGAGGGCTGGAGGCTGCTCGTGCTGCTGCTGACGCCATCAAGGTGTCCACGGGAGTGGGGGATCGGATGGCCGACATCATCGGCGTCATTTACCAGGCGGAAGCTCCAGTGTCTCGTCAGGAGATTCAGCACCTGCTGCCGACGATCCCGGTTGCTCAGCTGGACGTGTACCTCAAGCGTGCCGTGGACGCGAAGCGCATCTTGAAGCCATCACGGGGCCTCTATGGCCCTGTTAGTTCCGTTAGATCTGTTAGTTCCGAAGAGGGTTCTAACACTTCTAACGCTTCTAACACCCCCTACGAGGACGCGGCATGAACCCGCTGACAGTCGTCTGCCCCGACTGCTCAGCCGCAGCAGTCATCGACATCTCAGGCCCCGGCATCTCGCATGCCGTCCTTGAGCACGACGACACATGCCCGCGTCTCAACCACCCAGCCTTCGGGCTGCATCACGACCGTTAGGACCACTCATGCCCGAAGCAAGCAGTAACTGGCTCAAGGCCTACCTCGACGAACTCGAGGCAGCCGGCAACAAGATGCTCACCCAGCTCTACGAAGACCGCGAAGGAACCCCCAGCACCGTCGTTGGAGCAGGATCCATCAGCCTCGCCGGCTACGCCCTCGCCACTCAACTCGCGACCGTCACCGACGATCCCAACGAGATGGTCCAGACCGTCGTCGACCACCACGCCCTCGCCACAGCCAAGCTCGGTCCCGATGCCTGGCCAGACGTCCTCTACGGGGCGCTGCTGCACCTCGCGATGCTCTACCTCGAGCCGTGCTACAAGGTGAGCGACGGCACTGACTACAACATGCGGGCTGCAGCTCAGCAGTGGTGGCTGACCTTCACGGAAGCTTCCGAAGGTGGCGACCGTCTTGCGTGAGACGCAGATACCGTCGGCCCAGCCAGTTGAGCTTCAGCCGCTCCCGGATCGCGATCTCGGCTGCCAACGTCTCTTCGTCAAGAGCCGCTTGCGCCTCGACGGCCGCTGCTGCCTTGTTCTCCTGTTCGATGCTCATTCCGATGAGAACGAATTGCGTCCCCGCTGCAAGAGCAACTATCGCCGACGCGCCCCAGGCAATCCACTGGCTATCCAGGCCGAGTCCGCCGTTATTCACGCCGACTACGAGATAAATGAGAGCTACAAAGCCGATTACGATGGCAATTGCCATCAAAGTGAGGTATCTCGGGTATCTGCGCCACTGAGAGTTAATGCTGCGACTTTCCAGCAGAACGGCCAGCATGAGGACCGGAACGATCTGGGCCAATGTCGAGCAGGTGTTGGGAGTCATCCAGGTCCCCTATCGGTCCCAGCTGGCAGAACGTTAGCGCTTCGGGATGTCGAGCATGAGTAGGTCGCAAGAGAGCTTGGTCGTTGGGGTGACAGGCCCGGCAGTGCTCATCAGCGGGAGGGTCGCCGCAGTCCTGTTGAGGTACGCGGCGCTAGATCGCTACCACTTTGAGCACCGCGGTGAGGACGCCGACGTGGACAACGCCCTGGTCGCGCTCAAGGTGATCGCCCTGCATTGGAGAAATACCGCAACCGGAACAGCAGATGCGCCCAAAGCGGAACTCAATGCACAATCAGAATGGCTCAGCACAAAGCAAGCAGCTGACGCCCTCGCGATGACAGACCGTGCAATCCGCAAGGCAATCCGTGAGAACAGACTCAAAGCGAACAGAGTAGGTCGCGCCTACCGAATCAACCGCGAACAACTCGCACACTTCAAAGCACGGAAGGAACCAGCATGACCACGCCCCGTACCAAGCAGCACGAGCTGGCAGAGACCACCCGGCAGCAGTACCAGCGTCGCGTCGAAGAGATCCGCAACGACCGACGCTTCACGCCCGAAGCCAAGCAGCAGGCCATCGCCAAGCTATACCGCGACACCAACCACCAGCTTGGCCAGCTGCGAGACGAGCGAGACGCCACGCTCAACGGCCGGCGTATTGCACTCGAAGCAGAGATGTTCGGCCTCCCGAAGTACGCATCCACATCCGACACACTCTCTTACCGCGACGCACTCGACCGAGCCAGTCGAGCCGAGGACGGTACGGCGCTGGCTGCCCTCTACGACACGGCAGCCATCAGCAACGACACCATCCTCGCCAAAGCCATCCTCGCCAAGGCATACGGAGACGGTGAAGTCGACGTCATCAACCGCTACCTCGAAGACCACTCGACGCTCGAGACCAAAGCGCAGGAGCTGTGGGACATCCGCTACGGCGACGAGGCTGCAGGGCAGACACTGCAGAACACGTTCAATGACTTCGCGTTCCAGGCCGACAAGCCCACCGAGATCCGTGCCCTCTCCGACTCGATGATTGAACAGGTCGCAGAGGCGGCTGACTGATGCCAGCAAGCGGACGCCCATGGAACCGGTTGGTCGCCACGGTAAAGGCAGAGAGTCAGGCAGCGGGTGAGCCGTGCTGGCTCTGCTCCGAACCGATTGACTACACGCTCATTGGTCGGCAGCCGCGAGCCTTCAGCGTCGACCACGTAACCGCCACCAGCGACGGCGGTGATCCACTGCGCCGTGCCAACCTCAAGCCGGCGCACTATCAACGGGTGCAACAGCGCACGTGGCAACACCTCGCGAGGGCAGTACCCGACCTCAAGGGATTGGTGAAGCGGGGTGGGGGATGTACCATCCCTTGTAGCAACCAGTACCTCCGGGGCGGCGACCCATCTCTCCGTGAGGCCAGAACGCTTGGCCCTGCGCCCGCTGCTGTCCAGGATTGGAGCGGAAGTGTCTGATTCAAACGGCACCGAAACGGACGCGCGAACGCCCCGCGGCTTGAACGCTGCGGGGCGTCGTCTTTGGCACGCAGGTACGGCGGAATTCGAGTGGGCGCAGCATGAGCTCGCGATGCTCGAGGAAGCGTGCAGGACTCGGGACCGCATTGTCGAACTCGATGCGGCGGTCAAGGCAGAGGGGCTCATGATCCCGTCACCGCAGGGTTCGCGTGTGCATCCAGGGGTGGGGGAGGCGCGCCAACAGCGGCTGACCCTGGCTCGACTCTTGGCAACACTCGGTATCCCACCGCTCGAGGACGACAACTTGCCAGCGGCGCGCAAGGTGCGCGGTGTCTACGGGATGCGCTGATGCCTCGGCGTAGGTCGACACGGGCTAGCGGGCCTCCCTGGCTGTTGGAGTTCGTCGAGGCGGACTGGCCGGGGCGCTGCTCGTTGGAGCGCTTTAGGGCGTGGCGCGCAGCGCAACGTGCCGGGGCGACTGACATCCCCGGCGCAGCGTCCGCGTCCCGTGCTGCACGTAGGGCGCTCGTCCATCCCACAGATTGCCCGGTGCATCCGCTGCCTGCTGTGCGTCCCTCTGGGTGGAACCGAGGGTCGGAAAAGACGCTTTTCACACTGGTTGGCCCTGGTGATGCAACTTCAACGGAAGAGGTCAGAAACGATTCGCCCCGGGACCGCGAATTGCGACGTGTGTTTGAAGAATGGTTGCAGCGACTCAGCTGATCGAGTGGATGCAATGAGACAATTGATGTAGGAACTTAGCCCGCCGGTTTACCCGGGCATGAACAAGAGAGATCTTGGCATGCCCGGGTATGGGTGAGTGTTTTGGTATGCCGATTTCTCCTAATCATAGGAGAGAACTTTGGCAGACCGAGTAGTTCAAGTAACAATTCGTGCCGCAATCGACAATTACGTCAGGGGCATGGAGAAGGTCCGTAAGGCGACAGCTGACACGGCGAAAGAATCCGACAAGCTCGAGAAGGTCGGGCAGGCAGCTGAGCGCGTGGGTGGCTCCCTGCTCACGATGGGTGCCGCGGCGACGGGCTCTGTCCTGATCGTCACCAAGATGGCTGCGGATTTCGACGCGCAGATGTCGAAGGTGCAGGCCGCGACGAACGCTACGGCGTCGGAGATGGGCAAGTTCCGGAACCAGGCTCTGACTGCTGGTGCGGCGTTCGGGTACACGGCAACGCAGGTGAGTGAGGCGCAGGTGGAGCTGGGTAAGGCGGGCCTTGCGACGAAGGACATTCTTAGCGGCGGTCTGACGGGTGTTCTGGCGTTGGCTGCGTCGGACAACGTGGATCTTGGTCGGGCGACGCAGATCGCTGCGGTTGCGATGAAGCAGTTCAACCTCGAGGGCTCCGACGTTCCGCACATCGCTGACCTGCTTGCGGCTGGTGCCGGTAAGGCGCTGGGTGGTGTTGAGCAGCTGGGTGATGCGCTGAACCAGTCTGGTCTGGTCGCGTCGAACTTTGGCTTCTCGATCGAGGAAACGACGGGTGTGCTGTCGTCGTTCGCGGATGCTGGTCTGCTGGGTTCTGACGCGGGTACGTCACTGAAGAGCATGCTGCAGATGCTGGCGAACCCGTCGAAGGAGTCGGCGCAGCTGATGAAGTCTCTCGGCATCAATGTCGAGGACGCGAACGGACAGTTCCTTGGTGCCGCTGACATCGCTCAGGTGCTGCACGACCGACTGTCCACGCTGTCGGATGCTCAGCGTCAGCAGGCTCTGTCACAGATCTTCGGTGCGGACGCGGTGCGTGCTGCGACGGTTCTGTACAAGGAGGGTGCTGACGGCATCCAGGAGTACATCGACCAGAACAACGACGCCGGCTACGCCATCGACCAGGCTGCGAAGAAGTCCAACAACCTCAACGGTGACCTCAACAAGCTCAAGTCGGCGTTCCAGGCCGGCCTGATCGAGACCGGGACGTCCGCGAGTAGCGCGCTGCGTCCGATGGTGCAGGATCTGACGTCGTTCATTCAGAAGGCACGGGAGCTCCCTGAGCCGCTGAAGGCCACGGCGCTTGGGGCTACTGGCGTTGTCGGCGCGGCAACGCTTCTGGGTGGCGGACTGCTTCTTGCGGTGCCGAAGATCGTCGAGTTCCGATCCGCGATGGCGTCGCTGCGGGAGAGCGGCATCACGGGCCGAGCGGCGCTGAGCTCGGTGTCCCGCTTCCTTGGCGGTCCGTGGGTTGGCGGTGTCACCCTCGGCGTCACCGCTGTGGCACTGCTGAACACGGAGCTCGAGAAGCTGAAGGCGGACAGCGCCGAAGTCACGCACACCCTCAAGTCGGCTTCCTCGGCTGCGGAGATCTACAAGACGCTCGGAAAGGGGCAGCTCTCCGCGGGCATCGACGGCAGTGTGAAGGATCAGCTGAAGGACATGGACGCGGCTCTACAGTCGTTCGCGTCCCACAACAGCGACAACGGCTTCCAGGCCATCCTGACCCGGTTCACCAACACCGACTTCAACCAGGGCATCAACGCGCTGCGTGACATCAACACGGAGATGGGCCAGCTCGCACAGGCGGACCCGTCGAAGGCGGTGAGGGCGTTCGAGCTGCTAGCTGAGCAGACCGACGGGTCGCAGAAGTCGCTGCACCGGCTGGTCGACGCGATCGGGGGCGACTATCGGTCGGCGCTCGTCCAGCAGGCGGACGCTCTCGGCATCACCGCGAACGACACGAACCTCGTGAAGCTGGCAATGGGCCAGTACGCGGACGCAGCGAAGGGCGCGAAGCAGCCGACCGAGGACAACGCTGAAGCCCTCAACGCGCTGCAAGGTGCTGCTGGTGAGGCGGCTCCGAGCATCGATGAGGTCGCGAACGCGCTGCGGGCTCTGACCTCCCCGACGCTCGATGCCCGTGAGGCGAAGCGTCAGTTCCAGGCCGCGGTCGATGGGGTGACGGACTCCCTCAAGGAGAACGGCACCTCGCTCGACATCTCGACGGAGAAGGGGCGCAACAACCAGTCCGCGCTCGACGGGATCGCTCAGGCGGCTCAGAACGCTGCCGGCTCTATCTTTGAGCAGACCGGTAGTCAGCAGTCGGCTACTGCAGCCATGGAGCAGGGGCGCAGCGAGCTCATCCGAGCGCTGGGGCAGTACGGCATCACGGGTCAGGCGGCTCAGGACTACGCGAACAAGATCATCGGCACCCCGACTGACTGGGCGACGACGTTCCAGAACAACGCCCCGGAGGCTGCGTCGAAGACGTCTGAGTACCAGCAGCGGCTCAATGCGCTGCCGAAGGAGAAGCGCACCCAGGTCAACGCTGCGACGGCTCAGGCGCAGTCGGCAATCCAGGGCGTCCTCAATTCGCTGGGCCTGGTGCAGTCAAAGACCATCACCATCACGACGAACCGTGTCACCGTGGGAACTCCGGAGAACACCAACGGCGTCTTCAAGAACAAGAAGGCGTACGGCGGCTACATTTCCGGTCCCGGCACGGGCACGTCCGACTCGATCCCCGCGATGCTGTCGAACGGCGAGTACGTCATCCGGGAGCGGTCGGTCAGCAAGTACGGGACCGGGTTCCTAGATGCCGTCAACGCGGGCCGGTACGCCAACGGCGGGCTGGTTCACCTCGCAGGGGGTGGTTCAGCTGAAGCGGCTCAGAAGGCTGCTGAGGCTCGTGCGAAGATGGCGAAGGAGCGTGCTGAGGCTCGGCAGAAAGCGGAGGCTGCGCGGCTCGCTCGGCAGAGCGACATCTACGGCTTCCGCACCGGAGTGCGTACGGGCAGCCTGACGGGCCAGTCTGCTGTGTCGCAGGCGTTCCAGATCGCTACGGACAGCAAGTTCCCGGAGCGGTTCCGGCTGTCCGTGGCGCGCGTTGCTGGTGCGTCAGAGAAGCGGCTGCTGAGCCTCGAGAAGCAGTCCGACAAGGCCGCGTCGGCGGTCAGTAAGGCGTCGGACAAGCTCGACGGGCTGAAGTCGTCGGCGTCGTCGATGTCGTCTTCCATCCAGGGCAAGCTGTCGGACTTCGCGTACGGCGACTACCGATCGTCGTCGTCGCTGCAGCGGGCACTGACTGGGCGTGCAACCAAGCTCAAGGAGTTCCAGTCGCTGCTGTCGAAGCTGCAGAAGAACGGTCTCGCTCCCGCACTGCTGAGCGAGATCGCGTCGCTCGGCATCGACGAGGGGATCCCACTCGCGAAGTCGCTCGCCTCATCGTCGAATTCGCAGATCGCCGCGATCAACACGCAGTACAAGTCGATCCAGTCGACGTCCTCGGCAATCGGTAGCCAGGTCGCCGACGCCAACTACGGGAAGCTCATCGACGCCGCCGAGAAGCAGCTGACGGCGGCCAACCGGAACACAGCGAAGATCACCAGCGCGATCAACGCCGAGTCTCGAAAGCTGCAGCGCGTCATTGGTCGCGCTCTGGGCGTCCCCGGGTACGCGGTCGGCGGCTACACCGGCGATGGCCACCCCGGAGCCGTTGCCGGTGTCGTGCATGGTCGCGAGTTCGTGATGAACGCGTATGCGACGGCTGCGAACCGGCCGCTGCTCGAGGCGATGAACAACGGAGGCAACGTCCGGTACATGGATCCGACACGAGTCGTGCAGGCAGCACCGGCACCGAGCACTTCGGTGGAGCAGCACAACCACTTCAAGCCGATGCCGAACCTCGACCCCAACACGCTCACAACGGTGCTGGGCCGCCAGCTCACTCGTGAACTCGCAGGGATGGTCAGCTGACCCTTTCCCGCATAGCCGCAAAAGAAAGCACCGCCCCCTTTTGGTAGGGGGCGGTGCTTTCGTCAGGCCACTCATTGCTTGACCTGCTCATTGTAACTCGACACAGAAGGAATAACCATGGGCTCACCGCTTCTCCCCTCCGTCGATTCGGATACCAAGCAGTTCCCCGACACTGTTCGCACGCGCATGGCGTCGAACTTTGCAGACCCTGCTACACCTGAGGGTATGGCGCTTGACGGTCGCTTTGTGAAAGCCGCAACCCGGGTAACGCGACAAACGGCCAAGCGCCCTCTGACATCTGGCCTCGGCGGTCGCGACGTTGCACCATTCGATTGGGTTTGCTGGGGCACCTCTATGACCGAGGGTGGCCCGGCGAACGGTGCACCCGAGCTTGCTCTCGGGCGTCAGGTGCGTTGGCTGGACAGGTTGCAGCTCACCCTCCGTAGTCGGTTCCCGCTGCTGTCTCCGGTCACTGGGAGCGTCGGGTACATCCCCGCGTTCTACCAGACGTTCTTTGTTGCGGGGACTACTGCGAACGGGCGGGTAACCCCGGCTGGCGTGACCTACTCAGGCAACCTCATCGCAGTGGGCTCGGGGCTTGCGTCTCGATCGCTTGCCCTCACCACCACGTCGGATTGGATCCAGTTCACGTTCACCGGCGACTCCGTTGACGTCTTCGGCGGCACCCTCGCCACCGCCAGCACCACCGCAACAGTCTCAGTGGACGGCGGCGCAGCGCAGGCATGGAACCTGCCGACGTCGGCTCGGAAGGCGACCAAGTTCTCCGTGACCGGCCTCACTGCTGGCTCCCACACGATTCGCATCACGGGCGGCTCCGTAGGCAACGTCGCGATCGACGGGATCATGCCGTACAACGGCGACCGGACCAAGGGAATCCGCATCTGGGACGGCGGTAAAGGTTCGGCGAAGATCGGCGACTACGGCACCGACTCGACGTCACTGATCTTCCAGTCGATGGGACTCATCCAGCCGCGGATGCTGACCATCGAGTTCGGGTTCAACGAATACTTCGGCAACGTCGACCCGGCGCTTTTCCAGACGCAGCTCACGAATTCCGTGTCGTGGATGATCGCTCCAGTTACGGTGAAGCCGACAGTGCAATTCATTGTCTTCCCTGAGCCATCCATCACGGGGGCGGCCCGGGCCTATCCCTACCAGGCTTACGTCGACGCCGTGTACGCGGCTGCTGCGGCGACGCCGAACTCGTTCGTGACAGACCTCCGGAGCGCACTCGAGCCAGGTCTTGCCGCGGGCAGCGCTGGGCTTGGCATGTATTTCGACGGCGTGCACTTCAACGCGTACGGGCAGGCTGCCGTCGCCGATCTCATCCTTGAGGACGCGCTGGCGCGGATGGCGTGATGCCCGGCAACGGCCCCTCGGGTTCCGTTGAGAGCTCGATGGAGTTGTTCGTCGTTCAGCGCCCCCGAACGCGCCCTCATGGTGAAGTAGTCTCGCTTTCATGGGGATGACTTCGATGATCGTCGATTACCGGCGTGTGCCCGTGCTCGGCAGCCTGCTCCGCAAGGTCGGCTACGCGATGGGATTCGATTGCCCTGCGTCGATCGAGGTAGGCAAGCGTCTGACGATCGAGCACCGCGGTGTCGGCACGGTCCTCCACCCAAGGGTGAAAATCGGCGACGACGTACGGATCTACCACCACGTCACGATCGGTCGGGCACGACTGGACGGCGAGTACCCGGGGGACACGTACATCGGCAACGGGGCGATCCTCTGCACCGGGGCCGTGATCCTTACTGGGACCAGTGACCGCCACATTGGCGCGGGCGCGGTGATCGGAGCAAACTCCGTCGTCACCAAGGATGTGCCTGCCGGCGAAGTGTGGGCGGGCAACCCCGCTCGGAAGGTCAGTGACCGCAACTGGTAGCAGCCGAACGCCCCGCCCCTCGAAATGAGGGGCGGGGCGTCCAGAAGAGCAGCAACCCGTGCTACTGCGAATCCGACGCTTCGCGGATCGCCGCGATGGCGTCGCCGTCGTCCTCGAACTCGCCTAGGTACCGTTGTTCGATACTGCCGTCCTCATGCCAGGCGTGCCAGTGCTCAAAGTCGTCGAGTGTCATACGGCCGAGCACAACGTCGTCGGCCATGCGAGTGATGGTGAACGTGCCATCAGCCTCGCTCGTCATCATCAGCTTGCCCTGGTCGCTCATATCTGGCTCTCGCTCTCAGTCCCGTTCGCTCTCGAGAGCGGTGTCCTCAAGGCTGATGTTGAACCCGTTGTCCGGGTGGTACGTCCACGATGCCTCGACGCCCTTCCACGAGGCGTCCTGCATGCCATCAAGCGCCCGGGTGCTCAGCATTCGGTTCAGTGTCGCCTCTGTCGCCTTCGTGCGCTTCAGCACGCACTCAACGTCGGACCACGTGATCATGCCCGAACCAAAATCGTCCTCGCCGGCAGTGCTGAGGATCAAAGACGCTCCCTCGTCGGCGTACTCAACGCCGTCTTCGCCCCGGATATCGCACTTTTCGATCGCGGTCTTGAAGCGCGGCGTCGGAGGTTCGGCTTTTGCGCAGCCGGCGAACGACGCGGCAGCCAGTGCGGCGACGAGGATGGCAGGTAGGACTCGGGTCACAGCAGAAGCATAGGACGGCTCACGTTCGCCGTCGCCGCCCCTCTTCGGGAGGCGTCGCCCTCTTGGCGCGACTCGTTTGGGGTGGTGCGCCAGCCCGACCAAACCGGAAAAATAGCGGCATGGGGCTTCTCGCGATCGTTCTTTTCGTCACCGGCATCTTCGTCGCGTACTGGGTGGTGCACGCCGCCGTCCTGGCTGCCCTCAACGACCACTACAAGACGCGCGCGCACTTCGAAGCGACGGGGGAGTGGAAGCCGGGGCACTGGAACAACAAGACCGTTCCGAAGCGAGTGAGCAGCTAGACAACTTCAGCGGCGGCGAGACCGGTCCTTCAGCGTCCGGTTCTTGACTGCCGCACGCCAGCACCACACCTGCTGCAGCCGGCCCTGCCAAGTCACCTGCACAAGAGCCGCGACCGGCGTGTGAGCGATCGCGAAACCCTTCAGCCGCAGCAGCCCTGCGTGCTGGTAACGGATCCACACGTACACCGGTCGTGGTGTCGCGAGGCGTTCGCCTGGCCCCTCGATGTGCTCCGGCCCTAGCCCGTAGGGCTCGTCTAAGGTGACGTCGGGGTGCTCCGGGGGAGCCCACTTGTGCTCGGGCATGAAGTGATCATCATCGGGGCTGCCGACATCGGAGTGACCTCAGCCAGCGCTCACGGCACTTGTCGCGGAGGCAAGTGAGCTCGGACGTAGTTCACCTGTCGCTCGGTCAGCTCGTGCCACCGCCCGCCTGGTGTAAGGCCGAACTTCTCACGAAGAACGCGGCGGACTGCTCTTCCTCCGTCGCGGTAGCCCAGTTCAGCAGCAAGGGCTGCTGGGGATTCGGGGAGCGGCGCGAGTTCGAAACGATCGCCGGAAACGTCGGGTGATCGGATGCCCGTTGCTTCTTGCAGCTCTCTACTCGCCTTGATGTACTCGAGCTGCTGCTCAAGGGGCGATCTTCGGCGGTAGACGTCTTCAATCGACGTTGCCAGGGCCCTGTATGCGGCGCTAGCCAGAAGCAGCTCGTCGGACGAACCGGTTTCGATGATCTTGGCGAGGTCAAAGAGGGCCCGCCGAACCGGGGTGTTGGGCATGCCTACCCGCTCCACTAGTGACCATGTAGAAGCCACCGGTCCGAGGTGATCGTCGCCCGGGAGTTCAGTCATAGCGAGATACTACGTTCTTCGACTCTTCTTCATCGATGCAAGACAGCACGGCAGTGCAGCCGGGTAAGGTCCGAGGGGAGAGTCGCGCGGCGAGCGGCAGCGGCTCCAGCAGGCAACAGACGAGCGTGAGGTTGAAAATGGACGTTCCCCCCGAGGTTATGCAGCTAGGCGTGCAGCTCGCAGAGAGTACGGCCCGCAACACCGCGACCATGGTGATGGACAAGATCCGCGCCCTCCGAGAACGCGGTAGGGCGCAGGACACCATCGATGGGTTATCCGAAATCGTCTCGGACCTGATTGCGGATAAAAACGAACTCGCCTTGATTGCTCAGAGTTACCAGCAGGAGCTGGTGGCACAGCGGATCACCGATGCCGAGGTGGCGTACATCGCCGGTACGCTCGTTCCTCTGCTTCTTCAGCTCGGCGACAACATGGAAGGCGAAGAGGGAGTGAAGTTCAAGAAGCAAGTTGAGCAGTTCAAGCCTCTTCTGTCCGTTGAGACCGTCAACTTGCTACAAATACTTGGGTTCGACTTCCGTCGCGCGATTGGTCAACCGCTTACCAGACTTGTGGAAAGCCTCATCAACGCGCAATCGCCGGAAGTGACCTCTGACGTTGAGGCAGAGCAATTGAAGACCCAACAAGCAATCATCGGTCTCGCAATGGACCCCGATGCTTTCGCGCGGTTCCAAGGGTTGAGCTGATACCTTTACGGGTTCTGCTTTCTGCCTCCAGTACGTGTCGTCGACGGGTCCAACCAGCCAGTGACCACTGGCTGTCAGCGGCCCCGTGGCGACTTTAGCGAGAGTGACCGCAGCCACCGCAACCCTTCCTTCTGCGTGATGATCGGCTTCCTACCTGCCTTGGTGGGGTAGGACGGGATCAGATCGCCGTTGTCGATCGCTTTGCGGACCGTGTCACCGACAGGTCGACGGCGCTCGCGAAGTTTCGGATCCAGTAGGCGTGGCCGCCGCTTCCTAGACTCACCGGCGTCCTCGCTGGATGTTCTGCCAAGCTCGATCCGTCAGGCCATGAGGGTTGGAGATCTCCGGCTTCGCATCACGGGAGTTGCGTCGGACCCACTCCTGGATGGCTTCGCGTGAGAACAGGTAGGTTCGGCCGGCCTTCACGTGCCCGATCTCCCTCGCACGAGCAAGTCGCTTGAGCTTCTCGGGTGTCAGCTTGAGGTACTTCGCGGCCTGGTCTGCAGTGTTCATATCTTCGAGAGCCATGCGTGCACTTTCCGCGCCGTAGCCGGGAGCTTCTAACGCGCGGGTCGTTAACTTCCCAAGCGGGCACCGAGGTTGATCAAAACTTCCGGCGTGTAGGGCCACACAGATCGCACACACTTTCCAGAGGGGCACCTGTCTCAGCGAGGACGCCTGTGACGCTCGACCCCAGTATCCGCAACGCATGAGCCCGAGTGAGACGCATACAGATATCGTCGGGCATGGTTCAAATCCCTCCGTCTCCGCACGACGATGAACCCCGGTCCGATCGGACCGGGGTTTCGTCATTCTCTGACCGGAAGCGCATCAGACCGTCGCGATGCTCCCCGTTGTCGTGGTCCGGACGCCGGAGCGCCCCCGGCGCACCGCGGCCATCGCCACGAGCGTCAGCACCACGGCTGCCAGGGTGATCCCCGACCCCGCCCAGATCGGCGACGTGTACCCGAGCCCGGCGGCGATGGTCAGGCCGCCGATCCAGGCCCCGAGCGCGTTGCCGAGGTTGAACGCGGCGATGTTCGCCCCGCTCGCCAGGGTCGGTGCGTGGTCGGCGTACTGCATCACCCGCGTCTGCAGGGCCGGCACGGTCGCGAACCCGAACGCCCCCATCAGCACGAGGGCGATCACGGTGAGCACCGGCGAGGTCGCGACGAGGGCGAACACCGCGAGCACCACGGTCAGCACGACGAGCACCGCGAGCAGCGTGCGGTCGATCGAGCGGGCCGCGAGCTTGCCGCCGGCGAAGTTGCCGACGAACAGCCCGATGCCGAACACGATGAGCAGCCACGGCACCGCCGACGAGGGGAACCCGGACACCGAGGTCAGCGTGTACGCGATGTAGGTGAAGGCGCCGAACATCCCGCCGTAGCCGAGCACGGTCATGCCGAGCGACAGCCAGACCTGCCCGGACCGGAAGGCGCTGAGCTCGCGGGCGAGCGACGGGACCTCGGTGGAGCGGACCGCGGGGACGAGGACGAGCACGCCGACCAGGGCGACGACGCCGATGGCCGCGATCGCCCAGAACGTCGCACGCCAGCCGGCGGCCTGGCCGAGGAAGGTGCCGAACGGCACGCCGAGCACGTTCGACGCGGTGAGCCCGGTGAACATCAGGGCGACGGCCGAGGCGCGCTTGGACCGCTCGACCATGTTCGCGGCGACGACCGAGCCGATGCCGAAGAACGCTCCGTGGCACAGGGCGGCGATGACGCGGCCGGTCATCATCGCGCCGTAGGTCGGGGCGATCGCGGACAGGGTGTTGCCGACGATGAACAGCACGAGCAGCCCGAGCAGGACGGGCTTGCGGGGGAGTCGCGTGGTCGCGGCGGTGAGCCCGAGGGCCCCGACGATGACCGCCAGGGCGTATCCGGTGACGAGCCAGCCGGCGGTGGTCTCGGTGACGCCGTAGTCGGCCGCCACCTCGGGCAGCAGGCCGGTGATGACGAACTCGGTCAGGCCGATGCCGAATCCGCCGAGTGCGAGGGCGATGAGTCCCGCGGGCATGGATGTCCTTCCGTTGTGCAGCTGTGCCGCGTACGCTGGTTGTTGCAGACGCGGGATATCGATAGTTGCACACGCGGGGTATCCGCGCAAGCAACTGTCGCCGTCTGCACCGACCGAAGGAGCCCCGATGTCCGTCGACGACACCTCCACCGCCGTCCGCGCCCACGGCTGGCGCACCCTGGCGGCGCTGCACGGCATGATCGAGACGCGCCTGGAGCGGGCGCTCCGCGAAGTCGGCCTGTCCGTCGTGGAGTTCACGGTGCTCGATGCCCTGCGCCGCCAGGACGGCTTCCACATGCGCATGCAGCAGCTCGCCCGCGCGGCCGCCCTCAGCCCGAGTGCGACCACCCGACTGGTGAACCGGCTCGAGGAGCGTGCCCTGCTGACCCGCGTCCTGTGCGCTGACGACCGTCGCGGGCTCTACACGGAGCTCACGCACGCCGGGCAGGTCCTGCTCGAGCGTGCGACGCCGATCCACGCCGAGGCGCTCGAGGGCGCCCTCGCCGAGGCACGCGAGGTCCCCGAACTCGCCGACCTGGCCGAGTCCGTCGAGCGGCTCGAGGGCGCGCGCGTCTGACCCCGGGTCACTTCGCACCCGGCCTGGAGGCCCGGCGCACCTCCGCCCCGCCGGCGTCGGCCCCGGGGCGGTCGCCACTCAGGCGCGCGGCGGCCCCGTCGTCGACCGCACGACGAGCGTCGCCGGCACGAGTGTCCTGATGGGATCTGCCGGAACCCCTGCTGCCGCACCGATCCGGTCGACCAACCGCGCAGCCGCCAGGCGCCCGACCTCGTCGTTGTGCGGGTCGACCGTCGTCAAGCGCAGCAGGGGTGACGCGGCGAGCGGGGTCTCGTCGTTCCCGATCACGGAGACGTCGTGGGGCACGCGGAGTCCGGCTTCCTGCACGGCGGCGATCGCGCCCATCGCCATGACGTCGTTCGCGGCGAACACCGCGGTCAGGTCGGGGTGCTCCCGCAGTGCGAGCCGCATGCCCTCGTAGCCGGTCGTCTCCGAGGTCGGGCCGGAGCCGTAGACCAGCGGCTCGATGCCGGACGCGACCAGCTGCGCGACGGTGGCGTCGCGGCGGAGCGCAGCCGGGCCTCCCGAGCCGGTGACGTGGGCGATGCGGCGGTGACCCAGGCCGATCAGGTGATCCGCTGCCAGGCGTCCGCCGGCGGCTTCGTCGGAGGCGACCACGTCGAGTCCGCCGGGGACGTCCTCGCGCGCGCCGGCGACCACGACCGGGGTGTCGGCGGGGACGACGACGTCGGGGAACCCCTCGGCGGCGAGCACCACGCCGTCGACCCGCAGGGAGACCAGGTCGTCGAACGGTGACGAGTCGAGGTGGGCGTTGGCCCGGGTGTCGGCGAGGGTGAGGCGGAGTCCGTGCGGGGCGAGGGCCTCGCGGATGCCGTCGAGCATCGGCACGTACCAGGGGTTCCGGAAGTCGTCGACGATGACCCCGATGGTGCGGGTCCGGGTGCCCGCGAGGATCGCGGCGGCGCGGTTCGGGCGGTAGCCGAGCTCCGCGACGGCGGCGAGCACCGCCGAGCGGCGGGCGGGGGAGACCCCGGGGTCCTCCCGCAGCACCATCGACACCAGGGACTTCGAGACGCCTGCGCGTGCGGCGACGTCGATGATCGTCGGCGGGCGAGGGGTCACGCTGAGCCTTTCCGGCGCGGTGCTTGACAGGACATGGGCTGGTGCGACTACAGTCTACCAACCCGTTCTGGAACGTTCCAGACGCGGGACCCAGCGACCTTCTCGAAGGAGAGAACATGAGCGACAGCATCGGCGTCGCCGTCATCGGTGCGGGCATGGCGGGCAAGGCCCACATGGCCGCGTGGCGGAACGCACCCTCCCTCTTCACCTCGACCCTGCCGGCGGTCCGGCTCGTCTCGGTCGCCGACGTCTACGAGCCCCTCGCCGCCGAGGCCGCACGGCGCTTCGGCTACGAGCGGCACGACACCGACTGGCGGGCCATCGCTGCGGCGGACGACATCGACGTGGTGAGCGTCGTCGTCGCGAACACCCTGCACCGCGAGATCGTCGAGGGGCTGCTCGCCGCCGGCAAGCACGTGCTCTGCGAGAAGCCGCTGTCCGACTCGCTCGACGATGCCCGTGCGATGGCGTCCGCTGCTGCCGAGGCCGAGCAGCGCGGAGTCCTCGGCCGCATCGGCTTCACCTACCGCCGGGCTCCCGGGCTCGCGGCCATCAGGGAGCTCGTCGCGGACGGCACGCTCGGCCGGGTCCTGCACGTCTCCGGCCGGTACTGGACCGACTACGGCGCCTCGCCCGACGTCCCGTTCTCGTGGCGCTTCGCGGGGGAGCCGGGGTCCGGCGCGCTCGCCGACGTCGGCTCGCACCTGTCCTACGTCGCCGAGTTCCTGGCCGGCCCGGTCCGGAGCGTCAGCGGCGGGACGTTCACCACGTCGATCACCGAGCGACCGGTGGCCGCCGGGCACGCCCTGCGGGGGCAGGCGGTCCCGCTCACCGGCGAGACCGCTGCCGTCGGCAACGACGACTACGCCACGTTCAGCGCACGCTTCGGTGACGGCACGGTTGTCGGGTCGCTCGAGGCCTCCCGCGTCGCGGCCGGGCACCCGAACGGCCTCGTCATCGAGGTGTTCTGCGAGCGCGGCGCCGCCCGCTGGGACCAGGAGCGCGCCTCCGAGATCGGCCTCGCGCTACTGTCCGACGGCTCGCGCCTGGGCGGCTACCGCCAGGTCGTGCTCGGCCCGGACCACCCCTACGTCGCGGGCGGCATGGCGATGGACGCCCCCGGCGTCGGCTGGGGGCAGAACCAGATGTTCGAGTACCAGGCGCGGGCGTTCCTCGACGAGATCGCGGGGCTGTCCGGCACCGTGCCGAACGCACTGCCCGCGAACGCCACGTTCGACGACGGCGTGCACAACATGGAGGTCCTCGACGCGGTGGCACGGTCCGCCGCTGCCGGGGGCGCCACCGAGACGATCAAGGAAGCAGTGACGGCATGAAACTCGGTCTCTACAACGCGATCCTGCACGACCGGCCCCTCGCCGACGCGCTCCGGGTCGTCGCCGCCAACGGCCTCACCGGCATCGAGCTGAACACCGGCGGGTTCCTGCCCCCGGTGCACGTGCCCGACATCGACGCGATCCTGCAGGACGACGGGGCGCGTGACGCGTTCCTCGCGCAGTTCGCGGGGACCGGTGTCTCGATCGCCGGGCTCAACTGCAACGGCAACCCGCTGCACCCCGACCCCGCGATCGGCCCCGCGCACGCCGAGGACGTCCGGCGCAGCATCCGCCTCGCCGCCCGCCTCGGGCAGGACCGCGTCGTCACGATGTCCGGACTGCCCGCGGGCGAGCCGGGCGGGACCCGGCCGAACTGGATCGTGAACGCCTGGAACTCGGCCGCGCTCGACGTGCTCGAACACCAGTGGAGCGTCGCGGTGCCGTTCTGGCAGGAGATCGACGCCCTGGCCCGGGAGCACGGCGTCAAGGTCGCGCTCGAGCTCCACCCGCAGAACCTCGTGTTCAACCCGGCGTCGATCCGGGAGCTCGTCGAGCGCGGCGGGCTGACCAACGTGGGGGTCGAGCTCGACGCCTCGCACCTGTTCTGGCAGCAGATGGACCCGGTGGCGGTCATCCAGGACCTCGGGCCGCTCGTGTTCCACGCCGCAGCGAAGGACGTCCGGATCAACCCGCACGCCGCGATCAACGGGGTGCTCGACAACTCGTTCCGCCGGTTGTCACCCGACGAGCCGCGCACGAACCTCGGCGGCGACGAGTGGGCGAACGAGTGGCCGAAGCCGTCGGCATGGGACTTCGTGGCGCTCGGCAAGGGCCACGACCAGGCGTACTGGACGACGTTCCTCGGGGCCCTGCGTGCGATCGACCCGGACATGTGGGTGAACATCGAGCACGAGGACACCGAGCTCGGACGCGAAGACGGGGTCGCGGTCGCCGCGCGCGTGCTCCGCGCCGCGGACGCGGCGCTGGCGCCCCGGTCCTGACCGTCCGTCAGGTGACCCGGGTACTGCCTGGAGGCGCGTGGGCCGTTCCGCGCACGAGGTGACGGATCGGCGTGTGGTGGGTCGTGCCTCCCGGACCCACCACACGCGGATCGGCCACCGGTGCGCGGAACGACCAGTCCGTGCACCCGTACCGGGTGCTGTCACCGGCCCGATGTAGCATGCACGACACCTGTCCCGTGACGATGGAGCCCTGCGTGCCGGAGCCGACCGACCCCGTCTTCCCGCTCGAACACGTGCGGGCGGTGGGCGACGACATCGTGGCCTCCGTCGCCACGGTGATCGACGGCAAGGCGGAAGCCATCCGCACCGCCCTGACGGTGATGCTCGCCGAGGGGCACCTGCTGGTCGAGGACGTCCCCGGCGTCGGCAAGACCGTGCTCGCCAAGGCGCTCGGCGCCTCGGTCGGCGGGTCGGTGAACCGCATCCAGTTCACCTCGGACATGCTGCCGTCCGACGTCACGGGCGTGAACATCTTCGACCAGTCGTCCGGCACCTTCCGGTTCTCGCCCGGCCCGGTGTTCGCGAACGTGGTCATCGGCGACGAGATCAACCGCACCAGCCCGAAGACCCAGTCGGCCCTGCTCGAGGCGATGGCGGAGTCGCAGGTCACCGTCGACGGTGTCACGCGCCCGCTCGACCGGCCGTTCATGATCGTCGCGACGCAGAACCCGATCGACATGGAGGGCACGTACCCGCTGCCCGAGGCGCAGCGGGACCGCTTCATGGCGCGCATCGCGATGGGCTACCCGAGCGTCGACGCCGAACGGCAGATGCTCGCGAACCGCGGCGGCAGCGACCCGCTGGCGCGCCTGCGGCCGATCGTCGACGTCAGCACGCTGCGGGCGATCATCGAGACCGTCGCCGGGGTGCACATCGCACCCGACGTCGAGGCGTACATCATCGCGATCGTCCGGTCGACGCGCACCCACCCCGACCTCGTGCTCGGTGCGAGCCCCCGCGCGACGCTGCACCTCGCGCAGGCAGCCCGTGCGCACGCCGCACTGCTCGGCCGCGCGTTCGTCACCCCCGACGACGTCGCGACGCTCGCCCCGATCGTGCTCGCGCACCGGCTCGTGCCGGTCGCCCGTGGGCTCGGCGGCACCGGCGAGGACACCGTGCGCGAGATCGTCGTCCGCATCGTCTCCGACACCGCCATCCCGTTCACGGCCACCCCCGTCCGCTCCTGATGGCCGGTCCATCGGCACCGCCGTCGCTGCTGCGACGCGTCGGTGCCGCGCGGTCCACGGCGGCTCGGTTCGGCCGCCGCGGGTTGTCGTTGGCACGCCGGACACCGTTCCCGCGTCCGACGATCCGGGGCTGGACGGTCATCGCCGTCGGCATCGGCCTGGTCGGCGGCGGCCTGGTCGGCACCACGAGCGTCGCCGTCACGGCCGGCCTGCTGCTGCTCGTGCTGGTCGTGCTGGGCATCGTGATGGCGTTCGTCGTCGCCACCCCGCTCCGCGGGAGCCGCAGCACCGCTCGGGCGATCGTCCAGGTGGGGGAGGTCTACCGGGAACGCATCACCCTGGGCAGCACCAGTCTGCGGATCGGCCCGCGGGCGACGCTGCTCGTGCGCGAACAGCTCGAGGACGCCTTCGCCAGCCTTGCCGAGGCGGAGACCTACGCCGAGGTCGGGCCGAACCGGCCGCCGGCCGTGCTCGACGTCGAGGCGCTCGCGATGCACCGTGGTCGAACCCTGGTCGGTCCGGTGACGATCCGGGTGGAGGACCCGTTCGGTCTGCTCCGCATCGACCGTCCGGTCGTCCCTGTCGAAGAGGTCGTCGTCGTCCCGGCCTCGGCACCCCTCGGGGCGATCGATGCCGGCGCGCTCGCCGGTGCGGTCTCGGCCGACGAGGGCCGGGTCGGACAGGGTGGTTCCGCCGACGACAGCGAACTCCGTCCGTACCGACCGGGGGACCCGATCCGCCGGGTGCACTGGGCCCAGAGCGCCCGGCGCGGGGAACTCCACGTCCGCCAGACCACCCAGGCCCAGCCGCCCGAGGCCGTGATCGCCCTCGACGTCCGGCGCGAGTCCTACCAGCGGCTCGGTCGGGAGGACCTCGCCGAGCTCTCCGACCTGGGCGGCGACCAGGCCTTCGAGCACGCCGTCGTGGTGGCCGCCAGTGTCGCCCGCGCGCTCGCCGCCCGGACCTCCCGTGTCGTGCTCGTGTTCGACGGCCCCGAAGGCGCGACCCGGCACGCGGGCGACGTCGGCGGGCTGACCGACGTGCTCGTCGGGCTCGCCGACGTCCGGCTCCGTTCCGACGCGCGACAGGTGACCGACGTCCTGCCCGAGGTCCGCGGCCGCGACGTGCACGGCATGACCGCCGTCGTGACGGGTACCTGCACCGCGGAGGAAGCCGCCGAGCTCGTCAGCGCGACCAGCGGTTCGAGCCGCGGCATCCTGGCGACGATCGTGCCGCCGGACCCGGCCGTGCGGGGCATCCTCGACCGCGGCGGCTGGCGGACCCTCGTGGTGCCGGTCGTCGGCGCGACGCCGTCCGGAGTCGCCCGGTGACCGGGGTGCGCGCACCGGCGCGTGGTCGTGCCGACGTGCGCGAGATCCTCGACCGGGACGACGACCTGCGTGACGTCCCGAGCGCCTGGGTCGTGGCCCTCGCGCCGGTGCCCGTGCTCCTCGCCGCGCTCGCCATCCGACCGCTCGTGCAGGGCATCGCCTGGTGGGCATCGGGCGTCGTCGTGGTCGCCGTGCTCGTCGCCGTGATGCTCGCGGTGCGCCGGCAGACGCCCGGCATCCGCTTCGTCGTCCTGGTCGGCACGGTCATCGCCTGCTCGTGCGCCGCCGCCCTGGTCAACGACATCCAACCGCTCGGGTGGCTCGACGCCGACGGGGCCCTCGGGGAGACGCTCGCCGCGATCCGCCTGAACCCCGCACCACTGCCGCAGACCGACGCGATCCGGCTCGTGGTCACCGCGTCGATCGGCTGGGTGGCGGCCGTCTCGCTGTTCCTCGCCGCCATCGCGCGGATCCCGTCGCTCGCCGCTGCCCCGGCCCTCGTCATCCTGATCGTGCCGGGTGTCATCACCGGGCAGCCCGCCGGCACCCCGCTCGTCATCACCACGGCGGTGGCGTTCCTCGCCCTGCTCTGGCTGTCCGTCCGCCCGGTGCAGCGCGCGCTGCCGGCCGCGGTCGTCGGGGCGATCGGACTCGTCGTGGCCATCGGGCTGCCGACGATCGTGCCGCTCAACGCCAGCTGGTTGTCCGGCGTGACCGGTGCGATCCAGTCGCCGATCCAGCCCGGACGGCCCGGCACCCTGCTCGAACTCGGCAACGACCTGCGCCGTCCGAGCGAGCTCGAGGTGTTCCGGTACCGCTCGTCGGACGGGCAGCCCGAGTACCTCAAGCTCGCAGACCTGGACGAGTTCGGCACGGGGGACTGGGTGCCGACCGTGACGAACGCGGCCGAGGCCGACACCGCCGACGAGCAGCAGTGGGCCGAGGGCGTCAACCCGCGCCTGGCGAGCCGCGGCGACGTGACGGTCCGGATCACCGGGCTGTCCAGCACCTACCTGCCCGTGCCGTCGGGAGCGGTGTCGATCGAGTCGCAGTCCACCAACCTCGACCTGTCGCAGTGGCGGTGGATGGGGAACTCGAGCACCGTCCGATCGACGGGTGCCGCGACGGCCCGCGGTGCGATGTACGAGGTCTACGGAGCCTCGACGTTCGCCAACGACTACCTCGACGCGGTCGCCGCCTCGGGGGTGCTCGCCCGCTCCGACGGCCGTGGCTTCCGGGAGCCCAGCCGCCAGCAGCTGCGCACCGACCTCGCCCTGCCCGACGACCTGCCCGCCAACATCTCGTCCACCGCGACCCGCGTCGCCGCAGCCGCGACCGACGACTACGGGCGGGCGCGGGCACTCGAGCAGTGGTTCCGCAGCGACCTGTTCACGTACTCCGAGACGGCCCCCGTGGAGCAGGGCTACGACGGCGACAGCATGGACGTCGTCTCGACGTTCCTGCGGGTCCGCGACGGGTACTGCGTGCACTTCTCGTCCGCGATGGCCGTGATGGCCCGCACCCTCGGCATCCCCTCGCGCATCGCGGTCGGGTACCGGGCCGGGTCGCCGCAGCCCGACGGCGAGTACGCGGTGTCGAACCGGCAGCTGCACTCCTGGCCCGAGCTGTACATCCAGGGCGCCGGGTGGGTCGCCTTCGAGCCGACGCCCGACTCCGACGAGGCCGCGCCGTCCGAGGAGCCCTCGGCGTCGCCGACCGCGGCGGCACCGGAGACCCCGCTGCCGGCGCCCGAGCAGACCACCCCGGCGGAGGAATCCGCGTCACCGACCCCGTCGGCGTCCGCGGTTCCAGGTGCCACGGGTGCATCCGGCACCGGCGGTGGTGGCGGACCGGTCGGGCTGCTCGTGGGCCTGCTGCTCGTGCTCGCGGTCCTCGTCGCCCCGGGCCTCGTCCGTGCTGTTCGCCGCCGGTCGAGACTGGCGGCGATCGCCGCCGGACGGTCGCCCGCCGTGCAGGCGTGGCGGGAGCTGCTCGACGACGTCGCCGACCACGGGTACGCCCCGGGCCTCGCGCCGCCGGGTGATGCCGCCGCCGTGGCCCGGACCGCCCGGGCCGTGCTCGGACGCCTGCGTCCCGGGTTGCCGGAGTCGGTCGTACCGCACCTGGAGGCCACGGTCGACGCGGTCGACCGCGAACGCTTCGCCGCCGACGGGGCTGCATCGGTGGACACTCCGGCGCTGGAGCGGCACGTCCGCGACGCTCGGGAGGCTCTCGACGCCTCGGTCCCCACGGTGCGCGTCGTGCGGTCGCGCCTGCTGCCGCCGAGCCTGCTGCCGTCGTCCGCCTGGTCCCACGACGGGCCGAAGCCCCGCCGTCGGGATCGCCGCACGGCCTGACCCGGGCGCGTGCGCACCGTGCGAGCCTCGCACCGTGCGAGGGGTGCGCCGAGTGGTGCGAGGTTCCGTACTCCGTGCGACCGGCGCGGCCTCGCACGGACTACGGAACTCCGCACCGTTCGAGCGGGGCGCCGTGGCCACCTCGCACGGTGCGAGGGCCCGCCCGCCGCACGCGCGCGTCAGCGCCGGCGGATGACCGCCTCGACCAGCGTCGCGATGAGCTCGCCCGGATCGACCCCGGGCAGCGCCGGCGCGTCGAACACCAGGCCGACGTTCGCCCCGATGAGCACGGTCGCGAACTCCTCCGGGGTCATGCCGACGTCGACCTCGGGGTGTGCACCGAGCCACAGCCGCACCAGCTCGAGCACCCCGTCCTGCAGGACCCGGCGCTGCCGGATGAACTCGGGCAGGAACTCCGGGTGGCGGACGGCGTACCCGCGGAACGCCGAGAGCAGCGCGAACTGCTCGCTCTGGTCGTGCTGCCCGAACGCGGCGCGCAGCACGTCCCCGACGTCGACGGCGGCGATGTCGGCGTGCACGAGCTCCTGCAGTGAGCCGAGGACCAGGTTCGTGGACCGTTGCATGACCTGCGCGAGCAGGTCCTCCTTGGACGAGAAGTTCGAGTAGACCGCACCCTTGCTGAACCCCGCGCGGGCGGCGACGTCGTCGAGCCGCGCGCCGTACACACCCTGTTCGGCGAAGACCGCGGCACCGGCGGCGAGCAGGCGTTCCCGGACCTCGGCGCGCGGGATGCGCTGGGTGGGGGAGGCGTCGTCGCTCATCGGTTGCTGCTCCGACCTGTGGTGGTGGTCGTCGGGGAGAGCATCGTGGTGGAGACCTGCCGCGCCGCGCGTCTGATCCCGCGCGGCATCAGCGAAGCCCCCATCCCCACGTCTGCTCGGAACCGGCGCGTTCGGGTCGCGTCGGTGCTGTGCGGACAGCGTTCACCGGGATCATCCCCGGCAGAACTGCCAGGACGATACCCGGCGGTACTGATCGTACCGCCGCGGAGCCGCCGGGGACAGCCCCTCAGTCCTCGTGCTCTTCTCGGACACTGCCGGCACCGGTCCGACGGCCCGGACGCCGGAGCAACCGCAGGGCGTCCGGTCGCAGGCTCCGACCCCGCCGGAGCAGCGAACCGAGGGTCGACTTCGGCTGCCAGTCACGGCCGTTCGGCAGACCCCAGCCCCGACGGACCGCTCCCCAGCGGAGCCCGAGCGACAGCGTGATCGCGAGCAGGATGCCGAGCGACGGCGAACCGAGCGCCGAGGCGATCACCATCACGGCCGACGCCGCGACGGCCACGGTGGCGTACAGCGCGTTCCCCCCGAACACCGCCGGCACCCGCCGCAGCAGCAGGTCACGCATGGCTCCGCCGCCGACCGCGGTGATGGTCCCCATGATGATCGCGGCGGGCCAGTCGAGCCCGGCGTCGTAGGTCCGCTGCACGCCGACCACGGCCCAGAACCCGATCACGGCGGCGTCCAGCACGGTGAACAGCCGGTCCCAGGTGACCTCGGAGAACGACACGAGGAACGCGATGAGGGCTCCGGCGACGGCGACCGGCACGTACAGCGGGTCGACGAGCGCGACGGGTGGTCCGTTCTGCAGCAGGGTGTCGCGGAGCATCCCGCCGCCGAGTCCGGAGACGAACCCGACGACCAGGAACCCGAACAGGTCGAAGTCCATCGCGCGGGCGATGGAGCCGCCGAGCAGGGCGGACGCGAAGACCCCGGCGAGGTCGAGCACGTTCGTGACCGACGCCAGGCCGTCGACGGACAGCAGGTTCATGAGAACCATCAAACATCACGTCGCACGACTGGCGGGCCGTTCGGCGGTTAGGTTAGCCTCACCTTCGTCATGCTCGCCACCCTCGTCATCGGTCTTCGTGAAGGCCTCGAAGCCACGCTCATCGTCGGCATCATCGCCGCGTTCCTGCGTCGCAACCGCGTCCCGCTCGCCCCGATGTGGTCGGGCGTCGGGCTCGCGGTGCTGCTCAGCATCGCCGTCGGCTTCGGGCTGCAGGCCGTCGAGCAGGCGCTGCCGCAGACCCAGCAGGAGGGCATGGAGGCGGTCATCGGCATCGTCGCCGTCGTCTTCGTCACGGGCATGATCGTCTGGATGCGCACGCACGCGCGCACCCTGACCGCCGACCTCGAGGCCAGTGCGACCGCAGCGCTCGGCCGCGGCACCGCCTGGGCACTCGCCGGCATGGCGTTCCTCGCCGTCCTGAAGGAGGGCTTCGAGACCTCGGTGTTCCTCCTCGCCACGTTCCAGGCGTCGTCGGACACCGGCCTCGCCGCCCTCGGCGCCGTGATCGGCATCGCGGCCGCGGTCGTCGTCGGCTTCGGCATCTACACCGGTGGCGTCCGCCTCAACCTGTCGCGGTTCTTCACCGGCACCGGGGTCTTCCTGGTCTTCGTCGCGGGCGGCCTGGTGCTGACCGTCCTCCGGCGCGCGCACGAGGCCGGCTGGATCGTCATCGGCCAGCAGCGCACCGTCGACCTGTCGTGGCTCGCCCCGAACGGTTCGGTGCAGGGCGCCCTGGTCACCGGCGTGCTCGGCATCCCGCCGGACCCGCGGGTCATCGAGGTGCTCGGCTGGTTCCTCTACGTCGTCCCGGTGCTGGCCCTGACCCTCTGGCCGCGCGCCTGGCGTCCGTCGCCGGACCGCGTTCCCCGGGTGCGCGCGGTCGTCGCCGGTGCCCTCGCCGTCGCCGCAGCGGCCCTCGCGATCGCCGTGCCGACGGGCGGGGTCGACCTGCCCCGCACCACCGCGGTCAGCGGCGACGCCAGCTCCGTCTCCGCCAGCGTCGACGGTGCGTCCGGCGTCCTCCGCGTGGCCGGAACCGGAACCGGCCAGGAGGCCCGACTCAGCCTGCCGACGTCGGCCCACCGCCGCGTCACCCGCGCGGGCGTGGCCGCCGACCGGTGGCGCGTCGTGCAGAACGGTGTCAGTGAGCAGGGGAGCGGTGCCGACCGTCCGTCGACGCTGACGCTCGACGACCTCGTCACCCTGTTCGGTCGCCTGCCCGTCGGGGTCTCCCCGTCGACGAACCCCGGCCCCTTCGCGGCGCGCTGGGCCGTGCGCGACACGGTGACCCTGTGGACCGTCCGCGGTGGGGTCCTGGACGCGACCCGCGACGAACGCGAGGTGCTGACGTTGAGCGGTGGGGGCCTCCCGTCCGCGCGCACCACGACCCTGGACCGCACCGTCTGGTCCGTCCCCGACGCCCGCGTCGAGCGGTCGGCCGCCTCGGTGGCCGCAGCGGACTCGCGGTCAGCCGACCTGCTGCTCTGGAAGGCCTGGCTGCCGATCGCCCTCGGCGCCGCGGCCGCCGTGCAGGCGCTGCTCGCCCTGCGTGACCGCCGTCGCCGGCGACTCCCCACCGTCCCCACCCCCGAACCCGTCCCCGCTCGTGGCCCTCCGGCCGCGGACCCTGCAAGGAGCACCGACCATGTCCTTCGGTAAGCCCGTCCGACCCCTGATCACCCTCGGCGCCCTCGGCGCCGTCACCGCCCTCGCACTCACCGGGTGCGCCGGTGGCTCCGCCGAGGCAGGCGGCTCCGGCTCCGGCGACGCGAAGGTCTCCCGCGTCACCATCACGCTCACCAACGACGGGCAGGACGCCTGCGCGGTGTCCTCGACGAAGGTCCCCGCGGGTCCCGTCACCTTCACGGTGAAGAACGAGTCGTCGACCGCGATCACCGAGGTCGAGCTGCTGCAGGACCAGCGGATCCTCGGCGAGAAGGAGAACCTGGCGCCCGGCCTCGACGCCGTCCGCTTCACCGCCACGCTGACCGGTGGGGAGTACCAGGTGTACTGCCCCGGCGCCGAGACCGAGCTGACGGACTTCACCGTCACCGGCAAGGCGGCGTCGACCGCGAACAGCAGCGCTTCGACCCTGCTCCGCGAGGGGACGAAGGGCTACGCGACCTACGTCGACGGCCAGGTCACCGACATGGTCGCCGCGGTCGAGCAGATGCAGGAGCACATCGACGCCGGCGACCTCGACGCGGCGAAGACCGACTACGCGAACGCCCGTCCGTTCTACGAGCACGTCGAGAGCGACGTCGACGGCTTCGTCAAGAAGGGGTTCACGGCCACCGACAACGCCGGCAACCTCGACTACCTGATCGACATGCGCGCCTCGAACCTCGACCCCGCCGTCGGCTGGAGCGGGTTCCACGCCGTCGAGAAGGACCTGTTCCAGGCCGGGAAGATCACCGCGTCGACCAAGCAGACCGCCGCGGACCTGACCGAGGACGTGCAGCTGCTCGCGAAGCTCGTGCCGACCCTGGACTACAAGCCGGAGGACCTGGCGAACGGTGCCGCCGGCCTGCTCGAAGAGGTGCAGTCGAACAAGATCACCGGCGAGGAAGAGGCGTACAGCCACATCGACCTCGTCGACCTCGCCGCCAACGTCGAGGGCGCTCGTCAGGCCTTCGCGTACCTCAAGCCGGGGCTGACCAAGCTCGATCCGACCCTGACGAAGCAGATCGCCAAGCAGTTCGACGCCACGAACACGCTGATGGACGGCTACCGCGACGCCGACGACCTGGGCGGCTTCGCCACGTGGGACGCCGCCACCAAGAAGTCCGACGCGAACACGATCTCGCAGCAGATCCAGGCGCTCCAGGACCCGCTGTCCCGCCTGGCCGAGAAGGTCGCGACCGCGTGACCGAGCCGGACGAGGCACCTCGGGCGGGCGACGCACCGCGGGCGAACGTCTCCCGCCGTGGTCTGTTCGGCGCCGGCCTGGCCGTGGCCGGTGCCGGGGTCGGCGCGGCTGCGGGCATCGGCGGCGCCACCGCGGCGACCGGCGTGAACCCGTTCACGGCGGCGACGAACGGCGACGAGTCGATCGACCTGTCGCAGAGCCAGCCGTTCTACGCCACCGCGGCACGGCAGCCGCAGGGCGGGATCCGCACCACCCCGCAGCGGTACTGCGTCTACATGACGTTCGACCTGTCGACGACCGTCACGACCGAGCTGCAGGTGCTCCTCGCCCGCTGGTCGGCCGCGATCGCCCAGCTGCAGGCCGGCAAGACCGTCGGCAGCGTCGAACCGGCGCACGGCAACGGGGTCGGCGCCGACACCGGCGAGGCGCTCGACCTCGGGCCGGCGTCCCTGACCGTCACGGTGGGCCTGGGACCGGGCGTCTTCGACGAGCGCTTCGGGCTGGCCGACCGCCGTCCGGCCGCGCTCGCCGACATCCCGACGCTGCCGAGCGACAACCTGCAGGCGGGCCTGACCGGCGGGGACCTGTCCCTGCAGGCCTGCGCCGACGACCCCCAGGTGGCGTACCACGCGGTGCGCGACCTGGCCCGGATGGCCCGCGGCACGGCGACCGTCCGCTGGACCGTGCTCGGCTTCGGCCGGGCATCGGCGGGGCCGCACCAGAGCACGCCCCGCAACCTGATGGGGTTCAAGGACGGCACCCGGAACATCACGACCGACGCCGACCACGACCGGTTCGTCTGGCTCGACCGCGACGCCGGGTGGATGGCCGGCGGCAGCTACCAGGTGGTGCGGAAGATCCGGATGAACATCGAGACCTGGGACGCCGACGTCGTCAGCGACCAGCAGCGGGTGTTCGGACGGACGAAGATCCAGGGCGCGCCGCTCTCCGGCGGACAGGAGCACACCACCCCGGACTTCCACGCGAAGGACGACGACGGTGCGACGAAGATCGACCCGACGTCGCACATCGCCCTCGCCGCGCACGAGGCGAACGGCGGCGTGAAGATCCTGCGCCGGCCGTACAACTACACCGACGGGCTCAACGAGTACGGCCAGCTCGACGCCGGGCTGCTGTTCATCGCCTACGTGAACGACCCGGACCACTTCACGCGGCTGCAGCGGAAGCTCGGCGCCTCGGACCGGCTGAACGAGTACGTCTCGCACATCGGCTCCGCGGTGTTCGCCGTGCCGCCGGCACCGCGCAAGGGGTCGTACATCGGCGAGCAGCTGTTCCGCTGAGATGCGTCGCTGACTCCAGGAGTGGGCGCCCTCCGCCGTTTCCCTGGAGGCGGAGGACGCCCGCGTCGCGGAGTCTCGCCGAACGGAACCACCGTCGACTTGCTGAAAGCGACCCGGCACGACGCGTCGCGGTGCGACAACCCCGAGAGTACCCCGCGGATCCGCGGATCCGCAGTGATCGACCGGGATGGGACAGCAACCGTGACCACCGGGTCGCGCGACGCGTGCGCCGGACGTGCTCCGGGCCTCCTGACCGATGCGGACGGGCCGCCTCACCAGGGTGAGACAGCCCGTCCGCGTGTGTGCCCGCAGGCGCGAGGTCAGTCCGTCAGGACCGTCGCGGCACGTCGTGCGCGGTTGCGGCGGAGGACCACGAGTGCCGTGATCCCGGCGAGCAGGAGCAGGCCGGCCGCGATCGCCGGAGCGGTCAGGTCCGCACCCGTGTAGGCGAGGTCGCCACCGGCGCGCGGGTCGTCGTCGGTCCCGCCGACGCCACCGATGCCGGCGTCGTCACCGTCACCCGTGCCCGGCCCGGGGACGACCCCGCCGCCCGGGTTCGGGGTCGGCGTCGGCGTCGGGTCGACCGGGTCCGTCGGGTCGGTCGGGTCCGTGGGGTCCGTCGGGTCCACCGCTGCGGCGACCGGGATCGTCACGGCGAGGGTGACGGTCTGGCCACCCGGCAGGGTGACGACGAGCGGAGCGTCCGTCGTGGCGACCGGCTCAGCCACCGCGGCGAGCGAGACGGAGCCGGCGGTGCGGGCGGCAGCGCGTGCCGCCGGGGCCTCGATCTCGGGGACCGTGACGGTCAGGGTCGCGCGACCCTGCTCGTCGTTCTTGTCGGTGATCGTCGGGTCGATCGCCGACGATGCGAGCTCCTTGCCGTCCGCGGTGACCGAGACGGAGCCGGCCTCCGCCGGGTCCTCGCTGCTGAACACGAGCGACGACAGGTCGAGCTCGATCTCGTCACCGGGCTGGAAGCCACCGGCCGGGGTCGGCGTGACCGTGACGCCGACGGCGCGCTGGTCGACCGGGGGCGTGACCTTCGGGTTGGCGAGGAAGTAGTCCACCTGGGCCTGCAGGTCGACCTGGCCGGAGTCGGCGACGTTCGTGCCGGTCGCGAAGGCGGCGAAGTTGTCGCCACCGGTCGACAGGAACGAGTTGACGGTCACCTTGAGGGTGTCGGTCAGCGCGATCGCCTTGCCGTCGAGGGTCATCGCGGTGATGCGCTCGCCGCGGCCCTTCGACGGGTCGTAGGTGTACGCGAAACCGTCCGAGACGCCGAGCTTCAGGAACGGACGCTCGAGGCCGTCCGGCTGCCACTGCTGCTCGAGGGCGTTCTTGATCTGCTGGCCGGTCATGTCCTTCGTCACCAGGGTGTTGGCGAACGGCTGGACGAGCGCGGCCTCCTTGTAGGTGACGGTGCCGTCCGGGTCGCCGGCGCCGCTGGACGCGTAGACCATGTCGGTGCGGAGACCGCCCGGGTTCATGAAGGCGACCTGCGAGCCGTTCCGCTCGGTGGCGCTGCGCTGGACCTCGGCGATGTAATTGCCCAGGACGGACTCGCCGCCGCGGTTCTCGGCCTTGCGGTCGGACTGCACGGCGCGACGCAGGTCACCCGTGATCTTGCCGAGCTTCTCGCCACCCTTGACGTCGGCGACGGCCTTCGCGGCGGTCACGATGTCGCTCACGGCGTTGACCGAGGTGGTGTCGGCGGGGACACGCTTGTCCTCGTTGACGGAGGTGACCGAGGACGTGATGCCGGTGAGCTGCTTGTCGGCGTCCACGGTGAGCTGCAGGTGTCCGAGGTTCACCCCGTAGGACCCGGCCTGGATCACCGGACGCTTCGTGCCGTCGGGGCCGGCGATGGAGTGGTTGTACGTCGCGTGGGTGTGCGCCGACACGATTGCCGAGACCTTCGACGAGACGCCCGAGGTGATCTTGCCGAACGCGCCGGTGCCGGTGGCGTCGGTGAGCGCACTCGTGGTGGCGCCCTCGTGCACGAGCAGGACGAGCACGTCGGCCTCGCCGTTGTCGTCCTTGCCGTCGGTGAGCTGCTCGGCGTACCGGTTGACCTGGCTGACGATCGGGGCCATCGCGAGGCCCTCGACCCCGCCGGGGCTGACGAGCCCGGGGATGAGGTCCTCGGTGGTGGCACCGATGAAGCCGACCTTGACGCCGCCCTTCTCCACGATGGAGTACGGCGTGAACGCGGGATCGGTGGTGCCGGCCTTGACGATGTTCGCCGAGACGTACGGCCAGTCGGCGCGGTCCTCGATGCGGCCGGTCAGGTCGTCCTGGCCCTTGTCGAGCTCGTGGTTGCCGATCGCGCTGACGTCGAGGTCCATGGCGTTCAGGGCGTCGATCGTGGGGGAGTCCTGCTGGATGAGCGAGGTGAAGGTCGAGGCGCCCACGTTGTCGCCGACGCTGGCGAAGATCGTGTTCGGGTTGGCCTCGCGGTACGACTGCACGACGCCGGCGAGCTTCGCGGCGCCGGCGGCCTTGTCGGCGGCGGTGCCCTCGGACTCGATGCGACCGTGGAAGTCGTTGACGTCGATGATGTCGATCGTCGTGTCGCCCTCGGCGGCGACGGCTGCGGACGGGACGGACAGTGCGACCAGGACCCCGGCGGTGGCGAGGGCCGCGCCGGCGCCGAGGCGTCGTCGGGTCGTCGCACCGGCGGTTCCGGTGGTGTGGGAAGTGTTCATCGCCGTCGAACCTACGAAGACGCACAGGCGACCCGCCAGACCCCGTCGCAAGTCGTCACATGACGTTCACACGGCCGTCCCCCTGGGCCCGCCCGACCTGGTTCAGTCGCGGCCGAGCGCCCCCTTCACCCGCTCGGTGACCTCGGTCGCCATCGCCTTGGCGGAGTCCTTCACGACGTCGAACTCGACCGGGTCACCCTTCAGCAGGCTCTTCGCCGTGTTGATCGCGTACTCCTTCGTGATGTGCGGGGGCAGCGGCGGGACGCTCCGGCTGACGTACGCGTCGATCAGGGTGACCCCCTGGTGCGCGAAGGCCCGCTCGACCGCCGCCTCGACCTCGGAGTCCTCGTGCACCGCGATGCCCTGGAACCCGAGCAGCGTCGCGTACCCGGCGTAGTCGATCGACTCGACGTCCTGCGAGCCGCGCCACATCGGGTTGCCGTCCTCGGTGCGCATCTCCCACGACACCTGGCCGAGGTCGTCGTTGTGCATGACCACGATGACGAGCTGCTGGTTCGGCCAGGCCGCCAGGTACTTCTTCACGGTGATCAGCTCGTTCATGCCGAGCATCTGGAAGGCCCCGTCGCCGATCGTGCACACCGCCGGGCGGTCCGGGAACGCGAACTTCGCCGTCACCGCGTACGGCATGGCTGCGAGCATCGTCGCGAGGCGGCCGGACATGTCGCCGCGCATGCCCTCGCGCAGCCGGATGTGGTGGCCGTACCAGTCGGCCGTCGTGCCGGCGTCGGCGGTGACCGTGACGCCGTCGGGCAGCCGGTCGTTCACGGCCTGGATCACCCGGCGCGGGTTCACGCCGTCGTCGTAGGCGACCTCGGACTGCGCACGCATCTCCGACTCCCACTCGCGCATCTCGTCGGCGACGGTCTGCTGGAAGGACCTGTCGGTCTTCTGCTCGAGCAGCGGGAGCACCGCGTCGAGCGTCGAGCCGACATCGCCCCACAGGTTCAGCTCGGTCGGGTACCGCAGGCCGAGCTGCTCCGGCTTGATGTCGACCTGGATGCCCCGGGCCTGCCCCGTCTTCGGCATGTACTCGCCGTACGGGTAGTTCGTGCCGAGCAGCACGAGGGTGTCGCAGTCGCGGATCTGGTGCAGCGACGGCAGCGACCCGAGCAGCCCGAGCTGCTGCGAGTGGTACGGCACGTCGGACGGGATCACGTCCTTGCCGCGGAGTGCCGTGATGATCCCCGCACCCGCCTTCTCGGCGGCGGCGAGCACCTGGGCCGTCGCACCGCGCGCACCCGCACCGACCAGGAACGTCACCTTCGACCCGGCGTTGATGATCTCCGCCATCTTCCGGACCTCGTCGGCGGGCGGCGTGATCCGGGTGGACGCGGGGACGTCGCTCGACCGCGAGGCCCAGTGCTCCAGCGGCGGCGCGTCGTACGCCATCGCCTGCACGTCGTGGGGCAGCACGACGACGGCCGGCTGCTTGCGGAGCGATGCCGTGCGGAACGCGGTGTCGAGCACCACGCCGACGGCCTCGGGCGTGGCCACCGTCTGCACGTAGCAGGCGACGTCGGCGAACACGCGCTCCAGGTTCGACTCCTGCTGCGTGAACGATCCCATCGCCGCGAGCCCCTGCTGGCCGACGATCGCCACCACCGGCTGGTTGTCCATCTGCGCGTCGTACAGCCCGTTCAGCAGGTGGAAGGCACCGGGACTCGACGTCGCGACGCAGACCCCGACCTCGCCGGTGAACTTCGCGTGCGCGGTCGCCATCAGCGCCGCGATCTCCTCGTGCGTGGGGCGGACGTACTCCAGGCCGTCGCCCGTCGACGCCGCCTTGCCGAGCGCGCCGTCGAAGGCGCCGATCCCGTCGCCGGGGTACCCGAACACGCGGGAGACCCCCCACGCCTTGATGCGGTCGATGACGAAGTCGCTCACGGTCGTGCTCATGGCACCAGCGTGCGCGGGCGCGCACGGGTCCGTTCACAGGCACCGGACTGGAGGCGCGGATCACGTGACCGACGTCGGTCACGTGATCCGGGCCTCCAGACCAGGGCCATGTGCTCGTTGCCGGTGGGTGCTCGCTACTGCTCCTGCGCGATCAGCGGACGGAGCGTGCGGTGCGCGATGCGCAGCCCCTCGAGCACCCTGTCGTCGGTGCCGCCCCAGAGCGGGTCCTCGTGCTCGACGCTCAGCGTGCCGTCGAAGCCCGCCTCGTAGAGGCGGTCGACGACGCGCGGCCAGTCCACGACACCGCGACCCGGCACGCGGAACCGCCACCAGCCCATGTCCCACGGGTCGTCGGCCTTGTCGACCTTGCCGAAGAACCCGTACTCGTTGCGCTTCCTGGGGAACAGTTCGAGGTCCTTCGCCTGGGCGTGCACGATGTGCTCGGCGAACGGCAGGATCGTCTCGACCGGGTCGATGCCGATCCACGTCAGGTGCGACGGGTCCCAGTTCAGCCCGAAGCCCAGATCCGTCACCCAGCCCCAGAGCTCGGGGGAGTACGCGATGTTGCCGGGGTACCCGTCCGGGTGCCAGCCCTCCATCACGCAGTTCTCGATGACGAGCCGCACACCGCGCTCGCCGGCGTAGTCGACGAGCTCGGGCAGGACCCGGTTCCCCTCGGCCATGTTCTCGCGGACGGACTTCGTGGTGTCGCGCCCGATGAAGGTGCCGACGTACGGGATGCCGAGTGTCTGCGCCGTGTCGATCGCGTGCTTCAGGTGGGTCCGCACCGCCGCCCGGTGCTCCGGGTCCTGGTGCAGGTTGTTCTCGTAGTACGCGAGCGCGGAGATCTCGAGGCCGGTGCGGTCGAGCAGGGCGCGGGTGGCCAGGGCGTCCTCGTCGGTGAAGGTGGCGACCGGCAGGTGCGCCGCTTCGAAGTCGCGGCCGCCGGTGCCCGGCCAGACGGCGACCTCGAGCCGCTCGTAGCCCTGCTGCTGGGCGAACCCGGCAATCCGGTCGAGCGACCAGCCGGGCAGGCAGGCGGTCAGCATGCCGAGCTTCACCGGATCTCCCGCCAGGTCGTCTCGGCCGCGCTGCCGATCACGGCCTCGATGATGTCGGCGGAGCGGGCGCCGTCCGCGAACGTCGGCAGCCCGTCGGGGACCACCCCGGTGCGGACCGCGGTGTAGGTGTCGGCGACGAACGCCGCGAAGGCGTCGAGGTACCCCTGCGGGTGCCCGGCCGGCACGATCGCCAGCCGGCGCTGGTCCGGGTACCCCTGCGACGGGTCGCGGACCACGATCTGCGCGCCGCGCTCGTTGCCGAACCACGCCGACTCGGGCTGCTCCTGGTCGAACGCCGCGCTGCCGCGGGTGCCGTCGACCTCGAACCACAGGCGGTTCTTGCGGCCCGATGCTACCTGCGAGATCACGACGTTCCCGATGCGGCCCGTGGCGGTGCGGAAGGTGGCGACGGCGGTGTCCTCGGTGGTGACCTCGGCACGCTCGGCCGCGTCGGCCACCGGGTCCGGGTCGGGGGAGCCGGAGAACGACGGACCGGACGCCGCCGGCCGCGTCGGGTAGACGATGTCGGTCGCGGCGGACACCGAGGCGAAGCGCTCGCCCGTGACGAACTCGACCAGGTCGCACCAGTGCGAGCCGATGTCGGCGAACGCGCGGGACAGCCCGCTCGAGGTCGGGTCGACCCGCCAGCTCGAGGCGTCCTCGTCGAGCATCCAGTCCTGCAGGTAGTGGCCGTGCACCGCGAGCAGCCGGCCGAGCTCCCCGTCGGCGATGCGCGCCCGGATCTCGCGGACCATCGGGTGGTACCGGTACACGAACGGCACGGTGGCCACGACACCGGCCTCGGCTGCGGCGGCGACGAGCTCGGCGGCCTGCGCGGGGTCGATCGCCAGGGGCTTCTCGCACACCACGTTGATGCCGGCCGCGATCACTGCGAGCGCCTGCGGGTGGTGCTGGTCGTTCGGGGTGCAGATGTGCACGACGTCGGGGGCGTCGGCGATGACCTCGTCGAGGGAGGCGTAACCACGGGGCAGGTCGAGCTGCGCCGCCACCTGCTCGGAGCGGGCGGCGTTCCGACCGAGCACACCGAGGACCTCGGCACCGGAGGCCCGGGCCGCCCGGGCGTGGACGCCGGCGATCATGCCCGTCCCGACCACGGCGACACGGAGGCGTCGCCCTTCGTACCCACTGCTCATGGTGCTCCCTCGCGCCGGAATGACACCACCGTAGCGGCCCGGTCATCCACCGGGGCCGATGAGTACCGTCTGCAGCATGTCGAGCCTCCAGACCAGCCTGCTCATCCTCGGAGCCAGCGGCGACCTGTCCAAGCGCCTGCTCCTGCCCGGCCTCGCGACCCTGCTCCAGGTGAAGGACGACTGGGACGTCCAGCTCGTCGGGGCCGGTGTCGAGGACCTGTCCGACGCCGATTGGAAGGCGCAGGTACGCGAGTCCTTCGAGAACGCGCAGGCGTCGAAGAACGAGGAGGACGAGGGCGCCTCCGGTGACACGGCGCTGCCGGAGCGACTGCAGGCCGTGGTCGACGCCTCGACCTACCGGAAGGCCGACGTCACCGACCCGGACGACCTGCGCGCACTGCTCGCCGCGTGCGAGCACGACCCCGCGATCTACTTCGCGCTGCCCCCGGCGGTCACCGAGAAGAGCTGTGAGCAGCTCGCGCACCTCGACCTGCCCGCCGGCACCCGGCTGGCGCTCGAGAAGCCGTTCGGCACCGACGCCGGCAGCGCCTCGCACCTCAACGACCTGCTGCACTCGTTCATCCCCGAGGAGCGCATCCACCGCGTCGACCACTTCCTCGGCCGCTCCACCGTGCTCAACCTGCTCGGACTGCGCTTCGCCAACCGCATCATCGAGCCGCTGCTGTCGTCGCAGCACGTCGAGCGCGTCGACATCGTCTACGACGAGACCCTCGGGCTCGAGGGCCGGGCGCGCTACTACGACAAGGCCGGGGCGCTCACCGACATGATCCAGAGCCACCTGCTGCAGGTGATGGCCGTCGTCGCCATGGAGGCCCCCGCCTCGATCAAGGCCGACGACCTGCGCACCCAGAAGGAGCTCGTGCTGCGGGCCGTCCGGCCGTGGGGCGGCAACGTCGTCGCCGCGGGCAAGCGCGCCCGGTACACCGCCGGCACCGTCGGCGACCGCGAGCTGCCGTCGTACGTCGACGAGGACGGCGTGGACCCGTCGCTCGGCACCGAGACCCTCGCCCAGCTCACCCTGGAGATCGCGAACTGGCGCTGGGCCGGCGTCCCGTTCACCCTGCGGTCCGGCAAGGCGCTCGCCGCACAGCGCCGCGAGATCGTCATCACGTTCAAGGACTCCCCGCACGTGCCCGAGGGGCTCACCGGCACCGAGCTGCCGGACCGGCTGCGCATCTGGATCGCCCCGGACGAGATGCAGCTCGAGCTCAACGTCAACGGCGCCGGTGACCCGTACACGATCGACCACACGAGCCTCGAGGTGACCTTCAACCCTGGGCGCCTGAGTGCCTACGGCGAGGTGCTGGCCGGCGTGCTCGAGGGCGACGCCACGCTGTCGGTGCGCGGTGACAGCGCCGTGCAGGGCTGGAAGGTCGTCGGGCCGTTCCTCGACGCGTGGAAGGCCGGTGAAGCGCCCCTCGACGAGTACGCCGCCGGATCCGTCGGCCCCGACGGCTGGGACAACATCGAGGCCTGAGCCCGAGCGGCGGCGTAGCGTCGGGCGACGTGAACACCACCGACGACGTCCTGCAGACCGTTCCCGAACCCGCCGGCGCCGACATCCGTGTCGACGACGTCCCCTACGACCACGAGGGCACCGAACTGCTCGGTGTGCTCGCGAAGGACGCCGCAATCGCGGGCCGTCGTCCGGCCGTCCTCGTCGTGCACGACTGGCACGGCGTGAACGAGCACGTCGAGGCACGGGTGACGATGCTCGCCAGGCTCGGCTACGTCGCGTTCGGCGCGGACATCTACGGAGCCGGCGTCCGGCCCGGTGACGACACCGCGGCCCAGGTCGCCGGCGGTTTCTACCAGGACCTGCCCCTGCTGCGCGCCCGCGCCACTGCCGGGCTCGAGCGACTGCTCGCCGACCCGGACGTCGACCCCGCCCGCGTCGTGGTGATGGGCTACTGCTTCGGTGGCTCGACCGCACTCGAACTCGCACGGACCGGGGCCGACCTGGTCGGTGCCGTGGCGTTCCACGGCGGCCTCATCGCGCACGACCCCTCGGACGCCGCGGACATCCGGGCGAAGCTGCTCGTCCTCACCGGGGGCGCCGACCCCGTCGTGCCGGACGAGGCCGTGCACGCGTGGCAGGACGAGATGCGAGCGGCGCCGGACGTCGACTGGCAGGTCGTGACGTACTCGGGCGCGATGCACGCGTTCGCCGTACCCGGCACCGACGCCCCGGACCACGGCGCGCAGTACCAGGAGCGTGCCGATCGCCGGTCGTGGCAGGCACTCCGGGTGTTCCTGGCCGAGGTGTTCGACGAGGAGCCCGCGGCGCTGTGACGGTGCGGCCGTCGGAGACCGTTCGCGACACGCCGAGCACGGGGGCCGGAGGGCCTCGATTGGCGCCCGGGCCGCACCTGTTGTAGAGTCTTCCACGGCCGCAAAGGCCACGCGCTCGTAGCTCAATGGATAGAGCATCTGACTACGGATCAGAAGGTTGGGGGTTCGAGTCCCTTCGAGCGCACAGGCAAGCAGAACGACGAAGGGCCCCGGTGGATTCCACCGGGGCCCTTCTTCGTTCCGGCGTTCCGGCCGGCGTGGGTCAGTCCGCGGCGCGGTGCGGGTACTCCGCGGAGCGGCTCTGGAACGCGAGGATCGCCGGGTTGCGGATGCGCCCGTCCTCGATCTCGATCGCCCGACGGATCGTCTCCGATCCCGCCCAGGCTCCGCTGCCGGACATCACCGTCCGCAGGAACGGCAGCAGCGCCTCGCTGATCTCCCAGGTCGACGAGTTCCAGAGCAGCGAGGGGCTGTGGTCGACGGCGTAGTAGTTGGTCGTGTCGCCGACGGTGGTCAACGGTTCTGCGAAGGACGTCGGGCGTGCCCAGCTGAAGCCCATGCCCTCGTCGATGGACACGTCGACGATGAGGCTCCCCGGACGGAACGCGCTCAAGTCCTCGACGTCCAGGAACACGAGGGGTGCGTTCGGGTCCTGGAGCGTGCAGTTCACGACGATGTCGTTCTCGGCCAGGTACGGCGCCAGCGGCACCGGCCCGTCGGGGGTCGTGACCACCAGCTCGGACGGTGACGCGTCGTCGGGTCCGAAGCGCAGGATGTCGACGGACGGGATGGGTGACCCCACCGCCGCAACGTCCCGGTTCGTCAGGACACGGACGTCGTGGACGCCGTGGGCGTTCAGCGCCGTCACCGCCCCGCGGGCGGTGGCACCGAACCCGAGGACGACCGCGGTGAGCCGTCGCCCGTAGTCGCCCGTCGACCCGCAGAGCTGCAGCGCGTGGATCACCGAGCAGTAGCCGGCGAGCTCGTTGTTCTTGTGGAACACGTGCAGGCTGAAACCACCGTCGTCACGCCAGTGGTTCATCACCTCCCACGCGATCAGTGTCAGGCGCTTGTCCACCGCGAGCTGCGTGAGCTCACGGTCCTGCACGCAGTGCGGCCACCCCCACAGGGTCTGACCGTCCCGCAGGTCCGCCAGGTCGGCGGCCAGGGGCTTGGGCAGCAGGACGACATCGGCCGTCGCGATCACCTCTTCGCGATCGGCCATCGCGCCGACGAGGGGCTCGAGCTGCTCGTCGGGGACGCCGAAGCGTCTGCCGTACCCGCGTTCGAGCGTCATCGCCGCTCGCAGGTCGGGGTCGATGCGCTCGAGGTGCGCGGGGTGGATCGGCAGGCGACGCTCGTCGGCCTTCCGGGAGTCGGCGAGCACCCCGAGGTGGAGCAACTGGTGCGCTGGCGCTGTTTCGGTCATGGTGCACTGTACGGTGCGGCCCGACCACGGGCGCACCGGACGGTGCGACCGGTCAGGGAACCGGCGTGTACGGCTGGGCCGCCGCGATGACCTCGGATGCACCGGCGATGCCGAACGACGTGAAGAGCGGTGCCCACAGCGCCTTGAGCTGCGCCACGAGCTCGTCGTCGGTCAGCTGCGTCGAACCGTCCACCATGCCCAGCGTCGTGTTGAGGAGCAGCAGGACGGACGGCTGGACCGCGGCCGCGTCGACGTCCGCCGCCGCGACCCCGGCGCTGACGAGCTCGCCCCGCGTCATCTCGAACCAGTCGAAACCGCGCGGCACCGGCACGCCGGCCTTGCCGAGTTCGTGCAGGAGCCGGACCGCGCCGCCCGCGACCGAGCCCCGGCGGACGTCCATCCCGGTGGTCAGGAGGAACACCGTCAGCCGCTCGATGCCCGGCTGCGCAGGGAGTGCGTCGAAGAGTTCACGCCAGCGCTGCTGCTGCAGTTCGATGACCGCCGTCGCCAGGTCCTTCTTCGACGGGAACAGGTGGTACCCGATCGCCGACTTCGGCTTGCCCATCGCCTCGGCGACGCGGGAGAACGTGGTTGCCTCGTAGCCGAAGGCCGCGAACTGCTGCCCCGCGGCGTCGATGATGGCTCGTCGAGACGCCTCCATGGCGAGCTGCCGCTGGTTCATCTGGCGCGGTGTCCTTCCTCGCCCGGAGTCGAGCGATCAGTGAACACCACATCCTAGGGCCGCTCATGATGACGGCCCGTCCCCTGCCCGCGTCAGGCGGCGCAGAACGTGTGCCAGGCCACGTCGATCCCCTTCCGGTGCAGCGAGTCGAGTCCGACGTCGAGGTGCTTCCGCTCGGCGTCCACCAGGTGTGCGCACCGGTGGTCCTGCGCGACGGTCTGGGCCTGGCCGAGCGCGGTCACCAGGTCGGTGTCGATGGCGTCGAGCTGGGGCCGGATGGTCGTCAGGTCCGGCGCCGTCGTGGGTGCGGTCCACGGGTTGTGCGTCCAGTGGTTGATGAGGCCACGCTGGACGACCTTGCTCGCGGCGATCTGCGCGCGGATCACCCGGGTCACCAGCACGGGGTCGACGCCCTGCTGCTCCGCCAGGGTCACCGCTTCGTCCACGACGGCCTGTTCGCGCACCGGGTCGGCGACCGGCTTGCCGCTGAGCCACTTCGACCCCGCCACCGGGTCGGCGAGCTCCAGCCGTCGGAGGATGAGCGCGCCGATGGTGTCGAGCTCTGCCGTCGACGCCGCGGGACGGGAACCGTCGTGGGAGATGGTCATCGTGGAACCCGTCGGTTCGGCGGACGTGGGCAGGGGGTCGGCGTTCGCCGCCGTGGTCGGCAGGGCGATGCCCGCCGCGAGCAGCCCGAGGGTCAGGGCCGTCGTGGCGGTCCGACGGCTGCGGTGCCGGGCGGTGGTCGGGGTGGTGGGGTGTGCGGTGTTCACGGGGTTTCCTTCCCGAACCGGCGCCGGACGCGTCGGGTCAGATCGTCGATGATCGGTTTGATGACCTCGTCGTAGAACGGGTAGACGCCGAAGTGGTCGGCGCCCTCGTCGCAGTAGCAGTCCATCGAGATCGCCTCCTCGAAGTTCGAGAAGACGTAGGTGGCACGGTGCGGGAACGCGGCGTGCGGCTCGTCGTCACGCGGGGTCGTGGTGGTCACGGCGGTGCTCGATCCCGGTCGGCAGCCGGTCAGCCGACCAGCCGAGCCGCGGGGACGCCGGGGTCGCGCCCGGAGTCCACCACGGCGTCGATCTCGGTGGATCCGTTGCCCGACCCGATCGTGCGGTTCTGGATCTGGTTGAGGGACCAGTTGCCCGGCAGGGGCTCGAGCTGGTTGCCCGCCCAGGCCGGCGACATCCCGGCGACGAACGAGAAGTGCGCGAGTCCGGCGCTGCTCACGGCGGTGCACGTGGCGCGGGAGCCGTAGACGCCCGCCTTGTACAGGTTCCCGCGGTCCTGCAGGCCGGCGGCGACGCCACGGAAGTACGGCACCACGAGCGACTCGTCCTGCGCCGCCGAAGCGTCGAAGTCGGCGGCGAAGTAGACGGTGGTCTGCTTCGGGATCCCGAGCTTCCGGGCCGCGTCGTGGGCGCGGTGGGCGTCGCGGACACCCTGCTCCTCGGTGAACCACGAGGCAGTGAACCCGCCTTCCTCGAAGATCGGCCACAGCCCGAGCCCGGCGCTCGCCATCACACGGAGTTCGTCGGGGGTCAGGGCCTTGTCGAGCGCTCCGGACTGCTGGTGGTTGGTGAGGTAGCGGCCGACGCCGGTGGCACCGGACGCACGGACGGCGGCCGCGCGGGCGTCGTCGAGGCGCACCGCGGTGTCGGCACCGGTCGTTGCACGGTCCGGGTCGCCCGTGCTCGCGGCCAGGGCCGCCCACGTGCCGGCGTCGCACGTCCCGGTCTGCTCGGCCGGCGGGAACGCCTGGAACTGCTGGAACGCACGGACCACCGCGGCGTCCGCTGCCGAGTAGGCACTGCTGAACACGACGCGCTCGCCGTTCAGCACCAGGAGCGCCTTGACGAGCAGCACCCAGGCGCCAGTGGCCCCGACCCCGACGACGCTCGGTCCCGCGGCACGGAGCGCGGCAGCCGTCCCCGGTCCCCAGGCGCCGTCGACCGTGACGCCGACCGCGACCTGCACCGCGCGGATCGCCGCCGAGTACGTGCTCGTGTCGACGAGTCCGCTCGTGCTGCCGTACGCGCCGCCGGACGCCTCGGCGTAGGTGCGGTTGAGGTACTGCTGCACCGCGCGCACCGCTCGGGACCCGCCGGAGGCGAGCCGGACCGGGTCGACGGTCAGGAGTGCGCCGAACAGGTGCGCCGACAGCGGGAGCGCGCCGGGCTCGGCACCCAGGTCGGACCGGAGCGCCTGCACGGCCGCGACGGTGGCCGCGTCGTACTCACCGGTGAGCGTGACGGTCGAGGCGCCCTTGCAGACCAGTCCGGCCTGGACGAGCCGGCGCCAGGTGGCGGCGTCGTCGCCCGTCTCGGCCCCGACGTCGCCGTGCTGTTCGAGCTTCCGACGGGTCGTCGGCCCGAACGTCGCGACGACGGGGGAGATGCCGAGCAGCGACTGGGTGGCCTGCACGATCCCGAGCACGGTGCCGCTGCCGGTCAGCCCGTCCTCGTCCACGTGCACCCATCCGTGCAGGTGCCCGAAGGTCGTGTTGAGCCAGCGCTGCACGGCCAGCACGCCCGAGTCGGCGAAGCCGGACGAGCCGGAGGAACCGGTCGACCCGGTGGAGCCGGCCGCGCCGGAGGGGGTGGCAGCGTCGGCCGGGGCCGCGAGTGCGGTCGTGACGAGCGGGACGGTGGCGGTGATGCCGATGAGCGCAGTTCGGCGCGAGATGTGCACAGGGGTGCCCCTTCAGTTGCCTCGAGCGTCCGCTGGCCGTCGATCGCGCTGTGCGATGCTGATGGCCGCGGCATGGTCCGAGCAACTTCGTCCCTTAACTTGGGACGGTCCTGCAATTCGGCAGACGATCGTCTGATGAAGCGCTCAGTCCGAGTCGTCCCCTGCGACCGCGATCGCTCGCCGGACACCCTCGACGTACTGATCGGGTCGTTCCCATGCGGCGAAGTGACCGCCCCTCGGGAACTCGATCCACTCGACGACGGCGAAGAACCGCTCGACGAACTGCCGTGGCGCGTTGACGAGGTCCGCCGGGAACACCGTCATCACCGTGGGGACCTCGATCCGAGGCCAGTCCTTCGCCGCTGGGGTGGCGTACGGAGTGAAGGACGTCCCGATCGCGCCGGTGTACCAGTACGCGGCGATCCACGTGACCGCGTCGTCGAGGGGGAACGCACCGGCGCGGCCGTCCCCGTCACCGTCGGTCCACTCGACGAGCTTCTCGAGGATCCAGGCCGCCAGCCCGGCGGGGGAGTCGCCGAGACCGACCGCGAGCGTGTGCGGGCGGGTGGACTGCTCGTGCATGTACCCGCCGGAACGCTGCTGCCACGTGTGGCCACGTTCCACGTATGCCTGCTCCGCGTGGTCGAGGTCTGTCGGCAGGTCCACCAGGAAGTGGTACTGCGACAGGTCGGTCAGGTGGAGCGCGGTGACGTGTGAGCCGTGCCGAGCAGCGAGCGCCTCTGCCACGTCGCAGCCGACGTCCCCGGCCGAGACGACGTACTGGTCGTACCCGAACTCGGCCATCGCGGCGGCGACCGCGTCGGCCATCGCGACCGCTGAGAGGCCACCGGGTTCCACCGGTGCGGCGAAGGGGAAGCCCGGCAGAGCCGGGGCGACGACCGTCAGGTCCGACACCAGGGGGAACACGTGCTCGAACCGCAGCACCGAGTCCGGCCACCCGTGGAGGAACAGGACCACGGGCGCGTCGAGACGATCGGCTGCACGGACGACTGCGCGGATCGGTACAGCGGTGTCCTCGGTCTCCTGCCAGCCCCAGCCGGCGATGCGGCGTTCGTGGGCCCGCCAGTCGTGGGCGTCAGCCCAATGCCGGAGCGTCTCGGTCAGCAGCTGCTCATCGACGCCGACGTCGTGGCCGAGCGCTGGCCGGGTGACCGCGCGGTACCGACGGAGCCGATCGACGAGGTCGTCGACCGCGGTGTCGCTGACCCGGCTGGGGACGTGTTCACGCATGTTCGCTCCCTGGTGACGTGGAACCGACCGTTCCAGTCTTCCCCTGTCGGGGCGATGCGTCCAGGGTGACGCGGGCCGTCCGGCTCAGCGCGCGAACGCCGCCAACCGGTCCTGCAGCGCACGCTCCAGGTACGGCTCGAGCGACGACGCCCACGTCGCCGTGATGTGCGTGCTGTCCCGGTAGACCAGGACGCCTCCGACGACTGCCGGGCACGTGGTGTCGGTGCAGTAGTAGCGGCTCAGGTCGATCGATGCTGCCCTGCCCCCGGCCGCCCGGAACGCGGCGACGGCCTCGACCGACGAGTCCGTCAGGCCGAGTGCTTCGGCGCGCGACCGGTCGCAGGCGTCCGTCGTCGGCCCGGACATCGTGCTCAGGCAGGCGACGACGTCGGGGCGGGGTACCGGGTTGTCACGGACCGCGATGACGGGCAGCTCGTCACCGGCCGCCTGCTCCCACGCGTCGACCAGGCCGTTGCGGGTGGCCTTGTCGCGGGCGGGTCCGGGCGGCAGGCTCACCGGCATCTGCGTGGTGGAGTGGGTGACGACCAGGGCGTCGGCGTCGCGGTGCTCGCGGACGTAGTCGATGGCGGCGTGCTTCCACGAGTTGCACCCCCGCATCGACGAGGGGCTCAGCGAGTCCTGCTGCGCGGTGGTGAGGTAACACCCGCCGGCGCCGGCCAGGTCGATCCGCCAGCCGTTGTCGTCGGCGATCTTCTCGTACGCACCGAGCAGTGCGTTGCTGTGCGAGTCGCCGATGACGATGAGGTGCTTCGACCAGCCGGTGGTCTTGCCGAGGACGCAGGGCCGGAACGTGCCGCTCCAGCACTCGGCGCGGTTGTCGTCGTCGTCCTTGGCCACGGCCGGAGCGGGCACACGGACGTCGGCGAGTTCGGGATCGACGCAGGGGTCCGCGAACCCGATGCGGGCGGCGGCACCGAAGCAGGACTCGTCGTCGTCCTCCTGCTCCGCGGTGACCTGCTTCGTGACCGTGGTCGCGTTGACCTCCTGCACGTAGACGGCGGTCAGGGTGGCGGCCCCGAGTGTCACGACGGTGAAGCTGCAGATCACGGCGAGCGAGACGACGCCCCGGGGCTGCAGGTCCCGCAGCCACGTCGAGAACCGGACGGGTTCCTCGAACCAGATCGTCGTCACGGTGGCCAGACCGATCGCGACGAGCAGCACTGCCGAACTCGTCGCCCCGTCGAGCGGACGGCCCAGCATGATCGGCAGGATGACGACGAGTGGCCAGTGCCAGAGGTAGAGCGCGTACGAGATCCGCCCGAAGAAGGCGACGGGCCGGAGCGCACCGACGTCCTCGAACTCGGTCCCCGCGCCGAACAGCAGCACGAGCGCCGCGCCGGCGACCGGCAGTAGCGCCGCGATCCCGGGGAACGCCGTCTCCGGGGTGATCACGACGAGGGACAGTGCGAGGGCCACCACGCCGATGCCGGTGGCGACCAGGCGGACCCGCCGGGCGACCTCGGTGCGGACCTCGGGCAGGTGCATGGTGGCGACGAGACCGCCGAGTGCGAACTCCCACGCGCGGGTGCCGGTGGAGAAGTAGGCGACGCCGGGATCGGTGGCCGTCTGCACGATGCTCCACACGAGGGACAGCACGACGACGCTGCCGAGCAGCAGCCGCGCGGTCGCCAGCGGCGTGAACCGACGGCGTGCGAGTGCCCCGATGCCGAGCAGCAGGAGCGGCAGGAGGATGTAGAACTGCTCCTCGACCGACAGCGACCAGAAGTGCTGGAACGGTGAGGGGGCGTCGGCCGACGCCAGGTAGTCGACGGCGTTCGCCGCGAGCTCCCAGTTCTGCAGGTACACCGTCGAGGCGATCAGCTCGCGCCCGTACTGCCCCCACAGCGCGCTCGGCACGGCGACGAGCACCGCGATCCCGGTGACCACGATGGTGAGGAACGCGGCCGGCAGCAGGCGTTTGGCCCGGCGCGACCAGAACCGTCCGAGCCGGATCGTGCCCGTCGCGAGCTGTTCGCGCAGCAGGAGCCCGGTGATCAGGAAGCCGGAGATCACGAAGAAGACGTCGACGCCGACGAACCCGCCGTGCAGGGCACCCGGCCACAGGTGGTAGACGACGACCGCGAGGACGGCGAACGCGCGGAGGCCCTGGATGTCCCACCGCGTGGTGTCGCGCGCTCGGTGCGCGGGGCCCCGCTCGCCCGGCGTTGCTGTACTCACTGCGTCGATCCTAGGAGACGTGGACGGCTCCGCCGGGCGTTCTCGACGCGGACGCTACGATCCTTCTCCAGAGGGGGGCCGATGGACCTGCGCTGGTTGACCGCGTCCGACGACGAGTTCGCGGCGGAGACGGCACGACGACCGCGGATGCGCCGCCCGCGACAGGCCCCGTGGTGGTGGAACGCGCTGCTCCTGGCGATCGAGGTCCCGCTCGCGTGGCTCGCGTCCGCGCTCGTGATCTGGGGCACCGGGCTCGTCCACAACGGCGCGGGTGTCGGCGACGTCGCTCGCTGGGTGGCCTGGTTCGTGGTGCTCGTCGCCGGTGTGGTCGGGCTCGTCGTGCTCCTGGTCCGGGGCGAACGACCTCGGACCCTGCGTCCGGACGAGGCCCGGGCGGTGCTGACGGGGGAGGCCAGCGGGTACCCGGCGAGGCCGGTCCGTCCGAAGCCGCTCGACTCGATGATCACCCCGCGCTACTCCGGCATCCGCGTCCACCCCCGGTTCGGCACCGTCCCCGTGCACGTCGACGGCGTCCCGGACGTCGAGTTCGGCTGCGTCCAGCGGCGCTGGATGGTCTCGCGGGACTGGACCTACTTGACCGTCCGGCTGCCCGGCACGTTGCCGCACCTGCTCCTCGACGCCACGGCGAACGACGGTCGTCGCAGCGACCTGCCGGTGGTGCTCCGCCACCGGCAGCGGATGTCGCTGGAGGGCGACTTCGACCGGCACTTCCGGGTGTGGGCGCCGGAGGACTACGGCCGGGACGCGCTGTACGTCCTCACCCCTGACGTGATGGCAGCGCTCGTCGACCACGCGGCCGGCTGGAACGTCGAGATGGTCGACGACCGGCTGGTCTTCTCGGCGCCGGGGACCGCGGACTGGTCGCGCCCTGCGCCGTGGATGCAGGTCGAGGCAGTCCTGGGCGAGGTCGTGCCGCGCATCGTGCGCGCCGCCTCCCGGTACCAGGACGACCGTTCGTTGCTCGAGGACGGGCACGCCGACGCGATCGCCGCCGCGGGGCGTCGCCTGGTGCTCCGCGACCGGCGGAAGAGCCGTCTGCGAGCGACGTGGGCGGGGGCCGTGTGGATGGGCGTCGTCTGCGTGTCCTACAGCGGACCGTTGGCCGTCGCGGTGGTCGGTTCGCTCTCGGTCCTCGACCACTGACCGTCGGCGCACGCCTGCGACGCGGCCCCGGTACGGACGGGAGGCCCGTGGCGGTGTCGCCACGGGCCTCCCGTTTGACCTGTCGGTGCCTCGACTACGCGACGGTCGCGCGCGCCTCGGCCAGCGACGGGTAGTCGGTGTAGCCCTCGGCGGTCGCGCCGTAGAAGAGCTCCGGACGCGGCTCGTTGAGCTCGGCGTCGTGCTCCCAGCGGTGCGCGAGGTCCGGGTTGGCGATCGCGGCGCGGCCCACGGCGACGGCGTCGGCGTGGTCGCCCTCGACGATCGCGATGGCCTCGTCGCGGGTGGTGAGCGACGAGAAGCCCGAGTTCACGATGAACGGCGCGCCCACGGTGCGGCGGACGTGCTGCACCAGGTCACCGGTCGGCTCGGCGTGCAGGACGTCGACGAAGGCGAGGCCGAGCGGCGCGAGGCCCTCGGCGACGGCGGTGTAGGTGGCGCGGACGTCGGCGGCGTCGTCCTCGATGACGCCCTGGATCCCGTGCTCGGGCGACAGGCGGATGCCGGTGCGGTCGGCGCCGATGGCCTCGGCGATGGCCGTGGTGACCTCGATCGCGAAGCGTGCGCGGTTCTCGGGGGAGCCGCCGTACTGGTCGGTGCGGGTGTTCGACACCGGCGACATGAACTCGTGCACCAGGTAGCCGTTGGCGCCGTGGACCTCGACCCCGTCGAGTCCGGCGGCGATCGCGTTGCGGGCGGCCTGCACGAAGCCCTGCACGGCCTCCTGCACCTCGGCGGTGGTCAGCTCGTGCGGGACGGGCATGTCCGCCTTCGAGCCGTCGGCCAGGTGCGTCTGCCCGGGGGCGGCGATGGCGGACGGGGCGACGATGCGCGGGGTCTGCGAGATGTCGGTGTGCGAGACGCGGCCGCCGTGCATGAGCTGCATGACGATCGTGCCGCCAGCGGCGTGCACGGCGTCGGTCACGCGGCGCCAGCCGGCGATCTGCTCGTCGGTCTCGATGCCGGGCTGCCCGGGGTAGGAGCGGCCCTCCTGCACGGGCCAGGTGCCCTCGGTGATGATCATGCCGAGGCCGGCGCGCTGCCGGTAGTGCTCGACGAGCAGGTCGTTCGGGACCCCGTGCTCGCCGGCGCGGGTGCGCGTGAGCGGGGCCATGACGACGCGGTTCGACAGGGACAGGGCGCCGATGGAGGCGGGTTCGAAGAGCTTCACGTCAGGGCGAACGACGAGTTGTCCGGTGCAATTCCGCCTCGGAGCACTTCTTCAGGCAGTGCGGTCAGTCGCGAGGGCACACCAGCGTCGACGAGCGCACCTGGCCCTCGGGGCGGATCACCTGGTGCTGGGAGAGGGGCTTGCCGCACAGGGGGCAGCCCCGGTCGATCGTCCGGTCGTCGATGCCCTCGGGCCGACCGGCACCGATCTGCGAGGGGCCCATCTTGTTGATGAGCGTCGTGTTCCACCGTTCGTACCACTGGCCGAAGCGTCCCACGGTGCATCCTTTCGTTCGTGCACGAACCATCATGGCACTGATGGCCGTGGATCACACCTGGTCGACACGCTCCAGCAGCTCGGTCAGCTCGTCCTTCAGGGACTCGAGTCGGGCGAGTGGCCACCCGAGCCGGTCGGCGACGGCGAGCGGCACCGCCTGTGCTCGGTCGCGCAGGGCGTGCCCGGCGGTCGTCAGGGACACCTCGAGTTGGCGTTCGTCGGCGGCGCTGCGGGTGCGGCGGACGTAGCCGGAGGCCTCCAGTCGCTTGAGCAGCGGGCTCAGCGTCGCGGAGTCCAGTCGCAGCTCGCCGGCGATCTCGCGCACCGACCGTGGGTCCCGCTCCCACAGGGCGAGCATCACGAGGTACTGCGGGTGGGTCAGGCCCATCGGCTCGAGCAGGTCGCGGTACAGCCCGATGACGCTGCGGCTCGTCGCCGCGAGTGCGAAGCAGAGTTGCCGGTCGAGCGCGAGCGGGTCCGGGGCGGTCTGGGTCATGCCCTCAGGGTACTTCGTTCGTGCACGAAGTGGTGTGGTCGCGACCCGGGGCGGTGGGCGCAACGGCCTGGAGGCCCGGTGCCGGTCTCGTGGACCGGCACCGGGCCTCCAGGGTGGTTGGGATGGTGCGTCGACTACGCGCGGTGCGCGGGCGGGTGCCCCGAGTCGTGCGCGTTCGCGTCGGGCTCCACGGGGAGCGCGTGGGTGCCGGTGTGCGTGTCCTCGTGGCCGGCGACCGGGTGGGTGCGCTCGAGCTTCGCGCCCTCCACGTCGACGTCCGGCACGATGCGGTCGAGCCACCTCGGGAACCACCAGGCACTCTTGCCGAGCAGGTGCATCGCGGCCGGGATGAGCAGCATGCGGACGACGAAGGCGTCGATCAGCACACCGAACGCCAGCCCGAAGCCGATCGGCTTGATGGTGGACGAGTCCGAGAAGATGAAGCCAGCGAACACCGAGATCATGATGATCGCCGCCGCCGTGACCACCGCGCGACCCGCGTGCAGACCGCGCTGGACGGCCACCTTCGCGCTCGCGCCGTGGGCGTAGGCCTCACGCATGCCGGACACCAGGAACAGCTGGTAGTCCATCGCCAGACCGAACAGGATGCCGATCTCGATGATGGGCAGGAAGCTCAGGATCGGTGCCGGGTCGTGCACACCGAAGACCGAGCCGAGCCAGCCGAACTGGTAGATCGCGGTCAGACCGCCGAACGACGCCAGCACGGACAGGATGAACCCGGCGGTGGCGGTGATCGGCACGAGGAACGACCGGAACACGATGATCAGGATGATCAGCGACAGCCCGACGACCACCACGAGGTAGAGCGGCAGCACGTTCGACAGCTTCTCGGACACGTCGATGTTCGCCGACGCGTTGCCGGCGACGCCGAGGGTGACCTTGCCGTCGTCAGTGGAGACGGTCTGCTCGCGCAGGTCCTTCACGACGTCCTCGGTGGACACGCTGTCCGGGCCGCCGGCGGGCTTCACCTGGAACGCGATGATGTCGCGGTCCTTCGAAGCGCCGATCGGCAGCACGGCCTCCACGTCGTCGTTCTTCGCGATGGCCTGGCCGATGGTGACCTCGGTCGCGGTGACGTCGCTCTTGCTGATCGACTCCGGCAGGGTGGCCACGACGAGCAGCGGGCCGTTCTGCCCGGCGCCGAACTCCTTCTCGAGCGTCTTGTAGGCCTTGTACTGGCTCGACTCGACCGCCTCGGACGAACCGCTCGGCAGGCCGAGGCGCATCTGGGTCGCGGGCAGGGCGATGGTGCCGAGCACCGCGACGCCGAGGACGAGCGTGATGACCGCGCGCCAGCTCGACATCGGCTTGTTCGGGATCCGCGTGGAGTCGGTGTTGCCGATCTTCGCGCGCTCCTTCTTCCGCAGGATCCGCATGCCGATGAGCGACAGCAGGGCCGGGGTGAAGGACGTCGCGATGAGGATCGCGAAGAGCACCGCGACCGCACCGACCGTGCCCATCAGGCCGAGGAACGGGATGCCGGTGATGTTCAGCGCGAGCAGCGCGACGATGACCGTCGCACCGGCGAACACCACGGCGTTGCCCGAGGTGCCGTTGGCGAGCCCGATCGACTCGTGCACCTGCATGCCCTGCTTCAGCTGGGTCCGGTGCCGGTTGAGGATGAACAGCGAGTAGTCGATGCCGACCGCCAGGCCAAGCATCACCCCCAGGACCGGCGTGACCGAGATGAACTCGACGACGCTCGAGAACGACAGGGCGGTGAGCGAGGCGACGCCGACGCCGAGCACGGCGCTGACGAGCGGGACCGCGGCGCCGATGACCGTGCGGAGCATCAGGAGCAGCACGATCGCGGCGATGATGACACCGCCGATCTCACCGGGGCCGAGGATCGACGGCACACCCTGTGCAATGTCGTTCGAGACGTACACGTTGACGCCCCGGATGTCGGCCGACTCAGCGTCGTCCGCGATGGCGGTCTTCGTGTCCGCGGGGACCTCGTAGGTCGACTTCGTGAACTGCACGGTGCCGATCGCGGCGCTGCCGTTGTCCGACACGAAGCGGATGTCCTTCGACAGGTCGAGCAGGTCCGAGCCCTGTTCGAGCTCCTGCTCGTTGTCGTCGAGCTTCTGCTTGTTCGTGTCGATCGTCTTCTGGGCGGCGGCGATCTGCTGCTCACCGGCGTCGATCTGGGCCTGCTGGGCGTCGATCTGCGCCTGGGCCTGCTGGAGCTGGGCGGCCGCTGCCTGCGCCTGTGCGGCGGGGACGGCTGCGCCAGCGGCCGCCTGCGCCTGGGCCTTCTGCGCGTCGAGCTGTGCCTGGGCGTCCTCGATCTTCTGCTTGCCGGACTCGAGCTGCGCCTTCTGGGCGTCGAGCTGCTCCTGTCCGGTCTCGATCTTCGCGCGACCGGACTCGATCTGGTCACGGCCGTCGACGATCTTCTGCCGCTGGTCGTCGAGCTGCTGCTGGGTCTCGAAGCCGCTCGTCGTGCCCTTGACGCCGTCGAGCTTCTCGAGGCTCCTCAGGAACTCGTCGATCTCGGACTGCTGCGACGACGAGAACGCCTTGCCGTCCTTCGTCTCGAAGACGATCGTGCCGTTGCCGCCGTTCGCCGACGGGAACTTGTCGGCGAGCTGGTCCTGCACCTGACTGGTCTTGGTGTTCGGGATCGTGATCGACGACGAGATGGTGCCGGCGAAGAGCGTGTACGTGACGCCCGCGACGGCCATGATCACGACCCAGGTGATGATCACGAGCCAGTGGCGTCGTGCTGAGAACCGTCCGAGACGGTAGAGGAGACCGGCCATGCGGGTGCCTGCGGTCCTTTCGTTGTCAGGTGCTGGTGGTGCGGGGTGCGCCGGTGGACCCCTGGGGGACGAGGAGGTGGAGCGGTGTCAGCCGTCGGCCATGTAGCCGCTGCGGACGCTGTGCACGAGTCGGGCGAGCAGGTCGTCCCACGCGTCGAGCGCCGGCTGGTCGAGCTCGGGGCCGGACGTCGCCAGCCAGTGCTCCGCGATGACGACGATGCCGCTCATGAGCGACTCGACGAGCAACGCGGCGTCGAGGGGGTCGGCGGCCGGGTAGCGTCGGGCGACCTCGTGCCGGAGCCGTTCGGTCACACGCGAGAACGCCGTCTGGGTCAGGACCGCGGCCTTCGGGTCGTCCTTGCCGGGGTCACCGAGGATCCGGTACATGCTGGCGATCGCCGGTGCCAGGTCGGCACCGCGGGCGGCGGACTCGAGCTCGTCGAACATCGACGCCCGACTGCCGTCGCCCACCGGGGTCCGGGCCATGTCGGCGAGGAACCGGTCGACGATGACGGACAGCTCCTGCTCGCACACCGCCAGCAGGACCTCGTCGAGCGAGGCGAAGTGGTTGAACACGGTGCGCCGGGCGATGTCGGCGCGGGCAGCGAGGTCGTCCACGCTGAAGTCGCGGCCGCCGCGCTCGTCGATCAGGTCGCGAGCGGCCTGCAGGATCGCGGCACGGTGCTTCGCCTTGAGGGCAGCACGGCGGTCGGTCGCGATGGTCACGACATCGAACACTAGGTGCATCGATGCACTCGGTGCAACGAGGTTGAGTGCATCCCCAGGTTCGTCCCCCGATCCCCGCAACCGGCTCATCGCGGACGGCGTGCACCCCACCACGGAGTCTCTGTCGCGGCCTTGCGACGCGACGGACGGGCGGACGGGAGGCCCGTGGCGGCGCCGCCACGGGCCTCCCGTTCGTCTGCTGGCCACGTGACGGGCGCGGGACGGCGGATCGTGTCCGCGCGCTGACGGTTCCGGTTCGCGAACCCCGAGGATCGTGAACCAGAACCGTCAGCCGCTCACCGCGCGCCGTCGTCCCACGGCACCGGGGTGGTCTCGCCCGTCTCCCAGTCGCGGCGCAGCACGCCGTAGCCGACCGACCCGACGGCGGGACCGCCGTCGACGGGCCACGCCTCGCGGTAGTGGGCCTCCTGCACCCAGCCGGCGCGGACGAAGACCCGGCGCATGGCGGTGTTGTCCTCGCGGGTCTGACCCTCGAAGCGTGTGATCGCGGGCATCGTCGTGAACACGTGGTCGGTGACGGCACGCAGGGCGGAGACCCCGAGGCCCCTTCCCCGGAACCGGCCAGCCAGGCGCAGGTCGAACAGGGGGACGGGGTCCGCCAGGTCCTCGAGGCGGACCAGTCCGATCCGCCCGTGCTCGTCGTGGTCGAGCCAGGAGGTGTCGTGCTCGTCGTCGCGGTAGGCACCGGAGTCGACGGCGCTCGCCGCGTCGGCCGCGCTGATGCGCCGTCGGACGTGGAACGGGAACTCCTCGGAGGTCAGGAACGCGAGCAGCTCCTGGCGGTCGGCGCCGGTGGGGTCCAGGCGGGTGAGGCGGACGGCGGGAGCTGGCATGCCGCTCAGGGTAGTTGCACGGTCGTCGGGCAGGCTCGGGGCGTGCGAGATGGGACGGGGATGACGGCCGCGGCCCTGACGGCGCTGGTGCTGGCCGGGCTGGTGGGGTGTTCCGGTGCGCCGGGTGGTGCGACGACCGGGCCGGCGTCGTCCGCGTCCGCGTCAGCTTCGGCTTCTGCGTCGGCAGCGGCGACGGCGACCGACCCGGCGACCGACACCGCCACCGCCAGGACCTTCGCGGCGCTGGAGCGTCGGTACGACGCACGGCTCGGGGTCGCCGCGGTCGACACCGGGAGCGGTCGGACGATCGCGCACCGTGCGGGGGAGCGGTTCGCGTTCGCGTCGACGGTCAAGGTGTTCGTCGCGGCGGCGGTCCTCGAGGCCTCGTCCGACGCCGACCTGGCGACCGTCGTGCACTACGACCGTGGTGACCTGCTCGAGTACGCGCCCGTGACGCGCGAGCACGTCGACACCGGGATGACGGTGCGCGAGCTCATCGACGCCGCGCTCCGCTCCAGCGACAACACCGCGGCGAACCTGCTGGTGGAGCGGATCGGCGGGCCGGACGCCGTCGAGCGGTGGCTGCGCGGCATCGGGGACCGGACGACGAACGTCGACCGGGCCGAACCCGACCTGAACCAGGCGATCCCGGGCGACCGGCGGGACACGACGACGCCGGAGCGGTTCGCGGCGGACCTCCGGACCGTGCTGCTCGGAGACGCGCTCGACGCCGCAGACCGACGGGTGCTCCGCGACGCGATGCTCGGCAACACGACCGGGGACGCGACGATCCGTGCCGGGGTGGACCCGTCGTGGCGGGTCGCCGACAAGACCGGTACGGCGTCCTACGGGGTGCGGAACGACATCGCGGTCGTGACGCCGCCGGGGCGGGCACCCGTCGTGCTCGTGGTGATGACGAGCCGGGCCGACCCCGGTGCCGAGCCGTCGGACGCGCTCGTCGCCGAGGCGACCCGTGCCGCGGTGGCCGGGCTGACCGACTGAGTCGCACGCGTCGCGGGGTGTCGCAGGGCGTCGCGGGGCGTCGCCGGACTAGCGGAGGGTGGTCGCCCAGCGCCCGATCGTGTCGTACGCCCGTTCCCGCACCTCCGGCGCGGACAGCACCACGTCGTGCAGGGCGCCGGCGAGTCGGCGGACCGTGACCTCATCGCCGAGGGAGAGCGAGCGGTGCGCCACCGTGTCGACGTTCAGGGCGACGTCCGCGTGCGCCATCCCGGGGTCCCACCGTGGCTGGAGCATGCTCTTGTCGCTCAGCATCACCAGGGTCGGGACCCCGATGCCGAGGCCCTTCTCGACCTGTGCCTGACCGTCGAAGACCGCGGCGAGCCACCCGGGGTGCAGCGGGAAGCCGCGCTCCGGCCGCCACTGCTGCTCGTAGGTCCACGACCCCTCGCCCTCGGCCGAGACGGTGCGGGTGTAGAAGCCGGGGTCGACGGCGGGCATCGGCGCGAGGGGGTTCCGGCGGGCACCGAGCTTGATGACCGGTGCGACGATGGCCCGGCCGACCGCGGTGGCCTGGAACTCGAGCCACGGGCTGTTCAGCACGAGGCCGTGCACGAGCTCCGGGTGCCGGGCAGCCCAGAGCGACAGGGTCAGGCCGCCCGTGGAGTGGCCCATCGGGACGAGCCTGCGGCGGTCCGAGCCGGGGTGCTCGGCCGAGATCGCGTCGAGGGCCGCGGCGATGTCCTCGTCGTAGACCGCCAGGTCGTCGACCATGCCCGGAGTCTGGTACGGGCGCAGGCTCCGACCGTACTTCCGCAGGTCCAGCGCGTGGAACCGGGCACCGAGCCGCTCGAGGCGTTCGGCGAGCTCGACCTGGAAGAAGTAGTCCGACCAGCCGTGCACGTAGAGCACGTCGACGCCGTGCAGGGGCCCGCGACCGTGCAGCAGCAGGTCCGTCGGGGTGTGCCGGCGGCGGACCAGGGTGGCGACGACGGGCCCCTCGGAGTCGGTGCCGAGCGGCAGTTCGAGCCGCTCGTACGGTGCTCCGAGCACGTCCTCGTGCCACCCCTGGTCCGTCATGCGCCGAGCGTATCCGGCGCTGGTGCGGGTGGTGCTGGTGCGGGGGTGTGCGGCCGTCACCCGGCCAGGACCACGACCTTGCCGCTGATCCGTCCCGCGGCCGCTTCGGCGTGCAGGGACGGCAGCTCGGTCAGCGGGATGCGTCGCGTGACCTCGACCGTCAGCGCCCCGGCGTCGACCATGGACACCAGCTCCGCCAGCCGCTCGCGGTTGCGCAGGACGAACACCGTCGCCGCCCGGACCCCGCGGGACTCGTCGTCCGGCGTGGCCATGAACGCCGTGGTGCTGACGACCGCACCGCCGTCGCGCACGACGTCGACGAGTGCTGCGAAGTCCTGCGGGTCGATCGGGGCGAGGTTGAGGAGCACGTCGACCGGTTCCGTCACGGCGGCGCGGACGTCGGTCGTGGTGTGGTCGATCACCTCGTGGGCGCCGGCTGCCCGGACGGCCTCGATGCTGCGCGGACTCGCCGTCGCGATGACGTGGATGCCGGCGCGGACGGCGAGCTGGATCGCGTACTTGCCCACCACGCCGCCAGCGCCCATGACCAGCACGCGCTGGCCGGCCTCGAGCCGCCCGTCGTCGAACAGCGCCTGCCACGCGGTGAGTGCCACCGAGGGCAGTGCCGCCGCGTCGGCCAACGGGATGCTCGTCGGTGCGGCGACCACCGCGTCCGCCGGGGCGATGACGTACTCGGCCGCCCCGCCGTCGAGTTCCATCGGCAGGAACGCGACGACTGCGTCCCCGATCGCGATCCCCTCGACGCCGTCGCCGAGCGCGTCGACGGTGCCGGACACGTCGTAGCCGGGAACGTGCGGCAGCTGGACCGGGATCGGCAGGAACCCGCCCCGCATCCCGTTGTCCGCCGCGTTGAACGCCGAGGCGGCGACGCGGAGTCGCACCTGCCCGGCGCCCGGGGTGGGCTGCTCGACGTCCTCGGTGCGGAGCACCTCGGGACCGCCGACCTCGTGGAACCGTACTGCCTGCATGATCGTGCCCTTCGTCGGTGTTGCTCGTGTGCTTCGAGTTCGAAGCAACTGACGATGACGCTAGCACTGCTTCGAACTCGAAGCAACGGGTAGGATGGATCTCGTGACCGATGCGCCGAACTCCCTGACCCCGACGCAGCTCGGGGCGTACTTCGCCTTCACCGAGGTGAGCAGCCTGCTGCGCCACGCAGTCGAGCGGCAGCTGCGCGACGTGGGTGGCCTGAGCTACGTGCAGTTCCAGCTGCTCGCCCGGCTCGGTGACGCTCCGGGCGGGCAGCAGCGCATGACCGACCTGGCCGACGGGGTCGTCTACAGCCGCAGCGGGCTGACCTACCAGGCGCAACTGCTCGAGCAGCGTGGGCTGGTCACGCGCGGGCCTTCGCCCGACGACGAACGCAGCACGGTCGTGACGATCACCCCGGCCGGTCGTGACGTCCTCGCCGCGGTCTTCCCCGGACACATCGAGGCGCTGCACACCCTGCTGTTCGCGTCGATGTCGGACGCGGACGTCGACGACCTCGCGCGGATCCTCGGGGGAGCGGCGGAGCACCTCCGGGCGAACCCACCGCGATCCGCGGGCGCGCGGCGGAGGAACTGACGACAGCGCGACGGCCGACTGCTCCGGCGGGAGCAGTCGGCCGTCGTTCGATCAGGAGTGGTCGCTCCCGTCGACACCGATCAGGAGCAGCCGCTCCCGCCGGCACCGATCAGTTGTACGACGCGAGTCGGTTCGGTGCGGTGTTGCCCGCCGGTGTGGGGACCGCGCCGCCGACCCCGTTGATGATGCTCGAGATGGTGCCCGTGTCGCCGAGCGAGACCGTGACGAGCCCGTGGGCGCGGACGCCGGCGGTCTGCGGGACCTCGAACGCCCGGTCCGCGTGCACCGCGGGGTTCGTGTTGAAGAAGGCGTAGACGCCGCCGCCCCAGATCTCGTGCTTCGTCACGGACGACGCCACCTTGTAGGCCGCGTAGCCGGCGCCGGTCGGACTCTGCCACGAGGCGTTGTCCGGGACGTCGTACGGCATCTCGTTCTGGAAGAAGATCGTGCGGCCGTTCTCACCGTTCCAGAGCACCTCGTACTGCTGGTAGTGCTCGACGAAGAGTCCGGTCGCGAGGACGTCGTTGCCGTTCACCTCGACACCGGTCGCACCCGTGTTGACGTTCCAGCCGGTCGGGGCACCGCCGTGGTCTGCACGCCATGCCCAGATGTGGTCGATCAGGGTGTCGTCGGCGTTGACCCGCAGGGAGGCGCTCGCCTTGCCCTGGATGCTCGATCCGACGCGGAAGAAGACGTCCTGGATGCTCTGCGGGTTCGCCGCGTGGTCGATGTGCGAGTTCGCCGTGCCCAGCCGGATCAGCTGTGCGCTGTTCTGCGTGCCGGCGTCGACGACGATGTTCGAGACGTTCACGCCCGCGACGTCGTTCGACACCAGGACGGAGTTGCCCTTGGTCGGGACGAGGGTCGGGAACCCGATGCCGGTCACGACGGTGTTCGCCCGCTGCACGTTGATCGCGGCGTCGAGCTGGTACGTGCCCGGGGTGAAGAACAGGTTCAGCCCCTGTGCGAGGGCGCCGTTGATCGTCGCCGCCGAGTCGCCCGGGTGCGCGACGTAGAAGTTGCGCATCGGGAGGTCGGTGCCGGCGGTGTTCGGCCACGTGACGCCGCTCGCGTTCTGCTTGAGCGAGGGGACGAACACGTGGTACTTGTTCGACGAGTCCACGTACAGGTACGGCTTCTCACGGGTGATCGGCGTCGTGGCGAGGGTCGTGTAGCTCTTCGAGAAGTCGTTCGCCGGGGCGCCCTGGACCCCGGAGAAGGTCATGTTCCAGTTGCCGCCCTGCCACGACCCGATCGTGGAGTTCCGCGTGTACCACTGCTGCTGCGACCCGGAGGTCACCGTGCCGTCGACCTTCGTGTCGGCGATGTAGCCGCCGGACGAGTACCCCTGGCCGCCGTCCTGGTTCGACGGCCCCATCGTGAGGTTCCCCTTGACGTGCACCCGACGCATCGGAGCGGCCTGGGACACCGCCCACCGGTCGGTTCCGGTCTCGGGCGTGATCGCCAGGTTCTCGACCGACCGCCAGAAGTTCTGGGTGGCGTTCTTCTCGTCACCGGCGTTCCACCCGGAGTCGACGTTCACCGCGCCGTTGATCGTGACGTCGTCGGGGTTCTTTCCGAGCCCGGCGACCGACGTGTAGAAGCCGAGGTTCGCCCAGACGCGGCCGTAGTTGCCGGGCTTGAACAGGAAGGCGTGCCGCTGCGTGCCGAACTGCGCCGTCGTGCTGCGCAGCTGGCTGTTGAACGCCGCGTCGACGTCGGCCTGGATGGTCGACGCCGGCACCGAAGGGTCGTAGATCGTCACGTTGCTGCCGAAGTCCGGGGTGTCGCTCGTGGCGACCGCCTGGGCCGAGATCGCCGGCGCCAGTGCCCCCACGACACCGAGGCTCAGGGCGAGCGCGAGGACGCGGTTCATCCGTCGTTGCATGATGCTCGATTCGTCATCGTGCGGCGTCGTTGCCGCACGGGACAGACCGTAGACCCGTTGCCGCGCTCGGACAGTCGGGAGAAAAGGGGACAAGTGCCCAGCGTGAGGGACTAACTGCGGGGAGCCCGCACCAGGAACAGCGTCACCGCGCCGAGGACGACCGCGGCGACGATGAGCGCCCAGGCGAGCACGATGACCGGCCCGTCCCAGGGGGTGAAGAGCAGTCCGACCCCGATCACCAGAGCCACGGCGGCGCCGATGAGGGCGAGGCGGTGCGGTCGTACCGGAGCGGTGCGTGTCACTGTTCCAACGGTACGCGCGCCGGCCTGGCAGTGCGGCGTCGAGCGGGCACGCCGGTCACACCGTGGTGCGCATCACCCACCGCCACTTGGCGATGCGGCGGTCGCGCACGAACCCGAACTGCGTGAACAGTTCCTCCGGTCCGGTGTGCAGGTAGGCCCCGCGCTGCGGCTTCCGCTCGACGGTCTGCTCCGGGTAGGCCTCGACCGTCCCGCCGCCGGCCCGCCGGATCTCCTCCAGCGCCGTCGTCACCGCGGCACGTGCGACGCCCTGGCCGCGGTGCCGGGACTCCACGAACACGCAGCCGATCCGCCAGTCCGGCGGCGTCGAGGCATCACGCGCGTACGCGCCGGGGTTCAGGATCGTCGGCAGCTCGACGGGCCGACCGAACTGGCACCACCCGACCGCCGTTCCGTCGGCGTAGACGAGCACCTGGTGGTTCGTGCCGTTCCGCACGTGTCGGTGCTTCGCCTCCTGGTGGGACAGCGTCGGGTCGGGCGTGCCGCGTGGGCCGTCCGGGTGGAAACCGATGCACCAGCACCCACCCCACACGCCGTTGCTGCGGGTGACGAGCGCGGCGAAGTCGGGCCACGTCTCCTCGGTGAGCATCGCCGTCGAGTACTCCATGAGCCGATGATCCTCTGGTCCTGGCGGTCCCGCCACCACCGCGGCCGTGGCGTTCGGAGCGGCGCGCGACCGGTGGTCAGGCCGCGCTGCGCCGAGCGGCTGCGAGGCCGGAGACGAGCGCCGCGACGCCGAGCCCGATGCCGACCACGTCGGCAGCGGATCCCACCGGCACTTTCCCAGCGGACACGACGGTGTTCCGCGGGGAAGTCACGGCGCCTGCCCGAGCAGGACTGGGAGCCTCTCCGGACCGCGCCGATGGCGGTGCGACCGAGGGGGAACGGACGACATGACGATGCGACGTGCAGGGGGAGCCGCGCTCGGCTTCGTGGGTGGCAGTGTGCTCGCCGGGTTGCTGGTGAGCGTCGGGGTGACTCCGGTGATCGCGGTCGCCGGGGTCGGCACGACCTCGGCGATCGGGGTGTTCGAGTCGCTGCCGGAGGACATCGAGATCGGGCAGCTGCCGCAGCGCAACCAGATCTGGGCGTACCGCGGCGGCGAGCCGGTGCACCTGGCCAACGTGTGGGACCAGGACCGGCAGGAGCTCTCGCTCGAGCAGATCAGCGACGAGCTGGAGCACGCCGCGGTGGACGGCGAGGACAAGCGGTTCTACGAGACCGGCGGCGTCGACGCGACGTCCGTCGTCCGGTCGCTCGTGAGCGTCGCCACGTCCGGGACCGAGGGCGGGTCGGGTGGTTCGACCCTGACGATGCAGCTCGTGCGGAACATCAAGATCCAGCAGGCGAGCGAACTGCCCACCGCCGAGGAGCGCGAGGCCGCCTACGAGGACGCGACCCGGCGGACGCCGCAGCGCAAACTCGCCGAGATGAAGCTCGCGATCAGCCTGGCGAAGCAGTACACGAAGCAGCAGATCCTGGCGGCGTACCTGAACATCGCTTACTTCGGCGACCAGACCTACGGGGTGCAGTCGGCGGCGCAGCACTACTACGGCAAGTCGGCGACCGACCTGACCCCGGCCGAGGCGGCGTCCCTCATCGCGATCGTGCAGTGGCCGGAGCGACGCGACCTGTCGACGCCGGACCACCACCGCGACAACGCCGCCCGGCGGAACGTGATCCTGCGGTCCATGCACGAGCAGGGGCACCTGTCGACCGGGGAGTACCGCACGGCTCGGCTGTCCCGTGTCGCCGACTACGTCCACCTGACGGCACCGCAGCAGGGGTGCGAGGCGGTCGAGGTGGGTGCGGAGTTCTTCTGTGACCACGCGGAGACCATCGCCCAACGGCTCCCGCAGCTCGGCACGACGAAGCAGCAGCGGGCGGACGCGTGGCGCACCGGCGGGTACCGGATCCAGACGACGCTCGACCTCGACCTGAACGCTCAACAGAAGCGGCTGCTGGACCAGTACGACCCGAAGACCGAGACGCGGCTGGCGCTGGGGGCAACGTTCAACACGGTCGAGGCCGGGACGGGTCGTGTGCTGACGATGGCGCAGAACACCGACCACGACCGGTCGTCCGACGCGCCCCGCACGGCGACCTCGCTGAACTACGCCACCGACCAGGCGGACGGCGGCTCGACGGGGTTCCAGACCGGTTCGACCTACAAGATGTTCACCCTGCTGGCGTGGATCGAGGCCGGCCGCAGCCCGGACACCGTCGTCAACGGCACACCGCACCCGCACAGCGAGTGGACCGCCTGCGGTGGACCCACCTCGGCGTTCTGGCAGCCGAAGAACGACTCACCCGGGCAGCGTGGTCCGTACTCGGTCCGGTCGGCGACGGCGCAGTCCGTGAACGCGGCGTACCAGTCGATGGCCGAACAGCTCGACCTGTGCGACATCCGCGACGTCGCCGAGGGGCTGGGGGTGCACCTGGCGACCGGTGGCGAGCTGCCCTGGAACCCGGCGTCCCTGCTCGGCACCGAGAGCATCGCCCCGCTCACGATGGCGTCGGCCTACGCGGGCATCGCGAACGGCGGGCGGTTCTGTGCACCCGTGGTGATCGACCAGGTCATCGCCCCCGACGGCGAGGAACTCGGCGGACAACCCCGCACGTGCACGCAGGCGGTGTCGCCGCAGACGGCGGCCACCGCGTTCGACGTCATGCAGGGCGCGTTCCGCGGCGGGACGGCGAGCGGTGGCCAGACCCCCGACGGCGCGACGCTGTTCGGCAAGACCGGTACCACGGACGCGGCCGACCAGGTGTGGCTGGTGGGCGGGACCGCGCGGGCCGTCACCGCCTACTGGCAGGGCAACACGGACGGCGCCAAGCACAACCTGCGGTCGTTCTCCAACGGTCAGGGCGGCACCTACGCGGGGTCACGCGCGGCCGTCTGGCGCGACGCGCAGACGGCGGTGAACGCGGCGTTGCCGGTCGGCTGACGGCCCGGAACGCAACCACGAACGGCCGGGAGGCACGGTGCCAGCTGGCACCGTGCCTCCCGGCCGGTTCTCGGTTGCGTCCTAGGACAGCTTCTTGCTGTCCTCGAGCCAGCCCGCGAGCTTGGTCATGTAGTCGGCCTGCGACGCGTAGTCGAGGGCCGGGAACGTCCAGCTGTGGACCTGCCCCGCCTCAAGCGCGGCGTTGTCGGCGAAGGTCGGCTGCTTCTCGAGATCTGCGACCTGGTAGCCCTGCTGCGACAGCAGCAGTACGTCACCGGTGATCTGGCCGGCGTTCTCCCACGAGTAGATGCCCCAGTAGAAGCCCTCGGGCTTCGGGTCGACGAAGTCGACCCCGTACGACGCGTACATCTGCAGCGACGGCTCGTCGGTCGGACGGGTGACGTACGCGCCGTCACCGTCGGCGTACATCGAGACGACCGACAGGTCCTTCTCCTTCGAGACCTTCTCGAGCTCGTCGGCCGCGGTGTCGAAGCGCTCCTCGGCGGCGTCGACCGTCGACTCCTTCGCACCGAGGGACTCGGACAGTTCGGCGATCGTCTCGATGACGTCCTCGCCCTTGCCGCCCCACTTCACCTGGACGACCGGCGCGATGGCCTCGATCTGCTTCTCCTGCGCCTTGTCCTTGAAGCCGTAGCCGGGCTGCTTCGTGTCGAGCGTGCCCTTGGCATCGGTGGGGTAGACCGAGGTGACGACGAGGTCGGGCTTGAGCGCGGCGAGCTGCTCGAGGTCGATGTCGCCGTAGGCGGTACCGAGCTGCGTGATGCCGTCGGTGTCGAGACCCTTGAACCGGGCGTCCTTCGCCATCGTCAGCTGCCCGAAGGTGCCGACGGGCTTCAGGCCGTACTCGATGAACGACAGGGCGATGTCATTCAGCACGACGACGCGCTTCGGCGTGTGGTCGACCTTCACGGTGGCGCCCGTGGCGTCCTCGTACGACCAGGCCTCCGACGCGGCGGTGCCGCCGTCGGAGTCGGAGTCGTTCGAGTTGCCGGTGCTCGAGCAGCCGGTGAGGAGGAGTGCCGAGACGGTCACGGAGGTCAGGAGGGCGGCGCGCAGGTGGCCACGTCGGGAGGTCTTCACGTTAGGAGAGGCTAACCTAAGTTCGCAGCACTCGCCAGCGCGTCTTCGGTTTTCGTCGGCTCCGTGTGCTCGGTCGGGGCGCTCGCGTCTGTGTGCTCGGTCGGGGCGCCCGGGACGGGGTCGTGCTCGTCCGTCTCGGGCACGATCATCGGTGCACCGGTCACCGGGTCGGGGAACACCCGGGCGTGCAGGCCGAACGCGTGCTCGAGCAGTGCCGGGGTGAGGACGTCGTGGGGGGTGCCGTCGGCCACGACCCCGCCGTCGTGCAGCACCACGAGCCGGTCGGAGTACCGCGCCGCGAGCGACAGGTCGTGCAGCACCATCACGATCGTCGACCCCTGCTCGCGGTTCAGCCGCCGGACGAGCCGCAGGACCTCCAGCTGGTGCGCGAGATCCAGGTAGGTCGTCGGCTCGTCGAGCAGGAGCGTCTGGGCCTGCTGCGCGACGACCATGGCGATCCAGGCGCGCTGGCGCTGCCCGCCGGACAGGCTCGTGACGTCGCGGTGTGCGACCTCGGTCAGACCGGTGGCGGCGATCGCCTCTTCGGCGACGGCGGCGTCCTCGGCGGTCCACGGCTTCGCCCACGACTGGTGCGGATTCCGGCCCCGCATCACCAGGTCGAGCACGCTGGTGCCCGCTGGGGCGACGGGGGACTGCGGCAGGATCGCGAGCTTGCGGGCGACCTGGCGGTTCGGCTCCCTGCGGATCGGGGTGCCGTCGAGCAGGACCTCGCCGGCCTGCGGCTTGAGCACGCGTCCGAAGGCCTTGAGCAGGGTCGACTTGCCGCAGCCGTTCGCGCCGAGGAACGTCGTGACGGTGCCGCGTTCGATGCGCAGGTCCAGGTCGCGCAGCACGGGCTGGCGGTCGTAGCCGACGGACAGGGCCGTGGCTTCGAGGACGGGGGTGTCGAGCTGGCCGTTGCCCTGGCCCTGGTGCCCCTTCTGGTGCTGGTCCTGGTGCTGGTGTGGTGCTGTCATCGGGACATCTCCTTGCGGTGACGGACGAGGAGCCAGATCAGGTACGGCGCCCCGATCACGGTGGTGATGATGCCGACCGGCACCTGCCACGGGAACGCGGAACGGGACAGCAGGTCGGCGGCGAGCACGAGCACGGCACCGAGGGCACCGGCGAGCAGCAGCGGCGGCCGGTTCGTACCGGCGAGCCGGAGCCCGACCTGCGGGACGACGAACGCGACGAAGCCGACCGGTCCGGCGGCGGCCACGGCGGCGGCGGTCAGCACGACCGCGAGCGCGATGACGAGCAGCCGGTGCCGCTGGACGCCGAGTCCGACGCCCGTCGCGACCTCGTCGCCGAGCTGCCCGATGCCGAGAGCTGCACTCGTCGCGAGCGCGATCGGCACCGCGACGACGGCCACCGCGAGCAGCGGCCAGACGCTCTCCCACGACGTGCTCGACAGGCTGCCGACGAGCCACTGCGACGCCGCGGTGGCCACGGTGATCTTCGCGCGGACGAGCAGGTAGCTGGTCACCGCGTCGAGGGTCGCGCTCACGCCGATGCCGACCAGCACGAGTCGGTAGCTCTGCACGCCGCCGCGCCAGCCCAGGCCGTACACCAGGACCGCTGCGACCAGGGCGCCGATCGTTGCGGCCACCGGGATCCCGCCACCGAGCACCAGGGAGGACACCGAGTACGTCCCGCCGCCGAGGACGATCGCCGCGACCGCACCCACGCTCGCACCCGCGGTGACGCCGATGATGTCCGGGGTGCCGAGCGGGTTGCGGGTGAAGGTCTGGGTGAGCCCGCCGGCGACCCCGAGCGTCAGGCCGACGAGCGCGCCGGTGAGCACGCGGGGCAGGCGCAGGGTGGTGATGATGAAGGCGTCCGGCCCGGACTCCAGGCCGAGCAGGGACCGGATGACGACCCCGGGAGCGATCCACGTCGAGCCGACCGCCGTCCCGAGGACGATGAGCACCAGGACGGCGGCGAGCGACGCGACCGTGTACCAGAACACCCGGGGGCGCCAGGCGAGGCCGACGGGCCCGATGCGGATGCCGGTGCGGCGGGGGGTTCGTGCAGCCGGGGCGGGCGTGCCCGGTGCGGTGGTCTCGGGCGTGCTGCCGGGCGTGCGCCCGGTGCTGCGCACCGCTGCCCCGCTCACAGCGACACCAGCGATCGGCGGCGGGCCACGGCCACGAACACCGGGCCGCCGATGACGGCGAGCACGATGCCGACCTCGACCTCGGAGAACCCGCCGATCAGGCGACCGATGACGTCGGCGAGCAGGACGAGGGCGGCGCCGACCAGACCGGAGACCGGCAGGGTCCAGCGGTGTCCGGTGCCGACGAGCGCGCGGGCGACGTGCGGCACCGTCAGGCCGACGAAGCCGATCGGGCCGGCCGCAGCCGTCGCCCCGGCGGCGAGCAGCGTGATCCCGCCCAGACCGACGAGCCGGGCGACGAGCACGTTCTCTCCGAGCCCCTTCGCCAGCTCGGACCCGAGCCCGAGGGCGTCGAGGGCGCGGACGTTCAGCACCGCGAGTACGAGCCCGGCGGCCAGGAACGGCCACACCGCCCCGAGGATGTCGAGCTGGCGTGCGGCGAGCGACCCGACGACCCAGAGCCGGTACGCGTCGAGTGAGGCCTGGTCGGTCAGCACGACGAAGGAGGTCAGGGCGGCGAGCAGCGCCGAGACCGCGGCCCCGGCGAGGGCGAGCGGCACCGGACTGGCGGTGCCGCTGCCGGCGATGGTCACCGAGAAGACGACGACGCTGGCGACCAGGGCCCCGACCAGGGCGAACCACACGGTCGCGCTCGTGCTCGTGACCCCGAACACGTAGACGCCGAGCACCACCGCGAGCCCCGCACCCGACGAGACCCCGAACAGGCCGGGGTCGGCGAGTGGGTTGCGGGTGTGTCCCTGCATGAGCAGCCCGGCGATGCCGAGGGCCGCGCCGACCGCAGCACCGATGAGCGTGCGCGGGATGCGGGAGCCCCACACGATCGCTTCGTCGGTGCTCGACCCGGAGCGAGTGAGCCCCGCCCACACCTCGGCGACACCGATGCGGTTGCTGCCGAGCAGCATGCTCGCCACGGCGACGAGCACCAGCGCGACGACGAGTCCGACGATCACCACGGCCCGCCTGCGCACAGCGGTCCGGTGGACGCCGAGGGCGCGGGACGCGTCGCCGCGTCGGGTGCTGGACGCGACGGGTTCGGGGACCTCCGGACCGGAAGCCAGAACGGGATTGGGGGCTGGCACGGAAGTCATCTTAGGTTAGCCTTGCCTCATGGCGAAGACCCCGCGGCTCCTGCCGACGAACCCCCGGCTCTTCCGCGCCCGTGTCCTCAGGACCCAGCGGGTGACCCCCTCGATGCAGCGCGTCACCGTCACCGGGGACGACCTGCACGAGTTCGGTTACCTCGGTTTCGACCACTGGTTCCGCCTGTTCGTCCGGCGCCCCGACCAGGACGCCTTCCGGATGCCCGACCTGGACGGCAAGAAGTGGTGGCCGACGTTCCTCGGCATCCCCGAGGACATCCGCCCCCACTGCGCGAACTACACCGTCGCCGCGTACCGCCTGCTCGCCGACGGCACCGCCGAGCTCGACATCGACTTCGTCGTGCACCTGGACCACCGCGGCGAGCTCGAGGGTCGGGCCGCGATCTGGGCCTGCGCCGCACGCCCCGGCGAGGAGCTCGCGATGCTCGACCAGGGCTGCATCTTCGACGTCCCCGCAGGCACCAGCGAGGTCGTCGTCGCCGCCGAGGAGACCGGCCTGCCCGGCGTCGTCGGCATCGCCGCCTCGTTGCCGCGCGACACCGTCGGCCGCATCATCCAAGAGGTCCCGACCGCCGCCGACATCCGCGACCTCGACGCCCCCACCGGCGTGCAGGTGACCTGGATCGTGCGGCAGCCGGGTGCCGTCCCCGGCAGTGGCGCCCTCGCCGAACTGCAGCGGCACGTGCCGTCCGACGACCAGGGGTACGCGTTCGTCGTGGGGGAGTCGCGACTCGCCACCGAGGGCCGCCGCCACCTGCACCGTGCGGGCCTGCCGAAGTCGCGCATCACGTTCTCCGGGTTCTGGAAGCACGAGACGAAGGTCTCCGTCCCCGCCTGACCCGCGCGGTGCCTGGCAGGTACGCCCGTTCCGATCAGGTACGCCCGGTCTTTCCCCTGGCGGGCGCGTTGCCTGGTGCTTTCGGGCATACCGTCACAGATTTTCCGACCAGGTACGCCCGTTCCGACCAGGTACGCCCGGTCTTTCTCCTGGCGCGCGCGTGGCCTGGTGCTTTCGGGCATACCGTCACAGATCTTCCGACCAGGTACGCCCGTTCCGACCAGGTACGCCCGATCGAGCCAGGTATGCCCGTTCCGCCCAGGTACGCGTGTTCCTTCCTCTGGCGGGCGCGCTGCCTGGTGCGTTCGGGCGTACCGTCACAGATCTTCCGACCAGGTACGTCCGGTTCCGCCAGGTACGCCCGACAGCACCAGCCGCGCCGCGCACGCGACGCGACCAACGGACGGCCGGGAGGCCCGGTGCCAGCTGGCACCGGGCCTCCCGTCCGTGGTGGGGTCGCGTCAGCCCTTGAGGCCCGAGCCCGTCACGCCCTCCACGATCTGCCGCTGGAAGATCAGGTAGAGGATGATCAACGGCAGCGCCGCGAGGATCGCACCCGCCTGGATGTCGGCGTAGCGCTGGCCGAAGCTGCCCTGGACCGTGGCGAGCCCGACCGGGATCGTCATGAGGTCCGGGTTGGACAGCACGAACAGCGGCAGCAGCAGGTTGTTCCACACCCCGACGAAGGTCAGGATCGTCACGGCCGCGATCACCGGACGCGACAGCGGCAGGATGACCGACCAGTAGACCTTCCAGATGCCGGCCCCGTCGATGCGCGCGGCCTCTTCGAGCTCCTTCGGGATGCCGTCGAAGAACTGCTTGAAGATGAACACCGCGATCACGGCGGGCACCTGCGGGAAGATCACCGACCAGTAGGTGTTGAGCAGGCCGACCGCGTTGAGCTCCTGGAAGATCGGGATGATCAGCACCTGCGTCGGGATCATGATCCCGAGGATGATGAGCAGGAACGCGATGTTGCGGCCGCGGAACACCAGCCGCGACAGCGCGAACGCAGCCATCGACGCGAACAGCACGGTGAGTGCGGCCGTGACGACGCTCGTGATGGCACTGGCGAGGTACCAGTTCCAGATGTCGCCGGCCTGGAACAGCGACGAGTACGAGTGCAGCGTCGGGTTCCAGTTGGACAGGATCGCATTGGCGCCGAGGGCGGCGACGCCGTTGTCGGACAGCGACGTCTTCAGGGCGAACACGCTCGGGATGAGCCAGATGATCGCGAAGATCGTCAGGACGATCCCCGAAGCGATCGTGAAGCCACGACCGCTGACGCCGATCTTCGCGGCGCTCGTGGGAGCGGCGGACGAGACGCCGGTGCGGAGCTTGCGGCCGGTGGTGATGCTCTCGGTGGCGGTCATGTCAGGCCCCGATCTCTCGCTTGGCGGCAGCGCGCTCGACGAGCTGCCGGATGACCGCGATCGCCACGATCACGATGAACAGGAGGACCGACGCGGCCGATGCGGCTCCGAGCCGGTTGTCGGTGAAGCCGACGCCGGTGATGAGCTGCAGCGAGACCTGGGTCGAGATGCCCGGCCCGCCGTTCGTCATCAGGTAGACCTGGTCGAAGATCTTCAGGCTCGCGATGATCTGCAGCAGGACGACCAGCGTCGTGGTGCGGCCGAGCAGGGGGAGCGTGATCGACTTGATCTGCTGCCAGTTCGACGCACCGTCGACCGCGGCTGCCTCGTACAGTTCGCGCGGGATCTCCTGCAGACCGGCCAGGTAGAGCACGAAGTTGAAGCCGAGGGTCCACCACACGGTGGCGATCGCCACACCGATCATGGCCGTGTTCGGGCTCGAGAGCATGCCCGAGCCGGGGGTCATGCCGATCGCCGACTGCAGGCTCGCCCACAGGCCGGTGCTCGGCGTGAAGATGAACACCCAGATCAGCGAGATCGTCGCCGACGGCAGGATGAACGGCAGGAAGAACGCCAGGCGGAAGAACCACTGGCCGCGGTTCATCCGGTTCGTCAGTACGGCGAACACGAACGCCAGGATGACGAGCGGCGGGGTCGTGTACAGCGTGAACTGCAGCGTGTGCCAGAGCGACGACCAGAAGTCGCTGCGCCCGAGCATCTCGGCGTAGTTCGCGAACCCCGCGAAGCTGCCGAGCCCGGTGCGGACGGTCGAGGTGTTGAAGAAGCTCGTGACGATCATCCAGACCGTCGGGCCGAGCAGGAAGGCCACGTAGAACAGGCCGAACGGGGCGAGGAACAGCCAGCCGCTGCGGCCCTGGCCGCGGTTCACACTGGAGCCGTAGGAGCGGTTCCGGCGTGGACGCGGCGCGGTGGTCGCGTCCGTCGGCCGGTCGAGGACAGGTGCTGTGGTCACGTCATCGTGCCTTTCGCGCGGTGTTCACGGCGATCGCGGGGGTCGTCTGCCCGGAGGGAGCCTGCCGGGCGGTTGCGTGCCGGGTCACAGGGGGCTCGGGGTGTTGAGGTACGTCGCGAGCTGCGACTTGATGGCGCGCAGTGCCTGCGCGGGGGACGAGCTGCCCTGCTGCACGAGGGCGAGCTGGGCGCCCACCGTGCCCTCGAACGTCGAGCCGGAACCGCCGTACCAGGCGGCGTCGTCGAACACGGCGGTCTCGGCTGCGGCCGCGTAGTTCGACTGCGGCGTGAGCTTCTTGTACGCCGAACTGTCGAACGTCGGGATGTAGGCCGGCACGTGCCCGCCCTCGGCCCACGTCAGGCTCTGCTCGAGCATCTGCTTGATGAAGAGCATGTGCTGCTTGCGCTGCTCCGGGGTGCGGTCCTTTTTGGGCAGGACGAACGTGTGCGAGTCCGCCTGGGTCGCCGGCTTGTCGTAGAGCTGGGGGATCGGCGCCATGCCGAAGTTCAGGCCCTTGATCGACTGCGCGGTGCTGATCTCCCACTCGCCCTGCATGAAGAAGCCGGCCTTGCCGTCGAACATGAGCGACTGCGCGGTGGCGTAGTCGAGGGCCTTGTTCAGCCAGCCCTCCTTCACCCACTTCTGGGTCCGGCTCGTGACCTCGTTGTAGGCGTCCTCGTTGACGGTGAGCTTCGACCCGCCGTCGCTGATGAACGGGGTGGCGTCCTTCAGCTGGTTGTACATCGTCCAGAAGAAGCGCCACGGGGTGGCCGTCTCCGGCACGACGTTCGCGACGTTCAGCGCCGTGCCGCCGGTGACCTTGGCGACCGCGGCGAGGGCCTTCTCGAAGTTGTCCATGCCGTTGAGGTCGACGAGGTTGCCGTCGCCGTCGATCAGACCGGCCTTCTTGCAGACGTCGACGTTGTAGAAGAGGACGAAGGGGTGGGTGTCGAGCGGGACCGCGATGTTGTTGCCGTCGGTCTTCTGCGCCGCCCAGGCCTTCTGGTTGAAGTCGGCGGCGCTCAGGCCGACGCTCGCCAGGTCGTCGGACGTGATCGGGTCGAGCAGGTCACCGTCCCAGAGCGGCTTCGCGCGGGTCAGGTGCGCGACCGCGACGTCCGGCGGCTTGTTCCCGACGGTGGCCAGTGTCAGCTTCGAGTAGTACGGGTTGCCCCACGCGAACGTGGTGCCCTGCAGCGCGCTCGAGCCGCCGTGCTGCTTCGCGTAGCCGTCCTCCATGGCCTGCATGCGAACGCCGTCGCCGCCGCCGAACAGGTTCCAGAAGACGAGCGTCTCGGGGTTGAGCGCACTGCCGGCGAGGCCGGCGGCGAGGGGACTCGAGCAGGCGGCGAGCGGCAGGACCGTCGCGGCCGCTGCGCCGGCGGCGAGGAAGCCCCGGCGCGAGAGGCGCGACGCGGGTGTTGCGGGTGGGATCGGCATGGCATCACTCCATCGGGATGGGCCGGGCTCGGGAACAGGGTCGGTGCTCCCGCCGGAGCATCGCTGCTCCGGACCCGGAGCACTGCTGCTCCGGACACGGAACGACCTTCCGGTGCTCCGTGAGCGCTCACATTAGCGCTCGCTCCCGGCATCCGCCACCCCTTTCGCGACGGCGCGGAACCCGGTAGCGTTTCCGGCAGGTGAGCGCTCACTTTCGTGACGGCCCGCTTCGGTTCCCGTCCGTGGCCCCACCCGCTCCCCGCACGAACCGCACTGCCACGATCGAAGGAGATCCATGCCCCGCACACACCTCGTCCTCGACGCCGCGTTCACCGTGGGGCCGGTGCGACGTCGCCTGTTCGGCGGGTTCGTCGAGCACCTCGGCCGCCACGTCTACGACGGCATCCACGAGCCCGCCCACGAGACCGCCGACGAGCACGGCTTCCGCAAGGACGTCGTCGAGCTCGTCAAGGAACTCGGCGTCTCCGCCATCCGTTACCCCGGTGGCAACTTCGTCTCCGGCTACAAGTGGGAGGACGGCGTCGGCCCCGTCGAGCAGCGCCCCCGCCGCCTCGACCTCGCCTGGCACTCGACCGAGACGAACGAGGTCGGCCTGCACGAGTTCCAGCACTGGCTCGACCAGGTCGGCTCGGAGCTCATGCTCGCCGTGAACCTCGGCACCCGCGGCACGCAGGAAGCCATCGAGCTCCTCGAGTACGCCAACATCGACGCCGGGACGGCACTGTCCGAATACCGCCGTTCGAACGGTCGCCAGGAACCCTTCGCCATCACGATGTGGTGCCTCGGCAACGAGATGGACGGCCCGTGGCAGCTCGGCCACAAGAACGCCGACGACTACGGCAAGCTCGCCGCCATGACCGCCAAGGCCATGCGGCAGATCCAGCCCGACCTCGAGCTCGTCGCCTGCGGTTCCTCCGGGGCGTCGATGCCGACGTTCGGCGAGTGGGAGCGCACCGTCCTCGAGCACACCTACGACGACGTCGACTACATCTCCGCGCACGCCTACTACGAGGAGGACGACGACCTGCCGTCGTTCCTCGCGTCGGGCGTCAACATGGACCACTTCATCAAGACGGTCACCACGGCCGCCGACCACGTCCAGGCGCAGAAGAAGTCCGACAAGCGCATCGACATCTCGTTCGACGAGTGGAACGTCTGGTCGATCAAGAAGTGGGAAGCGAAGGCCAAGACCTTCACGCTCGACGAGTGGCCCGTCGCCCCGCGTCTGCTCGAGGACGTCTACACCGTCGCCGACGCCGTCGTCGTGGGTGGCCTGCTCATCTCACTGCTCCGGCACGCCGACCGCGTCGCCTCGGCCTCGCTCGCCCAGCTCGTCAACGTGATCGGCCCGATCATGACCGAGCCCGGCGGACCGGCCTGGCGCCAGACGACCTTCTTCCCGTTCTCGGTCACCTCGCGCCTGGCGCAGGGCACCTCGCTGCAGGTCAAGGCCTCGGGCGACACGGTCGACGGCGGCAAGTACGGTGAGGTCCCGGTCGTGGACTCCGCCGCCACCGTGTCCGAGGACGGCAAGGCAGCGGTCTTCCTGGTGAACCGCCACCCGTCCGAGCCGACCACGGTGACGATCGACCTCGCCGGCATCGGTGCGACGGGTGACGTCCACGCCGAGGGCGTCTGGGACGACGACCTGCACGCCGTGAACGACCTGGAGAACACCTCGCGCGTGGGGCTGCGCACGAACGAGTCGGTCCGCCGCGAGGGGGACACCGTCACGATCGAGCTCCCGCCGGTCTCCTGGACCGCCGTCTCGATCGGCTGACCGGACGCCTCGGCGCACGCCACGGCGGGCGTCGAGTGAGCACAGAGGACGTCGGGCGCTCGCGCCCGACGTCCTCTGCTCGTTGCGGGCGCGGGTGCGCGGCGACCGCGCGGCGACCGCGCCGTCACGGGCTGGGGGACGTCTCACGGGGTGACGGGCGCGTGGACTGTCGCCGGGCCTGTGACGTGGCCCGCGCGGCGGCCGGGAGGCCCGTGGCGGCCTGGCACCGGGCCTCCCGTCCGGCGTGTGGTTGCCGAAGCGACAGGTGGCCGGCAGGGAGGCGGGTCAGGTCCGCGGGAGCGACAGTTCTCCCCGGATCTTCGGCGGCAGCGTGTCGCTTCGGTGGACGGGCGCGCCGCGTCAGCGCGCCGGCGGCGCCGCCGTGCTCGCGCGCTCGACGAGCCGCACCGGCACCAGGTCGGCCACGACGCTGACCCGCTCGCCGTCGATCTGGGCGAGCAGGTTCGCGACCGCTCGGCGGCCGACCTCGTCGAAGGACTGGTGCACGGTGGTCAGGGGCGGCCAGAACGAGTCGGACTCGGGGGAGTCGTCGAACCCCACCACGCTGAGCGAGGACGGCACCGGGCGACCGGACTCGTGTGCGGCGCGGAGGACACCGAGAGCGGTCTGGTCGTTCGCGGCGAACACCGCGGTGATCTCCGGGCGTGCGGCGATCTCGAGCCCGGCCTCGTAGCCGTGCTCGGTCGTCCATCCGCCGTGGAACACCGGGGGAACCGGTCGACCGGCGCGCGTCAGGGTGTCCTGCCACGCGGCGAGGCGCCGGGCTGCCGAGTACGACGACTCCGGCCCGGCGACGTGCCAGACGGTCTCGTGGCCCAGGTCGAGCAGGTGCTGCGTGGCCTGCCGAGCGCCGTCGGCCTGGTCGGTGTCGATCGCGGGGTGGTCGGTGCTGCCCGTGGAGTCGACGATGACCATCGGCACGCCGTCGGGCAGCACGACCTCGGCGGTGTCGATGATGTGCGACTCGATGATGATCACGACGCCGTCGACGGCCTGTTCGTGCAGGCGCGAGAACGCGGAGCGGACGCCCGCCTCGGTGCGCGAGGCCATGGGCAGCAGGGTGATCGTGAAGTCGGCGACCCCGGCGGCGTCGGCGATCGCCTCGAGCGTGCGCATGTTGCCGAAGGACGCGAGCGTGAACATGATCACGCCGATGGTGCGGAAGCGGCCGGAGCGCAGGGCGCGGGCGGCACGGTTGGGCCGGTAGCCCAGGGACTCCATCGCGCGCTGGACGCGGTCGCGGGTCTCCGGGCTGACGTTGTCGAAGCCCCGGGCGACGCGCGAGACCGTCTGCATCGACACCCCGGCGACGTCGGCAACGGCGGCCATCGAGGGGGCGCGGCGGGTGCCGGCGGGGGACTCCATCGTCACGCTGGCGCTCCTTCCGGATCGAGAGGGCCGAACGGTCGGCCTCCCCGGACGCTAGCGCATGTTGACGTTGCCATGCTATCGTCGCGTCGTTCGATGTTGACGTCAACATCGGTGACCGCCCGGACACCCTGATCCGGCCCGGGCCGAGTCGCCGACACCGACCGCCCGAACGCAGCAGACGAAGGAGTCACATGAGCACGCTCGCAGCGCGCCCCGGTGAGGCAGCACCGCGCCCCACCGCCGAGCGCCCCGCCGGCCGCCGCCCCAAGCCGCGGGGACGGTTCACCGGATGGCTGTTCGTCGGGCCGTTCGTCGTCGTCCTGGTCCTGATGCTCATCGTGCCGATCGGGTACGCGCTCTGGCTCAGCCTGTTCCGCGACCAGCTCATCGGTGGCAACCAGTTCGTCTGGTTCGCCAACTACGTGCAGCTCTTCCAGGACGCCAAGTTCTGGTCCGGGTTCGGTCGGGTCGCCGTCTTCCTGGTCGTCCAGGTGCCGATCATGCTCGGGCTCGCGCTCGTCGCCGCCCTGGCCCTGGACAGCGCCCGACTGTGGGGGACGAGCTTCTTCCGCATCGCGGTGTTCCTGCCCTACGCCGTTCCCGGGGTCGTCGCGGCCCTGATCTGGGGCTTCATCTACGGCAACCAGTTCGGTCTGACGGGCGCCGCGAACGACGCCCTCGGCATCGACCTGCTGCAGCCGTTCAGCCCGAGCTGGGTCCTGACGTCGATCGGCAACGTGGTCACGTGGGAGTTCCTCGGCTACAACATGCTGATCTTCTACGCCGCACTCCGCACCGTCCCCGGTGAGCTGTACGAGGCGGCCGAGCTCGACGGTGCCGGTCCGCTGCGCACGGTCTTCTCGATCAAGCTCCCGGCGCTCCGCGGCCCGATGGTCATCGCCACGATCTTCTCGATCATCGGCAGCTTCCAGCTCTTCAACGAGCCGAACCTGCTCAAGACCCTCGCCCCGAACGTCATCGGCAGCGCCTTCACCCCGAACATGTACGCCTACTCGCTGTCCTTCAGCGGCCAGCAGTTCAACTACTCCGCCACGGTGGCGATCGTGATGGGCGTGATCACCGCGGTGATCGCCTACGTCGTCCAGGTCCGCGGCACCCGCGAGGAGAACCGATGAGCACCATCCAGCACCCCGCCGGGCCCGCAGCGGCCACGGTGACCGAGGCGACCACGACGCAACGTGCGCCGCGCACCCGGTCGATCCGCGCCTCCCGCAAGGCCGAACAGCACGTCGACGGACGCAAGCCGAAGCGTTCCGGCCTGCTCACCGCGGTGATGGTCGTCTTCGTGGTGTACTCGTTCGCGCCGCTGTTCTACCTGCTCGTGAACAGCACGAAGACGCAGGCGTCGCTGCTCTCCACGTTCGGTCTGTGGTTCGGCGGGGACTTCAACCTCTGGCAGAACATCGTCGACACGCTGACCTACAACGACGGCATCTTCCTGCAGTGGTTCGGCAACACGCTGCTCTACGTCGTCGTCGGTGCCGGCGGAGCCACCCTGCTCGCCACCGTCGCGGGCTACGGCATGGCGAAGTTCCAGTTCCCCGGTCGGCGCGCGGTCTTCGCCGTCGTCCTCGGCGCCATCGCGGTCCCCGGCACGGCCCTCGCGGTCCCGACGTTCCTGCTCTTCTCGCAGGTCGGCCTGACCAACACCCCGTGGGCGATCATCCTGCCCTCGCTGATCAGCCCGTTCGGCATGTACCTGATCTGGACCTACGCGGTCGACGCGATCCCCGCCGAGCTCCTCGAGGCCGCCCGCATGGACGGCGCCGGCGAGTTCCGGATCTTCTTCACCATCGCGCTCCGCCTGCTCGCGCCCGGCGTCGTCACCGTCCTGCTCTTCGCGGTCGTCGCCACCTGGAACAACTACTTCCTGCCGCTCATCATGCTGAGCGACCCGAAGTGGTACCCGCTGACGGTCGGCCTGAACCAGTGGAACGCCCAGGCCACCGGGTCCGGCGCGCAGCCGATCTACAACCTCGTCGTCACGGGATCGCTCCTCACGATCATCCCGATCGTGGTCGCGTTCCTCTTCCTCCAGCGCTTCTGGCAGTCCGGCCTCGCGGCCGGGTCGGTCAAGGCCTGATCCGTCGGACGGCAGGCCCGTGGCGACCCCGCCACGCGCCGGCCGGTCCGGCACACAGCAGCTCCACCCCCTCCACGAAGAAGTGAAAGGCACTCCCATGAACAAGCGTCTCCGGCGCGGGCTCAGCGCCCTCGCCATCGGCGTCACCGCCGCCATCGCGCTGGCCGCGTGCGCCTCCGGCGGGTCGTCCGCCGGCGGTTCGGCCGACGACATCGACAAGGCCCTGAAAGACGGCGGCACCCTGACCTACTGGTCGTGGACCCCGTCGGCCAAGGCGCAGGTCGCCGCCTTCGAGAAGCAGTACCCGAAGGTGCAGGTCAAGCTCGTCAACGCCGGTACCGGCGCCGACCAGTACACCAAGCTGCAGAACACGATCAAGGCCGGCTCGGGCGCCCCCGACGTCGCGCAGGTCGAGTACTTCGCGTTGCCGCAGTTCGCCCTGTCCGAATCGCTGCTCGACCTGAGCGGGTACGGGTTCGACTCCCTCGAGAGCAAGTTCGCGAAGAGCACCTGGAACTCGGTCACGATCGACGGCAAGGTCTACGGCCTGCCGCAGGACTCGGGCCCCATGGCGATGTTCTACAACAAGAAGGTCTTCGACAAGTACGACCTCGCCGTGCCGAAGACGTGGGACGAGTACGTCGCCGCCGCGAAGAAGCTGCACGCCGCCGACCCGAACGCGTACCTCGCGGCGGACTCCGGCGACGCGGGCTTCACCACGAGCATGATCGCCCAGGCCGGTGGCACCCCGTTCACCACCGACGGTGACAAGGTGACCATCAACCTGCAGGACGAGGGCACCAAGAAGTGGACGAGCACCTGGAACGAGCTCGTCGAGCAGGGCCTGCTGTCGAAGACCGTCGGCTGGACCGATGACTGGTACAAGCAGCTCGGCAACGGTGAGATCGCCACGATGATCACCGGCGCCTGGATGCCCGGCAACCTGGAGTCCGGCGTCGCTCAGGCGTCTGGTGACTGGCGCGTCGCCCCGATGCCGACCTACGACGGCGGCACCGCCCAGACCGCGAACAACGGCGGCAGCGCCGAGGTCGTCATGAAGCAGTCGAAGAACCCGGCCCTGGCCGCCGGCTTCCTCAAGTGGCTGAACTCCTCGAAGGAGTCCACGAAGGTCTTCATGGAGTCCGGCGGCTTCCCGTCGACCACCGCCGACCTGGACTCGGCCGCGTTCCTCGACGAGAAGCCGGAGTACTTCGGCGGTCAGCAGATCAACAAGGTGCTCGTCGACGCGTCGAAGTCCTCGGACAACGACTTCACCTACCTGCCGTACCAGGTGTACGCGAACAGCGTCTACGCCGACACCGTCGGTCAGGCGTACGAGAACGGCACCTCGCTCGACGCCGGCCTCGAGGCCTGGCAGAAGGCCCTCGCCAAGTACGGCAAGGACCAGGGCTTCACGGTCTCGACCAAGTAGCACCGCACCCTTGGCGGGGCCGTGCGGACACGTCCGCACGGCCCCGCTCCACGCCCCGCCGGCTCCACGACCGGCCCGGCCGGCAACGAGAGAATCACACCATGCGCTTCGCCATCGGCGACACCGACTTCCTGCTCGACGGCGAGCCGCACCGGATCCTGTCCGGTGCGATCCACTACTTCCGCGTGCACCCCGACCTGTGGGCCGACCGGATCCGCAAGGCGAAGCTGATGGGCCTCAACACCATCGAGACCTACGTCGCCTGGAACGCGCACGCGCCGTCGCCCGGGGTGTTCGACCTGTCGGGTGGGCTGGACCTCGGCCGCTTCCTCGACCTCGTCGCCGCCGAGGGCATGCACGCCATCGTCCGCCCCGGCCCCTACATCTGTGCCGAGTGGACGAACGGCGGGCTGCCGTACTGGTTGTTCGCGGACGGCTCCGTGGGCGTCCGGCGCAACGAGCCCGGGTTCCTCGCAGCGGTCGAGACGTACCTGCAGCACCTGGCCCCCGTGCTGGTCCCGCGGCAGATCGACCAGGGCGGGCCCATCGTCCTGGTGCAGGTCGAGAACGAGTACGGCGCCTACGGCTCCGACCCCTCGTACCTGCGGGAGCTCGAGGCGATGCACCGGTCGATCGGGCTCACCGTTCCCTTCACGAGCGTCGACCAGCCGATGGGCACGATGCTCGAGGACGGCTCCCTGCCCTCGCTGCACAAGACCGGCTCGTTCGGGTCGCGCTCCACCGAACGACTCGCCCGCCTGCGCCAGGCGCAGCCGACCGGTCCGCTCATGTGCTCGGAGTTCTGGGACGGCTGGTTCGACAGCTGGGGCGAGCACCACCACACCACCCCTGCGGCTGCCTCGGCGTCGGACCTCGACGACCTGCTCGCCGCCGGGGGATCGGTGAACATCTACATGTTCCACGGCGGCACGAACTTCGGCTTCACGAACGGCGCGAACGACAAGGGCGTCTACCGTCCGATCGCGACGTCGTACGACTACGACGCCCCGCTCGACGAGGCCGGCCGACCGACGGCGAAGTTCCACGCCTTCCGCGCGGTCATCGAGCGCTACGCGCCCGTCCCGCCGCTGCCGGCGTCGATGGAGCCGGGTGGATCGGGTCGGCTCGCGTCCGATGTGGCGGACGGAGTCGGCCTGGAGGCCCGGATCACCCCCGCCACGGACCTCGCCGTCCGTCTGGACCGCGTCGCGTCGCTCCGTTCCCTGCTGCCCACGCTCACGACGTGGTCCGCGCACGACGAGCCGCCGACCTTCGACTCGCTCGGAGCTGCGAGCGGCTTCGTCGCCTACCGCGCCGAGGTCGACCTGCCCGCCGGCGGGGTGCTGACCGTCGGCACCGAGGTGCGTGACCGTGCGATCGTCTCGGCCGACGGTGTCGTGGTCGGGGTCCTGGAACGCGAGCACCACGACCGCGCCATCACCCTGCCGCCGGTGACCGGCACGCTCGAGCTCCTCGTCGAGGACCAGGGCCGCGTCGACTACGGCATCCGCATCGGCGAGCCGAAGGGCCTGGTCGGGGGCGTCTCGATCGACGGCGTCCCGGTTGCCCGGTGGACGGCATCGCCGCTCGCCCTCGACCCCATCGCACCTGCCGCCGTGGCCGCGCTGTCCGAGGTCGCTCCGACCGGTGGCGAGGTGCTCGCCGGGCCGACGTTCGCAGCTGGCACGTTCGACCTCGACGCCGTGGACGACCGGTACCTGTCGCTCGACGGGTTCCGGAAGGGTGTCGCCTGGGTCAACGGGTTCTGCCTCGGTCGGTACTGGTCACGAGGCCCGCAGCAGACCTTGGCGATCCCGGGGCCGGTGCTCCGCCGCGGTCGCAACGAGCTCGTCGTGCTCGAACTGCACGCCGCCGCGTCCCGCACCGCGTGCCTGCTCGTCGAGCCCGACCTGGGCCACACCGAGGCCTAGCCGCGCGGCCTGGTCGAATCGGGCGTACCTGGTCGAATCGGGCGTACCTGGTCGGAACTTTCGACCAGGTACGCCCGATGCTGCTCTCCATCGCGGGCGTGATGGGAAGGATCAGTCGCGGTCGCGGGCGTCCAGCTCGGCGAGGGCGTGCTCGGCAACAGCGATCCGGTCGGCCTCGGGGCGGGTCCACCACTCCGGACCCCGTTCGCCGAGGCCGTGCTTGGCGAGACCGTTGCGGTGTCGCGCGGCCTCGAGGGCAGCGTCGTCGCCCGCCCGCTTCGCCTGCTTGACGGCGTTGCGACCGCGGCCCAGGTGCGAGCGGAGGGCGGCGGCGACGTGCTCGGGCAGCGCCGGGTCGGTGCGGCGCCAGCGTCGTCCGTCCACGACGAAGAAGTGGTCGTCGGGTTCGGCGGTCATGCCCCGAGTCTGCACCGTCGGTGGTACCCGGTAGACAGGTGTCGATGAGCAACGCACGTGTCCGCCCGATGCTCGACGTCCACCGCATCTACGCCGAGCCCGCCGCCCTCGAGCTGCAGCGCGGGCAGGAGATCGTCGGGCAGTGGCCGGACGCCGAGATCGTCCCGGTCGAGTCGCACTGGAACATCCCCGAGGTGCACGGCGACGAGCGCAACGTGCAGCGCTGGGTGCGGATCAAGACCGAGGCCCTCGTGCTCGGCGTGAAGAAGTCGCTCGTCACCCGGCCGAACGGGCGCTCGGCCGACTTCATCGCCCCCTCCACCGCGAACGGCTGCGCGATGGCGTGCGCCTACTGCTACGTGCCGCGGCGCAAGGGCTACAGCAATCCGGTGACGGTGTTCGCGAACATCGACCAGATCACGAAGCACGTGGCGCGGAACATCGCGAAGCAGGGGCCGAAGACCGAGCCGAACCAGTGCGACCCGGATTCCTGGGTCTACGACATCGGCGAGAACAGCGACTGCTCCGTCGACGCGATGATCAGCGACAACGTCCGTGACCTCTGCGACCTGTTCCGGATGACCCCGACGGCCAAGGCCTCGTTCGCGACGAAGTACGTCAACCGCGACCTGCTCGACTGGGACCCGATGGGCCGGACCCGGATCCGCTTCTCGCTGATGCCGCACGAGACCGCGAAGGTCACCGACATCCGCACGAGCCCGATCGCCGAGCGGATCGCCGCGGTGAACGACTTCGTGGACGCCGGGTACGAGGTCCACCTCAACTTCTCACCGGTCATCCTGACGCCGACGTGGGAGTCCGACTGGGCCGAGCTGCTGCGCCAGGTGGACGACGTGCTGTCCCCGGCGGCGAAGGCGCAGCTCGCGGCCGAGGTGATCTTCCTGACCCACAACCAACCCCTGCACGAGGTCAACCTCGGGTGGCACCCGAAGGCCGAGGACCTGCTGTGGCGTCCGGACCTGCAGGAGCAGAAGGTGTCCCAGAACGGTGCCGCGAACGTGCGCTACCGGTCCGGCATGAAGGGGCAGCTCGTCGAGCGCTTCCGCGAGCTCGTCGCCGAGCACCTGCCCTCCTGTTGCATCCGGTACGCGTTCTGACACTGCGCGCGGTCCACGCGGCCGCCTCAGGGAACGACGAACGCCCGCACCGACGAGCGGTACGGGCGTCTGATCCCGAGGCTCACTTGCCGTCGAACGCGTCCTTGGCCTTCTCCTTGTCGAGACGACCCTCGCCCATGACCTGGTCCTTCTGACCCTGGTGGGTGAGCTCGGCGTCGTCGGTCTTCTTGCCGACGGCCTCCTCGACCTTGCCGACGACCTTCTGCGTGACGTCCTTCGCCTTGTCTCCGAGCGACATGGTGTCTTCCTTCCTCCGGGAACCGCCGAGGGCTCCCGGCGCGTGTGACCACGAGACAACCACGCGGGTCGGCGACGCTCGCGGCCGGGTCCGAGGAACGACGTACCCCGGTGACCGGCTAGGGGATCAGGCGGTCCGCGCGGTACCGGGCGAACAGGTCGGCGAAGGCCTGCTCGGTGCGTCGGAAGGCCGTGAACCCGGCCTCGCGGCTCTTCCCCATGTCGGTGACGACCTCCATCGCACGACCGAGGTCGGCGTCGGTGTGCCACCACGAGGCGAGCCGGGTGATGTCCGACTCGACCAAGCCGTGCCGCTCGGCGATGCCGGCCCACTCGGCCTCGTACGGGGCCATCTGGACCTCGAGCGGGCGGGGCGCGTCCTGGTAGCCCACCACGCGCGCGGGGTCGACACCGAGGTGCGCGGCCAGGCGCGGCCACATCCAGCGCCACCGGAAGACGTTGCCGTTGACGATGTTGAACGGCTCGTCCGCACCCTCGGGCGAAGTCGAGGCCCACACCATGTGCTCGGCGAGGATGCCGGCGTCGGTCATGTCGGTCAGGCCGTTCCACTGCGCCTCGCTGCCCGGGAACACGAAGTCCAGGTCGAGTTCCTTCGCCAGCGTGGCCTGCACGGCGAGCGTGAGCCCCATGTTCATGGCGTTGCCGACGGCGTGCCCGATCACGGTGTGCGAGCGGTGCACCGACCAGGTGAACCCCTGGCGCTCGGCCGCTGCGAAGAGTTCGTCCTCTTGCGCGTAGTAGAAGTTCGGGGTGTCGAGGCGCGGCTCCTCCTCGTGGAAGGGCGTGTCGGGCATCTCGCCGGCGGCGTACGCCTCGAACGGGCCGAGGTAGTGCTTCAGGCCGGTGACCAGGGCGACGTGCGCCAGCAGGTGCGTGCGACAGCGCTGCTAGCAGGTCGCGGACCATGCCGCCGTTCACGCGGATGTTCTCGGCTTCGGTGTCCTGGCGCTGCCACGCCGTGAAGAACACGTGGGTCGGCTGCTCGTCCGCCAGCGCGGCGGACAGGCTCTCGGGGTCGCGGAGGTCCGCGGCGACGGTCCGGACGCCGTCGCGGCCGATCGGCCGGCGGGACAGCGCCGTGACCTCCCAGCCGTCGTCGAGCAGGTGGCTCACCAGGGCGGAGCCGGTGATGCCGCTCGCTCCCACGACGAGGGCTCGGGGCTGGACAGGGGTCGGTTCGGTCGATCCGGTTGCAGTCATCCCTGCATGCAACCGACGATGAACGACACGTGTTCCCTCAGCGCGGGCGACGGATGCGGATCGGCCCCTTCGCCGTCGACGGGTCGACCACGGAGCCGCCCTGCGTGATCTCGACCTCGCCGCGGGCCACCATGCGGCGGGCGGCTCGGCGGGCGGGTTCCATCAGCGGCCGCCAGTCGTCGGGCTCGAGCGACCGAGCGACCTCGGACGGGCAGATGCTCGAGGTCCGTGCGCGCGCGGCGAGCAGCTCGTCGATGCGCTGTTCGAGGGCCCGGTCGGTGGCGTCGACTCCGTGCTTGCGGCACGCTGCGGAGCAGTACCGCGCTTCCGGTGCCGCCGACGAGGGCATCGTTCGCCCGCACGACGCGCACGTACGTTCGGCGTGCTCCGCCTCGTTCGCCGCAGCGTCCGCTGCCGTCCTGATCGCGCGTCCCATGCCCTCATCCTCGTCCTGCTGCTCCTGTCCGTTCCCAGCACGAGCACACCCGACGCAGGTCCGGCTGGCAGCATCGGACCGGTGAACACCGACACCGCACCCACCCGTCACCCCGAACCCGCGTGGGTCGAGCACGTGATGTGGTGGCACGTCTACCCGCTCGGTTTCGTCGGCTCCGAGGTCCGCCCCGCGGCGCCCGTGGGGGAGCGTCCACTCGAACACCGCCTCGACCGCCTAGCCGGGTGGCTCGACCACGTCGTCGACCTCGGTCTGAACGGCCTGTTGCTCGGCCCGGTGTTCGCGAGCTCGACCCACGGGTACGACACGGTCGACCACTTCCGCATCGACCCGCGCCTGGGCGACGACGCCGACTTCACCGCCCTGGTCGCGGCGGCGCACGAGCGGGGCGTTCGGGTGCTGCTGGACGGGGTGTTCAACCACGTCGGCCGTGAGCACCCGGCGTTCCGCGCGTTGTCCGATTACGGCCCGGAGGCGCCGACCGCCGACCTGTTCGCCATCGACTGGTCCGGTTGGCAGCCGGGGCAGCCCGTGCCCGTCGGACTGTTCGAGGGCCACGACATCCTCGTCGCGCTCGACCACGACAGCCGCGCCACCGAGGACCTCGTGGTGGAAGTGATGACGCACTGGCTGGCCCGCGGCGTCGACGGTTGGCGGCTCGACGCGGCGTACGCGGTGCCGCCGGCGTTCTGGGCGCGGGTGCTGCCGCGGATGCGGGAGCGGTTCCCGGACGCCTGGTTCAGTGGCGAGGTGATCCACGGAGACGCGGCGGCGATCGCTCGCGACTCGACGATGGACTCGCTGACCCAGTACGAGCTGTGGCAGGGGATCTGGCACGGCATCGCGGACCGCAACGGTCACGAGCTCGCGCACGCGATCGAGCGGCACGACGCGCTGCTGGCCACGTTCGCCCCGACCACGTTCGTCGGCAACCACGACGTCACCCGGATCGCGAGCGCGGTGGGGGAGCGGTTCGCCGGGCACGCCGCCGCCGTGCTGTTCACGGTGGCGGGGACCCCGGTGGTCTACGCGGGCGACGAGTACGGCTGGACCGGGGTGAAGGAGGAACGCGAGGGCGGCGACGACGCGGTCCGCCCGGAGTTCCCGGCCGAGGTCCCGACGCCGACGGACCTGACCCACGCGTACGAGGCGCTCATCGCCCTGCGTCGCCGCAACCCGTGGCTGCACCGCGCGCACACCGACGTCGTGCACCTGACGAACACCGCCGTGGTGCTGCGGACCGCGACGGCGGACGCCGCCGTGGTGACCGCCCTGAACCTGTCGGACGATCCCGTCGAGGTGCCCGTGGCCGACGCGACGCAGGTCGAGGCGGGCGGGGCCGATCTCGGGGACGGGACCCTGCGCCTCCCGGCCGGGGGTTGGGCCGTCCTGTCCCGCTGAACGCGGAAGCGACAGAAGTGCACGGCTGTTCCGTGCACTTCTGTCGCTTCGGCGGGGGCGACTCCGACGCGTTACTTGCGCGCGGACGCCGCCCGGCGCTTGTTGAACACGTCGAACGCGACGGCGGCGAGCAGCACCAGACCCTTGATCAGAGACTGGAACTCGGTGCCGACGCCGAGGATCGACATGCCGTTGTTCAGCAGACCGATGATGAGACCACCGACGATGGCGCCCGGCACGGTGCCGATGCCGCCGGTGACGGCCGCGCCACCGATGAACACGGCGGCGATGGCGTCGAGCTCGAAGCCGTTGCCCGCGCCCGGTGCCGCCAGGTTGAGCTGGCCGGTGAAGACCACGCCCGCCAGGGCCGAGATGACACCCATGTTGACGAAGAGCAGGAACGTGACGCGCTTCGTCTTCACACCCGACAGCTGCGCGGCCAGGGCGTTGCCGCCGATCGCGTAGATGTGACGGCCGAACACCGCGCTCCGCATGACGACCGAGTAGATCACCACGAGGGCACCGAGCACGACGAGCACGATCGGGGTGCCGTTGTAGCTGGCGAGCAGGAGCGCCACGTAGATCACGAGCACGGCACCGAACGCCGTCTTCACGATGAACCAGGCGAACGGCTCGCTCTCGAGCTGGTACTTGCGACGCGTGATGCGACCGCGGAACGCCGCGATCACCATGACGGCCGCGGCGGCGAAGCCGAGGATCATCGTGAGCGGCTCGTACCCGGTGGTGCCGAAGGACGGCAGGAAGCCGGAGCCGAGCGAGCGGAAGCCGGCGGGGAACGGCGAGATCTGCTGGTTCTGCAGGACGATCTGGGCCGCGCCGCGGAACGCGAGCATGCCCGCCAGCGTCACGATGAACGCCGGGATCCCGAAGTACGCGATCCAGAAGCCCTGCCACGCGCCGACGAGCGCACCGACCACCAGGCAGAGCACGACCGCGATCGGCCACGGGATGTTCCACTGCGTGATCATCACGCCGGCCATGGCGCCCGTGAAGGCGACCACCGACCCGACCGACAGGTCGATGTGGCCGGCGATGATGACCATGACCATGCCGATGGCCAGGATGAGGATGTAGCTGTTCTGGACGATCAGGTTCGAGACGTTGATCGGGGCCAGCGTGATGCCGTTCGTGGTCACCTGGAAGAAGATGACGATGACGATCAGCGCGATGAACAGGCCGATCTGTCGGAGCTGCCCGGTGAGGTAGCCGACGGCGGACTTAAGCGCGTTCATTGACAGGGGTCTCCCGTTCCTGGGTCATGTACTGCATGAGGACCTCGGGCGTCGCCTCGGCGCGCGGGACGTCGGCCGTGATGGTGCCCTCGGAGAGGGTGTAGATGCGGTCGCAGATGCCGAGCAGTTCGGGGAGCTCGGAGGAGATCACGATGACCGCCTTCCCCTGGTCGGCGAGCTGGTTGATGATCGTGTAGATCTCGTACTTGGCGCCGACGTCGATGCCGCGGGTGGGCTCGTCGAGGATGAGCACGTCCGGGTCGGCGTACATCCACTTCGACAGGACGACCTTCTGCTGGTTCCCGCCGGAGAGCTTCCCCGTCACGACGTCGACGTTCGGCGCCTTGATGTTGAGGCTCTTGAGGAACTGGCTGGCGACCGTGGTCTCCTCCGAGGAGTTCACGAAGCCCCAGTTCGCGAGCTTGCCGAGCGCCGACCCGGAGATGTTCCGCTTGATGTCGTCGATCAGGTTCAGGCCGTAGCGCTTGCGGTCCTCGGTGACGTAGGCGATGCCGTTGTCGATCGCCTGCGAGACGGTGTGCGTCTTGATCGGGGTGCCGCGCTTGTAGACGGTGCCGCTGATGCCGGTGCCGTAGGACTGGCCGAAGACGCTCATCGCGAGTTCCGTGCGCCCGGCGCCCATGAGCCCGGCGATGCCGACGACCTCGCCGGCGCGGACGCTGAGGTTGGCCTGGTGGATAATCTCGCGCGACGAGTCGAGCTGGTGGTGGACGGTCCAGTCCTCGATCCGCAGCAGTTCCTCGCCGATGACGGGGTTCTCGCGCTCGGGGTACCGGTTCGACAGGTCACGGCCGACCATCCCGCGGATGATCCGGTCCTCGGACACGTCGTCGGCCCGCATGTCCAGGGTCTCGATGGTCTTGCCGTCACGGATGATCGTGACCTTGTCCGCGATCGCCTTGATCTCGTTGAGCTTGTGGCTGATGATGATCGCCGTCATGCCCTCGGCCTGCAGCGAGCGGATGAGCTCGAGCAGGTGCGCGGAGTCGTCGTCGTTCAGCGCCGCGGTGGGCTCGTCGAGGATGAGGAGCTTCACCTCCTTCGAGAGCGCCTTCGCGATCTCGACGAGCTGCTGCTTGCCGACACCGAGGTCGACGACCTTGGTGACCGGGTTGTCCTTCAGCCCGACGCGCTTGAGTAGCTCGGCGGCCGTCAGGTTCGTCTTGTTCCAGTCGATGAAGCCGCCCTTGGACTGCTCGTTGCCGAGGAAGATGTTCTCGGCGATCGACAGGAACGGGCTGAGCGCCAGCTCCTGGTGGATGATCACGACGCCCGCAGCCTCGGAGTCGTTGATGTCCGCGAACCGCACGGGTTCGCCGTCGAGCAGGATCTCGCCGTCGAAGGAACCGGCCGGGTAGACACCCGACAGCACCTTCATGAGCGTCGACTTGCCCGCGCCGTTCTCGCCGCAGATCGCGTGGACCTGGCCGCGCTCGACCTCGATCGAGACGCCCTGCAGGGCCTTGACGCCGGGGAACGTCTTGGTGATGTCCCGCATCTCGAGGATGGTGTCCGCCATGTGGACGCCTTTCCGTCGTGCGCGCGTGGGCGCGCTGGTGGAGACGGACGGGAGGCGCGGTGCGGGCTGGCACCGCGCCTCCGGTCCGTGAGATGGACCTGACTACTTCAGGTCGGCTTCGGTGTAGTACCCCGAGTCCACGAGGACTTCCTTGTAGTTGTCCTTCGTGACGACCGTCGGCTGGAACAGGAAGGTCGGGACGACCTTGACCTTGTTGTCGTAGCTCTTCGTGTCGTTGACCTCGGGCTCCTTGCCGCTGAGCAGGTCCTCGGCCATGGTGACCGACTGCTTGGCGAGCTTGCGCGTGTCCTTGTAGATCGTCGAGTACTGCTGACCGGCGATGATCGACTTGACCGAGGCGGCCTCGGCGTCCTGGCCGGTGACGGTCGGGAGCGGACGGTCGCTCGTGCCGTACCCGGCGCCCTGCAGCGCCGAGATGATGCCGATCGAGATGCCGTCGTACGGCGAGAGCACGCCGTCGAGCGTGGTGCCGCCCGAGTAGGACTTGGCGACCAGGTTCTGCATGCGGGCCTTGGCCGTGGCCGGGTCCCACTGCTGCGTGGCGGCCTGGGACAGCTCGTCCTGGCCGGACTGGATCTTCAGCGTGCCGTCCTCGAGGTACGGCTTGAGCGTCTTCATGGCGCCGTTGAAGAAGAACCCGGCGTTGTTGTCGTCGAGCGAACCGGCGAAGACCTCGATGTTGAAGGGGCCCTTCTCGCCGGTCTTCTTGCCGTCCGCGTCGAGCACACCCAGGCCGGTGAGCAGGCTGTTCGCCTGGTCGACGCCGACCTTCTCGTTGTCGAAGGACACGTAGTAGTCGACGTTCTTGTTGCCCGTGAGCAGGCGGTCGTACGAGATCACCTTGATGCCGGCCTTGGCGGCGGCGTCGAGCTGGTCGGAGAGCGCGCCACCGTCGATCGACGCGATGATCAGGACCTTCGCGCCCTTGGTGATCATGTTGCTGACCTGCTGAGCCTGCTGCTGGACCTTGTTGTCGCCGTACTCGAGGTCGACCTTGTAGCCGGCCTTCTCGAGGTCGCTCTTGACGGCGTTGCCGTCCTTGATCCACCGCTCGGAGACCTTGGTGGGCATGGCGACGCCGACGAGGGCGCCCTTGTTGTCGCCGCTGCCGCCACCGTCGGTGGATGCACGGCCGCCGGCCGAGCAAGCGGCCAGCGAGATCGCGATGCCGACGGCTGCGACGCCCGCGATGATCCTGCGCTTCATCATCGAAGTACCTCTGTTCCTTTACGTCGTCCTCGACGCCTCGGGTGCCGGGGCTGCTGTGCCCCGTGGGATGCGCTCGTGTGAGCGCTCACATCTTGTGGGTTCCGTGACGGGGTGTCAACTCAGCGTCGCCGTTTCGTGATCTTGCCGCGGTGGCCGGACCGAGCGGTACGGTTGGCGACGTGAGCACCACGACCGCCCCCGAGGGCAGGGGCGGCAAGCGCCGGAAGGCCCCGACGATCTTCGACGTCGCCGAGCGTGCGGGCGTGTCCCACCAGACCGTCTCCCGCGTGATCAACGGCGACCCGACCGTCCGCGAGCAGTACCGATCACAGGTCACCGACGCCGTCACGGAGCTCGGGTACCGGCCCCGCGCCGCGGCCCGCGCCCTCGCCGGAGGGCGGAGCAAGGCCCTCGGCATCATCACCGCCGGCGATGCGCTGTACGGTCCGTCGAGCACCTCGATCGGCTTCGAACGGGCGGCCCGTTCCGCCGGGTACCACGTGCTGCTGTCCACGCTGCCGGAGGAGCCGCGGCCGTCCGACCTGTCCGGCGCACTCACCACGCTGCTCGCGCAGGACGTCGCAGCGATCGTGCTGGTCGCAGCCGACAACCGGGTGCTCGACGCCCTCGCCTCACTCACCGTGCCGGTCACGGTGCCCGTCGTGGTGTCGAACGCCGTGCAGCGCGACGCCGTCCGGACCCCGGTCGCGCCGAGCGTCGCCGCCGTCGCCATCGACCAGGCGGCAGGCACCGCGCTCGTCATGCAGCACCTGTTCGACCGCGGACACCGCCGGATCGTGCACATCGCCGGGCCGCACGTGTCGCAGGAGTCCGAGGTGCGCCGGGCGACCTACCTGCGGATCATGCAGGACGCCGGGCTCGAACCCGTCGTGCTCGAGGGCGACTGGACCCCCGCGAGCGGTTTCGCGGCCGCCCGGCACATCGACGTGACGACGGTCGACGCGGTCTTCGCCGGCAACGACCAGATGGCGCTCGGGGTGCTGCACGCCTTCGCCGACGAGGGGCTGCGGGTCCCCGACGACATCGCCGTGGTGGGGTTCGACGACGTCCCCGAGGCCGCGCACTTCACGCCGCCGCTGACCACCGTGCGGCAGGACTTCCGGGCGATGGGGGAGCGGGTGCTCGACACCGTGCGGGCACTGGTCGAGGGGGAGCCCCGCGACGAGACGCTGCTCGCGCCCGAGCTGGTGGTGCGGCGCAGCACGTAGGCCGCACCGGTCGGCGCCCCTCGCACGGTGCGAGGGGCGCCGACAGCGAGCTGACCCGACCGTCAGCCCTTCAACGCCCCGGACGACAGCCCGGCGACGTAGAACCGTTGCAACCCGACGTAGAGCGCGATGCACGGGATCATCGCCACCACCGACCCGGCGACGAGGTTGCCGTAGGACACCTGCCCGTACGCCCCGGTCTGCAGGTTGAGCAGCGCGACCGGCAGCGTGTACAGCGAGTCCTTCGTCAGGAACGTCAGGGCTCCGAGGAACTCCGTCCACGACGCCAGGAACGCGTAGAGCGCCGCGGTCGCCGCCCCGGGCAGGAGCAGCGGGCGGAGCACCGACACGACGACCCGGAAGCGCGAGGCTCCGTCGACGAAGGCCGAGTCCTCGAGCTCGGTGGGGATCGACTCGAACGCGTTGCGCATCACGAACACCCCGAACGGCAGGTTCACGGTCGTGTAGAACAGCACGAGCCCGAGCAGCGAGTTCGTCAGCCCCATGGCGTTCATCTCGAGGTACAGCGGCGTGAGGATGGCCTGGAACGGCACCATCATCGTCAGCAGCACCAGCCCGAACACGAGTCCGGCGCCCCGGAACCGGAAGCGTGCGAACCCGTAGCCCGCCATCGTCGCGATCACCGCGGTCAGCACCGCCGTGGCGATCGACACGATGAGCGAGTTCACGACGCCGGTGAGCAGGTGCGACGACGAGGCGAAGACGGCGGCGAAGTTCTGCCACCCGAGCTGGAAGAACGTCGCCGGGTCCGGGGCCTGCGTGATGACGGCCTCGGACTGGAACGCCCGCAGGATCGACCAGATGAGCGGGACGCCGAACACGAGGGCCGAACCGATGCCGGCGATCGCGTACAGGGTGCGCTTGACGGTGGTGTCGCGCGGGTGCTGGACGCTGCCCTGCTGGTGGCGCCGACGTCGGCCGTCGCCCGTCGTGGTCAGCGTCCTGGTGGACAGGTCCGGCGCTGCGAGGGCCGCACGGGAGGTCGTGGTGCTCATGGCGTCAGTCCTTCTCTCGCAGTGCCCAGAACTGGAACACCGTCACGGCGGCGATCACCACGACGAGGGCGATCGACTGGGCGGTCGCCGCCCCGAGCTGCAGGTTCACGAACCCGCGGTTGTAGATCGCGTTCACGATCGTGGTGGTCTCGGTGCCCGGGCCGCCCTGGGTCAGGATGTAGAACTGGTTGAACGCCAGGAGCGACCCGATCACCGAGATGATGACGCTCAGCGCGACGGTCGAACGGATCATCGGGAACGTGATGAGGCGCTCGGTCTGCCACCAGGACGCCCCCTCGAGCTGCGCCGACTCGTAGACCTCGTCGGGGACGCCCTGCATCGCCGACATGAGCAGCACCATGGTCAGCCCGGACACCGCCCAGACCACGAGCACGCAGATGAGCAGCGTCGCCAACGGACCGTTCACGAGCCACGCGGTGCTGCCGTCGGTGATCCCGAGCCAGCGGAGCACCATGTTGACGGCGCCGGAGTTCGGCTGCGCCTCGAGCACGAGCATGAACGAGAGCGTCGTCAGGCCGACCACGTACGGCAGGAAGAACACCGTCCGCAGGATCGTGCTGCCACGGCGGCGTGCGCGGACGAGAACCGCGAGGAAGTACCCGAGCGCCAGGATCGGCAGGGTCACGATCGCCGTGTACAGCAGCGTGTAGCCGATCGCGTGCACGAACGTCGGGTCCTGGAACAGCGTCAGGTAGTTCTGCAGCCCGATGAACCGGTACGGGCCGATCAGGGGCCAGTTCGTGAACGAGATGTAGAGCGCGAACACGAGCGGGACGAGCACGAAGACGGCGACGAACAGGATCGCCGGGGCGACGAGGACGGCGCCGGTGCGCGGCGGGTGGGTGAGCGAGCTGCGGGTCCGGACGGAACCGCCGCGCCCCGGGCCGCGGCCCACGGTGGGGCGGCCCGGGCCGGTCCGGCCGGCGGGGCGCCGGGTGGAGATGGTCGACATGCGTGCACCTCTCTGTGCATCAACAAGAGCGAGACGAGCGAGACGAGCGGGACGAGTCAGAGCCCGAGACGGGCGACAGACGAGCGGAGCAGGCCGGCTCAGGCCTGCACCTGGTCGAGGATCCGCTGGTAGTCGGACTGCGCCGTCCGCATGGCGGCAGCGCTCCCCGACCCGAACACGGCCTGGCGGAACATCGCGAAGTACGGCGACGACGGCTGGTTGTTGAGCAGGTTGTACGCCAGCGTCTGCGGTGCGTAGCCCTTCTCGATCGCGTCGAGGGGCCCGTACGCCAGCGGGAACCGCTTGCGGTACTCCGGGGTGGCGGCGTCGGACCGCGTCGGGAAGTACCCGCCGTCCGGCAGCGCCTGCTGCTGCTGGAGGCCGTTCGCGTACTGCATGAACGCCCACCCGCCGGACGGGTTCGCTGCTCCGTTCGGGATGCACATGTTGTCGCCGCCGTCGAAGAACGACCGCCGGCCGTCCCACGACGGGATGAGCACCGTCTGCATCTTCGCCCGCATCGCCTTGGTGGCCGCGGGCACGGTCGCCCCGTACGAGGTCGGGAAGATCCCCACCTTGCCGGCCCGGAAGTCGGCGCCCCACGTGGTGCCCGCGTCGGAGTACGTCGCCTTCGACAGCACGCCGTCCTTCCACAGCTGCCGGTAGAACTCGAGCATGCGTTCGAGGGCCTCGTTGCCGGTGATGTTCGCCCGCTGGGATCCCACCTCGCCGGTCATCATGTCGACTCCGGTCGCCCAGACGTGCGGCTGCGTGACGAAGCCGATGATGCCGGCGGCGTTGCCGGAGATCGACCAGCCGTACACGTCGTCGTCGAGCTTGCGGATGGCCTTCGCCGCGTCGAGCAGCGTGGACAGGTCCTTCGTCGACTCCTCGACGTCGAGGCCCGCGCGCTCGAACAGCTCGGTGTTCACGAACAGCTGCGAGTTGTCGGCCAGGTAGGGCAGGCCGTAGTACCGGTCGCGGTACTCGAGCAGCCGCAGGTGGCCGGGTGAGATCGCGTCGAAGTAGTCGAGTCCCTGCACGACGTCGGTGAGGTCCGCGAAGGCCTCTCGGAAGATGAACAGCTGCGAGTTGATGTCGTCGATGTCGACGACGTCCGGCGGCTCACCCCCACGGATCGCGGTCGCCAGCTTGGTCACGTACTGCGCGTCCGGCACGGGCGTCAGCTGGACCTGCAGCTCCGGGTTCGCCTTGTTGAACCCGGCGACAGCGGACGTCAGGCCGGCCTGGGTCGCCGACCGGCACCACACCTGCACGGTGCCGGTCGCGTCCTTCCCGAAGCTCGCGGGCTTCGCGACGACCTTCGGCAGGGTGCCGGAGCACCCGGCCAGGGCGAGGGCGGCTCCGCCGGCGACGCCGCCGACGAGGAACGCACGGCGGTCCACGCCGGTCACCGCGCCAGCGGGAGCCAGACGCGCATCGGCGCGGCTCCCCGGTTGGCCCACGCGTAGTACGGGACCGCGGTCGCGGTGACGTCGCGACCGGCCTGGAGGCCCGTGGTGGCGCCCTGCGGACCAGCCACGTCGTCGACGCTGGTCGCGTCGCGGGCCGTGGTCGCGCCTCCCGGACCGTCCAGCCGCTGGTACGGCCAGGCCGGCTGCACGTGCTCGGCCGGGGCGTGCCCCGGGATCCGCAGCGTGACGACGCCGTCGAGCAGGTCGTCGCGGCGCTCCTCGGTGATCGGCGCGTCCGCGTCGACCGTCAGGTCGTCGACCGTGAAGCCCTGCTGGTCCGCCTGCTCGACCGCGTACACGAGCGGGCCGCGCTCGATCGCGACCTGCCCACGGGCGGCGTCGATGCGGGCGTCGGCGACGTAGCGGTGCGGCGTCGTGTCGAAGAGGAGCTCGACCGTGTCGCCCGCCGACCACTCGCGGTCGACGACGTGCAGCGTGCCCGCCGCAGGGTTCGCGGACCCGTCCGGACCCGTGACGGTCGTGGTGTCCGACCAGGCCGGGATCCGCAGACCCAGGGCGAGCGGGCCGTCCTCGGTGACCGTCACGCGGACGCGGCCGTCGTGCGGGTAGTCGGTCTCGACCCGCACCGGGCCGAGGTCGGCGGTGGCGTACTGGTGGACCTGCAGCCCGCCGTCGGTCGCGGTGGCCAGGTACCCGTCGAGGCTCGCGAACGTCCGCATGATGTTCGGCGGGCAGCAGGCGCAGTCGAACCAGCCGCGGCGGCCGTGCGCGGGCGAGCGGTTCTCGTCCTGGTGCGCGTGGTCACGCTGCTGCAGCGGGTTGACGTAGAAGTACTCGGTGCCGGCCAGGCTCACGCCCGCGAGGAACGCGTTGTACAGCAGGCGCTCGATGGCGTCGGCGTAGACCGGCTTGCCGGTGGCGAGCAGCAGGCGCCAGGCCCACTGGACCCCGCCGATGGCCGCGCAGGTCTCGGCGTAGCCGCGGTCGGTCGGCAGCTCGTACGGGTCGCCGAACGCCTCCCAGTCCCACCGGGCCCCGAGTCCGCCGGTGATGAACGCCTTCGTGGCCATCATGTCCGCGAACTGCGTCTCGCTCGCGGCCAGGAGCTCGGTGTCACCGGTCTCGATCGCGACGTCCACGGCACCCGCGGCCAGGTACACGGCGCGGACGGCGTGGCCCTCGACGGTCGTGGCCTGCCGGCTCGGCACCCGGTCGGAGAAGTACGTCGGTTCGCCGCCGGCGCGCTCGATGATGCCGTGCCCGCGGGCGTCGACGAACCAGTGCGCCAGGTCGAGGTAGTCACGGTTGCCGGTCTCGCGGTACAGCTCGACGAGCCCCATCTCGACGACGGGGTGGCCGTCGACGTCCTGGACGTGGTCGTCGCCCGGGCCGAACGTGCGCACCAGGTGGTCGGCGTTCTTGATCGCGACGTCGAGCAGCCCGGTGTCTCCCGTCGCACGGTGCTGGGCCACGGCCGCCTGGTACAGGTGCCCGGCGCAGTACATCTCGTGGCTCCACTTGAGGTCCGTGTACCGCTCGCCCTTGCCGCGGACCTGCTGCACGGAGTCCAGGTACCCGTCGTCCGCCTGCGCCTGCGCGTACAGGGCGGTGACCTCGCGCTGCAGGTCGAGCAGGTCCTCGGCGGGGGCGCGGCCGTACTCCCACGCCACGGCTTCGAGCCACTTCGTCACATCGGAGTCCATGAAGATCGGGCCGACGGCCTCGCCCTCCTCGAGTCCGGCGGCGATGCGGAGGTTGCGGAAGTTGCCGGCCGTCTCCAGCTGCTGGTAGCCGCTGCGGACGGCGTCGCGGCCGTTGCGCTCCTGGCGGAGCGCCCAGAAGCCGCCGGTGATCCGGGCGTCGCCGGTCGGCAGCGGCCGGAGCGTGAGGTGCGCGTCGGCGGTCGGGAGGACCGGGGTCGCGGTGTGCGCGCCGCGATCGGTCGCGAGCGTGGTGGTCATGTCGCCTCCTTGCGATGTGACTGGCACCGTCGGATGGGTTCGGCCATCCGGAAAACGGTTTCTGCGGGGGACGTTACGACACGGGGTGGACATCGCGCAAGGGCCTCGCCGCGGTTTTGTGTAAGGTCGTCGGCACACACTGATCATCGGAAAGGTGGTTGCCGTGACGCTCGAACGAACCGGACAACCGATCCGGATCACCGACGTGGCGGCGCTCGCCGGGGTGTCGATCGGCACCGCGTCGAAGGCGCTGAACGGCACCGGGCAGCTGCGGGACGCCACCCGGCTGCGCGTGAAGGACGCCGCCGAGAAGCTCGGGTTCGTCGGCGATGCCCGAGCCCGCGCGCTGTCGTCGGGCCGGACCTACACCGTCGGCATGATCACCACCGACTCGTTCGGCCGGTTCTCGATCCCGGTGCTGCTCGGCGCCGAGGACGCCCTGTCCGCGGGACGGATGGCCGTCCTGCTGTGCGACACCCGGGACGACCACGTGCGCGAGGCCCACTACCTGCGCTCCCTGGCGGCCCGCGGCGTCGACGGCATCATCGTCACCGGCCGATCCGCCGACGCCCGGCCCCCGATCGACGTGTCCATCCCCGTCGTCTACGCCTTCACGCCCTCGACCGACGACGCCGATGTGTCGATCACCCTCGACGACGCCGCCGGGTCGGCACTCGTCGCCTCGCACGTGCGCTCGCTCGGGCGGCAGCGGGTCGCGATCGTGACGGGGCCGGCCCGACACCGGTCCGCGGCGCGACGGGTGGCTGGTGCCTCGTCGGTCCTCGGGTCGCACCTGGTCACCGACCCGCTGTACGGCGAGTGGTCGGAGCGCTGGGGGCGGCAGGCCGTGGACGTGCTGGCTCGGGAGTCGCCCGACGTCGACGCGATCGTCTGCGGCAGCGACCAGATCGCCCGGGGCGTGTGCGACCGACTGCGGGAGCTCGGGCGTTCGGTGCCCGGAGACGTCGCGGTCACCGGGTTCGACGACTGGGACGTGATGGCGCTCGCCTCGAGGCCGCCGCTGACCACCGTGGACCTGCGGCTCGAGGAGCTCGGACGCGTCGCGGGGCAGGCGCTCCTCGCCCTGATCGACGGCGGGACGGCGTCGTCGGCGGCCGTGACCCCGTCGCTCGTCATCCGCGAGAGCACCGTCGGCGCGTAGGGCGGTCACGACACCCCCGTCCGCCGTGGTCGAGTGGTCACGAGTCGTCGTTCGGCGCGCCTCCAGCCGACAGTTCGTGACCCCGCGGTGAGGAGGCAGCGGGGTGTCGTGACCTTCCCGGGCGCTGCCGCTCGGGGTGTCGCGGGTTCGGCGGGCCGATGGTCAGGCCCCGCGCGGATGTGGGGTGGCGAGTGGTCGGGGCTCGCGCGGGTGCGTGGCTGCGGTGGTCGCACGTCGTCGTCGCCCTCGTGCGTCGCTCGGTCACGACCCGTCGTGCGTGGGACGTCGAGTGGTCAGGAACGGTCGGCTGTGTATGCGCCGGACGACGGTCCGTGACCGGTCGGGGCAGCTGAGCGGGGTGTTCCGACCGCTGGGGGAGCCGGGCGGGACGGGCGGGGCGGGCGGGACGGGCGGGCAGGACGGGCGGCGCGCCGCGGCGTTGCACGAGTGAGCGCTCACGTGCCAGGATGTGAGCGCTCACTGAGGACGACGAGGTTCTGGAGGAACGCATGGGCGACGACCGCCGACAGCGGATCGTGGACGGCCGCACCACGCTCGGGATCGAGCTCGGCTCCACCCGCATCAAGGCCTGCCTGGTGGACGAGGACCTCGTGCCCATCGCGGCGGGTTCCCACGAGTGGGAGAACGAGTACGTCGACGGGCGCTGGACCTACTCGCTCGAGGCCGTCGAGACCGGACTGCGCGCCGCGTACGCAGCCCTGGTGGCCGACGTCGAGGCGCAGTACGGCGTCGCCCCGAGCAGCTACCGCGCGGTCGGCGTGAGCGCGATGATGCACGGCTACCTGGCGTTCGACGCCGAGGGCGAGCTGCTCGTGCCGTTCCGCACCTGGCGCAACACCTCCACCGGCCCCGCGGCCGAACGGCTCAGCGAGGCCCTCGGGTTCAACATCCCGCTGCGCTGGTCGATCGCGCACCTGTACCAGGCGGTCCTCGACGACGAGCCGCACGTGCCGTCGATCGCCGGCGTCACGACCCTGGCCGGCTACGTGCACCGCCGCCTGACCGGCCGGAACGTGCTGGGCGTCGGCGACGCGAGCGGCATGTTCCCGATCGAGGGCGGCCCCGTCGACAGCGGCCCCGGCGACCCGGGCACCAAGGACTTCGACCACGCCATGCTCGCCACCGCCCAGGACCTGATCGGCCTGCCGGACCTGCGGTCCCTGCTGCCCGAGGTCCTCGTCGCCGGTGCCGAAGCCGGCGAGCTGACCCCCGAGGGCGCGGCCTGGCTCGACCCGACCGGCACGCTCGAACCCGGTGCACCGCTCTGCCCGCCCGAGGGCGACGCCGGCACCGGCATGGTCGCGACGAACGCCGTCGCCCCGCGCACCGGCAACGTGAGCGTCGGCACCAGCATCTTCGCGATGGTCGTGCTCGAGCAGTCGCTGACCACCGCGCACGAGGAACTCGACGTCGTCACCACCCCGGCCGGCGACGCCGTGGCGATGGTGCACTGCAACAACGGCGCGAGCGAGATCGCGAGCTGGGCCCGGGTGTTCGGACGCTTCGCCGAGGCCTCGAGCGAGCGGACCGGTGCGACCCCGATCGGCACCGACGACGTCTACGCAACGCTGCTCGCCGAGGCCGTCGCCGACGACACCGACCCGGACGCCGGCGGTCTGCTCTCCTTCAACTACCTGGCCGGCGAACCCGTCACCCACGTCGCGGACGGCCGGCCGCTGCTGCTCCGCGCCCCCGGTGCACGCTTCACGCTCGGCAACCTGGTGCGCTCCGAGGTGCACGGGGCCTTCGCGACCCTGGCCATCGGCATGGACGTCCTGCACGGCGAACAGGTGCAGGTCGACCGGATGACCGCGCACGGTGGGCTCTTCCGCACGCCGGGTGCCCCGCAGCGGCTCCTCGCGGCGGCCCTGCGGGTACCGATCGCGCTCGAGGAGACCGCGGGCGAGGGCGGCGCGTGGGGGATCGCGGTACTGGCGGCCTACCTCGAGCACACCGACCAGCAGCTCGCCGACTACCTGTCCGACACCGTGTTCGGCGGGGACGCCGTGCACGTGGCCGAACCCGAGCCGGCGGACGTCGCCGGGTTCCAGACGTACCTGGACCGCTACCGGTCCGCACTGCCCGTGCAGGACGTCGCCGCGGCGGCGACCCGCCCCGGCGCGGCCACAGGACCGACCGGAGAGACCGACGGCGCCGACCCGCGCCTCCAGACAGAGGAAGTGACCCGATGACGGACGCGATCGACGAGACCACGCGACAGGCCGTCGCCGCGACGCGGGAGCGCGTCGCCCGTCTGCACGGCGAACTCGTCCGCTACGGCCTGGTGATCTGGACCGGCGGCAACGTCTCCGAGCGCGTGCCCGGCACGGACCTGTTCGTCATCAAGCCGAGCGGAGTGTCGAGCGACGACCTGACGCCGGAGAACCAGGTCGTCTGCACCCTCGACGGTGTGCCGGCCGAGGGCTGGGGCAACGAGCACGGCCCGTCCAGCGACACCGCCGCGCACGCCTACGTGTACCGGAACATGCCCGAGGTCGGCGGCGTCGTGCACACCCACTCGACCTACGCGACGGCCTGGGCCGCCCGCGCCGAGGCGATCCCGTGCGTGATCACGGCGATGGCGGACGAGTTCGGCGGACCCATCCCGGTCGGCCCGTTCGCGATCATCGGCGACGACTCGATCGGCCACGGCATCGTCGACACCCTGAGCGGGCACCGCAGCCGTGCCGTGCTGATGCAGAACCACGGCGTCTTCACGATCGGCAAGGACGCGAAGGACGCCGTCAAGGCGGCCGTGATGTGCGAGGACGTCGCCCGCACGGTGCACATCGCGAAGCAGGGCGGCGAGCTCGTCCCGATCGCCCCGGAGAACATCGATCGACTCTTCGATCGCTACCAGAACGTCTACGGACAGAACCCCGAAGGAGCCATGCGATGACGCAGGACACCACCGTCGACCCCCAGGCCACGCTCGACAGCTACGAGGTCTGGTTCCTCACCGGCTCCCAGGGTCTGTACGGCGAGGAGACCCTGCGCCAGGTCGAGGAGCAGAGCAAGGCCGTCCACGCGGAACTCGCGGGGTACCTGCCGGTCAAGCTGGTCTGGAAGCCCGTGCTCAAGGACGCCGACGGCATCCGCCGGGCCCTCATCGAGGCGAGCGCCGACGACAAGGTCATCGGCGTCACCACCTGGATGCACACGTTCAGCCCGGCCAAGATGTGGATCGGCGGCCTGCAGGCGCTGACCAAGCCGCTGCTGCACCTGCACACGCAGGCGAACGTCACGCTGCCCTGGGCGGACATCGACTTCGACTTCATGAACCTCAACCAGGCCGCGCACGGCGACCGGGAGTTCGGCTACGCCCTCGCTCGCCTCGGCGTCCGGCACGCCACGGCCGTCGGCCACGTCTCGGACCCCCGCGTCCAGCAGCGCGTCGCGAACTGGACCCGTGCCGCCGCCGGCGCCGCGGCCGTCCGCGAGCTGAAGCTGACCCGCTTCGGCGACAACATGCGCTACGTCGCCGTCACCGAGGGCGACAAGACCGAGGCCGAGATCGAGCTCGGCGTGCAGGTCAACACGTGGGCCGTCAACGAGCTCGCGGCAGCGGTGGACGCCGCAGCAGCGGACACGGCAGCGGTCGACGCGCTCGTGGCGACGTACGAACGCGACTACGACGTGGACCCGTCACTCCGCAGCGCCGGCGAACGGCACGCCGCGCTCCGCGACGGTGCCGCCATCGAGATCGGCCTCCGCACCCTGCTCGCGCAGAACGGCAGCGCCGCGTTCACCACGAACTTCGAGGACCTCGGCTCGCTCAAGCAGCTGCCGGGCCTGGCGGTGCAGCGCCTGATGGCCGACGGCTACGGCTTCGGTGCCGAGGGTGACTGGAAGACGGCGGTCCTGGTCCGCGCGATGAACGTCGCCGGTGCCGGCCTGCCCGGTGGTGCCTCCCTGATGGAGGACTACACCTACGACCTCACCCCGGGCGCCGAGAAGATCCTCGGGGCGCACATGCTCGAGGTCTCGCCGACGCTCACCACCACGAAGCCGACGCTCGAGATCCACCCGCTCGGCATCGGTGGCAAGGACGACCCGGTGCGCCTGGTCTTCACCGCCGACTCCGGCGAGGCCGTCGTCGTCGCGCTGTCCGACACCCGCGACGGCTTCCGCCTCACCGCGAACGTCGTCGACGTCGTGCCCCCGACCGAGGCCCTGCCGAAGCTGCCCGTGGGCCGCGCGGTCTGGGAGCCCCGGCCGTCGTTCCCCGTCGCCGCCGAAGCCTGGCTCACCGCCGGCGCCGCCCACCACACCGTGATGACGACGGCGGTCGGCCTGCAGGTCGTCGAGGACTTCGCGACCATGGTCGGCACCGAGTTCCTGGTCATCGACGAGCACACCACCGCCCGCGGGTTCCGCGACGAACTGCGTCTCCAGCAGACGTGGCACCGTCTCGACCGCGGCTTCTAGAGGAGTCAGGACCCACGATGGACGACGTGATCGCGGCCGAGCGCACCCGCACCAACTGGGCGGGCAACGTCACCTACCGTGCCGCGGCGCTGGCCCGGCCGACGTCGGTGGACGAGCTCCAGCAGCTCGTCGCCTCGACGCCGCGCCTGACGGCGCTCGGCTCGCGACACTCGTTCAACACCATCGCCGACACCGACGCCGTCCAGGTGTCGCTGTCGGACCTGCCGCCCGTGCTCGACATCGACACGTCGCGTCGCGTCGTGCGCGTCGCCGCCGGCATGACGCACAGCCAGGTCGCGGCCGGTCTGGAGGCCCGTGGCTGGGCGCTCGGGAACCTCGCGTCCCTGCCGCACATCTCCACGGCCGGGGCCGTCGCCACGGGCACGCACGGCTCCGGCGTGCGGAACCCGTCGCTCGCACAGGCGGTGGTCGGCCTCGACGTCGTCCGCGCCTCCGGGGAGCTCGCGCACGTCGACGCCTCGTCGCCCGACGGGCTGCTCGACGCCCACCGGGTGGGGATCGGCGCGCTCGGCGTCGTCACCGCGGTGGAGCTCGCGATCGAGCCGACGTTCCAGGTCGCCACGACGGTGCACCTCGACCTGCCGTGGGACGCGGTTGCCACGCAGTTCGACCAGGTGATGTCCGATGCGTACTCGGTGTCGATGTTCACCTCCTTCGACGACCGCGGTGCCCGGCAGGTCTGGGTCAAGCACCGCGTCGACGAGGCTGCACCGACCGTCGACCTCGTCGCCCTCGGTGCCCGGGTCGCCTCGGGACCGGTGCACCCGGGCGAGAACGACCCGGCCGGCGTCACCGAGCAGGGCGGCGTGCCGGGGCCCTGGTCCGAGCGGCTGCCGCACTTCCGGTCCTCGTTCACCCCGTCGACCGGGGCCGAGATCCAGGCGGAGTACCTGATCCCCGCAGCCTCGGCGGTGGAGGCGCTCGAGGCGCTCCGGCCGCTGGCGTCGCTGTTCGCCCCGATCCTCATCGCCGCCGAGGTCCGCACCATCGCGGCCGACACCGCCTGGCTCGCGCCCTCGGCCGGCCGGCAGTCGGTCGGCCTGCACTTCACGTTCCGCCGGGACGCCGCCGCGGTGGCCACCGCCGTCGAGCGGATCGAGGAGGTGCTCGCGCCGTTCGACCCGAGGCCGCACTGGGGCAAGGTGTCCGCCGCGAGTGCCGAGCGGTTGCACGAGGCGTACCCGCGGCTGTCCGACTTCGCCGCACTCGCCCGTGACCTCGACCCCACGGGGCGGTTCCGCAACGCGTTCCTCGCGCGCGTCCTGTCCTGAGCCGCACCGGTTCCCAGGGGATCGGGATGCGTTGTCCGGGTGTCGCACCGGAGCAGCGCCGGGCGTTCACATGTGAGGACGCAAAGGTCGGGGCATGGCGAACCTCAACCGCATCATCGGCATGGCCTCCAAGGTCATCGACAAGCAGCTCCAGAAGCGTGGGCAGGGGGAAACCGCGCCCGGCGCCGGGGCACAGCAGGGCGGAACCGACTGGCGCGGCATCGTGCGCAGCGCTGCGGACAAGCTGACCGGCGACGACCGGAACCAGCAGCCGCCGCAGCAGTACGGCCAGCCACAGCAGTACGGCCAGCCGCAGCAGTACGGCCAGCCACAGCAGTACGGCCAGCAGCCGCAGCAGCACGCTCGCACGCCGCAGCACGGGGCCGACGCCGACAAGGTCGCCCTGGCGAAGTACGACTACCTGCTCCGCGCCTCGTCGCCGGAGCAGCTCGAGCAGGTCCACCACGACGCCTTCGCGCGGCTCACCCCCGCGCAGCGCCAGCAGGTCCGCGACCGCCTGAACTCCGAGCTCCCGCCCCATGAGCACCTGCGCGACGACTCGGCGGGCGGCATGGCCCGTGCGATGACCCGCGGGGAGGTGTCGCGACCGGGTCTGGTCCGACGGGTCCTCGGCGGTTCCGGCCGCAACGGCAACGGCAACGGCAACGGTCGCGGCCGCGCCGGGGCCTTCGCCGGTGGTGCGGCGGTCGGCGCCGGCGCGATGGCGTTCGGTGGCCTCGCCGCCGCGGTGGCCGGGGGAGCGGTGCTGAGTGCCGCCGCAGGGCCGGTGCTGGCAGGGGCCGCCGACCTCGGCGTCGACTTCGAGGGGATCGCCTCGGGCATGGGCGACCTCGGGCTCGGTGAGCTGGGCGGTGGCGTCGAGGGAGTGCTCGGCGAGGGCGAGCAGCTCCTCGGCGGGTTCGGCGAGCAGGCCGCGGGCCTGGGGGAGCAGGCGTCCGGTCTCGGCGAGCAGGCGTCGAACCTCGGCAACGACTTCCTCGGCGGGCTCTTCGACCGCTGACGCACTGCTGTGCGAACGCATCGGGAATAGCGGGTCGACGTCAGGCGCTTGCAATGTTTCGTCGTGCGTCGTCCGACGCACGCGAGATTCGGACGGGCCACCGTCGCGGTGTCAGGATGGACGCCGCCCGGCAGGTGGACCGTTCCGCCGTCGCAGCGACCGCCACCGCGATCGCGACCCCCTTCCCCGAGGAGCAGCACCGTCATGAGACGCCCCGACCGCCTGACGATCACCGCGGCCGTCGCCGCAGCAGCAGCCCTGGTCCTGACCGGCTGCTCGGGTGGGGGTTCGTCCGACGACGGCGCCGAGGGCACGGCCAAGGGCGGCACGCTCAACATCCTGACGCCGCAGACCTCGTTCCACCTCGACCCCGCGACCAGCCAGAGCCTCGGCATCACGTCGCTGGGCCTCGTGGCCCGACGGCTCACCACGTGGGACGTCGAGCCGGGCAAGACGGCGAAGGTCGTCCCCGACCTGGCGACCAACACCGGGGTCTCGAGCGACGACGGCAAGACCTGGACCTACACGCTGAAGGACGGCGTCGAGTTCCAGGACGGCACGCCGATCACCACGAAGGACATCAAGTGGGGCATCGAGCGGTCGTTCGCGCCGACCCTGAGCGGTGGCCTGAGCTACCACAAGTCGCTCCTGGTGGGCGGTGCCGACTACAAGGGTCCGTTCGACGGCAAGTCGCTCGACAGCATCGAGACGCCGAACGACAAGACCATCGTCTTCAAGCTGAACGACGCGTACGGCGACTGGCCGTGGCTCGCGTCGATGCCGGCATTCACCCCGGTGCCCGAGGGTGACGGCAAGGACACCGGCGCCTACGACCTGAAGCCGGTCGCGTCCGGTCCGTACCAGGTGCAGTCGAACACGCAGGGTTCGCAGGTCACGCTCGTCCGCAACGAGAACTGGAGCGCGAAGACCGACGAGGTCCGCACCGCGGGCCCGTCGAAGATCGTCTTCAAGGAGAGCCAGGACCAGTCCACGGTGACGCAGACGCTGATCGCGGACAACGGCGACGCCAAGAACTCGTTCGGCGCCATCTACCTGGGTGCCGCCGAGCTCAACCAGGTCCGCAGCAACCCGGCAGCCCAAGACCGCCTCGCCACGTCGAAGGCCGGCCCGATCAGCTACATGGCGATCAACACGCAGCGCGGTGCGCTCAAGGACCTCAAGGTCCGCCAGGCGCTGCAGTACGCGGTCGACCGCAAGTCCTTCCGGATCGCTGCCGGCGGGGCGATCGCCGGCTCGTACGCCTCGACGCTCATCACCCCGGGCATCGCCGGGCGCCAGGACTACGACCTGTACGAGACCAAGGCCACCGGCGACGTCGACAAGGCGAAGCAGCTGCTCGAGGAGGCCGGCGTCAGCAACCTGAAGCTGACCCTGGTCACCCAGAACGACCCGACCTACCTCGCCCAGGCCCAGGCGCTGCAGTCCGGCCTGAAGCGTGCGGGCATCGCCGTGACGCTCAAGCCGCTCGACTACGACTCCTTCACGCAGGCGACCACCAACGGCACCGACTTCGACCTGTCGCTGTCGAGCTGGCAGCCGGACTTCCCGAGCGCGAACGCCAACCTGCAGCCCCTGTACGACTCGTCGCAGATCGGTGGAGGCGGCTACAACGTCTCGAAGTACAGCAACCCCGAGGTGGACGCCCTGATCGCGAAGGCCAGCTCCACGGTCGACCAGGACGACGCGCAGAAGCTCTGGGCCCAGGCGGACCAGAAGATCATGGCCGACGCCCCGGTCGTGCCGCTCATCTACGCGAAGCAGTCCTTCCTCGCCGGTTCGAACGTGCAGAACTTCCAGATCGCTGACTTCCCCGCGTACCCGAACTACCTCAAGGTCTCGCTCCAGCAGTGACCGAACCGATCCTGCATGTCGAGGGGCTCCGCGTCGCGTTCGGCGACGCGGAGCCCGTCGTCCGTGACGTCTCCTTCGACCTGACGCCCGGCCGGGTCCTCGCCCTGGTGGGCGAGTCCGGCTCGGGCAAGTCCGTCAGCGCCATGAGCGTGCTCGGGCTGCTGCCGCCACAGGCCTCGGTGTCGGGCAGCGCCCGGTTCCGCGGCGAGGAACTCATCGGCGCCCCCGTCGAGACGATCCGCGCCGTCCGGGGTGCGGGCATCGGCGTGGTGTTCCAGGAACCGATGAACTCGTTCACGCCGGTCCTGTCGATCGGCGCGCAGATCGCCGAGGCCGTCCGGGCGCACCCGACCGGGCTCGACCGCGCCGGGGTCCGGGCGCGCGTCGACGAACTGCTCCGTGCCGCCGGACTCACCGAGCCGGAGCGCATCCGCAAGGCCTACCCGCACGAACTGTCCGGCGGCCAGCTCCAGCGCGCGATGATCGCGATGGCCCTGGCCGGCGACCCGGTCGCACTCTTCGCCGACGAGCCCACGACCGCGCTCGACGTCACCGTGCAGGCCGGCATCCTGGACCTGCTCCGGCGCCTCGGCCGCGAGCGGTCCCTCGCCGTGCTGCTCATCACCCACGACATGGGCGTGGTCGCGGACGTCGCGGATGACCTGCTGGTGCTGCGCCGCGGCGACCCGGTCGAGCACGGCACCGTCGCCGAGGTCTTCGCCCACCCGACCGCCGACTACACGCGGGAGCTCCTCGCGGCCGTCCCCAGCCTGGAGGCGCGCCCCGCGTCCGACGAGCCGCTCGCGTCGACCGAGACTCGGCCTGCCGGACCGGACTCGGCTCCGGCAAGCCGCGATCTGTCCGCAGACGCGAGCACCGTCTCGGCCCCGGCCGACGTCGACGACGCGAGTCGCGCCTCCAGGCCGCTCGTCGCGCGCCTGCGCGACGTTGCCGTTCGGTACTCGCGCCGGGGCGGACCGACCGTGTCCGGCATCGACCTCGCCCTGCACGCCGGCGAGACCGTCGGCCTGGTGGGCGAATCCGGTTCCGGCAAGTCCACGATCGGGCGCGCGCTCGCGGGCCTGGTGCCCGTCGTCGCCGGGTCGGTCGAGGTGGACGGTAGCGACCTGCGGACGGCTCGCGGACGACGACTGCGCGAGCTGCGCAGTCGTGTCGGCATCGTGTTCCAGGACCCGACGTCGTCGCTCAACCCGCGGCAGACCATCGGCTGGAGCATCGCGGAACCGCTGCTCGTGCACGGCACCGACTCCGCTGCGGACCGCGCCGAGCGGGTCCGCGAGCTGCTGACCGCCGTGCAGCTCGACCCGACGTGGGCCGAGCGGTTCCCGCACCAGCTGTCCGGCGGCCAGCGGCAGCGCGTCGCCGTCGCGCGTGCGCTCGCGCTGCGGCCGGCACTCGTCATCGCCGACGAACCGACCTCGGCCCTCGACGTCACGGTGCAGGCCGCCGTGCTCGACCTGCTGGCCGGGCTGCAGCGGGAGTTCGGCTTCGGCATGCTGCTCATCAGCCACGACCTCGCCGTCGTCCGCCAGCTCGCCGACCAGGTGATCGTGCTGCGCGACGGCCGGGTCGTCGAGCGGGGGACCACCGACGCCGTGCTCGACGACCCGCACCATGACTACACGCGCATGCTCCTCGCCGCAGCGCCCGTCGCCGACCCCGTGCGACAGGCCGCTCGCCGCGAGGCGTGGCGCGCGTGGGAAGGAGTGGCCTCGTGACGGCCAACGTCGTCGACCGCCCGGTCGCACCGTCCGGCCGGACCACCGGCTTCCGCGCCGTGGTGCGACGCGTCCGGCAGGACCGTTGGGCGGTGGCCTCGGCCGTCGTCATCGCGGTGTTCCTGGTGGTCGCGGTGGCGGCCCCGCTCATCGCGAAGGCGTCCGGGCAGGACCCGTACGCGTACGACATCGACGCGCTGAACGACTTCGGTGCGCCGCGTGGTGCCGGCGGGGGCATCAGCGGTGAGCACTGGTTCGGTGTCGAGCCGCTGACCGGTCGCGACCTGTTCTCGATCGTCACGTACGGTGCACGGACCTCGCTGGGCATCGGACTGGCGGCCACCCTGGTGTCGATCGTCATCGGCGTGCTCGTCGGCGTCACGACCGGGTTCTTCGGCGGCTGGTACGACCGCGTGCTCTCGCGGGTCGTCGACGTGATCTTCGGGTTCCCGTCGCTCGTGTTCATGATCGCCCTCACCGCGATCGTGCCGTCGTCGTTCCCGAAGCCCGTGCTCGTCGTGCTCGTCGTCGGGTTCTTCGGCTGGCCGGCCGTGGCCCGTGTCGTGCGCGGGCAGACGCTGTCGCTCGTCAGCCGCAACTACGTTGTGGCGTCCACGGCGATGGGTGCCGGTCGCTGGCACGTCATCCGCACGCAGCTGCTGCCGAACCTCGCCGCGACGATCACCGTCTACGCCACCATCTCGATCCCGTCGATGATCGGTGCCGAGGCCGCGCTCTCGTTCCTCGCCGTCGGCGTCAACCCGCCGACGCCGTCGTGGGGTCGCAGCATCGGCGACGCCATCGGCTGGGTGCAGACCGATCCCATGTACCTCGTGTTCCCCGGAGCCGCACTGTTCCTCATCACCCTCGCCTTCAACGTGCTCGGTGACGCCCTGCGCGACGCCCTCGACCCGCGAGGGGGTACCGCGTGAACGCCGCCACCCTGCGCTTCCTGGCGATCCGCGTGCTCGGGGCCGCCGTCGTGCTGCTCGTCGTCGCGGCCATCACGTACGCGCTGTTCATGCTCCTGCCGACCAACCCGGCACGGGCGATCTGCGACAAGCCCTGCACACCGGACCGGCTCCGTGAGGTCCAGGCGTTCCTCGGCACCGACAAGCCCTGGCTCGCACAGTTCGGCGCCTACCTGGCCGGCATCTTCACGGGCCGGACCTTCGGCAGCGGCAACAGCGTGATCGAGTGCGCGGCACCGTGCTTCGGGTACTCGTTCCAGCTGCACGAGAGCGTCACCGAGCTGATCCTCGCGCGCCTGCCCGTCACCGCGTCGATCGCCGTGGGGGCCGCCGTGCTGTGGCTCGTCGCCGGGGTGTTCGGCGGCACCGTCTCGGCGTTGCGTCGCGGCACCTTCGTCGACCGCGCCGTGATGACGGTCGCGGTCGCCGGTGTCTCGTCACCGGCGTACCTGGTCGGGCTGCTCGGCATCCTGCTGTTCGGGTTCGTGCTCGGGATCCTGCCGACGAGCGGGTACGTGGCCTTCAGCGACGACCCCGTCGGCTGGTTCACCCACCTGATCCTGCCGTGGTGCGTGCTCGCCTTCATCAGCGCCGCGATCTACGCCCGGTTGACCCGTGGCGAGATGCTCGAGTCGATGTCGCAGGACTTCGTCCGGACCGCCCGGGCAAAGGGGCTACGGGAGCGCCAGGTCGTCGTGCGGCACGGGCTCCGGACTGCGATCCTGCCCGTGGTGACGCTGTTCGGGCTCGACCTCGGGTCGCTGCTCGGTGGTGCCGTCATCACCGAGAAGGTGTTCTCGATGCAGGGCCTCGGCGCGCTGCTCATCGACGCGGTGCACACGCTCGACCTGCAGGTGGTCGTCGGCTTCACGCTGTTCTCGGCGCTGCTGATCGTCACGGCGAACGTGATCGTCGACGTGGTCTACGCGTTCGTCGACCCGCGGGTGCGGCGCCGGGCGTAGGGCCGCGGCGCCGCCGCTCGTGTGGTGCGAGGTTCCGTACTCCGTGCGAGCCTGCACGCATCCCACGGAGTGCAGAACCTCGCACCAGAGCGCTCGCCCCTCGCCCGGTACGAGGTTCTGCACCCCGCGCGGGACGACCCAGCAGCTTCAGGCCGGGCGGGCGGGCGCCATCCGGTAGGCCGAGCCGTCGTCCGTGCGCGTCAGGACGCCGAGGTCCACGGCATCCCGGCGCACGACGGAGACATCGGCCGCGAACATGCCGACGGCCGCGTTCAGGACGGCCTCCGGCACGACTCGGTCCGGTCCGAGTCGCTCGAACACGAGCTCCACGATCCGGACGGACAGTGCATGCCGTTCGACGTCCTTGACCGGCATGCGCTCGATCCGGTCGAACTCGAGCACCGCGGCCGGCGACTGCAGCCGCTGGAGCTCGCGTGCCGTCCGGCCGAGCACCGACGCGACGGGGCCGTCGTCGGTGACCCAGTCGAACGAGCCGACCGCCGCCCGGGTGCGGTCGTCGGCCGGGGCTCCGCCGAACACCCCCGCTCGCAGGGTGGGGGACGCCACGACGGAGACGACCTGACGTGCGCGCGCCACCACGCGGGCGACGTCCATCAGAAGTACGTGATGCCGTGCGGCGTCCGCGGCGGCAGCAACATCGCCCGGAGCAGCGCCACCGACGCCGGGTCCGCGGCGCGGACGAGCCCCGCGGCGGCCAACGTGACGGGGGAGACCGAACCGATCAGCAGCGCACCGAGCTCGGCGACGTCGAGCTGGACGTCGGACCCGGCCACGTCGACGTCGTCGGCGATGCGCGCGACGGTGCCACGGGCCTCCTGGACGTCGAGGCGGTACGTGCCGGTGGTGAAGCCGAGCGCGTCGGTGACCCCGAGTGTCAGCGACCCGTCGACGGCGAACGGTCGCGAGGCCAGCACCGCCGGCACGTCGAGGACGCGCAGCCAGACGTGGTCCTCCTCGTGGTCGACGTCGTACGCACGGTTGTCGCCGAGCGCCGCGACGATCGGGTCGTCGAGACGGGAGCGGTTGTACTTCACGACGTCGTTGAGGTCGACCGAGAGCAGGAACTCCCACAGGGCGGTGTAGGCCTGGTCGTCCGCGTACACCAGGTCGACGATCTCGAGCGCGGTGTCGGAGCCGCGGTCCTCCTTGACGCGCCAGGTGACGTAGCCGTCGACCTCGTCGGAGCCGTCCCTGCGGTGCACGGCGGCGCGGACGTCCTTGGCCTTCTGGCCGTCGGGCCCGCGCAGGCCGAACGCGATCGGCCAGGTACCGGTGTTGCGCACCATCGAGCCCGGGGTGCGGACGTGGAACCGGTCGAAGACCGCCTTGCCGGGACCGTCGGCGAGCCACTGCGGGGTCACGACCGACACCGTGCCGGAGGTCGGTGCGAGCAGGGGCAGCGCGCGCTCGCGGCGCACGTGCACGGCACGCTCGCGGATGGCGCAGCCGAAGCCGAAGCGGCGGTAGATGGTGCCCTCGGACGCGGTCAGCGACGCGACGGCGTACCCCTCGGCGACCCCGCGCTCGAGCGCGTGCGTCATCATCCGGCGCAGGATGCCGCGGCGACGCTCGGTCGGGCGGACCGTGACCGCGGAGATCGCCTGGGTGTCGACGGAGGACCCGTCGCCCCAGCTCAGCGCCTTGCGGAACCACGTGAAGGTGCCGGCCGGCCACGTCTCGTCGACGGACCCCGGGAACGGCTCGCGCACGTAGACCCCGAGGAACGTCTCTTCGTCGGCGATGAAGTGCGACGCCATGCGGGCTGCGCCCTCGGCATCGGGGTCGGCTTCGTGGAAGCCCATCCCGACGGCCTGCATCCACGCTGCCGTCTCGGCGTTCGGTGCCCCCTTGTCGTCCGTCCCGGGCGCGAACTCGCGCAGCTCGTAGCGGTCGTCGAATGCCTCGTTGCTCACGTTCCGACACTATCGGGACCGGGTGACGTCGCGACAGGCGGGCGGTCGGTCCGGTCGGCCTGGAGGCCCGGACCGCGTCCGGCGGACCGTGTGCGGTGTGTGGGCGGCTGGTTCAGGGCCCGTGCAACCGTGGAGCGCCCGCACCGGGAGCGGGAACGCGCACGGAGTCTCCGGCACTGCACGGTGCGCATGCGCGAGGAACCGGCACTGCACGACGAACCCCGCACCGTGCGATCCCGGTGCCGGGTCAGTCGGTCGCGCCCCGAGGGGGATCGACGAGCAGCCCGACGCGGTCGTCCAGGTAGTCGGCGAGGGGGACTGCGGTGCCGGCGGTCGGGGACCACCGGACCGACGGAACGTCGTCGATGACGACGAGCACGCCCTCGGCGCCGACCAGGGAGTCGTCGACGGGGATCGGGACGGCGCCGTGGTTCACGGTGTCACCGGCGCCGAACCGCCCCTTCGCGGCGGCAGCTCGGTAGGCGCGACGGACCTCGGCGGAGACCGACTGGTACTGCGAACGACCGGGTTCGGTGACACGGGTGATCGACCCGGTGGCCCAGACGCGGCCGGCGGTCTCGGGGGACGACCCGATCAGGAGTGCCCCGACCCGCCACACCCGGCCGAGTGGTCGCATCGCGGGGTCACGACGGATCCCGAGGACGGCCTTCGGCTGCACGTACTCGCCGAGTGCTTCGTCCGGGACGTCCGCGGCGCGGAGCCGTCGGGCCGCTGCGTCGAGGAGCTCCCGCGCCCGCTGCACTCCGTCCGTCACGTCCACCGAGCCTAGACCGGGTGGTGGTCGTCGTCTCGGTCCTGTTCTCGAAGGTGGTCCGCTCGACGTGGTGCGCTGCGCTGCGGCGTCCGTGGCTGGTGCCGGCGCGGCTGGTGCCGGCGCGGCTGGTGCCGGCGCGGCGACGACGTGCGGCGCTCACGAAGCCCGCGGTCATCATGACCGCACCGTACGTCAGGAGCACGCCGGCGACCGCGGGGATGAGCCAGCTCCGCGACCCGTTGACGACCTGGTTGACGATGCCGATCTCCGGCACGGAGTACCAGACCACGCCGCGGATCTGCACTGCGGTGACCGGTGCCGGGTCGGCCTCGGCGTTGTTGTCGCCCTTGAGCACGAAGGTCCGCTCGCCGTTCGACGACGACGACACCGAGACCACGCGGTGGCTGACGACCGCGGGCTGGCCGGAGACGATCTGGTAGGTGACGACGTCGCCGACCCGGATGTCGTCGATCGGGGTCGGACGGACCACGAGCAGCGTTCCCGGGGGCAGGGTCGGCTCCATCGACTGTGTCAGGACGGTGAGCGGCATCGATCCCGTGGCCTTCGGCACGACGATCAGCACGACCGCCAGGCCAGCGACGAGCAGCAGGAGTCCGGTGCTGAGACCGAACACGACGGCGTGGACGACGGCGCGCCATCCGGTGCGCGGGGTGGGGGTGCTCATGCGCCGCACCGGATCGCCGCCCCGTTGTCCTGCGTGAAGAGCGTGACGTTGCCGGTGCCCGCGACGGTCGACGTGGGGTTGCCGGCGCTGTCGAGCACCTTGACGGTGACGGTCAGCGTGCCAGCGGTGCCGGCGCTCGCAGGGACGTCCGTCGGCGCGATGGTGATGAACGCGGAGTAGTCCTGCGCCTTCTGCCCGACCGGGGTCGAACCGACGAAGGCCCCGTACCAGGTGTCCATCGGGCGGTTCGCGGCGTCCCACCGGATCTCGACGTACCAGCCGCCGTGGTCGGTGCAGACCAGCGAGGGCTTGGTGTCGACGGTCGCTGCCGGGGTGGTCAGGGTGAAGCCGCCGGCGACGACCCCCGACGTCCAGGTGCCGCTCGTGACGGTGAGGTTGACGTTCACCGTGGCGGTCGAGCCGGCCGGGGCCGACGACTGCAGGGTGCTGCGCGTGCACCACACGGCGGAGGCGCCGGCGGCGAGCTTCGCGCTCATGCTCGGCAGCGACGCCCAGGTGCCGGAGACGGACCCGGTACCGACGGCCGTGCTCGTGGTGCAACCCGCGGTCGAGGCGACCGGCCAGGCGACGACGGAGACGGCCTTGGCGAGTGCGGTCGAGCTGCCGGACACGACGGAGACGGTGGTGGTCGCGGTACCGGCGAGGGTTCCCGAGTCGGTCAGGGTGATCGGCTTCGTCGTCGAGGTGACGCTCGACGAGAACGCCGTGGTGAGGGCGCTCGTCCCGCTGATCGACGCCGCGACCGTGCCGACCGTGGTGCTCGCCGCGGTGGTGCCCGACGCGCTCCACAGTGCCCACGCGGCGCTCGACCCGCCGCCGACGAACACGGCGGTGAGGAGCACGGCGACGAGGAGTCGGAGGCGGCGGTTCATGCGGAGACCTGCGTTCCGGTGACGGTGAGGGTGAAGTCGGTGGTGGCGCCGGCGACGGTCTGCGGTGCGTCGGCGTCGAGAGCCGTCTCGAGGCACGCGATCCCGCTCGCCCCGGCCGGCAGCGTGAAGGACCCGGCGCCGGTGTCGAAGGTGGCGAGCCGCGCGCTCGTACCGGTGAGCCCGGGGACGCACTTCGCGGCCGAGGACACCATCGCGAGGTGGAGCGTCAGTTCACCGGTCGCCGCCGCGACGGACGACTTCGCGGCCGTCGTCGTGACGCGCACCGACAGGGGGATCGACCCGGTGTTCCGCACCGTGAAGGTGCCGGTGGTGCTCGTGCCCGGCCCGAGGACCGCGGTGTTCATCGCCGTGGTGCCGCTGACGCTGATGGTCGCGGTGGCGGAGCGCACCGTGGTGGCCGCCATGCTGGCGGTCCCGTTCCAGAGCGCGTACGTGCCGCCGGCGCCGAGGAGCGCCGTTCCGACCGCGACGACCAGGGCGATCGCGACCGGCCACACCCAGCGGTGCCGTCGGGCTGCGCGGTGGCGTCCCGTCGTCCGCGGTGTGGCGGTCGTCTGCGTGCTCCTGGTCGTCGTGGTCGGTGGGGTGCGATCGGGGGATCAGGAACCGATCGCGGTCTGGGTCAGCGTGAAGGCGAGCGCGCTGAGGTTGATCGAGCCGCCCTGCCCGGTGGTCGCCGACGCGGGGAGCGTCACCGTGAAGACGACCTTGACGGTCGACGTGGACGAGGACGGCGAGACGACGAAGGTGTTCGCGTTCGACGAGGACTGCACGACCGAGGCGCTCGTCGAGGTGACGGCCAGCGTCTTCGTCGTGGCGGCGAGCAGCGCGGCGTCGCCGGTGATGCTCTGGTTGGCGTACGTCAGGTTGGCCTTGAGGTCCTGGCCGGTCGCGCCGATGTTCAGCGTCTGCGTGAACTGGAACGTGTTGCCCGGGACCATCAGGGCCTTCGTCGGGTCGATCGCGGTGGAACGACCGTTCGTGATGTCGGTCCAGGCGCCGTCGTTGTTGGCGCTCAGCGTCAGGGTGCCGGCGCTCACGGCGGACGCGGCGCTCGAGGCGCTGGCGTTCCAGAGGGCGAACGTGCCCGCTCCGCCGAGGAGGAGTGCGACGCCTGCTGCGCCGGCGATGGCACCGGTGACGATCTTGTGCATGGGGTGGATCCGTTCCTGCGTGCTCGGGGCACGCTGAAGCCCACCGGGGACATTCGGGCGTCGGGTCCGGTGGGGAGGTTGTCATCGACCCAGTGGTTGGAGGGGGTCGCGGCTGACCGGTGCCGAGAGCGGTCGCCGGGCCTCGGAGCGCAGGTACTGCTGCTCGGGCGGGCTGGACTCGCTCTGGTGTCGACGTTACCTGTCCCCCAAAGTGCCGACAAGCGAGAACGAGCGTTCGCTCGGACCCCAGAATGGGGGTGATTTTTGTCCCCGCTAGGGAGGACATGATTTGTACCCCGATTTCTGAGCACACGCTTCATGTGCGCAGGGTGATCGCAGAAGGAATGCCGGTACGCACGGCGTCGTTGCACCGTCCGGAAACGAGGAGGGCCCATGGACATCGTGCGCTGGTTGTTCGACGCGCAGATCGTCATCGGCGACCAGACGGTGCTCTGGCGCGAGGTGATCGGCAACGTCTTCGGGCTGCTCAGTGCCCTCGGTGGCATGCGTCGGAAGGTCTGGGCCTGGCCGGTCGGACTGGTCGGCAACGCCCTGCTCTTCACCGTCTTCATGGGAGCGCTCTTCGACACCCCGAACCCCGTCAACCTGCTCGGGCAGGCCGGCCGTCAGGTCATGTTCATCATCGTGAGCATCTACGGCTGGTACCGGTGGACGCACCGGCCCGAGGACGCGACCACCGTGATCGACCCGCGCTGGGCCTCCTGGCGGACCCGTCTGCTGCTCGTCGTCGGCATGGTCGGCGGCACCGCCCTGCTGACCCCCGTCTTCCGCGCGCTCGGGTCGTACGAGCCGGTGTGGAGCGACGCGTGGATCTTCGTCGGTTCGCTGCTCGCCACCTACGGCATGGCGAAGGGGTGGGTCGAGTTCTGGCTCATCTGGGTGGCGGTCGACCTGGTCGGCGTGCCGCTGTTGTTCTCCGCCGGGTACTACGCCTCCGGGTTGATGTACGTCTTCTACGGCGTCTTCACGTTGACGGGGTTCTTCGTCTGGATGCGCCAGCGGGTCCGCCCGCCGGCGGCGCCGGTCACCGTCGGCTGACCGCCGTGGCCGAGGCTCGCTGACGCGGCCGGGAGCACGGCCCCCGCTCTGGGACGAGACAAACGGCTCGCGATGCGCTGCAATGGTCGGATGGAACCCCTGCACGGCGAACGGGTCGAGGACGACGAGTCCCTCGCGGAGCGCACGGTGCGCGCGGCCATCCGCGCCTACCGGCTGCACCCGTTCGACGCCGTCGACGCGGCGGTGGTCGCCGAGGTGGCCGGCATCCCGCTCGAGACCGTCGAGCGGTTGTTCCCGACCTGGCACGCCCTGCTCCTGGTCACCTACGACCGGTGGGCGCAGCTGCGGGGGACCCGGCGGAAGAACCCGCCGACGTGCACCATCGAGCACGTCCGTCTGACCCTGGCCGAGGACGTCGCCGATCCCGGACTCGTCCGGGTCCTCGCGGGCCTGATCACCGTGGCCAGCTCGGAGTCCGGCTTCGCCGAGCTGTTCCGCAAGCGGTTCGAGGAGTACGCCGAGCAGCTGACCGTCGGGCTGCAGCGCGACTTCGACCGCGGCTCGGAAGAGGCCGGCATCCCCGCGTACCAGGCGGCGACCCAGCTGCTCTCGGTCTACGAGGGGCTGCAGATCCAGATGCTCGTCCGCCCGCACATCGACGTCCTGGTGGAGTTCGACCGCGCGGTGAACACGCTGCGCCAGGGATGGAAGCGGCACGCCGTCCCGTCGTGGGACCTCGACGAGGCACCCGTCCGCGTCTGACGCCGTGCGGCACCGACCGACGAGGTCAGCCCCGACGCCCCCGCCGCCACGACAGCACCTGCCGCACCGTCACCTTCGAGCCGTACTGCGCGACCGAGTGCCGGAACAGGTACTCCGCGAACCACAGCAGCAGACCGGCGACGACGAACACCTCGACGATGCAGACCACCGACTCCGTCACGGTGAGGGCCCCGACGGCGTTCCGCACCATCGCGGTGATCGGCGTGAAGGTCGGGAAGTACGTGAAGAACTGGGCGACGGGCGACGTCGGCGTCGTCATCACGAAGAACGCCGCGTACAGGGGGATGATCAGCGCGAAGATCGCCGCCGACTGCAGGGCCGAGGCGTCCTTGATCGACGGCACTGCGGCCCCGACGGCGACGAACAGCCCGGACGCCAGCAGCACCCCGCCGACGAGCAGCAGCGCTCCGGTCACCATCCGCCACGGGTCGACCGTCAGCCCACCGAGCTGCGACGACACCAGCGGCAGGGCGACGAGCAGCCCGACCAGGCCGGGCACGACGAACACGCTGACCTGCACGAAGCCGACGAGCAGCATCGCGATGACCTTGCCGCGGATCAGGTCGCCCGCGGTCACCGTGGTCAGGATCATCTCGGAGATCCGGTTCTCCTTCTCCTCGACCACGACGGTGACCATCCGTGCGGCGAGCAGGATGACGAGCCCGAAGAACGCGGCGACGAACAGGAACGGCGGCACGACGGACAACCAGCCCGGTGCGACCCGGCCGTCGGCGTAGGTGGTGACGTCGGTGGCGGGTGGACTGCGGAGCAGCTCCACGGTCTCGGGGTCGTCGACCGACGCGGCGACGCTCTGCTCGAGCACCCGCTCGGCCAGGGACGAGTACACGCCGTTGGCGAAGAGCCCGCGGTCGGCGGCGTCGACCCGGATGGCCGTCGTGGACGGCGACGACGGGAACGCGATGAAGGCGTCGAGGTCACCGGACCGGACGGCGGCGCGGTCGGCGGCGGCGTCGGTGGACGGCGTCCCACCCCACTTCGCGGCCACGGACTCCGACACCAGGCCGGACTCGTCGACGTAGTGGAACGGGGTCTTGGTGGCGGACGACCCGGACACCACGGAGTTCGTGCCGGCGGCCTGCCCGATACCCACGAGCAACGACACGACCACGATGACGACCGGCAGCGCGAGGGTACCGATCCAGAACGCGGGCTTCTTCACCGCGCGGACGAACTCGAACCGGACGACCGTGCCGAGGCTGCTCATGCCGCTGCTCCGTCCGACGATGCAGCGGCGAGGGCGTCGTGCCCGTAGACCTGCACGAAGATCTCGTCGAGCGGGATCCGGCGCATCTCGAACGCGGTGACGTGCACCCCGGCCGCGACCAGTTCTGCCAGGACGTCCGCACCGTCCGGAGCGGCGGCCTGGGTCGGCACCAGGTAGGCGACGTGCCCCTCGTGGCGGGCGAGCCGGTACAGCGGCGACTTCGGCACGGGGCCGTCGAGCCCGACGCGGGCGACGGCGCCACCGAAGGCGTCCTGCACGTCGGGCACGGATCCGTACGCGGCGGCCCGGCCGTCCTTGAGGAGCAGGATGCGGTCGCAGAGCCGCTCGACCTCGTCCATGTGGTGCGTCACGAGGACCACGGTCGCGCCGTCGGCCTTCCGCTCGTCGACCAGGTCGAGCAGGAGCCGCCGGTTCACCGGGTCGAGGCCCTTGGTCGGTTCGTCGAGGATGAGCAGCCGTGGCCGGTCCATGATCGTGATGCCGAGCTGGACCTTCTGCTGCTGGCCGCCGGACAGCTTGTCGACGCGCAGCTTCGCGCGGTCGGCGAGCCCCACCCGGGCCAGGTAGTCCATGCTCCACGCGGTCGCCTCGGCGCCGCGGAGCCCGCGCAGGCGCCCGAAGTAGGTCATCACGTCGATGACGGACTCCTTGCGGTACAGCCCGCGTTCTTCGGGCAGGTAGCCGATGCCGCCGGTGGCCGGTCGGTAGGGCCGGCCGTCGATCGTCAGCGTGCCCGCCGTCGGGGTGGTGATGCCGAGCAGGGCCCGGATCGTCGTGGTCTTGCCGGAGCCGTTGCTGCCGAGCAGCCCGAACGTCTCGCCGGGGGCGACGTCGAACGACAGCCCGTCGACCACGTTGCGGTCGCCGAACCGCATCACGAAGTCCTGCACGCTGATGCTCGCCCCGCTCATGCGGTGACCCTACCGGGACTTCCTTCCCAGAACGGCCGCGATGGGATGCGAGAACGGGTGTACCTGATCAGAACTTCCGGCCCAGGACGCCCGTTTCCGGCAGGGACGCCGCGTTCCGCGGGGAGACGCGGGGAGACGCGGGGACGACGGACGGGAGGCGCGGTGCCAGCTGGCTCCGCGCCTCCCGTCCGTCGTCCGGTCGCGCCCAGGGCGCGAGCGTCGCGTCAGGAACGCAACCAGGCCGTCCCCACGCCCGACAGGGCGCCGTCGACCACGGGGGCGGAGGCGAGCAGCAGCTCGCCGGCCGGCAGTGCGAAGGGCTCGTCGCCGAAGACCGTCACGCTCGTCCAGCCGTTCGGCCGACGGAACGCGAGCACGTCGTCGCGGCCGGTCTCGATCCACTCGAGCTGTTCCTCGGACTGCAGCTGGCCACGCAAGCCGAGCGCCTTCCGGTACAGGTTGAGCGTGGAGTCGGGGTCGGCGTCCTCGGCCTCGACGTTGGAGTCGGCGAACCACGCCGGCTGCGGCAGGTGCGAGCCGTCCGGACCGAAGCCGAACGACGTGCCGGTGCGCGTCCACGGGATCGGCACGCGGCAGCCGTCACGACCGACGTCGACACCCGGGTTGCGGAAGAACGCCGGGTCCTGCCGGTCGGCGTCCGGGATGTCACCGACCTCGTGCAGGCCGAGCTCCTCGCCCTGGTACAGGTAGGCGGAGCCGGGCAGGGCGAGCTCGAGCAGCGTGGCGGCCTGTGCGCGACGGAGGCCGAGCGACCGGTCGAGCGCGTCCTGCGAGCCGCCGGCGAGCAGCCAGGCGCTGCCCTGCTTGTCGGTGCCGCCGGCGCGGGGCGGCAGGGCGTAGCGGGTGGCGTGCCGGACGACGTCGTGGTTCGAGAACACCCACGTGGTCGACGAGCCGGACTGCTCGGCGAGGCCGAGGTTGAACTCGATGATCGTGCGGAACTGGCCGGCGTCGAAGTCGGCCTCGAGCAGGTCGAAGTTGAACGCCTGACCGAGTCCCTCGGCGCTGGCGTAGCGGGCGCGGCGGTGGGCAGGGACCCAGGCCTCGGCGACCGCGGTGCGGGCCGGCGTGTACTCGTTGAAGACCGTCCGCCACTCGGCGTAGATGTCGTGCACGTCGTCACGGTCCCAGAGCGGGTGCGTGCCGTCCTTCGGCATCTCGGCGAGCTCGGCCCAGGTGGGCAGGGTCTCGCCCAGGTCCTTCGCCAGCCCGTGGGCCACGTCGATGCGGAACCCGTCGACACCGCGGTCGGACCAGAAACGCAGGGTGTGCAGGAAGTCGTCACGGACCTCACGGTTCGCCCAGTTCAGGTCGGGCTGCTCCTTCGCGAAGCTGTGCAGGTACCACTGGCCGTCGCCGACGGCGGTCCAGGCCGGCCCGCCGAAGATCGAGATCCAGTCGGCGGGGGCTTCCTCGCCGGACGGCCCCGTGCCGTCGCGGAACACGTAGCGGTCGCGGGCGGGGGAGCCCTTGGGTGCTGCGAGCGCCTCGCGGAACCACTCGTGCCGGTCGCTCGTGTGGTTCGGGACGACGTCGACGATCACTCGGATGCCGGCGGCGTGCAGTGCTTCGACCATCCGGTCGAAGTCGTCGAGGGTGCCGAGGCGCGGGTCGACGTCACGGTAGTCGTCGACGTCGTAGCCGCCGTCGGCCAGGGCGGACGGGTAGAAGGGGCTGAGCCAGACGGCCTCGACGCCGAGCGAGGCCAGGTACGGCACCCGCTCGGTGATGCCGGGCAGGTCGCCGATGCCGTCGCCGTCCGCGTCGGCGAACGAGCGGGGGTAGATCTGGTAGACGCTGGCCTGGCGCCACCAGGTCTCGTCGTGCGAGGTGGCGGCGGGCTGGGCGAGGGTGTCGGTCACGTCGGGCCTTTCGTGGGTCGAGGGGTTCGTCGGGTTCGAGGGGTGTGTCGGTCGGGCCTGCACCGGCGATCGCGGCCGGGACCGCACCGGCGGTGTCGGTCGGGCCTGCACCGGAGGTGTCGGTCACTTGATCGCGCCCTGGGTCACGCCGGCCATCACCCACCGCTGGGTGACGAGGTAGACGATGATCGCCGGGGCCATCGCCATCAGGTACGAGGCGAACGACACGTTGTAGTTGTTGCTGAACTGCGTCTGGAACATCTGCTGCAGCACCGGCAGGGTCTGCAGCGCCGGGTCGGAGGTGATCAGCGACGGCATCACGAAGTCGTTCCACGACGCGAGGAACGCGAAGATGCCGACGGTGGCGCTCATCGGTGCCAGCAGCGGGAACACGAGTCGCCAGAACACCTGCCCCGTGCTCGCACCGTCGATGCGTGCACTCTCCTCCAGCTCGGCCGGGATCGACCGCAGGAAGGCCGTGAAGAGCAGGACGCTGAAGGACAGCTGGAACATGACGTGCAGGATCGCGACCCCGAGCGGGTTGTCCAGGTGCGCGAGCCCGGTGAGCTTCACCTGCGACAGTGCGAGCACGGGGAACGGCAGGAACATCGCCGCGAGCAGGTAGAAGAACGACCAGCGGAACAGCCGTCGGTCCCAGTTCCGGGCGATCGCGTAGGCCGTGAACGAGGCGAGCAGGATCGTGCCGACGACGGTGATCGCGGCGACGAACACCGAGACCCCGAACGCCCGCGGGAAGTCGGTCAGCTGCCACGCCTGCACGAAGCCGTCGACGCTGAACGGTGCCGGCAGCGAGAACGCGTTGCCGTCGACGGCCTGGCCGGTGGTCTTGAACGCCATCGTCAGGGTGACGTACAGCGGCACGAGCACCGACAGCGCACACAGCAGGAGGACGACCGTGACGGGCCAGTTGAAACGACCGCGGCCGGCCTTGCCCGAGCCGGAGGACCGGTCCGCGTCGACGGAACGGATGCTGCCGGTCGCGGTGGTCCCCGGTCGCAGGGGTGCTTGCAGGGACATCAGAGCGCTGCCTTCCCGCGGGTCGCCCGCAGCTGGATCACGGCGATGACGACCGCGATGACGAAGAAGATCGTGGCGTTCGCCATCTGGTAGGCGTAGTCGCCGCCGTTGAAGCCCTTGAAGATCGACATCGCGACACTGGTGGTCGAGGTGCCGGGGCCGCCGTCGGTCAGGCCGACGATGATGTCGTACGAGTTCAGGAAGTTCTTGAACCCGATGACCAGGTTGATCAGGATGTAGCCCGCCGTCAGCGGCGCGGTGATCGAGACGAGCTGCCGCCAGGCGCTGGCACCGTCGAGGGCGGCTGCCTCGTACACCTCGCCGGGGATCGAGAGGACGCCGGCGATGTAGATGAGGAGCGTCGACGGGATCGCCTGCCAGGCGGTGACGACCACGATCGCCAGCCAGGCCAGGTCGGGGTTCGCCAGGATGCTCTGCTCGAGCGGCCCGAAGCCGATCGCGGTGGCGAAGGCCGGCAGGCTGTTCGCGAACAGGAACGAGAACACGTACGCGATGACGATGCCCGAGATCACCATCGGCAGCACGAACACCGCACGCAGGGCGATCTTGCCGCGGATCTTCGACGTCAGCGCGATGGCGAGCAGGAAGGCGATCGCGTTCACGACGATCACGGTGACGAGCGAGAACCCCAGCGTGAACAGGTACGCCTGCAGGATCGCGGGGTCGGAGAACACCGCGATGTAGTTGGTGAGCCCGGTGAACCGGAACTCGCCGAAGCCGACGGAGTTCGTGAAGCTCAGCACGATGCCCATCACCGCGGGCAGCGTGATCGCGAGGGTGAACAACACCAGGGTGGGCAGCAGGAACGCCAGGAAGAGCGGGTCGACGCGGGGCTTGCGTCGTCCGTCCCGTCGTCCGGACTGGAGGCGCGGCGCGGCTCCGCCCCGTCGGCGTCGGGCCGCCGTCGTGACGGCTTCGGTGGTCGTGGTTGCCATGAGACGTCTCCTTACGCGGCCGTGCGGAGCGCGAGACGCGCCCAGTCGGCGTCGAGGGTGCGGAGCTGGCGCTGCGGGTCGCCGCCGAAGGCGATCGACTGCGCGTAGTTCGCGACCGGGATCTCGGCGGGGATGAGCTGCGATGCGCCGAGGTAGAAGGCGGCGTCGTCGTAGTACGACTGCATGCCGCGGAGGGCGGGATTCGACGCCGGGGGAGCGTCCTTGCGCACACCGAAGCCGTTGTTGTCGGCGTTGTACCGGTCGTTGACCTTCGTGCTCATCAGGAACGACAGGAACTCGCGGGCGGCCTCCTGCTTGCGCGACGCCTCGGGGATCCAGAGCGCCAGGTCGACGTTCACGCGGACCTTGCGGTCGGCCGGGTCGTCGGTGACGGGCAGCGGGAAGGTGCCGAGGTCCATGTCCTTCGTGGTCTTGGCGATCTCGCCGAGTGCCCACGGTCCCTGCAGGTACATGCCCGCCTTGCCCTGGGCGAAGGCGAGGTTGCCGTCGCCGTACCCGCGGCTCGCGGCGCCGTCCTGGTGCCAGGCGCGGAGCTGCACCATGCGCTCCATCGGCTCCCGCAGGTCGCGCTCGAACGAGACGGCGGACCCCTTGCCGACGTCCGTGCCCTCGCGCCGGAGTGCCTCGAAGGTCGCCGGGGTGTCGATCATGCCGCCGATCGAGTAGTCGAACATGCCCTGGGCGATCGTCCAGTTGTCCTTGAACGTGCCGTAGATCGGGGCGATGCCGGCCCTGGTCAGGCGCTCGCAGACGTCGGCGAACTCGCTCCACGTCGTCGGGACCTCGAGCCCCTGCTGTGCGAAGAGCGCCTTGTTGTAGATCACCGACGCCGCGGTCACCGAGTACGGCAGGGCGCTCTTCCGGCCGGGGTAGTCGGCGGTCTGCTCCATGAGCGGCCACAGGTCGGGGTTGATGGTGTCGGCCTGCGGCAGGTCGGACAGGTCGGTCAGCGCGCCGTGCTCGACGAACGGCACGACCGAGAAGTTGTAGTTCCAGCAGCCGAGGTCCGGCGGCCGGTTCCGGACGAAGTTCGCGGACATGCTCGACGTCGAGTCGCGGACGACCCGGACCCTCGACTGGGTCTGGTGGAACTGCGCGATGACATCGTCGAAGTAGCCGATGACCTCGGGCTTCGACACGTAGAACGTGATGGTCTCCGGCTTGGCGCTCGAGGACCCGATCGGGGTGCATCCGGCGAGCGCGAGGCCCGCCCCGATGCCGCCCGCTCCGAGCAGGAACCCGCGTCGGCTGACCGATGCTGCGCTCCTGGCGGTGGCGTGTGCTTGCACGTCGTCTCCGTCCGTCCGGACCCGGCGTCCCTGCCGTTCCGTCCCGCGAGCGGCTCCGATGCTGCCCGCGGAACTAAATGTAGCGAGAAAATCTAATTCCGCAAGGAACTCGTCGCGCGATAGGGTCACGACATGCCGCCACCCCGTGGAACGAGCGCAGAGACGCTGCTCGCGTACGCCTTCGACTCGTCGGCGTTCACCGCGACCGAGGCGATCGACGCCACCGGGCTGACCCGGTCCACCGTGCTGGGTGCGGCCGAGGAACTCGTGCGGCTCGGCTGGCTCCGCGAGCTCGACGACGCCCGGGCCGCGGGGGAGTACCGGATGGGACGCCCGGCACGCCGCTACGAGCTCGACACGGTCGCCGGGGTCGTCGTCGGTGTGGACGCCGGCCAGCACCGGGTCACCGCCTTCGTCGCCGACCTGCGCGGCACGGTGCTCGGTCGTGCCGAGGGGGCGCTCGGTGCATCGGGCCTCGACGTACCCGTTCGGCTGGGAGTCCTCGCCGACACCGTGGCCGCCGCCCTCGCCTCGGCCGGCGTCGACCGCGAACGGGTCCTGGTCACCGTCGTGGGCATCCCCGCACCGGTCGACGCCGCCGGTGCCTCGCCCGACGACGGCGGCTTCTGGGTCCGGATGAACCCGGGGTTCGCCGACGCCGTGCCGGACGGGCGGGTGCTGGTCGAGAACGACGCGAACCTCGCCGCGCTCGCCGAGCGGCCGTCCTCTGGTGACGCCTCGTTCGCGGCGCTGCTGTCCGGCGAACGCTTCGGCGCGGGCCTCGTCGTCGACGGGGTCCTGCTGCGCGGTGCCCACGGTGGTGCCGGGGAGATGCGGGTGCTCGAACTCGTCGAGGGTGTCGGGTCGTCCGACGGCATCGGTGCCGTCGCCCGCACCTTCGTGGCCGACGCCGTCGCCGCCGGGCACATCCCCGCCGACACCGCGCTCGCCACCGACGCCGCTCTGGTGTTCGCGGCCGCACGGAACGGCGACCCGGTCGCGCGCACCATCGTCGACCGTCTGGGCGATCGCCTGGCCCGCGTCTGCATCCTGCTCGCGAGCCTGCTCGACATCGACCGCGTGGTGGTCGCCGGCGCGATCGCCCAGCCCGCCGTCGCCGTCATCGACCGCGCGCGCGACCTGCTCGCGAAGGGACACTTCGACCCGGTGCCCGAACTCGTCGCGTCCTCGCTCGGGGCTGATGTCGTCGTGATCGGGGCCGTGGCCCACGCGGTCGACGCGGTGCGGGCCGACCCGCTGTCGTTCGCGCTCCGGCCCGCGCTCGCGTCGTGACGGCACGGCGCACCGGGAACGCTCTGATCTGACAGGATCTCATGGTGCACCGTCTCCGATCCCTCCCGATGCCCGTGTTGTTGCCGGTGCTCTTCCTGTTCGCGGGCGGACTGTGGTTCCTGATCGGGATGTTCGTCTCCCCTCGAGACATGTCCCTGCTCGGGCGAGCGATCGGCGCGGTCTTCTACGCCGGCGCGATGACGGCGTTCTTCGGCGCCTGGATCGGCCGCGCTCGTCGGCGAGCCGGCGGCGCGACGCAGTTGACGGACGTGCAGCGCGGGCTGAAGCGCGGCGAGGTACCCGAGGACGCCGATCCCGCCACATGGTCCGCCACGGTCGACGAGCACCACCGACAGCTGCGGCGGAACCTGTGGTTCGGACCGGTCGTCTTCGGCGTCATGATCGTGCTCGCACTCTGGCTCGCCCTGACCTCGACGCCCTGGTGGTGGTTCGGGGTGGCGTTCTTCGTCGGGTTCCTGCTGTTCTCGGTGATCACGACGCCCCGCGCGCTCGCGAAGGCCGAGGTCGTGCGCGAGGAGCTCCGTCGCCGGGCGACCGGACGCTGACGCGGATCCGGCGCATCACCTCGGCAGCGGGATCTCCCGCTCGCGGTCCCACGGTTCCGTCCAGCCGAGCCGGTCGAACAGCGCATCCAGCAGCATCGCGGTGAAGCCCCACACCAGGTGCTCGTCGCCGTCGGCCTCGACGGTGAACGCCGGTCCGCGCCACTCCTGACCACCGCGGCGGATCACGGTCACACCGCGGTTCGCCGGGTCGAGCAGGTCGGCCACGGGCACCCGGAACACCGCCGCCGACTCGTGCTCGTCGACGACGCGGATCGGTGAGGGGTCGCGCCACCAGCCGATGACGGGTCGGACCAGGTGGTTCGAGAACGCCAGGGGCACGGCGGGCAGGGCGCCGAGCACCTCGACGCCCGCGGGGTCGAGCCCCGTCTCCTCCTGTGCCTCGCGGAGTGCCGCGGCGACGGCGTCCGCGTCACCGGGGTCGATGCGTCCACCGGGGAACGCGACCTCGCCGGCGTGCGCGCGCAGGGTCGTGGCCCGCGCGAGGAGCAGGACGTCGAGGTCGCGGGGGACCCCGGGTGCCGCCGCCGGTCGGTCGCTCGGCGTGTGGTCGAGCGCACCGAAGAGCATCAGGACCGCGGCCCGTCGTGGCGAGGCCGTGCTGCCGGGTTCGACGAGCGGCCCACCGTCACCCCAGCCGTCCGCTGCGACCGCCGCGAGTGCAGCGCGTACCGATCCGTCGTGCGTCACCCGTTCACCCTAGGTGCGCGCGACCGAGCGGTCCGCGACGGCACGCATCGGAGGCTTCGCTGGGTGTCGGTCGAGTGGGGTCTGAGAGCCCCACAGGTGGGAACTGTGCGAACCGGAAGCGCCTCGGTGCCCCGTTCGCAGCGGGCCGCCGCCACGATTGCACCGTCCGCCGGGAGGCTCCATGTTCCACGATCTGCTCCGACCCCTGTTCCACGTCGCCGTCGTCGCGCCGTCCGTGCTCGTCCCGGTCGACGTCGCCGCCGGGCTCCTCACCGTCGCCGCGCTCCTGCCGGCGTTCGGTCCTCGCTCCCGCCATCCGGTCCGGGGCCTGGGCTGGCGGCTCGGCGCCGTGGCCGTCGGCGCCGGGATCGGCCTCGTCGCGGTGTGGTGGTTCGGGGACGTGCAGGACCTGTACGGGGTGTCGTTCACCCCGATCACCCGGATGTGGGTCGCTCTTTCCTTCGGCGGTGTCGGACTCCTCGTCGTGACGGTCGTCCAGGGTGGCTGGCTCCGTCGTGTGCTCGGCGTGCTCGCGGCGGTGGCGGTGGCACTGGCCGCTGTCCTCGGCGTCAACGTCGACTTCGGTGCCTACCGCACGATCGAGCAGGCCGTGACGACCGATCCGTACCCGTCGGGTCCGCTGGGACACGAGACGGGGGTGGGGCGCGCCTCCAGTCCGGTGGTCGACCCGGCCACCTGGCGGGCGCCCGCCGACATGCCGCGACGCGGGAAGGTGCTCTCGGTCACCATCCCCTCGACCGTCTCCCACTTCCACGCACGGTCAGCGGTGGTGTACCTGCCGCCGGCCGCCCTGACCGAGCGACCGCCGACCCTGCCGGTCGTGATCAGCCTGGCCGGGCAACCCGGGCAGCCGAGCGACATGTTCCAGGCGGGCCGACTCGGCGCGGTGATGGACGCGTTCGCCGAAACCCACCACGGACTCGCCCCGATCGTCGTCGCGCCGGATCAACTCGGGGCGCCGGACCGGAACCCGATGTGCGTCGACTCGTCCCTCGGCCGTTCCGCGACGTACATCATGACCGACACCACGAACTGGATCCGGCAGCACCTGCGCGTCGGGGCAGCGCCCTCTGCCTGGGGCATCGTCGGGTTCTCACAGGGAGCGACGTGTGCCATGCAGTTCTCCACCGCACACCCGGACGTGTTCGGCACGACCTTCGCGATCTCCAGCGAGCTGGCACCCCTGAACGGCTCCGCCCAGCACAGCATCCGGTACGGGTTCGGTGGCTCCGCCAGCCGGTACGCCGCGGCGGCACCTCGGGCGATCATGCGGGCGCACGGGCCGTACCCCGGGCACCTGACCGTCTTCGCCTACGGCAGCGAGGACGAGCCCTACGTCGCCTCGACCACGGCGCTCCGCACGGCTGCGGACGCGGCCGGCATGCGGACCCGGCTGTTCGTGTCCGAGGGCTCTGCCCATGACTGGAACACCGTCCGCTACGCCCTGCGTGTGGGGATGCCCGGCGTCATCGCGCGCCTGGGCCTCCGGTGAGCGCGGTGGTCGCGGCCCTCGCGTGGGCGCACCCGAGACGGCTCGTGCCGGCAGCCCGTCGGTACCCGCTGACGAGCGTCGTCTCGGCCCTGACGATCGTCGCCGGCGTCGCCGCAGTGGTGCTCAGGTGCCTCGGCACGAAGGACGGTCGGACGCCCGACACCCTGGGCGGGACGATGGGTCCGCTCGGCGTGGTCGCGGTGACGAGCAGCGCCGTCGGGTTCCTGGTCACCTTCGTCGCCGTCGTGGTGTGCACCGCGGCGTCCGAACGGCTGCTCGGCTGGCGACGCACCCTGCTCGCGATGGTCGTCACGACCGTGGTGGGCACCGGGCTCGGTGCCCTGCTGCAGCTGTTCGACGGCGCCCCGGCGGACCGTGGCTTCCTCGTGCACCTGGGACACGTCGGCCCGTGGACCTGGATCGTCGGGACCGTCGTCACCGCGAGTGCGTTCGCCGGCGCGCTGTGGCGACGCCGGATCCGGGTGGTGTCGATCGCCGTCGTCGCGGCACTGCTGCTCTACGCCGGACACGCGTCCGACCTGCACGCGGCGCTCGCCCTGCTCGTCGGCCTGGTGCTCGGCCGCGTGCTGCGACGCTCACCGGTGCGGAGCGGCTGGACCCGGAGTTCCTCACGCGAGACCCGGGTGCTGCTGGTGGCCGCGGTGACCGTGTCGGCCGTCGGTCCCGTCCTCGCACTCGTCACCGGTGCCCAGTTCGGGCTGCTCGCCCCGCTCGCCGTGGTGCTCGACACCGGGCCGACCGGGCGGATGCCGCACTGCTCGGTGACCGGGGTGACCGCCGGTTGCGTCCGGGCGCTCGCCGCGGTGCACCCGCACGGCCTGTTCCACTCGCTGCTGGCCGTGATGCCGCTCGTGGTCCTGGCGGTCGGTGCCGTGGGTCTCCGGCGCGGCAGCCGGTTCGCACTGTGGCTCGTCGTGACCGTCGACCTGGTCACCGGCGTCGCGACCGCCGTCTCGTACGGCGTGCTGCCCGAACGCCACCACGCCGTCGTGCAGCGCCTGGCGTCGGACCACCTCGCGGTCTCGCTCTCGATCGTCGCGTCCGTGCTGGTGCCGGTCGCAACGGCGGTGGTGCTCGTCCTGCGCCGCGCGGACTTCCCGGTCCGGACCGACCGGCGACGTCTGCTGACCTTCGCGATCACGGTCGCAGGCTCGGCCGTGGTGCTCGCGATCGTCGTCGTCGGTGTCGCCGTGGCTTCGGGCGACAGCGTGCGCGAGCCGCTCCACCTGGCGCTCGCCGTGCTCGGTCCGATCGCCCCCGTGACCCTGCCCACGCACCTGGCGCAGGCCGAGCCGGCGCTGCGGTTCGTCGTGGGCGCCTCCGGCCCGCTCCTGTGGCTCGCCGTGGCGATCGCCGCGGTCCGGCCGACCGGGGCCGGACGCTCGGACAGCGACCTCGACGGGCAGGACGCCGCCCGGGTGGCAGCTCGTGCCCTGCTGGTCGCGGGCGGTGGTGACACCTTCGGGTGGATGACCACCTGGCCCGGCAACGAGTACTGGTTCACCGAGGACGGCCGCGCCGGTGTCGCCTACCACCGGACCGGCAGCGTCGCGGTGACGACCGGCGGCCCCTTCGGACACGAGGACGCGCGGCTCGCGGCACTCGAGGGCTTCGCCCGGGCCGCGGACGACCACGGGTGGACGCCCGTCTTCTACGGCATCGACGCCACCCTCGGCACGGCACTCACACGACTCGGTTGGACGCTGCTCCCCGTTGCCGAGGACGCCGACCTCGACCCGCGCACCTGGACGACCTCGGGCAAGCGCAAGCAGGACGTCCGCACGGCCGTCAACAAGGCTGCTCGGTCCGGCACCACAGCACTCTGGTCGGACTGGGCCTCGCTGCCCGGCTCGGTCACGCGCCAGATCGAGGCGATCTCGGAGGAGTGGGTCGCCGAGCGCGAACTGCCCGAGATGGGGTTCACGCTCGGTGGGATCGACGAGATGCGCGACCCCGCCGTCCGGGCGCTCGTCGCCCTGGGCGAGGACGGCACGGTGCTCGCCGTCACCAGCTGGCTGCCCGCGTACCGTGCCGGGCAGGTGGTCGGGTGGACGCTCGACGCGATGCGTCGTGCGCCGGACGCCCCGAACGGTGTGATGGAGTTCCTGGTCGCGAGTGCGGTCGACCGGATGCGCGCCGACGGTGCCGAGCGGCTCAGCCTGTCCGCCGCCCCGCTCGCGTCGTCGGCCGAGCCGCAGGGTGCCGGTCGGAGCGGCGTCGAATCGGTCCTCGACGTCGTCGGTGGTGCGCTCGAGCCGGTCTACGGGTTCCGCTCCCTGCTGCGCTTCAAGGCAAAGTTCGGCCCCGACCTGCAGCCCCTGGTGATGGCGTACCCGGACCCGGTCGCGCTGCCCACGATCGGCGTCGCGATCGTCCGCACCTACCTGCCGGGGTTGTCGCTCCGCCAGGCGGTCGCGATCATGCGCGAGCGGCGTCCGGCGCAGGGGACCCGGGCCGAGCAGCCGGCCGCACGCGTCGGCTGACGGGTCCGCAGCGCTATCGGTAGGTTCGGAGCATGGGAACCGAACGGGCCGACGAACCGGCCGTGGACGAGCACGACCCGTACGAACGCCGCCCCGGTTACGTCACGAGTGGCGATGGCCGGACGGACCGGATGACCACGGACATGTTCGTGGGCGTCGCGGTCGGGTTCGTCCTGGTGATCGTCTTCGGGTTCTTCCAGCTCGTCGAGTGGATCGCGATCGGAGCGGCCGTCGTCATCGGCGCAGCGGTGTGGTTGGTCCTGCGCGGTCGGCGACGGCGTGCAGACCGCCGCGCGGGTCGGTCACCGGACGCCGTCCCTCGTGCCCGGGACCGGGCGATCGCCGAGGCCAACGGTGGCCGCCGGTTCTTCGTCGCCCAGAACCCGGTCGTCGTCATCGTGATGGGGGCGATCTTCATCGGTGTCGCGGTCGCGCCGCTGCTGTTCGGCGGGTTCTCCGTCGGCCGGGTCGTGACCGGGGTCGTCGTCGTCGCGAGCGGCGTCCTCTGCATCGTGCAGGGGATCGGCACCCTGCAGGTGCGTCGTCGGGAGCGCAGCGACGGCTGAGTCGCGGTCGTCGGCCCGGAAGGGGAGCATCCGCGTGCTCCGCGGGCCAATATGCTCGCCACCGTGACTGCACTGCACGCCGGGCGACGCTTCGGCGCGACCCGAGGCGAATTCGCCCTCCTGATGACCGTGACCGTCGTCCTCGGACTCGTGGTCCCGGCCGGCGGGCTGCTCGCCGCGTTCGGCTCGCTGCTGACCGGCGTCCGGAATGACCGTCGCCGCGTCCGTGCCCTGTTCATCGTCGGCCTGAGCATGTTGGTGCTGCAGGTCGCATTCGTCGCCTTCTCGCTCTGGGGTCCGACCCAGGTCTGCGTGTCGACGAACGGCGGCCCCGAGACCTGCCAGACGTACTGGCCCTGGGAAGGCTGACGCGCCGTCGATGTGACCTCGGGACGGATGGGCAGCTCATCTGATCGAGCCTGTTGCACCACGGCTGGGCCGACGGCCCGGCCGTGCCCGAACTGCCCCAGGACGAAGCAGCGCGGAGGACGCTCGGCGACCTCGATGTGCCCGGACACCTCGATTTCGACCCCTGGCGGAAGTCCGACGCAACGGAGGAGACAGCTCGATCGTGCAGCGACCGGTCCCGTAGCGCGATCGATCAGGGAGCGTCCGATCGACGATGGTCGACCGGGAAGGAAGGTCATGCCACCGATCGGGCACCGGTCGCGGCCATGGTCGCGCGGTACGCCGCGATCTTCCGTTCGAGCGCCGCGAGGTGTCGCTGCACCTCGGCTTGCCGGGCGAGGACGGTCGCATGGTGCTGCTCGAGGAGCGCGAGCCGTGCGGCGTCGTCAGCGCCGGCCCGGTACGCGGCCGCGTACTCCCGCATCTCCCGCACGCTCATCCCGGTGCCGCGGAGCATCACGGTCCCAGCGAGCCAACTCAGCGCGGCCGTGTCGTACCGCCGCCACCCATCCGCGCCGCGCTCTGGTGCCGGCGCGATCCCTTCCTTCTCGTAGTAGCGGATCGTGTCGACCGTGATGCCGAGCAGCTCAGCCGCAGCGCTGATCGTGACCGGTTCATCGACGTGGACCTCGGGCAGCAGCATGAGTCGAGTCTCCCACTTGACATGGTGTGCACACCAGGGTGGAGGGTCGTCATCGTCCGGGTGCTCCCGGCGACGAACGGAGAACACGCATGCAGCAGATCCCTCTCGGCTCCCAGGGCCTCGTCACCTCCGCGCTCGGGCTCGGATGCATGGGTATGAGCGCCTTCTACGGCGGTGCAACCGAAGCCGGCTCCGTCACGACGATCCGTCGCGCCCTCGACCTCGGGATCACCCTGTTCGACACTGCCGAGGCATACGGGCCGTTCGAGAACGAGAAGCTCCTCGGCCGCGTGCTCGGCGGGGATCGGGACCGTGTGGCCGTTGCATCGAAGTTCGCGACCGACTTCACTGACGACGGTGTCCCGATCGGACTCGACGGCTCCCCGGAGCACGCGCGCCGCGCGATCGACCGGTCCCTCCGTCACCTCGGTACCGACCACGTCGACCTCTGGTACCTCCACCGGACCGACCCGAACGTGCCGATCGAGGACACGGTCGGCGCGATGGCTGAAGCCGTCACCGCCGGCAAGGCACGCTTCATCGGGGTCTCCGAGACCTCGGCCGAGACCCTGCGCCGTGCGCACGCGACGTTCCCGATCACGGCGATCCAATCCGAGTACAGCCTGTTCGAGCGTGACGCCGAACACAATGGTGTCCTCGACACAGCGTCGGAGCTCGGCATCGGATTCGTGCCCTTCTCGCCGCTCGGCCGTGGGTTCCTCTCCGGCACCGTCACCCGCAAGGACGACCTTCCCGTGGGTGACGCCCGGCGGAACCTTCCACGGTTCTCCGACGAAGCGATCGACGCGAACCTGCGCGTCGTCGAGGCGCTGAAGGTCATCGCTGACGAGAAGGGCGTCACGACCGCGCAGCTCGCGCTGGCGTGGCTGATCCAAGCCGGCACCGTTCCGATCCCGGGCACGACCAGAGCGTCCCGGGTCGAGGAGAACGTCGCCGCTGCTGACGTGGTGCTCACCACGAGCGACCTCGAACGCATCGAAGCTGCCTCCCCGCACGGCGTGGCTGTCGGCACTCGCAACACCGAAGCAGGAATGGCACGCGACCGCGGCTGACCCGGACGCGAGTCAGGGCGGGGCTTCGCGGGACCAGTAGTCCGCGCGGACCACGAGGAGCTCCCCCTGGACCTTCGAGGTCAGGTTGACGACGCGGGGATCCCACAGCGTGCCAGGCCGTCTCGCGAGCGGCTCGGTGCCCAACGCCGTCGACAGTTCGGACGGGCTCACCCCCGTCGGTGGCTGCACGGACACGACCGACCAGCATCCACCGGATGCGCACTCCTTGTCCTCGTGGACCACCTTGCTCCCGGCAGGCAGGGGAATCGACGACGACGTCGGCACGTCGCCTTCCGTCGCCCCCGCGAACAGCAGTGCGGCGCGCAGTCCGATGAACAGGACGGCCGCGGCACCCAGGATCAGAACGGTCACGACGATCGCTCGTCGGGTGTTCGTCCGGTGCCTGGTCACCTCCGCAGCCTAGGCGGCGGCTCGGGCGGACCACCGGATGTCAAGCCGTCGGTCCCGCCGGCACCGCGACCCGGCGGCGCTCCATGAGCCGCCACGATCCGCCGAGCAACGGTGTGAGCGTCACGACGGTGTAGAGGAGCGCGATGCCAGCGAAGGTGGCCTGGACCCCGACCCCGTCGGCGGCGAGCCCGGCGAGCAGGCCGCCGACGGGGATGCCCGCCCACGCGCCGGCACCGAGCAGTCCGAACACCCGCGCACGCATGTGCTCGGGGATGCGCTCGAGCTCCACGGCGCCGAGGATCGGGTTGATCGAACCTGCCGCGAGACCGGAGAGCGCGGCGGACGCGAGCATCCACGGCAGGCCGAGCCCGAGCGCCGGGACCACGAGGGACGGCCCGCCGGCGAGCACGAAGCACAGGGCGAAGACCACCCGCCGCGGCACACGGTGTGCCACGTACCCGAAGGCGACGGAGCCGAGGAACGCTGCGCCCCCGAAGACGCCGGTGACGAGCCCCAGTGCCTGCGCGCCACCCAGCTGCTCGTCGGCGTAGAGCGGCAGGAGTGTCGTCGAGCGTGCGGCGTCGAGCAGGTTCGTCACGAGCACCAGCGCGACGACGAGCCGGAACAGTGGGTCGCGGACGCAGAACCGGAACCCGTCGGCGATGTCGCGCCAGTACCCTTGCGACTCCACGGGTTCGGCGGACTCGACCGGTGCCGCCGCACCGCGGACCGTGAGTGCCATGAGCAGCGCGGACGCCCCGAAGGCGATCGCCACGCAGGCGAGAGCCGGCATCGGACCGAGGACGGCGACCAGGATTCCCCCGAGTGGCGCACCGATCAGCACCGACAGCCGTGAAGAAGCCTCGAAGTGACCGACGGCGCGTTCGAGCGGGACATCCGCCGCCGTCGCGAGCCCCGGGAGGAGCACACGTCGCGCGGACTCGCCGGGGGTGTCGAAGAGGCCGCTGACGAAGACGAGCGCGAGGAGTGCCCAGAACGGCAGACCGACGGTCCAGGCGAGCACCGGCATCGCGAGCAGGGTGAGCCCGCTGATCACGTCGGATGCGACGCTGGAGCGGACGAAGCCCACCCGCTCCACGAGAGCCCCACCGAACGGGCCACCGAGCACGATCGGCACCGTCGCCATGAACGCGGCGATGCCGACGTCGGTCGCGGACCCGCCACGCGTGAGGACGGCGAACGGCACGGTGATGGTGGTGACGACGTTCCCGATGCGCGACACCACCTGCACCGCGAGCAGTGCGCGCAGTTGCGCGCGGGGGCTCAACCGCGCGGCCATCGGTACGCCTGGTTCAGTACGAATACCTGCTCGGACCCGTCGCCGGTGCGGTGGACGGCGGCCACGTCGGCCCAGCGTTCCACGACCCCGCGGAGTTCCTCACCCATGTCCTGGAGCTCGGCTGCCGTGAGCCGGAGCACGCGGTCTGCGCTCGAGGACGCTGCCACCCATTCGCGGCCGAACGTCGGTGCATGGTCGACGAAGGCTTCGTAGTTCGCGGCGTACACGCGGGCGACGGCGTGGTCGAGGGCGTTCGTGGCGAGCAGCCGCTCCGGGTCGTCCAACGCGTCGGCGAGCTCCCAGACGGAGGCGTCGTGCGCGGCTCGCCACCAGCGCTCGCGGCGGTCCGTGCCAGCGTCCGGAGCGGGTTCGATGAAGCCCGCGGCAGCCAGCCGGGTGCAGTGGTAGCTGATCGTGCCCGGAGCCTCATCGATCACCTCGCCGATGGTCGCAGCGGTCTGCGCGCCGTTCGCGCGCAGCAGGCCGAGGATGCGCAGCCGCGTCGGGTGGGCGAGGGCGCGCATCTGGGCGGGGTCGTCGATCCGTCCGTGGGTCACGGGACGACCGTACATGCACAAGAGATGTTGTGCAATCGGTCGCGAGGTGAGCCCGACGGCCGTGCAAACCGGATGACGCTCCGTGCCCACGGACAGCGGTGCCCGGATTGCGTCCTCCGCGCCTTGTGGACCTCTCATGGTGCGAGGCCCTCCACCGGCCTACCGTCTACTTGTCAGACGATCGTCTGGCGAACAGGCCCTCTGGAAGGAACCGCTCCATGCGTCACGCTCCTCGCCTCCGCCGAACCGGTGCCCTGCTGATCACCAGTGGCGTCCTGACGGTGGCATCGCTCGCGGTCGGGACGGCCGGGCCTGTCTCCGCGGCGACCACCGACGGTGCAGCGCCCGTCGGGTCTGCTATCGCAGTGTCCTCGTCGCCCGGCGGGACGGACTACGTCGCCCTCGGGGACTCGTACGCGGCGGGCTTCGGGGTGGCCCCCTACAGTGCGACCCCTGCGGTCGGCTGTCTCCAGTCCACGACCGACTACCCCCACCAGGTCGCAGCATCCCTGGGTCTGCGACTCGATGACCGAACCTGCACCGGTGCCACCACCGACAACATCACCCGGTTGCCACAGTCGACCGGTGCCGGACGTGGAACCGCACCCGTCCAGGCCGATGCGCTGTCGAAGGACACGGACCTCGTCACCGTGTCGATCGGCGGGAACGACCTCGGGTACACCGACCTCATCGCGAACTGCCTCGCGCTCACCAAGGACGGTCCGGTGTTCTCGGAGATCCACGGGAAGACCTACGACCGCTGCAAGGACTACTACGCACCGGTCGTGCACGGCGTCGAACGGGATCGTCTCGCAGCGCGCATCCGCACCGTCGTTGCACCTCGGCTCGCGTCGACGTTCCGCGTGATCGCGCAGCGCGCCCCACGGGCGAAGGTGTTCGTCGTCGGCTACCCGATGATCGCGCCGAGCTCGGCACGGTCCCCGAAGGGATGCTTCTCGAGCCTCCTCGGTGATTCCGGACTCGAACCGCCGTTCCCGCAGAACGCGTTCCCCTTCACCGCCACCGACACCGCCTACTTCCACCGCACGCAGAACGCGCTCGACGGAGCGGTCAAGGCTGCGGCGAAGGCTCGTGGCTTCACCTACGTCTCGACGCTGCGTGGTTCCGCCGCGCACACGCCCTGTGCAGCGTCGGGTTCCGCATGGATCTCGGGACTCACCCTGACCGACCACGGCACCGCCGCCGACAGCGCACCGCTGTCCGGGACGAAGTACCGGATCCTCTTCGGTGCACTCCACCCGAACGCGGCCGGCATCGCGTACCTGCGTGACCAGACCAAGGCCGCGATCGTCGGATCGCGCTGACACTCCAACGGCGGATCTGGTCGCGTCGTCGACGCGACCACCAGACGGATGGGAGGCCCGGTGCCAGCTGGCACCGGGCCTCCCATCCGTCTCTCCTGGACTTCCGGGCGGGCTCGTCTTCCTGCGGAAGCTCGTCCCGCGTTCCGCCGTCGCGAGCGCAGAGCAGTCGCGGACCGGATCTGGGCCTGGGCCCTGAGTGAGGGTGACCTGCACCAGCGGTCAGATGAGCAGCCCGATGGTGAGCGCGACGATCCCGCCCGCCGTGAGTAGTGCTGGTCCCGCGACCCGGCCGGGAGCGGGCTGTTCCGTCGTACGTGCGAAGAAGGCGGCGACGAGCATCGACGTCGCGCCTCCGTAGATCAGCACGAAGGCTTCGGGGAAGAAGCCGATGATGTGGACCACGAGCCCGGCGAAGATCGTCGATGCCGACGTGAACAGGTGGGCTCTGGAAGCTGCTGGGAGCTCGGGCACTGCTCGTGTTCTGAGGAACAGACCGACCAGGCACCAGATCGAAGCGGTCGCGAAGAGCGCGCCGCTGATCGAGACGATCGCGGCTCCGATCACGTCGAGGTTCACGCGTTACTCCTTTCCGGTACAGCCGTGTTCGGGTGTTCCGAACCAGGCGGAGAGTGCCTCTGTGAGGGAGGCGGGGTCGGTGTGTGACCAGGCGACGAATCCGTCTGGCCGGATCAGCATCGAGGTCTGTTCGTGCGTCGTGGCCAGCGGCACGTGGTCGACGCGGTCGTCCCACGGGGCGATGGTGTCGTGGTGTCCGCCCGTCGCGTCGAGCAGGATCGGACGGGCGGTGCGGAGCAGTTCCGGGATCCTGCGGACGGCCCCGTCGACGAGCTCGACCGTCGTCGACGGCGCGAACCGTCCGGTGGGACCGTCGGGGTCCATGCAACCCATGTTGTAGCGAACGTCCGACCCGGCGAGGAGATCTCCGATGCGCTGCACGGTGGTCGTGTCTGCGAGCATCTCGGCGAAGAGGTCGCGGAGGGCGGTGACGTCCGAGCCGGGCGCCATGAGCGCGGTCTGCGCCTGGGTCTGCATGAAGACGCGTTGTCCGAGCGGGCGGCGCTCGGTTTCGTAGGTGTCGAGCAAGCCCGCGGGAGCCCAGCCGTGGAGGGCGGCGGCGAGTTTCCAGGCGAGGTTCGCCGCGTCCTGGAGTGCGAGGTTCAGGCCGGGTCCGCCTGCGGCGGAGTGCACGTGTGCGGCATCGCCGAGGAGGAAGACCCGCCGGTCGCGGTAGCGGTCAGCGACGCGTGTGTTCCGACCAGTCAGCCGGCGCAGCAGCGTCGGCTCGTCGGCGGCCGGCGCGTTGAGGTCGAGGCGGACGCCGAGGACGCGCTCCAGGCTGTCCTCCATCTCGGTCAATGTCATGGCTGCTCCCTCACCGGGGAAGCTGCGGTCAGGCTGGTCCTCCCATTCCGCGGTGTAGACCAGCGGGTGCGCCGGGTCACGGAGGGCGATGGTGACGACGCCGGTCTCAGTGCGGTGGAAGCTCTCGGCGATCTCTCCCAGACCCGCGACGTGCACGTTCCCGGGGCCGGCGGGCGTCAGCTGCGCAGTTGGTGCGATCAGGGCTGTGCGGTCCACGATGTGGTGGTCGGTGTTGCCAGGGAAGCCGATACCGGAGCGCTTCCGTACAGTGCTTCGCGCCCCGTCACTGCCCACGAGGTACTGCGCCGACACGGTGCTCGCAGCTCCGGTCGCGACGTCGACGACGTCGACGGTGACGGAGTCGTCGTGTTGGGTGAAGGAGCGCATCTCGACGCCGCGACGGATCTCGACACCGAGTTCTGCTGCGCGGTCGTTGAGTACGCGCTCGAGGTCGCGCTGGTTGATGTGGAGCAGGTACATCGGGTTGTGGTCGCCGAGCACATGGAGCGGAAGGGGCAGTGCTCCGAAGAAGAACCGCGGCGCAGGCGCCGGGACGGACGTCCCGGCGCACCGCTCGAACAAGCCGCGGTGGTCGAGGAGCCGGACGACCTGTCCGGTCAAGCCGTGCGCTTTGTCCCACTGGTTGATCTCGGGGAGGCGTTCGACGACGAGGGGGTTCGCACCCGCGAGCTTCAGCTCGCAGGCGGCGAAGACGCCCACGGGTCCGCCTCCGACGATGACGACGTCGTACATGACGATCTTCTTCCTGACGATGTTCGTGGAGTGCGTGGTCAGCGAAGCTGGTCGAAACCGTCGCCGAGGAGTCGGAACGCATCGCGCAGGAACGGCTGCAGTGGTTGCGGCTCTGCGCGCGCCGCCCAGGCCTCCAGCGTCGTCAACAAGGTCGACAGCGCCGCGGCGGACACCAGACCAGGCACGGGGTCATCCGGTGCTGCGTCACTGCGGGTCGCGATGGCGGCCGTGAACACGGTGTTCGCTGCGCGGGCACCTCGGTCGACGGCGGACTGCATGCCTGGAGTCGACAGCACTGCGAGCAGTCCGCTCTGCTCCTCCTGCGAGGGGGTCGTCGTCTCTTCCGCCTCGTACGGAGCGAGCAGCGCCTCCGTGACAGCAGTCCACAGCGGCTCCGCGCGTGGCCGCTGCAGCAGATCGACGGCCGCCGTGCGCACGCGTTGCACGTGGCGGTCCGCGATCGCGTCTTCCTTGCTCGAGAAGTAGTTCCCGAACGTCCGCCTCGACACCCCGACCTCGCTGACGATGTCCTCGACACGGATGTTGTCGAGCCCCCGCTCCCGGGCGAGCAGCACTGTCGTCACGCTCAACGCGTCACGGATCGCTGCCTTCTTCTGCTCACGGAACGAGACCTCGTCTGTCATGACGCCAACCTAGGACATATTTGCCCAATGGGCAAGTTTACTCAATGGGCAACTATTGCTGTCGGGAGCATCGGTTCACGGCTGACGAGCGAGGTCCGGCTCCGCGCTCCAGCGGGCTCTCGGGCTGCCATGGTCGAACCACGGAAGCGGATCGGCCGGCGGGACGGCCATCGGCATCGTCGTCACGGTCGTGTGCGGCGCCGTGCTCACGGGGGTCCGTCGGGCGCTGCGGCGAAGAGCTCGCCGGGACGAAGAGGGGCCCGCCCGCCGAAGAGGCCCAGGTCGGAACCAACGGCGGCAACGCCGGCGCGAACTCCGAATCGGCGTTGCTGGATACCGCAAGATCGGTGAGGAACCGTCGTGTGGGCTGACGGTCCGGCAGTACGGTCCGGGAACAGCCTGACCCGAGGCTGCGAGAAGCCGACCCGAAGGCGACCCGATGGACAACGGTGACGAGCGACGGCCTGGCGCCCTCGCGTTCAAGAAGCATCTCGGGCTCCGCCGAGTCCGTGCTGAGCCAGTCCCGGTGCAGCTCGGTGTGGCGCGCGTGGGGCTCTTCCTCGCCAGCAGGAGTGTTCCGATGGAATGCGGATCCACGTGCACGATCGGCCCGCGATCCCTGCCGGCCGCCGGGATCGCGGATCTCGAGCGACGCGACGAAGAGCTCGACGAACGCGGCGGGTTCGAGGCACAGCTCGCCGAGGTGCTCACGGAGTCGTGGCCTCTCGTCGTCGAACTCGCTGCAGAGGAGCTGGCGGCGGACACCATCGTCATGCCCGTCGTCGGTGATCGTGTCCACTACAGCCGGGGGTCCGGGCACCTCGTCGGGCTGCAGGGAGTCGTCGTCGCGTGCGATGACGGACGAGCTCTGCCGCGCGGGCTGCGGTACGTGCAGCTCGACGGCGAGCCGTGGCCGATCGTCGTCGCGATGGCGTCCCTGGACCGGATCTAGCCGATGCTGCGACCCGGCTCCGGCACGAGCGCCACGGTGCGCTCGTGCCGGAGCCGACGTCACACGGCCGGACTGAGGAGGCGACCGGTGAACTCGCGCAGGGCCCGCACGGCCCGCTGCGACAGCGTCGCGTCGGGCATCATGCTCGTCGATCCGTGGAACGCGCCCGGCCACACGTGTAGTTCCGCCTGGACCCCTGCCGCCCACAGCGAGCTGGCGTAGGCGACGGTCTCGTCGCGGAACACCTCGGTGCTGCCGCAGTCGATGTAGGCGGGCGGGAGTCCGGCGAGGTCGGTCGCGCGGCCGGGTGCGGCGTAGACGGACACGTCCTCGCCACCCCGCCGATCACCGAGGTAGGCGTCCCAGCCGAACCGTGTCATCTCCCGGTCGGCGACCCCGACACCGTCGAACTGCCGAGCCGACAGGGTCGCGTCGCGGTCGTCGAGCATGGGACTCACGAGCACCTGGCCGATGACGCTCGGCCCCTGCCGGTCGCGTGCGAGGAGGGCCGTGCCGGCAGCGAGACCGGCACCGGCGCTCTGCCCCACGAGCACGATGCGCTCCGGGTCGATGCCGAGTTCGTCGGCGTGCTCGGCTGCCCAGACGAGACCGGCGTAGCAGTCCTCGACCGGGTACGGGTCCGGGTGTTCCGGCGCCAGGCGGTAGTCGGGGCTGACCAGGACGACGTCGTGCACCAGGAGCCACTCGTCGTAGGAGTCGAGGTTGCCGAGGTGGTGGCCGAACATCATGCCGCCGCCGTGGATCGCGTAGGCCAGCGCAGCCGTGCCGGTGCGTCCGACGCGCTGGATCACGGCGAGGTCGATCGGGTCGCCGCCGAACCCCGGGATCGTGATGCTGCTCCGCTCGAGGCCGCGAGCACGCAGTCCTTCGTCGAGCTGCGCCTCCGTCGTGTCCAGCTGTCGCATCTGCGGGAGCATCTCGGCTGTGAGGTGGAAGCGGCCTCGCGCGTCCATGGCGGTGAGGAAGGGCACGAACTCGGGGTCGAACGGCGGGCGGGGGAGGGCGATGGTGTCAGGCACGGAAGGTCTCCTCGGTGATGGTGATCGGGTCGGTGTGTGCATGGTTGGTGTCGGCGGGTTCGGCCGGCGCCGCGCCTCGCGGTTCGACGGCGGGCCGGGCTCGGAGCATGCCGACCACGACGAGCAGTGCTGCAACCGCGGCGAGGCCGAGGCCGGCGACGGTGAGGGCGTCCTGGAAGCGCTCGAGCCGAGCGGCGGTCCAGGCGGTCGTGGTGATGCTCCCGGCGACGAAGGCGGCGACGATGGTCCCCGCCGCGGCGACGGCGGCACCGCCCGCGAGCTCGCTCGAGGTGTCGACGAGCGCCGCTCCGACGGAGGTGCGATCCGCGGGCAGCCCCGTGAGGACCGACGCGCCGGCGACGACGCCGACGACCCGCATGCCGGCGGCGACGAGCACGAGCGCGACGAGCACCCACGGGTACCCGTACCGGCTCAGGGCGCCGAAGACCGCGAGACCGGAGACGACCGAGGCGGCGCTCATCCAGGCGGCGCGGCCCAGGCCGACCCGCTGCACGAACGGCCCGACGAAGCGGCCGCCGACGAGCAGCACGACCACCTGCGGCAGCGTCCCGACCGCGGCCAGGGCCGGCGGCCAGCCCCAGGCGAACTGCAGCTGCAGGGTCACGAGGTACGACAGTCCGGCGACGGCCAGACCCGACGCGGCCTTGAACGCGAGGCCGCTCGAGACGAGTGGGCGGGCGAGCAGGTGCAGGTCGATCAGCGGGTGCCGCGCGGTCCGCTCGCGGGCGACGAACCCCACCCCGCAGCTGACGGCGAGCGCGAGGACGGCCCACCCCCACCAGCCAGTGGCTCCGGACTCGACCAGGATCGTCGGCGTCACGAGTGCTCCGGCCGTGGTCACGGTGCCGAGCAGCGCTCCGACCACGTCGACCGGATCGCGACGGAGCTCCGCCGTTTCGTCGTGTGCGACACCCAACCGGATGCCGACGAGCGCGAGGACCGCGATCGGCACGTCTGCCAGCAGCAGCACCTGCCACGGGGCGACGGCGAGCACGAACCCGCCGACGGTCGGACCGACGGCCAGCCCCACGAGCCCGGCCGTGGAGATGACGGTGAGCGCCCGCACCCGGAGGCCTTCGTCGTCGAAGAGGCGGAACGCGAGCGCCATCGACCCGGGCGTCGTCATCGCCGCGGCGACGCCCATCGCGACCCGCACGGCGATCAGTTGCTCGGTCGACGTGACCACCGCCGTGGCGAGGCTCGCCAGGGCCAGCAGGACGAGCCCGGCGAGCATCACCCGGCGGCGGCCGATGCGGTCGGCGACCGCGCCGAAGAGCAGCATGAGCCCTCCGAAGGCGACCGAGTAGGTACCTGAGACCCATTGCAGGCCCGTCGTCGACGAGCCCAGGTCGCGGCCGATCGTCGGCAGGGCGACGTTGAGCACGGAGTTGTCGAGCATCTCGAACAGGAACACCGCGGAGAGCCCGGCGAGGGCGATCCAGGCGTCGCGCAGACGAGGAGACGAACCGCCGCCGGGCACGTGCCCGGTGGTGAGAGCGGGACTGGGGGACACGATGGCGCACTCCTTCGAGGGAAGAAGTGGCGACTCGTTCGAAGCCGCGTGCTGGTGCGTCGCAGATCGCGGCGCCTTTTACCTCAGTGATCGAGACCATACACGGACCGCCCGCTCGAGGAAAGTCCGCGGTCGGAGGCCGCTCGCTACCGGTACCACTCCTCGTCGATGCCAGCGAGCCGCGAGGGGTGGAGCTCGCCGCCGAGGCCGTAGAACCGCTGGAAGCTCATGATGAGCGGACGCCACAGCGCGGGATCGATCCGGTTCGCGGTGCCCGCCATCCGGATGGTGTCGTGCACGTGGACGCGGCTGATCGAGGCTTCGAAGACGAAGGTGTCGTCGTCGGATGTGAGCGGTCGCGTGTGCACGACGTGCGCTTCGAGGTTGACCGGGCACTCGTCGATCCGTTCCGCACGGACGGTGTCGCCGGGGCGGCCGTGGAGCCCGGCGAGGCGGAGCTTCTCCGGTTCATGGCGGTAGCGGACGTGGGCCTTGCCGGCGGGGACGGGTGATCGTCCGGTCGTGAGGGCGAGTGCGTCCACCGCGGTCACCAGATCGGCGGACGGGAGGTTGATGACGCACTCACCGGTGGCGAGCAGGTTCCGAGCGGTCTGGGATCGGCTTCCCATGCCGAGGACGGCGGTCTGCCCGAGCCAGAAGATCGACGACATTGGGGCGGTGTTCGTGGTGCCGTCCTCGGCGATGGTGCTCAGCAGCGCCACGGGCGTGCCGAAGTACAGGATCGCGGGGTCGATGGGGGTGTGGTGCACGGCGCTCGGCTCTCGGTCGGGCTTCGCGGCGGTCGCGAGCTCCGAGCCAGTCTCGCCAGGCGTGGGAGCGGTCGCTGGCGGTTTCCCGCCGTCGCAGTTCGAGGTGGCGGTGAGCAGGACCTACCCTGGACGGATGCTCTCCCGCCGCGAAGCCGCCGTCCGGCTCGACATCCCCCTCGAGATGGCGACCCGCCACGGCATCCCGTCGCGCCTGAGCGAAGCCGAGCTCGACGCGATCGAGCAGGACCCGCCCGCCTGGCTCGTGCAGTCTCGCGCCAACCGCACCGGCACCAAGAAGGTCTGGACGCGCCTGGAGTGCGTGGTCTGCGGCTTCGACGAAGAAGCACGCCCGAAGAAGTGGTGGCCCGAGTGGGACTACCTGATGTGCGACTACCACGCCCCCTACCAGGCGCCCGAGCCCACCGCCGGCCTGACGCGGCGTGAGGTCGAGGGCATCGGCAGCCGTTTCATCGCGCTCGTCGACGAGGAGCGCTAGCCCACAGGCTCCGCGGTGACGCCAGGAAGGTCACCACGCAGACGGACGGGAGGCCCGGTGCCAGCTGGCACCGGGCCTCCCGTCCGTGCGTGGTGCGGACCTGCGGACGCTACTCGGTCGTCGAGACCCAGTCGATGAGCAGGTTGCCCTTCTCGCCCCAGTTGCCGACCTGGAACATGAAGCGGTGCGGGGTCGTCGGCACGTCGTGCGTGATCGTGCCGAGGACCTTGCCGTCGACGCTGTACGTCACGGACTCGCCGGGGACCCAGTCGACCTTGTAGGTGTGCCAGTCGCGCCACGAGACGCCGGTGCCGAGCTGGACGCGCTCGGCTTCCTTGCCCGGGGTCATCGAGTGGTGGAACACCGAGGGGCTGTCCTCGAAGTTGCCCTCGGGGAAGTCGATCTCGCCGTCGGCCCAGACGTTCGACGTCGGCCACAGCATGAAGGCCGCGCCGTTGCCGTCGCCGCCGGTCGCCTTCGCGCGGACCGAGAACGAGCCGCCGACGTGGTCCCAGGCGCCGTCGGAGGAGCCGAAGGTGCCGGCAGCTCCGGCACCGGTGCCGAGGGCGACGTCCATCACGCCGTCGTGCACCGACACCGTCTTGCTCGGCGCGTAGATGCCCGAGGTGCCGTCGGGGTAGGCCTGCCACGACTGCGGGTAGAGCGACGAGACCAGCCCGGTGACGGCGTCCTCGGTGAAGTCCTCGACGAACGAGGCGTCCGGTGCGATCGCGGAGAGGTCCGCGGGGGAGGCACCCGCTTCGGGCGCCGCTTCCGGCGCAGCCTCGGACTCGGGCTCGGCCTCGGGTGCGGGCTCGGCGACGGGGGCGGAGTCCTCGATCGGCGCGGAGTCCTGCGTGGGCTCCGCAACCGGGGTCCACTCATCGGTGGGAGCCGGGGTCTCCGTCTCGTCCGGGGCGGGCGTCGGGGTGGGGTTCACCGGGGCGTTGTGCCAGCGGCGTTCGCCGTCCCAGCCCCACCAGGTGCGGGCGGAGGCGGCGGTGGGGACGCCGAGGACCAGGGCACCGGCGGTCGCGACCGCCAGGATCGCGCGGTGGCGGATCATCGGGCGCCCCCTCGGGTGGACGGGGTCGTGGACGTGTGACGTGGGGTCGTGCCGCGCGAGGGCGTGCACGTGCTTCGGGTCGAGATGTCGGGCTCCTCGTGGATGCTCGGGCGCAGGATGCGGGGAGGGACGGACGCACCAGCCGGCCGGATGCCGAGGGTTTCGTTGACGCGTCCACGGACATCTTGCATCATCTGTGACCCGTTCGGGGGGCGTCACGGAAATCGACCGACGAACGCCCGGTGTCCGACCGTCGAACGTGCACGATGCAACGCGCGGCGAGCCGACGGGTCAGACCCGGGGGATCGGCTGCAACCGCTGCAACTGCGTCACGTGCCCCGGCTCGAGTTCGTCGAGCGAGGCCACCCCGAGCAGCCGCATGGTCCGCTCGATCTGCTCGGACAGGATCTGGATCATCCGGTCCACCCCGGCCTCGCCACCGGCCATCAGCCCGTACAGGTAGGCACGGCCGACCATCGTGAACCTCGCGCCGAGGGCCACGGCGGCGACGATGTCGGCGCCGGACATGATGCCCGTGTCGAGGTGCACCTCGGTGTCCTTCCCGACCTCCTTGACCACGGCGGGCAGGAGGTGGAAGGGCACCGGGGCGCGGTCCAGCTGCCGGCCCCCGTGGTTCGACAGCGTGATGCCGTCGACCCCCAGGTCCGCCAGGCGCTTGGCGTCGGCCAGCGACTGCACGCCCTTCACGACGACCTTGCCCTGCCACTGGTCACGGATCCAGGCGAGGTCCTCGTAGGTGACGGTCGGGTCGAACATGTGGTCGAGCAGCTCGCCGACGGTGCCGGACCAGCGGTCGAGCGACGCGAACGCCAACGGTTCGGTGGTCAGGAAGTCGAACCACCACCACGGCCTCGGGATCGCGTTCACCACGGTCCGGGCACTCAGCTGCGGCGGGATCGAGAACCCGTTCCGCTTGTCCCGCAGTCGCGCACCCGCGACGGGGACGTCCACCGTGACGAGCAGCGTGTCGAAGCCGGCCTGCTGGGCGCGGGAGACCAGCGCCATCGACTTCTCGCGGTCCTTCCACATGTACAGCTGGAACCAGTTGCGCCCGCTCGGGTTGGCGTCGCGGACGTCCTCGATCGCGGTGGTGCCCATCGTGGAGAGCGAGAACGGGATGCCGGCACGTCCGGCGGCCCGGGCACCGGCCCGCTCGCCCTCGGTCTGCATCATCCGCGTGAAACCCGTCGGCGCGATGCCGAACGGGTACGACACCGGCGCCCCGAGCACCTCGCGCGAGGTGTCCACCCGGGACACGTCCCGCAGGATCGCGGGCGTGAACTCGATGTCCTCGAACGCCTGCCGGGCACGGGCGAGGGAGATCTCCGCTTCGGCCGCGCCCTCGGTGTAGTCGAACGCGGCCTTCGGCGTGCGGCGGGCGGCGATGTCGCGGAGGTCCCAGATCGTCAAGGCCTGTTCGAGCCGCTGACGCCGACCCGGCAGCGAAGGCTTCTTGAACTGCATGAGCGGCGCGAGGTCCCGCACCGTCGGCAGCTGCCGCTTGACCCGCGTGCGAGCGGCGGACGCGGAACCGGTGGCGGGTGCCGGTGCCCCGGTCGCGGGGTCGATCCGGTGCTGGTCGTCGGTCGTGGTCATGCGTGGCTCCTGACGGGGGATCGATCGGGATCGGCGCGCGACGACGCCGACGGGGTGTACCGCACGGGCTCGACGCTCCGTGCGACGATGCTCCGGAGTGCCTCCAGTGAAGCCCCTCCGAGGCCAGCGAGTCCAGCGGCGCGCGCCTGCACCAGCACGTTGCCGAGGGCGGTGGCCTCGACCGGTCCGGCCACGACCGGCAGGCCGGTCCGGTCCGCGGTCAGCTGGCAGAGCAGCCGGTTCTGCGAGCCGCCGCCCACGACGTGCACGACCCGGATGGCCTTGCCGGTCACGTCGGCGATGGTGCGCAGGGTCTCGGCGTACGCCGTCGCGAGCGACTCGAGGATGCTCCGGACGAACTCCGCGCGCGACGCGGGGGCGCTCAGCCCGTGCGCCGCGCACCACCCGGCGATCCGCGCCGGCATGTCGCCGGGTGCCGTGAACGACTCGTCCGCGGGGTCGAAGACGGGGACCGGGGCGGTGACGGCCGCGGCGGAGGCGAGCAGGGCCTCCAGGTCGACGTGGTCGCCACCGCGCTCCCAGGTGCGGACGCTCTCCGACAGCAACCACAGTCCGGACACGTTCTTCAGGAACCGGACGCGGCCGTCGACACCGCCCTCGTTCGTGCAGTTCGCGCGTCGCGCCGCGTCCGACAGGACAGGCGCGTCGAGCTCGACGCCGACGAGCGACCACGTGCCCGACGAGATGTAGGCGAAGTCCGGTTCCGTCGCGGGGACCGCGACGACGGCGCTCGCCGTGTCGTGCGAGCCGACCAGCGTCACGTCGGCCCGGCCGCCGACGAGCTCGACGACGGACGGCAGCAGCGGGCCGAGTCGGTCGCCCGGGTCGCGCAGCGTGGGCAGCAGCCCGGCCGGGAGGCCCGCAGCAGCCCGCACCGCCGGGTCCCACCCACGGGTGGTCGCGTTCAGTGCCCCGGTCGTCGAGGCGTTCGTGCGCTCGGCCGCCTCGACCCCCGTCAGCCAGTACCCGAGCAGGTCGGGGACCAGCAGCGCACGCTGCGCGAGCTGCAGCGACGGGTCGGCAGCCCACTGGAACACGGTGTTGAACGGCAGGTGCTGCAGGCCGTTCCGGGCGTACAGCCCGGTGGCGTCCATCCGGTCGTGCACGGGGACGACACCGCCCTGGTGCCGGTCGTCGCGGTAGTGCGACGGCAGCCCGAGCAGTCGGCCGTCGCGGAGCAGGCCGTAGTCGACCGCCCACGAGTCGATGCCGATGCTGGCGATCGCGGGGTGCTCGGCGAACGCACGCCGGAGCCCCTCGGTCACCTGTCGGTACAGCTCGACGACGTCCCAGTGCAGGGCGTCGCGGCCGGTGTCGACGTCGCCCTCGTGCAGGGTGACGGGGCCGTTCGGGAACCGGGCGACCTGGTCCATCCAGACCCGGTCGGGGTCGACGTGGCCGACGATCACCCGGCCGCTGGTGGCCCCGAGGTCGACCGCGGCGACGCTGCCGCTGGTGTGCATGCCGTGCTCCTGCTCGGTTCGTTGGTCGTCGCTCGTTGGTCGTCGGTCGTCGCTACCGCAGGAAGGCCGCGGCGACGCCGGCGTCGACGGGCACGTGCAAGCCGGTGGTGTGCGAGAAGTCGTCGGTGCAGATGGCGTAGACGGCGTTCGCGACGTTCTCGGGCACGACCTCGCGCTTCAGGATCGTGCGCTGCGCGTAGAACTCGCCGAGGTCCTGCTCCTCGATGCCGTACGTCTTGGCGCGGTTGGCACCCCAGCCGCTCGCGAAGATGCCGGAGCCGCGCACGACGCCGTCGGGGTTGATGCCGTTGACGCGGACGCCGTGCTCCCCGAGCTCGGCCGCGAGCAACCGCACCTGGTGGGCCTGGTCGGCCTTCGTGGCGGAGTACGCGAGGTTGTTCGGCCCGGCGAACACCGAGTTCTTCGACGAGATGTAGACGATGTCGCCGCCCAGGCCCTGCTCGATGAGCACCTTCGCGGCGGCCTTCGACACCAGGAACGACCCCTTCGCCATCACGTCGTGCTGCAGGTCCCAGTCCTGCTCGGTGGTCTCGAGCAGGCTCTTGGACAGCGACAGCCCCGCGTTGTTGACGACGAGGTCGAGGCCGCCGAAGTGCAGCAGAGTCTGCTGGATCGCCTGGTCGATCGCGGCGGCGTCCGTCACGTTCGCGGCGACGCCGATGGCCTGGTCGGGGCCGCCGATCTCGGCCGCCGCAGCGGTGGCCTTCCCGAGGTCGAGGTCGGCGATGACGACGGCGGCACCCTCGGCTGCCAGGCGCTTCGCGATCGCCTTGCCGATGCCGCTCGCGGCGCCGGTGACCAGGGCGATGCGCGTCGCGAGCTTCTTGGGCGCGGGCATCCGCTGCAGCTTCGCCTCTTCGAGGGCCCAGTACTCGATGCGGAACTTCTCGGCCTCGTCGATGGGGGCGTAGGTGCTGACCGACTCTGCGCCGCGCATGACGTTGATCGCGTTGACGTAGAACTCTCCCGCGACCCGGGCGGTCTGCGCGTCCTTGCCGTACGAGAACATCCCGACGCCGGGCACCAGCACGATGAGCGGGTCGGCGCCGCGGATCGCGGGGGAGTCCGGCGTCGCGTGCCGGTCGTAGTAGGCCTGGTAGTCCGCGCGGTACTGCTCGTGCAGTTCGTGCAGGCGCGCGGTCTGCTCCTCGACGGAGGCCGTTGCGGGCAGGTCGAGGATGAGCGGCTCGACCTTGGTGCGCAGGAAGTGGTCCGGGCAGCTGGTGCCGAGGGCCGCGAGTGCTTCGGCGCGCTCGCTCGCCAGGAACTCGAGCACGACGTCGCTGTCGGTGAAGTGCCCGACGACCGGCTTGTCGTGCCCGGCGATGCCGCGGATCGTCGGGGCGAGGGCGGCGGCGCGGACGCGACGTTCGTCGGCCGGCAGTGCTCCGAACCCCGCTCGGCGGCCACCGAACGGGTCCGCCTTGCCGTGCTCCGCGAGGTACCGCTCGGCGGTGTCGATGATCCAGCGGGAGTTGCCTTGCGCCTCGTCGCTCGTCTCCCCCCACGCGGTGATGCCGTGGCCGCCCAGGATCGTGCCGATCGCCTGCGGGTGGTCACGCTTGACGCCAGCGATGTCGAGGCCGAGCTGGAACCCGGGTCGGCGCCACGGCACCCAGACGACCCGGTCGCCGAAGATCCGCTCGGTCAGGGCCGGACCGTCCGCCGCCGTGGCGATCGCGATGCCGGCGTCGGGGTGCAGGTGGTCGACGTGGGCGGCGTCGACGAGTGCGTGCATCGCGGTGTCGATGCTCGGCGCGGCACCGCCACGACCGAACAGGCAGTGGTCAAACGCGGCGACCATCTCGTCCTCGCGCTCGACGCCCGGGTAGACCTGTCGCAGGGCGCGGACGCGGTCGACGCGCAGGACCGCGAGGCCCGCCGGGATGAGGGTGCCGAGGTCACCCCCGGAGCCCTTCACCCAGAGCAGCTCGACCGGTTCGCCCGTGACGGGGTCGGTGTCGGTGCCCTTGGCGGACGTGTTCCCGCCCGCGTAGTTCGTGATCCGCGGATCCGAGCCGAGCGCGTTGGAACGTGCGATGAGGGCACTGATCGTGGTGTCTGCGTCGGTGCCGTGCGCGTCGGGGTCCACCCGTGCCTCCACTGTGTTCGTCATGGTCCTACGCGCCCCAGCCGGCCTGGACGCCGCCGACGCGGTCCTCGGCGATGGACTGCTGGTAGCCCGACTCCAGGTACGCGCGCATCGGGTTCGCCGGCAGCCCGCGGGACTCGCGCCACTCGGCCAGGTCCTTCCGGACGTCGGTCTGGTACGCGTCCATGAAGACCTCGTTCGCGCCGAGGACGTCGTGCGCCTCTTGCGCGGCGGTCAGTGCGACGCGGTCCAGGAGCAGCGCGCGGGCCGTCATCTCCTGCACGTTGAGCACCGAGCGGATCTGGCCGGGGATCTTGTCCTCGACGTTGTGGCACTGGTCGAGCATGAACGCGACGTCGGGGTTGTCGTACCCGCCACCGCGGATGACCTCGACCAGGATCCGGAACAGCTGGAACGGGTCCGCTGCCCCGACGATCAGGTCGTCGTCGGCGTAGAAGCGCGAGTTGAAGTCGAAGGAACCGAGCTTGCCGAGGCGCAGCAGCTGCATCACGATGAACTCGATGTTCGTGCCGGGGGCGTGGTGGCCGGTGTCGAGGCAGACCATCGCCTTCGGCCCGAGTGCCGCGGTCTGCACGTAGCTCGTGCCCCAGTCGGGGACGTCCGTGTGGTAGAACGACGGCTCGAAGAACTTGTACTCGAGCACCAGCCGCTGGTCGGCGCCGAGGCGGTCGTAGATCGTGCTGAGCGACTCGTGCAGGCGGTCCTGACGTTCACGCATGTCGGCCTGGCCGGGGTAGTTCGAGCCCTCGGCGAGCCAGATCTTCAGGTCACGGCTGCCGGTGGCGTCCATCACGTCGATGCAGCGCAGGTGGTGGTCGATCGCCTTCTGCCGGATGCTCGCGTCCGTGTGGGTGAGGGCGCCGAACTTGTAGTCGTCGTCCTGGAACGTGTTCGAGTTGACGGTGCCGAGCGACACCCCGTGCTCTTCGGCGTGGCGCTTGAGGTCGGTGAAGTCGTCGACGAGGTCCCACGGGATGTGGAGTGCCACGGTCGGGGCCAGTCCGGTGTACTCGTGCACCTGGGCGGCGTCGGCGATCTTCTCGTAGGGGTCGCGCGGGGTGCCCGGCGTGCTGAACACCTTGAAGCGGGTGCCGGAGTTGCCGAAGGCCCAGCTGGGCAGCTCGATCTGCTGTCGTGCCAGCTGGTCGGCGATGCCGGCGAAGCTCGGTGTCGATGTCATCGTGTCACTTCCTTGTGTGCGATTGAATCGTTTCATACAGTACGGCTCGCGGCGGTCTGCCGCAACCGTGGAGGGTGGGGTGGTACCGCAGAACACCGGTGTTCACGTGTTGAACACGCGCGTTCGGGGGTTCGACGCGCGAACACCGGTGTCTTGCGGACCAGGGCCCTACGCGGCGGGGACCGCGGCGGGGGCGCGCAGGTCGTGCGTCCCCGCGCCGAGCCGCTGCTCGGGCGCACCCGGCAGGCGCACCACGGCCGAGACGCCCTCGGGCACGGTCGCTCGGACGCGCAACTCCCCGTCGACGAGCTCCCACCGCACGGCGACGTGCCCGTGCACGGTGTCGAGCGAGGTCTCCGCCCACGTCAGCCCACCGCCCGGCTGCGGTGCGATGAGCACGGCGGCGTACCCGGGTTCGAGGGCCGAGAGCCCACCCACCACCCGGTGCATCCAGTCCGCCACGGCACCGAGCGCGTAGTGGTTGAACGAGGTCATCTCGCCCGGGTTGATCGTGCCGTCCGGCAGCATCGAGTCCCAGCGCTCCCACACCGTCGTCGCGCCCATCGTCACCGGGTACAGCCACGACGGGCACTCCGTCTGGAGCAGCAGCCGGTAGGCGTCCTCCAGGTGGCCCGTCCGGGTCAGCGCGTCGGTGATGAAGGGCGTTCCCGCGAAGCCCGTCGAGATCCGGTACCCGGACGCCTCGACCAGCTCGGCGAGACGGTCGCCCGCCACGGCCTGCTCCCGCTCGGACAGGATCCCGAACACGATCGCCAGCGTGTACACCGTGGTCGCGTCCGACAGGATCCGCCCGTCGTCCTGCAGGTAGTGGGTGCGGAACCCGGCCTGGAGGCGCGTGGCGAGTTCCCGGAACTCGGCCGCTTCCGCCTCGTGACCGCCCAACAGCTCCGCCGCGTCCGCCACGATCGTCGCGGACCGGTAGGCGCAGATCGTCGCGACGACGCCCTTGTCGGCCTTCGCGTCGGCAGGGGCCTCGGGCGGGGCGTCCGGGTCGAGCCAGTCGCCGAACTGGAACACGGTGTCCCACAGGTCCTCCGGGGACAGGTGGTCACGGACCCGGCGCAGGTGTGCGGCCATCGAGTCGAACTGCTCCTCGAGCACCGCGGTGTCCCCGTACGCCTGGTACAGGGTCCACGGCACCCAGACGCCGGCGTCCGACCAGAGCGCGGTCGCGTCCGGCGTGCCGAAGTCCTCGGCGGGGGAGTACTTCAGCACGTCCGGCACGACGAACGGGATCACCCCGGCGGCGTGCTGCTGCTCGAGCCACACGTCCCGCAGCCAGTCCGCCAGGAACGTCCGGGTGTCGAACAGGTACGAGGCCGTCGGCGCGAACGCGGCGATGTCGCCGGTCCACCCGAGCCGCTCGTCGCGCTGCGGGCAGTCCGTCGGCACGCTGAGGAAGTTGCCCTGCATGCCCCGGACCACGTTGTCGTGGAAGGTGTTCAGCAGCTCGTGGCTCGACGCGAACGTGCCGGTGCGGGTGAGGTCCGACCCGACCTGCACGGCGGTGACCGCGGCGCGGAGCTCGTCGTGCGTGCCCGGCCAGCCGTCGACCTGCGCGTACCGGAACCCGTGGAACGTGAACCGGGGCTCGAACGTCTCGGGCCCGTCGTCACCGCGCAGGGTGAAGCGGTCCGTCGCCTTCGCGGTGCGCAGGGGGCGGGTGCCGAGCTCGTCGCGTTCGAGCACCTCGGCGTGCTGCACGGTGAGCACGGTGCCGGCCGGGCCGGTCGCGGTGACCCGGAGCCACCCGACCAGGTTCACGCCGAAGTCGAGCAGGGTCGCTCCCGACGGGCTCGTCCAGATCGCCGCCGGGGCGATCTCGGCGAGCGGGCGGACCGGCGGCACGGTGTCGGCGACGAGTTCGCGCTCGCCGATGTCGACCGTGTGCACCGTGCTCGTCCGTCCCCGGTGGCCGTCGACGCTGGGCACGGTGACCTCGCCGGGCGTCAGGAACGAGCCGTCGCGGAGTCGGGCGTCGATGTCCTGCCCGTCGTAGAGCTGGTCCGCGGTGATCGCGCTCGACAGGGCCTGCCAGTCGGTGTCGGTCGTGACGTGCTGCTCGTGGCCGTCGGCGAACGTGATCCGGAGCTCGGCGAACCCGGCGCGCTCGTCCGTGTACCAGCCGCCACCGCCGCCCCAGGCCAGGCGTCCGGCGGCCCAGCCGTTGCCGACGACGAGCGCGAGCACGGCTGCGCCGCCGGCCGCGGTGTCGGCGAGGTGCGCGGTGACGTCGTGCGAGACGACGCGGATGCGCCACTCGTAGCTCGTCCACCCCGGTTCGAGCAGGTGGTCGGAGACGCGCTGCCCGCCGAGCCAGGCCTCGACGACGCCGAGGGCGCTGACGTCGAGGTTGGCGGCGGTGACGGCGCCGTGGCCGTCGTCGAGGGTGAACTCACGACGCAGGATCGGGGCGCTGCCGAGGTCGGTGTCGGCCGCGATGAACGGTGCGGTCCAGGTGGTCATGTGGTGGTCCTTTCACGCGACCGGTCGTCGTCGACCGGTGCACAGGTCGTGGGCCCGGCCGTCCGCCCTGGTGGGCGGTGTGGCGGAGGCGGGTCGCGCCTCCAGGCCGGGGTGGGCGGTCAGCCCTTGACGGCGCCGCTGGTCATGCCGGCGACGATCTGACGGTTGAAGAAGACGTAGAGGATCAGCGGCGGGATCGTGATGAGCAGCACGTCGGTGAACAGCAGGTTCAGCTGGCTGACCGACTGGCTCTGGAACGCGTAGAGCGTCTGCTGCACCGTCGCGTTCTCGGACCCCGGCAGGAAGTACAGCGGGTTGGTGAAGTCGTTGAACACCGTCACCGACTGCACGAGCACGACCGTGATGATCACCGGCTTGAGCAGCGGCAGCACCACCCCGAAGAACAGGCGGACCGGGCCGGCGCCGTCGAGCACGGCGGCCTCGTCGAGTTCCTTCGGGATCGTCGCGACGAACGCCCGGAACAGCAGGATGCAGAACGACAGGCCGAACGTCGCCTCGATTAGGATCATCCCGCCCATGGTCTTGAACAGGTTGAGCCCCTGCAGCACCCAGATGGTCGGCACGATCGCCGGCGGCACGATGAGCCCCGCCAGCACGAAGAAGTTGATCAGGCCGTTCCACCGGCTCGGGCGCCGCTGCAGGACGTACCCGACCATCGCCGAGAACACGACCATGACGGTGACGCTGCCGACGGTGAGCAGGGCGCTGTTCCAGAACGCGCGGAGGATCCCGCCGTCACCGCTCTGGAACACCGCCTGCAGGTTCTGCCACAGCTGCCAGTCGGTCGGCAGGCTGAAGCCGAGCTGGTTCGCCTCGGCCGGGTTCTTCGCCGCCTGGAGCAGCACGAAGACGAACGGCACCAGGAACACGACGAAGCTGACGACGATGGCGATCGAGCCGATGATCCACCGGCGGGCACGCCCCGGGTGGCGGGACCGGCTCGCCGGTGTCGGTCGGCGGCTGCCGGAAGCCGGCGCGTGGCCGGTTCCGGGGGTGGTGACGGCGGTCACAGCTCTGCCTCCTTGCGGTTGAGGAGCCACGAGATCGGCACCATGATCGCGGTGACGACGACGAACAGGACCACGTTGCCGGCGGTGGACAGGCCGTAGAACCCGGCCTGGTACTGCTTGTAGATCACGCTGGCGATCACGTCGCTCGTGAACCCCGGCCCGCCCCCGGTCATCGCCCAGATCAGGTCGAACGACCGCAGACCGCCGATGAGCGACAGGATGATGACCGTGCCCATCGCGGGGCGGGACAGCGGCAACGTGATGTTCCGGAAGATCGACCACGCGCTCGCGCCGTCCACCCGTGCCGCCTCGAAGTACTCCTGCGGGATCGCCACGATGCCGGCGATGAAGATGAGCGTCGCGATGCCGACGCCCTTCCAGACGTCCACCGCGGCGACGCTCCACAGGGCGAGCGCCGGGTCGGTCAGCCACCCGGGGGTGGGCAGGCCGACCGAACCCAGCACGCCGTTGATGATCCCGTGGAACGGGTCCATCAGCGCCTTGAACGTGATGCCGATGCCGATGGTCGACACGAGCACCGGGAAGAACACGACCGCCCGCAGGTAGCCGCGCCCCAGCACGGGCGACGTGAGGAGCAGGGCGAGGGCCAGTCCGAGGACCACCTTCGCCGCGCTCGTCACGAAGCCGTACTGGAAGGTGTGCACGAACCCGGAGACGAGCTGCGGGTCCTGGAAGAACCGGACGAAGTTGTCGAAGCCGATGAAGGTCTGGTCGAACAACGTCCAGCGGGTGAGCGAGAAGTAGAACCCGGCGAAGGTCGGGACCGCGAAGAACACGACGTACAGCGCGATCGCGGGGATGAAGAACCACGCGGGGTAGAACGAGCGCATCCGCTTGCGCGCTGGTCCGGGGCGGCCGGCCTTGCGTGTCTGCGGCGGAGCCACCGCCGTCGTGAGGGTCGCGGTCACGCCGATCACCAGCCCTTGATGCCGAGCTGCTGTGCCTGCTGGACGACGTCGTCGTCGTACTGGTCGGCGCCCTTGCTCGCGGTGGTGATGCCCGAACCGACCTGCACGCAGATCTTCTCGAGGTTCGGGCCCTTGATCGGGGAGAGGAACTCGAGCGCGGGGCTCGCCTTGCCGTCGTCCAGGTACTGCTGCAGGTCGTCGATCATCGGGGGCACGTCGTCCGGCAGCGAGCAGGTCGAGATGACGTACGGGCCGGCGGGGGTGCCGGTGTCGTTCTGCACCTGGCAGCCGTCGGTGGAGTTCGCGAAGGCGACGAACTTCTTCGCCGCTGCCAGCTTGTCGCCCGTGGTCGTCTTCGGGATGTACAGGCCGTTCGGCTCCCAGATCGTCAGGTTCGTGTCCGCGGCGTCCTCGGCGGGCAGGGCGAACGCGCCGATGTCGTCGACGGCGTCGGGGGAGTCCTGCTGGATCGCCGAGATCGCGTTCGTGAGCATCGGGTACTGCGCGCCGGTGCCGTCGGCCAGCATCTTCAGGCCGTTCGCCTGCGTGGCCGAGGCGTAGTCCTCGTTGTAGAGGTCCTTGTCCTTGCCCTCGGCGAGGTGCTCGAACCCGGCGAGTGCGGGTTCGTCGGCGTAGGACTCCTTGTTGGCGGTGTAGTCGTCCGCCCACTTGTCGTCCTGCGCGGTGATGTTCGCGAAGTCGCCGAGGACGAACAGCTGGCTGGTCCAGGTGTCGCCGTAGGTCTGGATGATCGGCGCGATGTCGCCGGCGTCCTTGATCTTCTCGCTGTTGCTGATGAACTCGTCCCACGTGGTCGGGACCTCGAGGCCGAGGTCGTCGTAGACCTTCGTGTTGTAGAGCACCGCGCCGCCGAAGCTCGTGCCGAACGGGGCGCCGTACATGCCCTTGTCGGTGCTGACGACCTTGGTGAACTGCGGGTCGACGTCACCCGCCCACTCCTCGTCGGACAGGTCCACCAGGGTGTTGTCCGGGTTGAGGGCTTGCATGAGCGAGCCGGAGTTGTAGTTGAAGACGTCGGCGGCCTCGCCGGTCGACAGCCGGGTCTTGATCAGGTTGTCACCGTCGGTGCCCTGGGGGCGGGTGTCGAACTTGACGGTGATGTCGGGGTTGGCCTTCTCGAAGGCCTCGATGAGCGGCTTCGCGGTGGCGGCGGTGGCCGGGGCGTTGTCGGCCTGGTAAGTGATCTCGACCTTGCCGCCGCCTTCGTCGGCGGAGCCGCCGGACGAGCACGCTGCGAGCCCACCGATCAGGACCGTTGCGCCGCCGATGGCGATCGCGCGCTTGGTCATGGAACGAACTGACATTCCTTACCTCCTCGTAAGGCCCGGGGCTGGGGTACCCCGGGTGAAACGGACCCGGATCCCGCGCCGTCGCGGGGTCCGGTCACTGCGTTTTAGAACGTTTCAACCAGGATGGAACCACGAGGATTGAAGCGTGTCAATCGCTGTGCCGATTTCGTTACGCGAACCCGCGGAGCGAGGTGCGGGTGGGTCCATTCGTCTGGTGCGAGGTTCCACACTCCGTGACGGGCGCCAGGGCTCGCACGGAGTGCGGAACCTCGCACCGAGTCGACGCGCGGTGCTGCACCGTGCGGTGGTCGCGCCGCCCGCCGGCCGGGAGGCCCGTGCCGGCCCCGCCCCGCGCCTCCCGTCCGGTGCCCGGTCGCGTTCGCGGTCCCGCATCGCCTCGTGCGCGCCGGCCCGTGGCCCGCTGCCCCTCGCCCGCGAAAGCGACAGTGCGCCGCCGAACGTTCGCACCGATCTGTCGCTCTGGCGGACCGGACGGCGTGGCCACCTGCGGATGTGTCGCTTTCGCGGGTTGATCCGCCGCCGGTCAGGCCTCGGTGCGCCTCGGGTCGCTCGACGTGATCGTGCCCGCGACGGCGGCCGCGGCGGCTGCTGCGGCCGCGCCCTCGCGACCGAGCGTGCTCTCGCGCGGCACCAGCTCGCTGCCGAGCACGACGGTCCGGTGCACGTGCATGGGGTCGGTGAGTTCCTCGAGCAGCAGTTCCACCGCAGCCGCACCCATCTCCGAGCCGTGCATCGTCACCGAGGTCAACGGCACCGCACCACCCCACGCCACGGAGTTGTGGTCGCAGCCCGACACGGGGATGTCCTCGGGGACGCGGATCCCGGCGGCTCGGAGCTCGGAGACGACGGCCATCGCGAGCAGGTCGGTCACACCCAGTACCCCGTCGGGGCGTTCGTCCTCGGGCATCCGGGCGATGCGGAGCCCGGCGTCGGTGCCACCCGGCGGGTCGATGTCCCCGGCGTCGACGTCGACGAGCTCGACCCCGGGATGCGCCGCGACGGCCCGCAGCACGCCGGTCCGTCGGCGGTCGACGGGCTGCAGGTCCGGACGGGCGCTCACGAACCCGATGCGTCGGCAGCCGCGCTCGATCAGGTGTTCGGTCGCCAGGAACCCGGCCTGTTCGTTGTCCACGACCACTGCGCACGCGTCGAGTCCGGTCGGCTCGTGGTTGACGTACACGACGGGCCGGCCGTGGCGTCGTGCGACCTCGACCTGGTCGCGCGACTCCGTCATCGAGGCGAGCAGGATCCCCGACACCCGGGCGCTCTCGAGGTAGGCGAGGTGTTCGCCCTGCGCCTGCAGGTCGTCCTCGCTGCTGGCGATCAGCAGGGTGAAGCCGCGTTCCCGCGCAGCCAGCTGTGCGCCGTTGACCATGTCGCTGAACAGGGAGTTCCGCAGCGACATCACCACCAGACCGATCGCGCGCGTGCTGCCGGACACCAGCGCCCGGGCGTTGCGGTTCGGCGTGTACCCGAGCGCGTCGATCGCGTCCCGTACGCGTGCGGCGGTCGCGTCTGCGACCCGCTCGGGGTGGTTCAGGACGTTCGAGACGGTCGCGAGCGAGACCCCGGCCCGGGCAGCGACGTGGTGCACGCTCGGCGGACCGTCGCGCCGGGGGACATGCACCATGCTCCGATCGTAGGCGGCGGGGGAGCCGTGTCCGGACCGCGCCCTAGGCGTCGGCGACGGTGGACTGCCGCACCACGAGCTCCGGCGTGAACTCCACGTGCTCGAGGTCGATGTCCTGCCCCTGCTCGACCTGCTTCGTCAGGAGTTCGATCGCGCGACGACCGAGGTCCTGCGCCGGCTGCCGCACCGACGTCAGTGGGACCACGGCGGACTCGGCGAACGCGATGTCGTCGTAGCCGACGATGGCGATCTGCTCGGGCACCGCGATGGTGCCGCGCATGATGAAGGCCTGTTCGAGCCCGACGGCGAGCAGGTCGTTGGCGGCGAAGACCGCATCCGGGCGTTCGGCGGCCGGCCGTGCCTGGATCGCTTCGCCGATGCGGCGCCCTTCGAGCACGGACAGCGAGGTGGTCGGCAGGGCTTCGAGCCGGATGCCCGCGGCCTGGGCGGCGGCGAGTGCCCCGGCGTGCCGGTCGGCGACCTGGCGGATGCCGAACGGCCCGCCGACGAAGGCGATGTGGGTGCGGCCGATCGCCGCGAGGTGCTCGACCGCGATGCGCCCACCGGCGATGTCGTCGACCGAGACCGAGGCGAAGTGCTCGTCGTCGGCGCGGCGGTCCACCAGCACCACGGCGGTGCCCTGGTCACGCAGCCGCGCGAGGCGGGACAGGTCGTCTCCGGCGGGGGAGATCAGGAGTCCGGCGACACGGCGTTCCTCGAACAGGTCGACGTAGGTGCGTTCGCGGTCGGTCGACTCGTCGGAGTTGCCGATCAACACCGCGAGGCCGTTGTCCATCGCGGCGTCCTCGGCGCCCCGGGCGACGTCGGTGAAGAACGGGTTGCCGCCGTCGAGCACGATGAGCCCGACGGTGGAGCTGCGTCCGGCCCGGAGCTGCCGTGCGGAGTCGTTGCGGACGAACCCGAGCGTCGCGATCGCCGACTGCACGCGTTCCACCGTGCCGGGAGCGACCTTGTCGGGGCGGTTCAGCACGTTCGACACTGTGCCGAGGGACACGCCCGCAAGCGCTGCCACCTCTCGCACACTGACCGCCATGTGGCCATCCTGGCATCGGCACGGTCCACGCGGTCGGCCCGCGCCGTGATCTGTGGAAAACGCGGACGGGAGGCGCGGGGCGGGCCGGTACCGGGCCTCCCGTCCGTGGGGTGGCCGCTTCCACTGCCCGCGCACGGTGCGAGGCGCGCGGCTGGTGCGAGGCGCGCGGCTGGTGCGAGGTTCCGCACTCGGTGCGGGGTGGAAAGGCTCGCACGGAGCACGCAACCTCGCACGGGGCGAACGCCCCCTCGCACGGTGCGGGCGCAACCTCGCGTGGGGCGAGCGCCCGCTCGCACCGTGCGAGGAGCAGCCCGGCGAACCCGCTCTTGCCAGCACGCCGACCGGAGCGCTATCGTCCTCGTCGTCCCGTTGAAACGATTCACCGACGAACACGCGAACGGAGGACCAATGGCGGTCCGCATCGGAGCCCGGAACACCACGGGCTGGAAGGCCACCGTCTCGGTGGCCATGTCGAACTACATCGAGTCGGGGTCGATCATCGCGATCGCCACGAGCCTGAGCCTGTGGCAGGCGGAGTTCCGGATCGGCGACCTCGAGGTCGGCCTGCTGGCGAGCCTGTCCGCGAACGCCTTCGGTGCCGCCGTCGGCGCGATCGTCGGCGGACCGCTGTGCGACCGGTTCGGCCGGAAGTTCATCTACACGTACGACCTGCTCCTGTACATGCTCGGCATCCTGCTCGCGGTGTTCGCCGGCAGCTACGGCATGCTCCTGGTCGGCTTCGTCCTGACCGGCATCGCCGTCGGGGCGGGCGTGCCGGCGAGCTGGACCTACATCGCCGAGCAGGCCCCCGCGGACAAGCGCGCGGCCCACGTCGGCACGGCACAGCTCGCGTGGTCGATCGGGCCGATGGTCGGGTTCGCCCTGGCGATCGCCGCGGCACCCCTCGGCCTGCTCGGCAGCCGCCTCATCTTCGCCCACCTGTTCGTCGTCGCCGCGATCGTGTGGTGGCTCCGCCGCGGGCTGCCCGAGTCGGCGATCTGGAAGGACGAGCGCGCGGCCACCGGCACGGCGAACTTCTTCCACGGGATCACGCAGCTGTTCAGCCGCCGGAAGAACCTGACCGCGATGCTGTTCCTGTTCGGCGTCTACGCGCTCTGGAACACCGTCGCCGGGCAGGCCGGCATCTTCCAGCCCCGGGTCTACGCGGCGACCGGGGTCACGAGCGTCACCGAGCAGTACGGACTGCAGATCCTGGTCTGGGGCTGCACCGTGGCCGCGACGTACTTCGGCTTCATGCGGTACGCCGACCGGGTCAGCCGCCGAGCGCTCTACGCCGCCGGGGCCGTGCTGGCGATCATCGCGTGGGCCGTGCTCATCTACGCGCCCGCCAACCTCGGCACCCTGCTGTTCTTCGCCGTGGCGTGGGGCATCTCGTCGGGCATCGGCGCGCAGGCGTTCTACGGCCTGTGGACGAGCGAGCTCTTCGCCACCCGGTACCGCGCCAGCGCCCAGGGCGTGCTGTTCCTGGCCGCCCGCGTCATGGTCGGCCTGCTGAGCATCTGGTTCCCGCTGCTGCTGTCGGACATCGGGCTGCGGGCCCTCGGCGGCCTGATCCTCGGGCTCCTCGCGCTGTCGTTCCTGGTCGGCACGATCTGGGCACCGCGCACCCAGGGCAAGACCCTCGAGGCGATCGAGGCCGAGCGCTACGGCACCGTCACCACGGTCACCGGGACGGTCCGCACCGCCGACGAGCGCACCGTCCACGACGCCGAGCAGCGTCGCCGCGAACAGGCCGGCCGGTGACCCGCGTCTGCTTCCGGCTGCAGGTGCAGGTCGAGCTGCTCGACGCCTACCGCGAGCGGCACGCCGCCGTGTGGCCGGCGATGCTCCGGGCGATCGCGGCGGCGGGGCGGCGGAACTACTCGCTGTTCCTCGACGACGACGGGCTGCTCATCGGGTACTACGAGACCGATTCGGTGGCCGGTGCGGACGCGGCACTCGCCGCATCCGAGGTGGCCGCGGCGTGGGAGGCGCACATGCGGGACCTCTTCGCCGGGGCCACCGGGCGCGCCGACCAGACGGCGCGGGTGCTGCCCGAGGTCTTCAACCTCGAGGACCAGTTGGCCGCCGCACCGGACTGACGGGGGCCGTGGCTACCGTGGACGCATGCAGCCGCCAGCAGCCGGGACCCTCCGCATCCTCCACCTCTCCGACACCCACCTGACCGGCGACGGAGCCCTGCACCAGGGCGCGGTCGACACCACGGCCGCACTCGAACGGCTGCTCGCCCACGTCGACCAGGTGCCCGGCATCGGGCTGGTGGTGGTCTCGGGCGACGTCTCCGAGGACGGCAGCCCCGAGTCCTACGCGACCGTGCGGGACCGCGTCGGCGGCTGGGCGGAGCGGCACGGTGCGGCCTTCGTCGCGGTCCCCGGCAACCACGACCTGCGCGAGGGCTTCCGACAGGTCCTGGCGAACGGGCACGTCCTGGGCCAGGGCGCCACGGCGCTGATGCACACGATGGAGTACCTGCCCCCGACGGTCCCCGTCTCCGGGCAGTCGGTCGTCGCGGGTCGCCGGATCGTGACCGTCGACACGAGCGTCCCGGGAGCCGGGTACGGCGAGCTCAGCGACACCGCGCTCGAGCACCTGCGCACGGCCCTCGCCGAAGGCGCAGCCGACGCCCCGCACGGCACCGTCGTCGTCCTGCACCACCCGCCGCTGCCCGCCCCGACCGAGCTGCACGAGGCCCTCCGCCTGCAGAACCCCGAGGCGCTCGCCGATGTCATCCGTGGTTCCGACGTGCGGGTCGTCCTCGCCGGCCACTACCACCACCACTTCGCCGGGTCGCTCGCCGGCGTCCCGGTCCTCGTCGCCCCCGGTGTCGCGAACGACACCGACGTCGTCGGCCCGTACGACGAGGAATCGGCCGTCGTCGACAGCGGCGCACTCGTCGTCGACGTCTCCGCGGACGGCTCCGTCTGGTCGACACCGGTTCGCGTGTCACGGGGCGACGCCGACCCGCGGGCGTTCCGCCTCGACCCCGAGACGGTCCGCGCCGTCATCGCGGCCGCCGGCAAGCACTGAGCACGCTTGCGAGGGCTCGACGCGCGGGCTCCGCGCACGGTCCCCACGCGCGGTGGACGCGCGTGACGGCGGCCTGGAGGCCCGTGCCGGCGCCGCTGCGGGCCTCCAGTCCGTCGTCTGGTCACGTCCACAGCCGCGGTACCCCGCGTCTTCGGGTTGCGTGCGGGAACACCGAGTAGCACGGACGCACACCTGGAGCGAAGGAGCACCCATGCGAGTCGGCAGTGCAGTGCAGTACGACCGGTACGGCGACTTCGACGTCGTCGAGCTCGTCCCCCAGCAGAAGCCCGAGGCCGGACCGGGCGAGATCGTCGTCGAGATCGTGGCCGCGGGCCTGAACCACATCGAGCGGTTCCTGCGCGAGGGGAAGCTTCGCGACCACGTCGACCTCGAGTTCCCCGCACACCAGGGCGTCGACTTCGCCGGCATCGTGCGCGCGCGGGGCGACGGCGTCAAGGACCTCCGCATCGGCGACGAGGTGATGGGGCACGCGCCGACCGGCGGCGCCCACGCCACCTGGATCGCGGTGCCGCGCGGCGCCGTCATCAAGAAGCCGGAGCACGTCGGGTGGGAGGTCGCCGGCGGCCTGTACCTGGCCGGCTGCACCGCGGTGTCGGTCGTCCGGTCGCTCCGTCTCGGACCGCAGGACACCGTCGTGATCTCGGCCGCAGCCGGTGGCGTCGGACACATCGAGTGCCAGCTCGCGCACGACGCCGGCGCGACCGTGATCGCCCTCGGCAGCCCCCGCAACCACGACTACCTGCGACAGATCGGCACGCTGCCCGTCGCCTACGGTGCGGGCGAGGAGGACCGCATCCGCGACATCGCCGACGGCCGACCGATCACCGCGTTCATCGACAACCACGGCGAGAGCAACGCGGAGCTGCTGGCCGAACGTCTCGGCGTCGCCCAGGAGCGGTTCGTGTCGTCCGAGGACCGCCGCGACATCGAGATCCGGTTCCTCCGCGCACCCGCCGAGGACGAGGAGACCCGTGAGTTGCTCACCCTGCTGACGAAGGCCGTGCAGGACCGTCGCGTGCAGGTGCTGATCTCGGGCTTCTACCCGTTCGAGTACATCGTCGAGGCGTACGAGGACCTGGCCGAGATGAAGTCCCGCGGCAAGGTCGTGATCGGCATGCAGACGGTGGAGACCGGGGCGCGGCTCGACTGGTACCGCTCCGAGAAGGCCCGTGACCTGCGCGACCGGTACGCCGATGCGCGGGGGACCGACACGGAGACGATGGCCGGCGGATCGGCCTCGCCCGCGGGCTGAGCGGGCTGAGCGAGCTGAGCGAGCTGAGCGGGCTGAGCGAGCTGAGCGTCGCAGGGGCCCGACACCTTCGTGCCGGGCCCCTGCCGCGTCAGCTCAGGATGTCCTTCGAGGCGAACCGGCTGTACGCCAGCGCCCCGAACACCACCACGTACCCGAGCTGCAGCAGCGCGTTCGACCCGAACGAGTCGAACGAGATCGGGTCGCGCAGCAGGTCGCCGAAGCCGAGCCACTGGTGCGAGAACAGGAACGGGTGCAGCCAGTCGAGCTGAGGGAGCTGGTCGAGCACCTGCGACGCCCCGGCGAGCACGACCGTCGCGGCCATCGCCCCGACCGGCACGTTCGTCAGCGTCGACGTGAACATGCCGATCGCCACGAGCCCGAGCATCGACATCGCGACGTACAGCGCGAGCAGCAGGGCGCGGCCGGCGTACGACCAGCCGCCCACCTGGGTGCCGGAGAGCAGCGTGACGGGACCGATCGGGAACAGCACGGCGCCGATCGCCGCACCGACCAGCACCACCAGCAGCGTGGCGGCCAGGCAGAACGCGACGGCACCGGCGAACTTCACCAGGATGAACCGCACGCGGCCCGTCGGTGCGACGAGCAGGTAACGGATCGTGCCGTGGCTGGCCTCGCCCGCGACGGTGTCCCCGGCGACCACGCCGACGGTCAGCGGCAGGAACAGTGGGATCGACACCGTCAGTGCGGTGAACGCCACGAACAGGCCGTTGTTGGTGATGTCGCCGAGGAACGCCGGCCCGCCGTCGTCACCGTCGGTCGTGAGCTTCACGGCGACCGCGATCAGGACCGGCACGAGCGCGAGTGCCCCGAGCATCGCCCAGGTGCGGCGACGCCGGAACACCAGCGCGAGTTCGGAACCGAGCAGTGCGAACGGGCGCTGCCGGCGGCGGACGGGCAGAGCGCGCACGGCCGCGTCAGGCTGCGACATCGAATCCCTCTCCGGTGAGTGCGACGAACAGGTCCTCGAGGGTGCCGCCGCCCACCGTCAGGCCGCGGACCCGGACATCGGCGCGCACGAGTTCCGCGGTGATCGTCTCCGGCAGCAGCTCGTTCGGCAGATCGGCCACCAGCACGTCGGCCCCGCCGTCGTGCCGCGGGGTGAGCCCGAGCCGGGTGAGGACGGTACCGGCCTGTCCGATGTCGGGCGTCCGTACGGTCACGGTCCGGGCCCCGGCTGCGCGCAGCTCGTCGAGGGGGCCCTGCGCGACGATCTTGCCCGTCCGCATGACGGCTGCGTGCGTGCAGACCTGTTCGATCTCGGCCAGCAGGTGGCTCGACACGAACACCGTGCTGCCGTCGTCGGCCAGGGAACGGATGAGGCTGCGGACCTCGCGCGTGCCCTGCGGGTCGAGGCCGTTCGTCGGCTCGTCGAGCACCAGCAGGTCGCGCGGTGACCGCAGGGCGTTCGCGAGACCGAGCCGCTGCTTCATGCCGAGGGAGTACGAGTGCGCCTTCTTGTCCGCCGCGTGGGTCAGCCCGACGCGGTCGAGGGCACCGGCGACGCGGGCCTTGCGGGTGCGCGGGTCCGACGTGGGGTCGGCGGCGTCGAAGCGCTGCAGGTTGGCCCGTCCGGAGAGGTACGGGTAGAAGGCCGGTCCCTCGACGAGCGCGCCGACGCGGGGCAGGACGTCGTGCAGCGCCTTCGGCATCGGTTCGCCGAGCAGCTCGATCGTTCCGCCGCTCGCGCTCGACAGCCCGAGCAGCATCCGGATCGTGGTGGTCTTGCCGGAACCGTTCGGCCCGAGGAACCCGAACACCGCGCCGCGCGGCACCGCCAGGTCGATCCCGTCGACCGCACGCTGCTTGCGGAACACCTTCTGGAGGCCCGTGGTGCGGATCGCCAGGTCGGGTCCCTGCCCGGACGTGCTGACCTGGTGGTCGGCTGTGGTCGGCTCGCGGTCGGCTGCGTGCACCTCGTGGTCGTCCGCGCTCACTTCGCGGCGTCGACCAGGGAAGCGACCGGCACGGCGCCCGCGAGCACGCGGCCGTCGTCGGTCAGGTAGACCGAGACGAGCGACGTCTGCACGGCACGGCCGCCGTCGACGGGCTTCGTCAGCTGGTCGAGCAGACCGGAGGCCTCGCCCTCGAGCCCGGACCGGTCGACCGTGCCGGCGGGGAGCTCGGTGATGGTGCTCCAGCCCGTGCCGGTGAAGGTCGGCTCGTCACCGCTCGGGGTGCCACGGTGGTCGCCGTGCTCACCCTTCGTGTGGGATCCGGCCCCGGACAGGTCCTTCTCGGTCACCTTCGCGTTCGACGGCGGGGAGAAGTCGAAGAGCCGGGCCGCCGGGGCGCCGTAGTCGAGGCTCGTGAAACCGACCTGCACCGCGGGGTCGTCCGCGCCCGCGGCCTCGACGCTCGCGCGGAGCGGGAGTCCGGTCTGCTGGTCGACGGCCAGCCGGACGGCTCCGACGAGGGTGTCGGACGACTTCGGCGTCAGGGTGATCTGCCACGCGTCGTGTCCGGCGACGCTGACCTCGGTCGGATTCGACACGGTGGTGGTCGGGGTGATCGCGTCGATGGCCTGCTCCGCGATGTCGGCCGGGGTGGTCGTGCCGTCCCGCGGGTCCTTCGCGGTGTCGCTCGGCAGGGTCACGTGCGTGGCCGTGCGCCCCTTCGAGTCCCAGGTCCAGACGTCCGAGCCGTTGCGGACGACGTCCTGCTCGGCGAGCTGCTGCGTCAGCTGGACGCGCTGCTTGTCGGGGCCGTCGACGTAGACACGGGCGGTGTGCGATGCGGTGAGCAGCCCGAGCACGTCGGAGGCGTCGCCCTCGAGCGAGGAGCCGCCGGAACCGGTGGGCAGTTCGGGGAGACCGAGCGCGCTCGTCTGCGAGAGCTTGCCCGAGTACTGGGCGTCCGACGACTTCGCGATGCTGGCGATGACGGCCGCCGCGCTGGGGTTCGTCCCCGCGATCGGGTCGTTCGCGGCGTTCGCGATCACCGGGGCGGCAACGGCGCCGGCCACGACGACCGGAGCGATGACGGCTGGTAGCCAGGCTGACTTCTTCATCGGGTTCCCCTCGTGGAGCATCTGAGTCGTCGGTACCGTACGTCCGGCCCCCGACAGGCAGCTGGGCGTTGCGCGTGGGTCCTACGCCTGGGCGTCCACGCCCGCGGGAGCGCTGCCGTCGTACGCGCAGATCGCGTCGACCTTCTCGGCGCTCGCGCTGGAGGTGTCGAAGGTGTAGCCGAGCCACTCCTTCGCCAGGCGACGCGCGAGCTCGATGCCGACGACCCGCTGCCCCATGCAGAGGACCTGGGCGTCGTTCGACAGGACCGAGCGCTCCACGCTGTAGGAGTCGTGCGCGGTGACGGCGCGGATGCCCGGCACCTTGTTGGCGCTGATCGCCACGCCCAGCCCGGTGCCGCAGATCAGGATCGCCCGGTCGGCCTCGCCCTCCGCCACCAGCCGTGCGGCGTCGACCGCCACGTGCGGGTACGCGGTGTGGCCGTCCGCGTCGACGCCGACGTCCCGCACGTCGGACACCCGGTCGTCGGCGAGCAGGTCGGCCTTGATGATCTCCTTGTAGTCGAACCCGGCGTCGTCGGACCCGATCACGAGACGGTACGTCATGTCTGTGCTCCTCCCGCGCCACGGGGTTCCGGGCGCTCCCGGACCAGTCTGCGACGGCCGTGGACATCTGTCCAGCACACAATTTCTGCGTCGCGTGTGGCGGTAGCATCGCACCATGTCGGCCGAGACCCCCACCCCGGACGGAGCCCGCACCCGGTTCCCGCTGGACACCGTCTACCAGGCGGCGCGGATGTACTATCTCGAGGACGCCACGCAGGTCGAGATCGCCTCCCGCCTCGGGGTCTCGCGCCCGACCGTCTCGCGGCTCGTGGCCGAGGCCCGCAGGGCCGGACTCGTCCGCATCGAGGTCGTCGACCCGTTCCAGGACGAGACCGTGGCGCTCGCCGAACGGCTGCAGGTCGTGCTCGGGCTCCGCGCGGTGCACCTCGCCGCCGTCACCCACGCGGCCACGCTCGGCGCCGACCTGGCGGCACCGCTGGCCGCCGCGGTCGAGGGCATGGGGCTCGTCCCCGGCGACGCCGTCCTGATGTCGTCCGGCCGCACCGTGTACGACGTCGCGCGGTCCGGCATGCCGACCATGCCCGGGGTGCAGCTCGTCCCGACCGTGGGCGGGCAGGCCGACCCGATGCCGTGGTTCCAGACGAACGAGATCACCCGGACGGCCGCGGAGCACTCCGGCGCGATCCCGGCGTTCCTGTTCGCCCAGGCACTGCCGTCCCCGGTGATGCGTTCCACCCTCGACGAGGACCCGGCGTTCCAGCACGTCGTCGGGCTCTGGAGCCGGGCGAAGGGCGCGATCCTCGGCATCGGGGCGCCGACCCACACACGGGACGCCCTGGCCCGGGGCATCCCGGTCGAGGACGTCGCGTTCGACCGTGCCGCCGGCGACGTCTGCCTGAACTTCTACGCCGCGGACGGCTCGCCGATCGAGTTCCCCGGCAGCGACCGGATGGTGCGGACCTCGCGCGCGGTCCTGTCGACCGTGCCGCATGCGGTCGGGGTCGCCGTGGGCAGCGCCAAGGTGACGAGCATCGTCGCCGCGGTACGGGGCGGACTGGTCAACGAGCTGGTGACGGACGCCGCGACGGCGCGCGCCGTGCTCGACGCCCTCGCCTGAGCGCTCCGGCTCGGCGCCCGATCCTTCCCATCACGCGCGCGATGGAGGGTGGATTCGGGCATACCTGGTCGTTTCTTCGTGGCAGGTACGCCCGGTTCTGGCAGGTACGCCCGGGTTCGGTCGGCACGCCCGGGTTCGGTCGGTACGCCCGGGGCCGGGGTGACCGGGTGGCGGCCTGGAGGCGCGGGGCGGGGCCGCACCGCGCCTCCCGGCCGGCGGTCCCCAGGTCTAGAGCGTGCGCCGCACGTCCCACAGGTGGTGCACCGGGTCGTGCGCGTAGTAGGTGGCGAGCGTCGCGACGGTGAAGGCGCTGCCGTCGGACCGGAGCCCGGTGCGCTCGAGCACTGCGTCGGGCACCGCCGCGAAGGCCCGGGCCGCGCGGTCGGCCGACTCCCGCAGCTCCCGGGCGACGACCGCGGGGTCCTGCTCGCCGTAGCGGGCCTCGACGGCGGTGGCGTCCTGGTCCCAGTTCGGGAACGTCGGGGCGTCCTCGGTGAGCATGAGCTCGAGGCGCTCGGCCATCTTCCGGTGCACGTCCCGCACGTGGGCGCCGTACTCGAGTGGCGACCACGTGTGGTCGTCCGGACGGTCACGGACGTCGTCGCGCCGCAGGACCTCCGGCCACGCGGCGGTGTTCTCGTCGATGATGCCCGGCACGTCGCGGACGGTCACCGCGCTGCCGTCGTAGCCGCACTCGGGACACGCGGACTCGATGACCCACGTCCAGTTCTTCGTCTCCGGTTCGATCGCCATGGGCCGAGGTTACGGCCTCGTCACTCAGCTTCCGGGTCCGCCGGACTGCTGCCGATCGGCGGCGGCCCCCGTTCGGGTGACACGCCGTTCCCTGAGAATCACCGGCCAATGACATTTCGGTTGCTCGGTAACGTCGCTCGCTGTTCTGGGCCGGTTCCCGACGGCCCACCGATCTTCTCGAGGAGCGATGCATGGGTTCCGACCCCAGCAGTACCCACCCCCGACCGCACCGGCGGCTGCGCGAGAGCGACGTCACCGTGGTCGACAAGAGCATGATGCGACGAGCCGTCAGCGGCATGGTCGTCGGCAACACCATGGAGTGGTACGACGTCGGTGTGTACGGCTACCTGGCCGTCACGATGGGGAAGGTCTTCCTGCCGACGGCCGAACCCGCGGTGCAGATCCTGTTCAGCCTCGGGGTCTTCGCGGCGACGTACATCGCGCGGCCGCTCGGTGGCATCGTCTTCGGTCGGCTCGGTGACCGGATCGGGCGCCAGAAGGTGCTCGCGACGACGCTGATCATGATGGCGGCGTCGACGTTCCTCATCGGCGCGCTCCCCGCGTACGCGACGATCGGCGTGTTCGCCCCCGTCGTGCTGGTCGTGCTGAAGCTGGCGCAGGGCTTCTCGACCGGTGGTGAGTACGCCGGGGCCACGACCTTCGTCACCGAGTACGCCCCGGACCGCCGCCGCGGGTTCTTCGCGAGCATCCTGGACTTCGGCAGCTACCTGGGCTTCGCGCTCGGTGCCACGGTCGTCTCGGTGCTGCAGATCACCCTGGGTGACGAGGCGATGACCGCCTACGGGTGGCGGTTCCCCTTCCTCGCCGCCGGTGTGATCGGTGTCGTGGCGATCTGGTTCCGCCTGCGGATCGAGGAGTCGCCGGTGTTCCAGGCGACCCAGGCCGCGCAGGAGGCAGCAACCGAGTCCCGTGCGTCCTTCGACGGTGAGCGTCCGGCCAACGTCGTCGCGATGGTGCGTCAGCACTGGCGTCCGATCGTCATCGCGATCATGCTCGTCGCCGCGTCGAACACCGTGGGCTACGCCCTGACCTCGTACATGCCGACGTACCTGACCGACTCGCTCGGGTACTCCGCCGTCGACGGCACGCTGCTGACGATCCCGGTGCTCCTGCTGCTCGCGGTGATGCTGCCGTTGACCGGCAAGCTCTCCGACCGCCTCGGCCGCCGCGTGGTGATGTGGATCGGTGCCGCCACCACCGTCGTGCTCGTCGTGCCGGCGTTCATGCTCATCGGGCACGGGGCGCAGTGGTCGACGCTCGCCGGCCTCGGGCTGCTCGCGCTGATGACCGCACTGTGGGTGTCGAACCAGGCTGCCTCGCTGCCGGCGCTGTTCCCGACCTCGACGCGGTACGGCGGCATGGGCTTCGCCTACAACATCGCGATCGCGGTGTTCGGCGGGACCACGCCCCTGATCGTGCAGGCGCTGCTCACCGCGACGGGTGACGAGCTCGCGCCGGCGTACTTCCTGATGGCGATGAGCGTCGTCGGTGCGATCGGTGTCTTCTGCATGAAGGAGTCCTCGCAGCGCCCGCTGCCCGGGTCGATGCCGTCGGTGGAGACCGAGGACGAGGCGAAGGAGCTCGTGCTCACGCAGGACACGAATCCGCACCTGGACCTCGGTGACCTGCCGTTCGCAGCGCAGGACGCAGCGGCTGCTGCGGCGCGCGAGGCTGCTGCGCGGGAGCCGTCGCCGGTGCGGTGACGCTGCGGCTCCCGTCCGTGCGTGCGTGCGCGCACTGCGACGATCCACGCGTCGATCGACGCGTGCTCTGTCACGACGTGCGCACGCACCCACCCGCCGCACCCGCCCGCCCCCTCACTCGTGCCGGTGCTCCGACGCAGGGTCCACCGCGGGCCACACCGGGAACGGGTCCGGCCAGCCGCGCCACACGTCCGGCCCGGCGAGCAGCTCCGACGGCGTGAGCAGCGCCCCGTCGAGCGCCCGCTCGATCGCCCGGACGTCGAGCTGCTCGCCGACGAACCACAGCGCCTGCCCGATCGGGGCGTCGGCGTCCCACGAGGGGTTCGCGGTGGGGTCGAGCGCGAGCATCGACCCGAAGCTCGACCACGAGCCGACGTGGTCCGGCCGGGACGCCAGGCGGAAGAACCCCCGCGACCGCAGCACGCGGCCGTTCACCCCGGCGGACAGGTCCTCGGCGATGACGGACGACAGTCGCCCGGGGTGGAACGGCAGCGGCTCCCGGTAGCGCATCGAGACCAGGGCGTCGCGGGCCTCACGCCCCGTGTCTGCACCGCTCGACAGCGCCCGCATCCAGCCGGCACCGGTGGCGAGCACCCGCGCGGCTCCACCGTTCGAGGCCGGCAGGTCGGCGGCACTGCGGATCGCAGGCAGGGCGACGATCACGGCCTGGGGCGCCATCCGGTGCAGCAGCGAGACGAGCGCCCGTCGCCGACGGCCGGACAGCGGTTCGATGCGGTCGAGGGCGATCACCGTCGCGTACTCGACGAGTGCGGCCATCCGGTCCGCGGCGACGAAGGCGTCGTCGACGTCCGACCACAGCAGGTGCGCGACGTCGTCGGCCCGCAGCACCCCGACGACGTGCCGCAGCACCCGGTCGTCGCCGGTCTCGGACCGTGCCGCGTTGGCGAGCAGCATGCCGACGGCTCGCGCATCGGCCCCGGGGTGCAGGGTGACGACGAGCCCGTGGGGCGCATCTGGCCCGCAGACCCGGTCGAGCTGGTCGGCGCGGTCGGCCACGGCACGGGCGGTGGCGAAGGCACTCCCGGCGACGTGCATCCGGTGCCCGTCCGAGATCCGGGCGGCGACGCGGTCGGCGTCGACCCGGTGCAGGGCGGTGACGAGGGTGATGGCAGCAGCACGCATGTCCGCTACTGTAACTGACAACCGTTATCAACAAGGAGGCTCGTCGTGAAGGTCCGCAACTCCCTCAAGGCCCTGAAGAAGATCCCCGGCTCGCAGGTGGTCCGACGCCGGGGCCGCGTCTACGTCATCAACAAGGAGAACCCCCGCTGGAACACCCGGCAGGGCTGACGTCAGCGGCGGTCCGTAGGGTGGCGGCATGCGACTGCTGCTCATCCGCCACGGCCAGACCCCCGCGAACGTGCACGGCATCCTCGATGCCGTGGTGCCCGGACCGGGGCTGACCGAGCTCGGGCAGCAGCAGGCCGACGCCCTGCCCGCAGCGCTCGCCGACCGGGGGATCGAGCGACTGTTCGTCTCGTCGATGGTCCGCACGCAGATCACCGCGGCGCCCCTCGCGACCTCGCTGGGCCTCGAGCCCGTGGTGCTGCCGGGCCTGCGTGAGATCGAGGCGGGTGACACGCAGGGCAAGAGCGACACGGTGTCCGTGCAGACCTACATCTCCACCGTGCACGGCTGGTCCGGCGGCGACCGCACGACCCGGATGCCCGGTGCCGAGAGCGGCACCGAGTTCTTCGAGCGTTACGACGACGCCGTCCGGCAGATCGAGACCACCGGGGTCGCGGTCGCCGCCGCCGTCAGCCACGGTGCCGCGATCCGCACGTGGGCGAGCGCAGCTGCGCAGAACACCCCGGACCACTTCGGCACCAAGCGCCACCTGGAGAACACCGGCATCGTCGAACTCGAGGGCTCGTTCGCCGACGGCTGGCGCCTGGTCGACTGGGAAGGCGAGCCGGTCGGCGGCGACCAGCTCATCGACCGCACGGCGCTCGACCCCACCGGCGAGCGGTTCTGACGCGACCAGCAGACAGACGGGAGGCCGGCCCCACCCGCCGGTACCGGCGCACCGCGCCAGCGGGGTGACGGCCGAGACGGGAGGCCCGGTACCAGCTGGTACCGGGCCTCCCGTCCGTTATCGGTCGCGTCGACTACGCGAGCTGCGACGCCGACGCGGACGTCAGCGGCACGATCACGCCGTGCGACTCACGCAGCACGTCGAGCGTGCGCTGGACCTCGTCCGCGCGCTCCTCGGTCGTCCAACCGAGCGCCTCGGCGAGCACGTCGGCCAGCTCGTCGAGCAGGTCGATCGTGACCCCGCCGACGAACGCCAGGTTCGTGCGGCGCAGGACGACGTCGACCAGGTGGACGGCCTGCTCGTGGCGGGCGAAGTACGCGACCTCGGCGCGGGTGAGCGACGGCTCGGACTCGAGCGGCTCGACCGGGCCGTCGGTCAGGACGTCCACGACCTCGGCGGCACGGGTGCCGTACCGCTCGAGCAGGCCCTCGACCAGGGACTCGTCCAGGCCGTCGCGGTGCGACTTGATCCACAGGGCGCGCTGGGCGTCGGTGGTCGGGAACTCCTTGCCACCGCCGATGGGCATGCCGGTGGTGTCGACCTTGCGGCTCATGCCGAGCTTGGTCGTCGCCTCCGTGGACAGGTGTGCAGCGAGGGCACGGAAGGTCGTCCACTTGCCACCGACGAGCGACAGCACGGTCGACTTCGGCAGCCCCGCGATCTGGGTGTCCACGATCCGGTAGTCACGGGACACGAAGCCGGGGGCGGTGTCCTCGTGGCGGGGGAGCGGGCGGATGCCGGAGTAGCTGTAGACGATGTGGTCGCGGGTGACGTCGATCTGCGGGAACACGTGCTTGACGAGCCCGAAGAAGTAGTCGATCTCCTCGTCGGTCGTCGTGACCGGCTTCGCGGGGTCGGCGTCGATGTCGGTCGTGCCGATGAGGACCCGGCCCTTGAGCGGGTAGATGAGGACGATGCGGCCGTCGTCGTTCTCGAAGAACAGCTCGCGGCCCTTGGTGGCCTCGAGCAGTTCGTCGTTGTGCACGACGATGTGCGAGCCCTTCGTGCCGCCCATGAACTTCGTCTCGCCGCCGAACGCCTCGTTCGTCAGGTCGGTCCAGGGGCCGGAGGCGTTGATCACGACGTCGGCCGTGAAGACGAACTCGTCGCCGGTCTCGCGGTCACGCAGCAGGACGCCGCCGTCGCGGGTGCCGGCTGCCTCGACGTAGTTGACGGCGCGTGCCTTGTCGGCTCCGGCGGCCAGGCCGTCCTTCAGGACGTCGAGGGCCAGGCGCTCGGGCTCGTGCACGCTCGCGTCGTAGTAGGTACCCGTGTACTTCAGGTCCTTGTTGAGGGCGGGCATGTCCTCGAGCGCGGCCTTCTTGGTGCGGAAGACGTGCTTCGGGACGGAGCCGCCGTCGCGCGAGAAGGAGTCGTAGATCGTCATGCCGATCTTGATGAGCATCGCGCCGCGCTCCTTGGTGGAGCGCTGCTTATGCGTCAGCATGCGCAGCGGGGCGTTCATGATGCCGGAGAACGTCGAGAAGATCGGCATGGTCGTCTGCAGCGGCTTGACGTAGTGCGGGGCGATGCGGATCAGGCCGTTGCGCTCCTGCACGCTCTCGCGCACCAGGCGGAACTCGCCGTTCTCCAGGTAGCGGATGCCGCCGTGGATCATGTGGCTCGAGGCCGCGGAGGCGCCGGAGGCGTAGTCGCCACGCTCGACCAGGGCGACGTCGACGCCCTGGAGCGCCAGGTCGCGGAACGTCGCGATGCCGTTGATGCCGCCGCCGACGACGAGGACCTGCGCGTTCGGGCGTTCGGTGAGGGCGGTCACCGTGTTCCGGGGCTGTGTCTTCTTCGACATGGTTCGTCGCTTCCTTCGTCTGTTCGTGGGGTCAGGATCGATCGTGCGCTCGTTCGACAGGGCGGGCAACTCGCGTGCACGAACGTGCAGCACACGTGTCGTCCAGGCCCGACGTGGCGGTCAGGAGGCGCGGCAGGGGTTGCAGAGGCCCTGCACGTCCGTGCATGGTTGCGTTCGACAGATCGGAGCACCATGAGCGATGCGGCTCAGCCCATGCGCACGCAGCAGGCGCTGCGCGCCGCCCACCTGTACTACCTGCAGGACCTGACGATGGACGCGATCGCCGACGAACTCGGCACCTCGCGCTCGTCGGTGTCGCGGCTGCTGAAGTACGCCAGGGACACCGGGCTCGTCGACATCCAGATCCGGTCGCCCCTGGACCAGGCCGCTGCGCTGAGCCGGAGCATCCGCTCCCGCTTCGGGGTGCACGCGCACGTCGTCCCGGTGCCGGACCACACGAGCGACGTCGACCGGCTCGAGCGGGTCGCGCTGTCCGCCGCCCGGATCCTGACGCAGTACGTCGAGTCCAACATGGTCATCGGGATCTCGTGGGGCTCGACCGTGAGTGCGGTCAGCCGCTACCTGGTGCCGAAGACCACCCACGGCTCGACGATCGTGCAGATCAACGGCGCCGCGAACACCCGGACCACCGGGATCGTCTACGCGTCCGAGATCCTGCGCCGGTTCGGTGAGGCCTACGGCGCGTTCGTGCAGCAGTTCCCGGTGCCGGCGTTCTTCGACGACCCCGCGACGAAGGAGGCCCTGTTCCGGGAACGTTCGATCCGCCGCGTGCTCGACCTGCACGAGCGGATGGACCTCGTGGTGTTCGGTGTCGGTGCCCCCCAGGCCCCGGTGCCCTCGCACGTGTACTCCGGCGGGTACCTCGACCCCGAGGACCGTGACGAGCTCACGCAGGCGGCGGTCGTCGGTGACGTCTCGACCGTGTTCTACCGGGCGGACGGCTCGTGGAAGGACATCGGGGTGAACGCACGGGCCGGCGCTCCGGATCTCGACACGATCAAGCGCGCGCCGCGGCGGGTCTGCGTCGTCGCCGGGCGGTCGAAGGCGGCGTCACTGCGGGGCGCGCTGGCCGCCGGGCTCATCACGGACCTGATCCTGGACGAGAGCGTCGGGCAGGCGATCCTGCAGCCCTGAGTCAGGACCTGACGCAGTTTGTCGGTGGTCCGTCCTACGTTCTCGACCATGGTGCTTTCTCTCGAACAGCCCGGTCAGCGGTACTTCCGTCGGATGGTCGGCAGCGACGTCGACCAGGCGCTCGCGTTCTTCACGGGCGACTACGACTTCCGTGCACCCGTCGTCCGGCGCACCCACGAGAACGCCCACTGGGACTTCGCCGGCGTCGGTGACGAGCGGATGTCGCTGCGCTCGTCGCGGTTCATGGTCGACCTGCGCAGCGAGAGCCAGGTCGACGACGAGTTCCTGGTCGCCTGGATGCGGTCCGGCTCGAGCCGGATCACCACAGGCGGCGAGACGTTCGAGCTCGAGGCCGGTGTGCCCGTCGTGCTGCCCTTCGCCGAGCCGTACGCGCTGCACCACCACGACATCGCCCTGAACCTGGTGCACCTGGACCGCGACTTCGTCCGAGCCGTGGCCGGTGACGACGACTTCGCCTTCGAGCCGATGCGCCGCCCGACGGCCGACGGCATCGCGCTGTGGCGGTCGGTGGTGCGGAAGTACTCGGCCACGTGGCTCGACGTCGAACGGGCGATGAGCCCGATGGTGCAGCACGACATCACCGAGGCCTTCGCGGCCGCGGCGATCCGGGCGTTCCCGCGGCGCAACAGGTGGCGGGCGACGGTGTCCGGCAGCGGGCCGGAGCACGACCGCCTGCGCCGGGCACTCGAGTTCGTGCACGAGCACGCGCGCGAAGCGATCGGCACACCGGAGATCGCCGCGGCGGCCGGGCTCAGCCCGCGCGGACTGCAGCAGTCGCTCCGCCGGCACCTCGACCAGACGCCGGGGGAACTCCTGCGCGGCGTACGACTCGACGGTGCCCGGACCGACCTGGTCGGCGGTGCACTGGACGACACGACCGTTGCCGAGATCGCGCGGACGTGGGGCTTCGGGCACCTCGGACGCTTCTCGGCGACCTACCGCAGCCGCTTCGGGGAGCTGCCGAGCGAGTCGCTGCGCGGGCACTGACCGACTGCTGTTGCGGACGGTTCAGCCGAATCTCGTGACACAGATCGCGCTGCCGCTGTCCGGATGTTCGGCTCAGCGCTGCTGTGGGCGAATCCGGTGCTGAATGGACGGGACGAACGCACCGCCCACGAAGGAGTCAGCATGCGCATCGGCGTCCCCACCGAGATCAAGAACAACGAGTACCGCGTCGCCGCCACTCCGGCTGGCGTCGCCGAACTCGGGTCACACGGCCACCAGGTGCTGGTGCAGGCCGGCGCCGGGTCCGGTTCGGCCTTCACCGACGACGAGTACCGCACCGCAGGCGCCACGATCGTCGACACCGCGGCCGAGGTGTGGGAGCGCGCCGAGCTGATCCTCAAGGTGAAGGAGCCGGTCGCGTCGGAGTACCCGATGATCCGGCCGGGCCAGGTGCTCTTCACCTACCTCCACCTCGCCGCCGACCGACCGCTGACCGACGCGCTCGTCGACTCGGGCGCGACGGCGATCGCCTACGAGACCGTGCAGCTGCCGGACCGCTCGCTGCCCCTGCTGTCGCCGATGTCCGAGGTCGCCGGGCGACTGTCCGCCCAGGTCGGCGCGTTCCACCTGATGCGCACGAACGGTGGGCGCGGGCTGCTGCTCGGCGGGGTCCCCGGCACGCCGAAGGGCCGCGTGGTCGTCATCGGCGGCGGCGTCGCGGGGGAGCACGCCGCGACGATGGCGCTCGGCATGGGTGCCGACGTCACCGTCTTCGACATCAGCCTGCCGCGGCTCCGGGCACTGGATGCCCGGTTCGACGGCCGCGTCACGACCCTGCGCTCGTCGGCGCACGCCATCGCCGAGGCCCTGCGCGACGCCGACCTGGTGATCGGCTCCGTGCTCATCCCCGGGGCGTCGGCGCCGAAGCTCGTCACCGACGCCATGGTCGCCGACATGCGGCCGGGCTCGGTGCTGGTCGACATCGCGATCGACCAGGGCGGCTGCTTCGAGGGCTCCCACCCGACCACCCACGACGACCCCACGTTCGCCGTGCACGACACCGTGTACTACTGCGTGGCGAACATGCCCGGCGCCGTCCCGCGCACGAGCACGATCTCGCTGACGAACGCCACGCTGCCCTACGCCGTCGCCATCGCCGACCGTGGCTGGGAGGCCGCGCTCGAGGCCGACCCCGCACTCGCCGCCGGCCTGAACGTGCACGCCGGCCGGGTCACGAACGCCGCGGTCGCCGCCGCGCACGGCCTGGTGGCGTCCACCGCGTCGTCGCGCTGAGGCCGTGGGCGCCTGGCGGCCCGGCTGTCCGCCCTCCCTCCCTCCCCCCCACGCGAAAGCGACAGTTCCCCGCCGAACATCGGCGGGGAACTGTCGGTTTCACGGCCCTGTCGGGCGCGGAGCCGTGAGCACTGTCGCTCTCACGGTCCGGGCGCGCGTCAGTCGCGCGTCAGACCGCCACCGGGGCCGCCGCCCGACCGGCACGCCCGCCGACCCAGCCGGCGCGGGCACGCACCACCACGGTCACGACGACCACGGCCGCCGCAGCCACCACGGCCGCCGCAGCCACCACGGCCGCGACGGCCGTCGGCACGGAGACGAGCGGCCCCTCGAACCGGGCCACGGCGACCCACGCCAGGCCCCACGCGACCGAGGCCATCGGTGCCATGCGTCCCCGGCCCCACAGCGCGATGAGGACCCCGACGAGCCCGGCCACCGCGGCGACGACCACACCCCACGGGTCCTGCCCGAGTCCGAAGCCCCGGAAGCCTGCTGCCGTCAGCACCGCAGCGGTGTTCGCGGCCGTCGCGACGCAGACCCACCCGAGGTAGAGCCCGAACGTGCCGTCGGTCAGGATCGCCTCGACCACACCGTGGGACGGGGTGCGGCGCAGGATCGTGAACGTCCAGATCAGCACGACGAGCAGCGCGACGATGATCGGCTCGCTCGCCCACAGGAACCCGAACTGCACCGACAGGATCCACGCGGCGTTGAGCAGCAGGGAGAGCACCGCCGGCACCACCAGCCGCTCGTGCCGTTCGTCGTTCGCAGTGCGGAAGAGCTGCAGCACCGCGTAGCCGATGAGCCCGGCGTAGACGACACTCCAGATCGAGAAGGCCGGGCCGTCCGGGGCGATCGCGGTCGAGGACGCCGACAGGGCGCCACCGGCGGCGTCCTGGATGGGCGTGCCGCCGGCAGCGCCCGACCCGACGTACGCGCCGATGACGGCGACGACCGCGCTCACGGCCACCGCGATGCGCTTCCAGATCCTCTTCATGACAGTCCCTTTCGTCAGCATGCTGATGACCTGCACCGTAGGCGGCCGGTGGTGGCGGTCGTGCAGCGCGCGTTCAGGCAGGACGTGGGGTGCACGGCGGGCGTGCCACGGGCCTCCAGGCCGGAGACCGGCCACCCTGCGTACGGTGGGCGCGTGAGCGTCGAACTGAACACCGTCTACATCGACCGGATCGCCCCGATCGCGAGTCCGTCCCTCGACGACACCTTCCGGATGCTCGACGAGCAGGGTGCCAGCGCGTGCATCGTCCTGCACCAGCCCGACGCCCAGGAACTCGGCGACGTCGCGGTCGCCCTCGGACTGCACGAACTCGCCGTCGAGGACTCCGCCGAGGGGCACCAGCGACCGAAGCTCGAGCGCTACGGCTCGACGCTGTTCGTGGTGCTCAAGCCGGCGCTGTACAACGACCAGCAGGAAGAGGTGGCGTTCGGCGAGGTGCACGCCTTCGTCGGTGAGACCTTCTTCCTCGCCGTCGTGAAGGCCGACCCCCGGGGCAAGCAGACCGTCCCCCGGGCGCTGCAGCGGTTGAGCGGCAAGCCGGGACTGGTGACCGTCGGCCCGCAGGCGCAGCTCTGGGCGCTGATGGACTCCATCGTCGACGGCTACGTGCCGGTGATCGACGGACTCGAAGAGGACATCAACCAGATCGAGGACCAGCTGTTCTCCGGCGAGGCCGGGGTGTCCCGTCGCGTGTACGAGCTGTTCGGCGAGGTCGTCGACTTCCAGCGTGCGGCACGTCCACTCGTCTACATGATCGAGAACCTGCACCGCGGCGCCGAGAAGTACCACCTGCCGATCGAGATGCAGCGGCGGTTCCGCGACGTCCTCGACCACGCGATCCGGGTCGTGGAGCGACTCGACACGTTCCGGCAGCTGCTGCAGAACGCCCTGACCGTCGACTCCACCCTGGCGGCGCAGAAGCAGAACGACGACACGAAGAAGATCTCCGGCTGGGCGGCGATCCTGTTCGCGCCGACGCTCATCGCCGCGATCTACGGGATGAACTTCACGCACATGCCCGAACTCGGCTGGACGTGGGGGTACCCGCTGTCGATCGTCGCGATGGTCCTGTTCGCCGCGATCCTGTACGTGGTGTTCAAGGTCAAGCGCTGGTTCTGAGCCGCACCGCAGCGGGAGCCGCGCGGCAACCGGAGCCGCACCGTAGCCGGACCCGCGCCGCAACCGGAGCCGCGCCGCAGCAGGATTTGCAGCGGACGGCCCCGGACCGGAAAGCTCTGACGTGCAACGACGCCGACTGGAGCCCGCATGCCGCACGAACTCGTCCACCTGACCGCCGGTGGCGTCTCGCTCGTCCTGGACTGCCGCGACGACGCGCTCCCCGCCGTCGTGCACTGGGGAGCTGCACTCGGACCGCTCGACACCGAGGCGCTGACGGCCCTCGCCGACGCCGACGTCGCGCCCGTCGCACCGAACGAGATGGACGACCCGGTCCGCCTGTCGGTGCTGCCCGAGCCGCACCGGGGCTGGAGCGGTCGTCCGGGGCTCGCCGGGCACCGTGACGGCGCCGACTGGTCGCCCGCGTTCACGGTGACGTCGCTCGCGGTCACCGACTCCGCGGTGACCGCCGACGCCGAGGACACCGTCGCCGGGCTCACCGTCCGGGTGACCATCGAGATGCTCGGCTCCGGGCTCGTGCGGGCCCGCGCGGGCGTGACGAACACCGCCGACGGCGTCTACACCGTCGACGACCTGACGCTCGCGATGCCGATCCCGTCGGGGGCCCGCGAGATCCTGGACTTCGCCGGCCGCTGGGGCAAGGAGCGGACCCCGCAGCGCCGCGAACTCGTCGTGGGGACCCACCAGCGCGAGGGCCGGAAGGGCCGCACCGGCACCGACGCCGCGACCGTGCTGACGGTGGGGGAGCCGGGCTTCGGCTTCGCGCACGGCCAGGTCTGGGGCGTCCACACCGCCTGGAGCGGCAACCACCGGCACCACGCCGAACGGCTCGCCACCGGCCGCCAGGTCATCGGCGGCGGCGAACTGCTGCTGCCCGGCGAGGTCCGGCTCGCCACCGGCGCCACCTACGAGGGGCCGTGGGTGTACTTCGCCCACGGGGACGGCCTCGACGACCAGGCCCGACGGTTCCACCGCTGGCTCCGCAGCCGCCCGCAGCACCCGACGACGCCCCGCCCGATGACGATCAACGTGTGGGAGGCCGTGTACTTCGACCACGACCTGGCCCGCCTCGTCGACCTCGCCGAACGTGCCGCGGCCCTCGGCGTCGAACGCTACGTGCTCGACGACGGCTGGTTCCGTGGCCGCCGCGACGACCACGCCGGACTCGGCGACTGGTACGTCGACGAGGACGTCTGGCCGGACGGGCTCGGGCCGCTGGTCGATCGTGTCCGTGCGCTCGGCATGGAGTTCGGCCTGTGGTTCGAACCCGAGATGGTGAACGAGGACAGCGACCTGGCGCGTGCGCACCCGGAGTGGATCCTGCAGGCCGACGGTCGGCTGCCCGCCCGGTCCCGCGACCAGCAGGTGCTCAACCTGGCGATCCCCGAGGCCTTCGCGTACGTGCTCGAACGGATGACCGTGATCATCGGTGAGTACGCGGTCGACGCCGTGAAGTGGGACCACAACCGCGACCTCGTCGAGGCGGGGTTCCCGGGCCGTGGCGCAGCGGTCCACGAGCAGACCCTCGCCGCGTACCGGCTCATGGCGACGCTCGGCGAGCGGTTCCCGTCCCTGGAGATCGAGTCGTGCTCGTCGGGTGGCGGCCGGGTCGACCTCGGCGTCATCGAGCACACCGCACGGGTGTGGGTGTCGGACGACATCGACCCGCTCGAGCGCCAGCAGATGCACCGGTGGACGCAGCAGCTCCTGCCGCCGGAGCTGCTCGGGTCGCACATCGCGAGCGGCCGGAACCACACGACCGGTCGCGTCCACGACCTCGCCTTCCGTGCCGGCACGGCGCTGGTCGGCCACCTCGGCATCGAGTGGGACCTGGCCGGCGCGACCGCCGACGAGTCCGCCGCGCTCACCGAGTGGATCGCGCTGTACCGGGAGCTCCGTCCGCTCCTGCACGGCGGTGACCTGGTGCGATCCGACGAGGTCGACGACGCGCGGCTCGTGTACGGCACGGTCGCGCCGGACCGTCAGCAGGCCGTCTTCTTCCTCGCCAGTGTCGGGCGCTCCGAGGTCTCCGGCACCGGCCGGGTCACCTTCCGCGACCTCGACCCGGACTCGGCGTACCGCGTCGACCCCGTGGTCATCGGAGACGCCCAGGACCTGGTGCGACCGGACTGGTGGTCCGGCCCGCGGGTGTTCAGCGGCCGGGTGCTCGGCACCGTCGGTCTGCAGCCGCCGCTCATGCCGGCTGACTGCGTGGTGCCGTTCCGGGTGACGGCCGTCTGACGGCGGGCGGTCGGGGCTCCCGGCCTGGAGGCCCGCCCCGCGTCCGGCGGCCCCGTCGCCGTCCGTCATCGGGTGCGTCCAGCCCGTTAGGCTTCCGGTCATGCCGCACTCCGGACACGCGACCCCGGTCTGGGCCCTCAAGCTCGCCGTCGTCACCGCCCTGGTGGGTGTCTCGGGCGGCATCGCCGGCATCGCGGTCTGGCTCGCGCTCCAGCTCATCCAGTTCGTCGCCTTCGGGTACGGGTTCGGTGGGCACCTCGAGGCCGCGGACGCACCGTCGGGGCTGAACCGGTTCCTCGCGCTCACGGCAGCCGGCGTTCTGACCGGCTTCGCCTGGTGGGCACTCCGTCGGTGGGGGCGCTCGATCGTCTCGGTCACCGCGGCCGTCGACGGCAAGCGGATGCCGGCCCTGGCGACGCTCGCGAACGCCGGCATCCAGATCCTGGCTGTGGGGCTCGGCGCGTCCATCGGCAAGGAGGTCGCGCCGCGCGAGGTCGGGGCCTGGCTCGCCCAGCTCGTCACCCGTCGTGCGGGGCTGACCGCACGCGAGACGAAGATCCTCGTCGCCTGCGGTGCCGCGGCCGGCCTCGCCGCCGTGTACGACGTGCCCCTCGGCGGCGCGCTGTTCGCGGTCGAGGTCCTGCTCGGGGAGATCAGCTTCGCGACCGCCCTGCCCGCCTTCGCCACGAGTGCGGTCGCCGCCATCACCGCCCGGCTCGTGATCCCGGACGAGGTGCTGTACCACGTGCCCGCGATGCACCTGTCGCCGTCGCTGCTCGTCTGGGCGGTCGTGGTGGGACCCGTGCTGGGGCTCGCCGGGGTCGGGTTCGTCAAGCTGACCAACCGGCTGCAGGGCATCGCCCCGAAGGGCTGGCACCTGCTCGTCGTGCTGCCGGTGGTCTTCGCGATGGTCGGGCTCATCGCGATCCCGTTCCCGGAGATCCTCGGCAACGGTCGGGCGCTCGGCCTCGTCGCGATGAACACCACGCTGGACGACGCCTCGTTCGCCGGCCTCTCGCCGATCGTGCTCCTGCTGCTGCTCGGTGTCCTGCGGACCGTGACCACCTCGGCCACCATCGGGGCCGGTGCGGTCGGTGGCACGCTGACCCCGTCGATCGCCATCGGTTCGGCGATCGGCGGTGGCCTGGGCGGTGCGTGGCTGCTGCTGTGGCCGGCCGACGGTCCGAGCCTGGCGGCCTTCGCCTTTGTCGGTGCGGCGGCCTTCCTCGCCACGACCATGCGGGCGCCGTTCACCGCCCTCGTGCTCGTCGTCGAGTTCACCCAGCAGGGCACCGACATCCTCGTGCCCTCGTTGCTCGCGGTGTCCGGCGCGGTCGCCGTCGGGTACGTGCTCGCCCGCCGTCGCAGCGCCCAGATGGTGTGAAGACCCCGAGCGTTCCGGTACGGACGGCTGCCCGGCGGCCTACTGTCGGCGACAGGACGGAGCGACGGGCTCCGCACCGAGACGAGGAGCAGCCGATGGCGGGGTTCGACGACATCACGAAGAAGGCCCAGGAGTTCCTGCAGGACGGCAAGGTCCAGGACGCCCTGCAGAGCGAGAAGGCCGAGGGCGTCAGCGACAAGGTGCTCGGCGGCGTGGCCGACGCGGTCAAGAAGGCCACGGGCGGCAAGTACGACGACAAGATCGACGGTGCCCGCGACGCTGCGGACAAGAAGATCGGCAACGAGTAGCGAGCAACGTGCACGGCCCGGGACCCGGCGTGGTCCTGGGCCGTCGCCGTGCCGACTGGACGTGGTCGGGAACAACGGACACCATGGACGGGTTGCTCCGGACAGCAGCACCAGGAGGACGAGACGTGACAGTCGTGGCGCCGAACCAGCCGCTCACCGAGACCGAGGTCGAGGCGATCAAGCGGGACTTCCCGATCCTCGCGCAGGACGTGAACGGGCAGCCGTTGGCGTACCTGGACTCCGGGGCGACGGCTGAACGCCCCCGCCAGGTCCTCGATGCCGAGCGCCGGTTCCTCGAACACGACAACGCCGCCGTCCACCGCGGGGCCCACACGCTCGCGGCGCTCAGCACCGATGCCTACGAGGACGCCCGCGCCACCGTCGCCGGCTTCATCGGAGCCGCCGCCCCGACCGAGGTGGTGTGGACCGCGAACGCCACCGATGCCCTCAACCTCGTCGCCTACGGCATGGCCAACGCCAGCCGTGGCCGCGGCGGTGCCGAAGCGGAGCGCTTCCGTCTGGGCGCCGGTGACGAGATCCTCGTGACCGAGGCCGAACACCACGCCAACCTGGTGCCGTGGCAGGAGCTCGCCGCGCTGACCGGTGCCACCCTCCGCTGGATCCCGGTCGCTGATGACGGCACCTGGACAGCCGACGACGCCGCGGCGCTGATCACCGATCGCACGAAGGTCGTCGCGTTCTCGCACGTCTCGAACGTCACCGGCATGATCGCTCCCGTCGAGCAGATCGTCGGTCTCGCCCGCGCCCGAGGAGCCCTGGTGGTCCTCGATGCATGCCAGTCCGCACCGCACCGTCCCCTCGACGTGCAGCAGCTCGGGGTCGACTTCGCCGCGTTCTCCGGGCACAAGATGCTCGGTCCGAACGGCATCGGCGTGCTCTGGGGCCGTGCCGAGATGCTCGACGCCCTGCCGCCGTTCCGCACCGGTGGCTCGATGATCACCACCGTGACGATGGAGGGCTCCGAGTTCATGCCGGCACCCGAGCGGTTCGAGGCCGGAACGCAGCCCGTCTCCCAGGCGGTCGCCCTCGCCGAGGCCGTCCGCTACCTGCGGGGCATCGGCATGGAACGCGTCCGCGCCCACGAGGAGCACCTCGCCCGCCGGATGCTCGACGGTCTCGCCGCTGTGCCCGGCATCCGCGTGGTCGGCCCGCCCGCCGGCGTCCCGCGCTCCGGCCTGGTCGCGTTCGACGTCGACGGCGTGCACGCGCACGACGTCTCGCAGTACCTCGACGCGCAGGGCATCGCCGTGCGTTCCGGGCACCACTGCGCCCAGCCCCTGCACCGCCGCCTCGGTCTGGTCGCCACCAGCCGCGCGAGCACCTACGTGTACACGACCGACCACGACGTCGATCGGTTCCTCGCAGCCGTCGCCGAGATTCGTGACTACTTCGGAGCGTCCGCGTGAACGCCCTCGACAGCCTGTACCAGCAGGTCATCCTCGACCACGCGAAAGCGCGGCACGGCGACGGCGCGATGCCCGACGCGGATGCCTCGCACTTCGAGCGGAATCCCACGTGCGGCGACGAGATCACGGTCAGCCTGCGGCTCGAACCCGGCACCGACCGCATCGCCGGGCTCGCGTGGCAGGGCGACGGCTGCTCGATCTCGATGGCCTCGGCATCCGTCCTCACCGACATGGCCGTCGGCCGCACGGTGCCCGAGTTCCTCGCACTGACCGAGGAGTTCCGCACCATGATGCGCTCGCGCGGTGTCGGTGAGCCCGACGAGGACGTCCTCGAGGACCTCGTCGCCTTCCACGGCGTCTCCAAGTTCGTCATGCGCGTCAAGTGCGGCATGCTCGCCTGGGTCGCGGCGGAAGCCGCCGCGCGTGAGGCGACCGCGTCCCGCTGACCCGGCTGCGGCCACGCAAGGGAAGCGATGACCATCGAGACGGAGCAACCTGGCGCAGGCCGGGCCGACGCGATCGTGCGGGCCTACCTGACGGAGGTCGCGTCGCGGTGGTACGGGCGGGCGGCGACGCCGGCCGAGGTCGACCGCGCGCTCGACGAGGAGCCGTACGACGACCTGCAGGGTGACTCCGGGGTGTTCGTCGTCGCGAGTGACGCGGAAGCCGCTGTCGCCTGCGCCGGCGTGCGCTTCGTCGGTGCCGTCGGCGAACTGACCAAGGTGTTCACGCTGCCGGAGCACCGCGGCCGAGGCGTCGGTTCGGCGCTCCTGCGCCACGTCGAGGAGGTCTGCCAGGGACGCGGAATCACGTCGCTGCGGCTGGACACCCGCGCTGAGCTCGCCGAGGCCTGTGCGCTCTACGAACGGCTCGGCTTCGTCCGGGTGTCGCAGTTCAACGATGATCCGTACTCGGACCGCTGGTACGCCAAGCGGATCAGCTAATGACGCCGATCTCGCGCAGCGCGTCACCGACGCTGATGCGCTCGTTCCGATCCTGCGCCCGTGCCCAGCGGGCCTTCGCGAGCGCGACCGCATCGTCGTCGAGACCGAGGAGCTCGTAGAGGCCGTCCAGCTCTCGGGGAACGAGGTCGGCGAGCGGCAGGGGGAACTTGCGCGCGGGGCTCGCGTGGCTCTGCTGGGCGAGCTGGTCGAGGACGCCCGGGTCGGTCTCTCGCTGTTCCATGAGCAGGACGACGGTTCGTGACCTCGTCGCCATGAGGAAGGCGGACCGCACGTTCTCGTCCGGGTCGGTCGCCAGTGTGATCTCGACGGCGAGGGGGAGGTCCTCTTCGCACGCGAGCTCCCAGCGCTGCGAGGTGTCTCCGTGGATCGCCGTGAGCACGTCCGGGTGGACGCCGAGGCCGCGCTCGCCGCGTTCCGGCCGCAGCGAGGTCGGGCGGGGGTCGTCCCCGACGCGGGCGGTGGGGAAACCGACGCCCGTGTACACGGTGTGGGCGATCGGCAGGAACCGGAGCGCCTCGTGCAGTGCGGTCGCGGCGTCCTGCACGGCCGGAGCAGTCACGTCACCGTCGGCGGCCTCGATGGCGGTGGCGTAGTCGGACAGTGCGGTGTGCTGCTGGTCGATCGCCAGGGCGAACATCTCCTTGCCCCTGGTGGTGTCGCCGAGGAGCCGCGGGTCCAGGTGCAGCGTCACGGCGCTCGGGTCCTGCAGGTGCCCCCGCGGCGTGGCGCCGCCCGACATCATGATCTCGAACGTCTCGTCGTCCTGCTCGTGGGCATCGGTCACATCGCTGACGCTACCGGCTCAGGGGAGCGTCACGACGAGCTTCCGGGCGGATACGCCGGCGCGGAGCTCGGCGAGGGCGTCCGGGATCGTGGCGAGTCCAGATCCGACGACGGATGCGGTCGGGGTGGCACGGTACCTCCCGGTGCGGAGCGCCTCGGGCAGGAAGTCGCGGTAGATCGCGGGGCCGACCTCGGACTCCGTCGGGCGGCCGCCCCAGATCGCGGTGATGGTGACCCCGTGTCGGCGCTCGAGCCGCGCACGGATCGTGGTCACCGGCGTCGGGTACGCCGACGCGAGTCGTCCGGAGCCGGTGGCTGCCCGGACGATCGGGAGCGTGCGGGTCAGTGAGCCCTGGCCGAACGCGAGGGTGCCGGCGAGCTCGCGGTCGGCGAGTGTCTCGAGGATGCGGCGTGCGGCACCGTCGTCGCGGTAGTCGAACACGGCCTCGGCCCCGAGCGACTGCACGAACCCGTGGTTCTTCGGTGACGCGGTACCGATCACGGCATACCCGGCAGCCCGGGCGAGCTGGACGGCGTTGGCGCCGACGCTCGTGGACGCGCCCCACACCAGGACGACGCCGGGGCGCTCGGACGTGTCGGCGGTCGGGAGCGACAGCGCGAGCTGGTCCGGTTCGAAGAGACCGGCCGCTGCGGTCGAGACAGCGAGCGGCAGGACCGCCGCCTGCTCGGCGGACAGGTCGTCGGGAACCGGGGTCGTCACACGGTCGAGCAGCAGGACCTGGTGCTGGAAGGCGCCCTCGGCGGCACTGTTCCGGTGCTGCTCCTGCCCCGCGGCGTGCCCGACGACCCGGTCGCCCACGCGGAACCGCTCGACGTCCGGGCCGATCGCGACGACGGTGCCGGCGACGTCGGACCCGAGGATCGCGGGGAACCGCAGCTTCGGGAACACCAGGTGCCGGAAGAGCCCGCCGACGGCGTCGACCGGGTTGACGGCGACTGCCTCGGCGCGGACGACGAGCTCGCCGGGGCCGGGCTCGGGGACCGGTGCGGGCCCGACGGCGAACCGCCCGGCGGACGTGGTCCAGAGTGCTGCGTTGCCCGATGACGGCATGGTGTCCCGATCTCTTGCTCGAAGTGGGTCATGACACGAAGTGTCATCGCCAATACAACCATGACACGACGTGTCATCACCACTACTGTGGACACATGCGTTGGTCTCCGGATGCCCGAGGGCGACTCGAGCGAGCGGCGTTCGAGCTCTTCGCCGAGCAGGGCTACCAGGCGACGACCGTGCCGCAGATCACCGCACGGGCCGGCCTGACGACCCGCACCTTCTTCCGGTACTTCGCCGACAAGCGCGAGGTGATCTTCGCCGGCGACGAGATCCCCGACCTCGCCCGGGCCGCCATCGAGGTCGCGCCGGCTGGGACCGACCCGCTCGACATCGTCGTGCACGGCCTCCGCACCGTTGCCGACGAGCGATTCGAGGGGCGTCACAGTGAGGTCGGCGCGGTGCGGCGGCTGGTGCTGTCCGAGTCCTCGCTCCGGGAGCGCGACGCACGGAAGCGTGCCGACCTGACGGACGCGGTACGCGACGCCTTCGTCCACCGCGGGCTCGATCCGTCCGAGGCGGCGGTGATCGCCGAGACGACCGTGATGCTGTTCCACCTGGCCCTCGAGGCCTGGGTCACCGGACCGGCCGAGCGCCGGATGGCCGACATCGTCGACGAGCAGCTCAGTGCGCTCCGTGGGGTGCTCGATCGGCGGCCCGCAGCGTCATGAACACGTCGACGCCGTCGTCGGTGTCGAGCAGGAACCCGTGGCGTTCGTAGAGTCGGCGAGCAGGGCTGCCCACCAGCACGTTGAGCCGCGTCGGACCGTCGTGGGGCTCGTCGAGGACGGCGCGCAGCACGGTCGAACCGACTCCACGGCCTTGGACGTCGGGCGCGAGGTAGAAGTGCTCGACCCAGCGGACGTCGTCCTCGACCCGCACGGTGATCGATCCGACGTCGCGGCCGTCGACCACGACGATGCTGGTCAGCGGCGGTCGGAACGCGTCGCGGAGGCGCTGCCGGACGCGCGTCTCGTCGAACACCCCGAGCCGGGTCAGGTCGTCGCGCAGCACCACTGCCCGGAGCTCGACGAGCCATTCGAGGTCCTCGGTGGTGCTGTCCCGCAGCGCGACGTCCATCCGCTCAGCCTACGAACACCGGCGCACCGTCATCGACCTCGTACGCTTGCCCGATGGACCGCAGCGGCGTCATCGAGCTCGTCGCGTCCCGCCGTGCCTCGGCTCGTGCACCGATCGTCGTCGGTGTCTCCGGGTACTGCGGATCCGGCAAGTCCACGCTGACGCGCACGCTCGTCGGGGAGATCCCCGGCGCGGCCCGTGTCCGAGGCGACGACTTCCTCGACCCCGTTCGGTCCCATCAGCGCTCCGTCGACTGGGACGGCGTCGATCGTCCCCGTCTGGTCTCGTCGGTGCTCGAACCGCACCGGGCCGGTCGGGCGAGCACGTTCCAGCGGTTCGACTGGTCGGTTCGAGCCCTCGGCCCCGCTGAGCCGCTGCCGCGGACGGATGTGCTGATCGTCGACCTGATCGGGCTCTTCCATCCCGACACATCTCCTCACCTCGACCTCAGCATCTGGTGTGACGTCGACCTCGACACGGCGGCACGTCGGGGCATGGCGCGCGACCGCGCGCTCGGGCGCAGGCATGATGCGCTCTGGCGGGACGTGTGGATCCCCAACGAGCGAGACTTCGACGAACGGTACGCGCCGAAGGGTGCCGCGTCGGTGCGCTACGTGGCCTGACTGCGGAGCGACGTCACCATGCTCCGCAGGATCTGACGGGCCGCGGTCTGCTGGTCCTCGGTCAGGTCGGCGAGCATCCGCTGCTCGACCCCGCGGATCGCCGCACTCGCCTGCGCCAGGCTCTGCCGCCCGCTGTCGGTCAGCTGCGTGGGGAGCGCCTTGCCGACCGACGGCTCGGTGGCGCGGGTGACGAAGCCGTCCCGCTCCAGGGTCTGCAGCAGGACGTTCATCGACTGCCGGGTGACGAAGGTGCCCCGCGCGAGTTCGGAGTTCGACAGGCCGGGGCGCTGTGCGAGCAACTCCAGGCAGGAGTAGTGCGTCACCGTCATGCCGAGCGGACGCAGCACGGCCTCCATCGACGTGCGGAGGGCGCTCGCGGTCTCCTTGAGCAGGTAGCCGATCGACGTCTCGAGGTGGATGCCGGTGTCGTCTTGACGCATGTCAGTAGTCTGACATAGATTGCTCGGTGTCAGAAGACTGACACAAACCGAAGGAGCACCACATGCCCGTCACCGGCCCCGACTTCATCTCCCTGCAGACCCGCGACCTCGATGCCTCGCAGGCGTTCTACGAGCGGTACCTCGGCCTCGTCCGCTCGCAGGCCGGTCCGCCGCACGCCGTCGTGTTCGAGACCACCCCGATCGCCTTCGCCCTGCGCGACCTGGTGCCCGGCACGGACCTCGACGCGGTGGCGCAGCCCGGCATCGGCGCCGCGATCTGGCTGCACGCGACGGACGTGCAGGCGATCCACGACGCGCTGGTCGCCGACGGGCACCGCATCGTCTCGGCGCCGATCGACGGTCCCTTCGGCCGGACGTTCACGTTCGCCGACCCCGACGGGTACCACGTCACGCTCCACGACCGCGCCTGAGCCCGGGAACCGGCCACGCGCCCGGCGCGGGGTGGCGTGGCGGACGCGGGGCGGGCCTCCAGGCCGGTGCCGGAGCCGACCGTCACGCTTCGTCACGATGCGTGACGGTCGCAGGTGTCCGACGTAGCGTCTCGACCCGTGACCACCAGCAGCGAGCACCGGCAGATCCGCTTCAACGCGTTCGACATGAACTGCGTCGCGCACCAGTCCTCCGGACTGTGGCGGCACCCCCGCGACCGGTCGCGGGACTACCGCGACCTGACCTACTGGACGGACCTGGCGAAGACGCTCGAGCGCGGGGCGTTCGACGGCATCTTCATCGCCGACGTCCTGGGCACCTACGACGTGTACGGCGGCTCGAACGAGGCCGCGCTCCGCACCGGGTCGCAGGTGCCCGTGAACGACCCGATCCTGCTCGTGTCGGCCATGGCCTCGGTGACCGAGCACCTGGGCTTCGGCATCACGGCGGGCACCGCCTACGAGCACCCGTACCCGTTCGCACGACGCATGTCGACGCTCGACCACCTGACCAAGGGCCGGGTCGGCTGGAACGTCGTCACCGGGTACCTGCCGAGTGCCGCGCGGAACATGGGCCAGACCGACCAGCTGTCGCACGACGATCGGTACGACGTGGCGGACGAGTACCTCGAGGTCCTCTACAAGCTGTGGGAGGGCTCGTGGGAGGACGACGCCGTCGTCGCCGACCGCGAAGCCGGGGTCTTCACGGACCCGGCGAAGGTGCACCCGATCGAGCACCACGGCACGCACTTCGACGTGCCGGGCATCCACCTGTCCGAGCCGTCGGTGCAGCGCACGCCCGTCATCTACCAGGCGGGCGCGTCGCCGCGCGGCATCCGCTTCGCGGCGGAGAACGCGGAAGCGGTCTTCGTGGGCGCGCCGACCGTGGAGCAGCTCGCGTCGACCGTCGCGAAGGTCCGCGACGCCCTGGAGGCAGCTGGTCGCGACCGGTACGCCGCTCGCGTGTACACGTTGCTCACCGTGATCACGGACGCCACCGACGAGCTGGCCCAGGCGAAGTACGAGGACTACCTGTCGTACGCGTCGGAGCTCGGTGCGCTGGTGCTCAACTCCGGCTGGATGGGCGTCGACCTGTCGCAGTGGGACCCGGACCAGCCCCTGGGTGACGTCGAGTCGAACGCGATCCAGTCGGCGGCGGCGAACATCGCGGCGGCGACCGGGGAGGACGGATCGAAGTGGACGATCCGCGACCTGGCACGGCAGACCGCGATCGGCGGCCTCGGCCCGGTGGCGGTCGGCGGGGGAGCGACCATCGCCGACCGGCTGCAGGAGATCCAGGAGCTGACCGACGTCGACGGCTTCAACCTGGCGTACGCGGTGACCCCGGGCACGTGGGAGGACGTCATCGAGTTCGTGATCCCGGAGCTCCGTGCCCGCGGGGCCTACCCGGAGGAGTACGGGTCGGGGTCGCTCCGCCAGAAGCTGCACGGCCGCGGGGACCGGCTGCCCGACGAGCACCGTGGGGCGTCGTTCAGGATCGGGAGCCGGGCGGTCGTAGGCTGAGCGGGTGATCGAGTCGTCCGTGGTCGTGCGTCCTGCGACCCCGGACGAGACCGACACCTGCATCGACCTGTGGGCCGCGGCCGTGGCCGCCCGTGACGGTGCCGCCGAGGACCCGGCGGTGCGGGAGCGCGCGCGGCAGAAGTTCGCGGCGGAGCACGTCGCCTGGCTGGTGGCTGCAGGCCCGGACGGTGCGGTGGACGGCTTCGTGCTCGTCACGGCACCGGGCACCGGTCGGTCGACGGACCCGGCGGACGCCGCCTACCTGTCGTTGCTCGCGGTGCGCCCCGGCGTGCAGGCCCGCGGCGTCGGACGGTCGCTGCTGTCCGAGGCGGTGCACGACGCCCGGGCCGCCGGGCACCCCCGCGTGGCGCTGCACGTGCTCGGCGACAACGACCGGGCGGTGCGGCTGTACGAGGCGGGCGGCTTCGTGGCGACGGGCGACGAGTTCGCCCACGCCCTGACCGGTGGGACGACGCGGGTCTACGCGACCGGCGTCCACGCCGGGTAGGTCGCTGACCGGCCGTCGCCGGACGAGCGCCGGGTGACCCGCCGCCCGACCCACGGTAGGACGTACTCGCGGTAGTAGCGGGCCTCGGCCCGGAAGCCGGTGCGACCGGCGTGCACGGACGCGGGGTCGGCGGCCGCCGGGCCGTCCAGGACGGCGTGCAGCGCCAGGTCGGCGACACGCTGGTGCCCGGTCGCGTTCATGTGCAGGCGGTCCTCGGACCAGAACTCCGCACGGCGCAGGTGCGGGTCGCGGGACACGTCGACGAACGGCAGGCCGCGGCGCTGGGCCAACTCGCCGAGCGCTCCGGCCCAGGCGTCACCGCGACGGTTGATGAGCGATCCGAGGGGCAGCCGCGCGCTCGGGTCGGCAGGGCTGAGCAGTGCCATCCGCGCGCCGCGCGCCTCGACCCGGTCGACGGCGGACTCGACCCGGCGGATGAGGGCGTCGACGTCGAAGCGGGGGCGGAGCAGGTCGTTCCCGCCGGCGCAGAACGTGATGAGCGTCGGGGCCGGGTCGAGGTCGAGCGCCGCGTCGAGCTGCCCGTCGAGGACCCCGGCGAGCAGCCGTCCGCGCACCGCGAGGTTGGCGTACGAGACGTCGGCGTCCGACGCAGCCGCCATCGCGCTCGCGAGTCGTCCGGTCCAGCCGGGGAGGGGAGCGGGACCGGCGTCGCCGATCCCCTCCGAGAAGCTGTCGCCGATCGCGACGTAGCGGATGGTCTCGTGCATGCGCCCATCATCGTGCACACCCCTGTGCAGGTTCCCGGCGGGCGGAGCGAGCGTCGTGCGCTTCGTGCGCAGGGATGGTCGGGTCACCGTTCGGCACCCGACCATCCCTGCTCACGAAGGGCTCGTCAGCATCGGCGAACCCTCACAGCACCGCCTTCGGCACCCGGTGCAGGGTGACCGCGCCGACGGCCGCGAAGGGGTGCAACGGGTCCGGGGCGGTGGAGCCGGTCGGCCCGCCGAGCTTCGAGTCACCGACCGCGCTCAGCACCGCGTAGGCGTCCTCGGCACTCCAGCCGTGCTCGTCGACGAGGAACGCGAAGGCGTCCTCGTACCCGCGCCGGACGCTCTCCTGCACGGGGTCGCCGAGGCCGACGAACAGCCAGTCGTCGGCGGTCTCGATGCGGGGTGCGCGGAGCACCGGGCCGCCCTTGACCAGGTCGACGGAGACGATCGCGGTGCCCTGGGCCTCGATGGCGACGAACGACGACTCGCCCTCGGCCATGAGCGCGTGGATGTCGCCGATCGACAGCAGCGCACCGGGGACCCGGACGGGCAGGGAAACGGTCGAGCCGGGGCGGGCCTCGGTGACGTCCATGTTGCCGCCCTCCGGGTAGGCCGGCATGATCGTCGAGTTCTCACCCTCGGCCGGGGCCGTCCCGATGCACCCGATCATCGGCCGGACGGGGAACCGGTGCCGGTCGGACACCTGCACCGTGCCGTCCGAGATCGGGCAGCGGCGGGCGAAGACCCGGTCGCCCATCACGTGCTGCAGGGCTCCGGAGCCGGGCAGGGACACCGACCACCCGTGCGTGGTCAGCTCGATGGCGTGGATGGTCACCACGAGGGTGTCGCCGGGTTCTGCCCCCTCGACGAACACCGGACCGGTCACCGGGTTGATCGGGGCCTGCAGCTGCGCCATGTCGTGGTGCTGGTCGAGTTCGGCGTAGACGGCGTCGGTGGTCTCGAAGCCGATGGTCTCGCCGGTACCGGGGCGGACCCGCAGCACGGGCTCCCGATCCGCGGAGAACCCGGGGCGGCCGAGGGTGTTCGGCAGGAAGTGGTCCGGGGTCATCGTGCGTCCTCCGTCGTCGGTTCTGCTTCGGAGCCGACCTCGGTGGAACGGCCGGTGCGTCGGTAGTACAGGAACACGGCCGCGCCGACGATCAGCCAGACGATCCCGCCGACCTTCGCCTCGACCGCGGCGTTGAGCAGGACGTACCCGATGATCAGGAACCCGACCAGCGGGACGACCAGGTGCAGCAGCCAGTTGCGCGACTTCCCCTTGACGACGTGGTGCACGAAGACGGAGACGTGCAGGAGCATGAAGCCGAACAGCGCGCCGAAGTTCACGAGCGACGAGATCGTGTCGATCTGCCCGACGAAGAACAGCACCAGGATCGCGGAGAGCACCGAGACGATGATGATCGCGTTCTGCGGCACCTGGCGCCCGTTGAGCTTGTGCAGGAACGCGGGCAGCTGACGGTCGCGGCTCATCGAGAAGAGCAGGCGGCTCGTCGCGGCCTGCGCGGCCATGGCGTTCGCGATGCCGACGGCGAGCACGTTGACGGCGAAGAACGCGGTGGCCCACCCGCTCGACGAGGCCTGTTCGACGATGGTGAAGAAGGCGTTGCCGGCCTCGCTGTCCGAGAACGAGTCCCGCCCCGCGGCCAGGGCGGACGCGAGCCAGGTCTGCAGGATGAACAGGAACGCGACGATGACGAGCGCCAGGATCATCGCCGTGCCAGCCCCGCCACGACGGCCGGTGGACTCCTCGGACAGCGTCGAGATGCCGTCGAAGCCCAGGAAGCTCAGCACCGCGATCGACAGGGCCGAGGCGATGAGCGGCGCCGACACCTTGGCCGGGTCCCAGATCTGCTCGGTGCCGAAGGACGCGTCGGGGATCGTCCCACCGGTCAGCGCGACGATGGCGATGACGACGAAGATCGCGACGAAGACGAGCTCGATGAGCAGGAAGACGCGGTTCGCGAGCTTGAGCGAGGACACCCCGGCCAGGTTGATGACGGTGTTGATCGCGACGAACACGAGTGCCCACAGCCAGCGGGGCGTGCCCGGGAAGATCCCGACCATGCTCTCGGCGGCGAACACGTAGAGCAGCGTCGGGACGAGCAGGTAGTCGAGCAGGATCGCCCAGCCGGCGAAGAACCCGGCGGTGGGGTGGATGCCGCGGCCGACGTACGAGAACACGCTGCCGGCGAGGGGGATCGACTTCGCCATCTGCGCGTAGGCCAGGGCGGTGAAGATCATCGCGACGAGGCCGACGAGGTACACCAGCGGCACCATGCCGCTGGAGGCGTTGTAGACGGTCCCGAAGATCGCCCAGGGGGCGATCGGGACCATGAAGACCAGGCCGTAGATGAGCAGGTCGGTGGTGGAGACGGAGCGCTTGAGCTCCTGCTTGTAGCCGTAGGCCTCGAGCTGCTGCTGTGCGGAGAGCTCACTGTGCTGCTGCGACATGTCGGGTTCCGTTTCGGGTGGAGGGACGGTGCAGAGGGGGCGGTGCCGGGGAAGGGGAGCGGGTGGTGTCGTCGGGGAAGGCGGGTGCGGCCGTGGGGGTGGGGACTTCCGGACCGGAGGCGCGGGGCGGGCCCGTCCCGCGCCTCCAGACCGGAGGTGGCCGGGTCAGGCGTCGTCGTGCGCGGCCAGGAAGGTCGCGACGACCCGGCGGAACTCCGCCGGCTGCTCCAGGTGCGAGCAGTGGCTCGCGCCGGGGAAGACGTGCTGCCGGACGTCGGCGATCCGCTCGACGAACGGCGCCCACGTGGCGGGCGTGGCCTCGTCGTACTCGCCGGCGACGACGAGCGTCGGCACGGCGATGCGGTCGAGCCGGTCGACGATGGTCCAGTCACGCATCGTGCCGATGACGTGGAACTCGTTCGGGCCGTTCATCGTGTGGTAGACAGTCGGCTCGCGCTCCATCTGCTCCTCGGAGTCGACGAAGTCCGGATGGCTCGGGACCACGCGGCAGACGTGCCGCTCGTAGAAGACCTGCGTCGCCGCCAGGTACTCGGGGTCGTCGACGGTGCCGGCCGTCTCGTGCCGGGTCAGGGCGTCCTGCACGTCGGCGGGCAGCTGCGCGCGCAGCTCGGCGGCGCCGTCGACCCAGAGCTGCATCGACGCGGGGGAGTTGCAGATCGCCAGTGACCGGAGCCCCGCGGGCTGCTGCACCGCGATCTCGGCGCCGAGCATGCCGCCCCACGACTGTCCGAGCACGTGGTGGTCGCCGAGCCCGAGGTGCTCGACCAGGGCGGCGTACTCGTCGACGAACAGCTGTGGCTGCCAGGTGTCGACCGGTGCGTCGGGGCGGTGGCTGCTCCGGCCGCAGCCGAACTGGTCGTGGTGGACGACGGTCCGGCCGGTCTCGTCGGCCAGGGCCGCGAGGTTCCGGAGGTAGTCGTGGGCCATGCCGGGCCCGCCGTGCAGGACGACGAGGGGCAGTGCGCCGGCGACCGGGCTGTCGGGCGTGGTGACCCGGTACCAGGTCTCGCCGTCGCGGAACGGCATCGTGGATGCGGTGATGCTGGACATGGGGGTCAGCATGGAGTGGAAAAAGGTCCCACGCAATACCTTTTCTGCTGCCTTAACGTGGTCGTAACACCGCGAAGGGGGTCCGTGTGTCCGATCGTGCGACCGAGACGCGCGTCGACGAGGTCGAGGACCGCCTCGTGACCGCCGTCGCCGTGGGCGAGTACCTGCCCGGCGCGAACCTGCCGCCGGAACGCGAACTCGCCGGCCTGCTCGGCGTGGCCCGGGTCACCGTGCGGGGCGCGATCGCGCGACTCGTCGAACGGGGGCTGCTCGAGACCCGTCGAGGCCGGGGCGGTGGCACGTTCGTCCGCACCGAGTGGCCGGACAGCTCATCGGACGCCGTCGGACGGGTGCTGCTCGCCCGGTGGGAGGCGATCCAGGACACCGCTGACGCCATCGCGCTGTTGCACGGGGCGCTCGCGACGGCCGCCGCGGAACGGGTCACCCCGGAGGACGCCGCCCTGATCCGTGCACGGCTCGAGGTGTTCCGCGACGCCACCTCGGGTCTCGAGAAGCAGCGAGCCGACGCCGTGCTGCACCGGACGATCATCGACGCCGCCCGGAACGACGCCCTGCGGACCGCGCTCGCCGGGTTGGAGGCGCAGATCTCCATCGCCGCTCCGGCGCACTTGTGGGGCACGGCCGAGGGCATGGCGGAGATGGAGACCCGTGCGCTCCGCGAGCACGAACTGCTGGTGGACGCGGTGTGTTCGGGGCGGGCGCCCGAGGCGGGCGTGATCGCCCGGCAGCACGTCGGGATCGACGTCGAACTGCTCGAACGGGCCGTGCGGCGGACGGGGCAGGTGCCCCGCCACTGAGTCGTCAGTGCACGGCGGGTGCCGGCACCGGGTAGACGTCGTCCGGCATCGGCCACGGCGCCCACTTCGGCCGCGGCGCGTACACCAGGTACGGCTGCGGCGTCGGGTAGCTGACGAGCTCGAGCGTCGACCCCCACGGCGTGCGCGTGTAGACGAACCGGTTACCGGCCCCCGCCTCGTCACCACGCAGGTCGCGCGGGTCGGAGTTCCGGGTCCCGCCGGCTGACTCGACCCGGGCGAGCGTCTCGTCCAGGTCGTCGGCGTACATCGCCAGGTGCTGCCACCCCAGGTCGGACGGGTGTGCGGCGTTCCGCTGCTCGGGCCCCAGGTACTCGAACAGCTCGAGCCCCGGCCCCTCCGGCAGCGCGAGCATCCGCATGGCCCCCTGCGCCATGGTGCTCGGGATGCCGAGGTAGCCGTGCGCCTCGGAACTGCTGTTCGGCGTCTCGTCACGACGCCGCATGTCGTACAGGACGACGGCGTCGAACGCCGCCTCGAAGAACTGCGTGGCTGCGTCGATGTCCGGCACCGTGACGCCCACGTGGTCGATCCTGATTCCCCTGCTCATGGTCGATTCGTACCACCGGCGGTCCCCGCGGCTCGGGTCGTGGCGGGGTCCGTGCGGGGTCGGCGCCGATCGATGCGGCAAGCCGCAGCGCGGCTCCGGGTGCGGTCGGCGCCGGTCTTCACCACCATCCCGGAACGCTCGTTCCAGGACGGGGTCCGGGACACACGACCGTTACACGAGGGAAACGGCGGGGGCGAAGTCGCTCCGTAGCTTCGTGCTCAAGCACGCACCGCCCCGCTTCCCACTCCCTCGGAGGACGCCATGGCTACCGACATCGCGACACCAGTCGCCGCGCCCCACGCCCCCACCACGACCGCCGCTCCCGCCCCAGCGGGTGCCGGTGTCGTCAAGCCCGGGTACGACCCGGCGCTCACGAACGAGGACCTCGCCCCGCTGCGCGAGCAGCGCTGGACGAGCTACAACTTCTTCGCCTTCTGGATGTCCGACGTGCACTCCGTCGGCGGCTACGTCACCGCCGGGTCGCTCTTCGCCCTCGGGATCGCGAGCTGGCAGGTGCTCATCGCCCTGGTGGTCGGCATCCTCATCGTGCAGGTCTTCGCCAACCTGGTCGCGAAGCCGTCGCAGCGCACCGGTGTGCCGTACCCGGTGATCAACCGCGCGGTGTTCGGGGTGCTCGGCGCGAACGTCCCCGCCATCATCCGTGGCCTCATCGCGATGGCCTGGTACGGCGTGCAGACCTTCCTCGCCGCCCAGTCGCTGAACATCGTCTTCCTCAAGTTCATCCCGGCGTCGGCGGGGCTGCTCGACCACTCGTTCCTCGGGCTGTCGGCCCTGGGGTGGATCTCGTACGCGATCCTGTGGGTGGCACAGGGCGCGCTGTTCTGGATGGGCATGGAGGCCATCAAGCGGTTCATCGACTGGGCCGGACCGGCGGTCTACGTGGTGATGATCGTGCTCGCGGTCTACCTGGTCAGCCAGGCGGGCATCGGCAACATCTCGTTCACCCTGTCGGCCGGCGAGCCGCTGTCGTTCGGGGCGTCGATCCCGGTGATGCTGTCCGCGGTCGCCCTGGTGGTCAGCTACTTCTCCGGCCCGATGCTGAACTTCGGTGACTTCTCGCGCTACGGCCGGTCGTTCCGCGCGGTCAAGCGCGGCAACTTCTGGGGACTGCCGATCAACTTCCTGTTCTTCTCGGTCCTGACGGTGCTCTGCGCCAGTGCGACGGTGCCGGTGTTCGGCAAGCTCATCACCGACCCGATCGAGACCGTGCAGGCCATCGGAGCACCCTTCGCGATCCTGCTCGGTGGCCTGACCTTCGTCACCGCGACCGTCGGCATCAACATCGTGGCGAACTTCATCAGCCCCGCGTTCGACTTCTCGAACGTGGCACCCCGGAAGATCTCGTGGCGGGCCGGTGGCATGATCGCCGCGGTCGGCTCCGTGCTCCTCACCCCGTGGAACTGGTACGGCAACGACCAGGCGATCCTGTACACGCTCGGGGTGCTCGGTGCGCTGATCGGCCCGCTGTTCGGCATCCTCATCGCGGGCTACTACATCGTCGGCAAGCAGCGCATCGCGATCGACGACATGTACTCCACCAGCCGCACCGCGCGGTACTGGTACCGCGGCGGGTTCAACCCGAACGCCATCTGGACCCTCGTGGTCACCGGCGCGATCTCGGTGGCGAGCGCGGTCCTGCCCCCGGCACTCGGCGTGCTGCCGTGGCTGGCGAGCTACAGCTGGTTCATCGGGTGCGGCCTGGGCCTCGTCGTCTTCTGGGCGCTCGAGCGTGTCCGGCCGAGCATGCCCGTGCTCGACGCGGAGGACCCCTCGGTCGACGACGGCGCGGCCGTCGGTCGCGTCTGACCACCCGCGTCGTGGCCCGTCCTCCACAGGGCGGGCCGCGGCGCTCGGTCGTCCACAGATCCACACCACGGCCGGGAGGCCCGCCCCGCCCCCGCCACGATGGTCACCACCCAGCACCACCGGTTCCACCGCTCCACTCGCTCCACCGGAAGGACCCCGATGCGCATCCGCGTCGTCAACCCCAACACCACCGCGTCGATGACGCGGGCGATCGGCATCGCGGCCCAGGCCGTCGCCGCTCCCGGCACGCTGGTCGAAGCGGTCGAGCCCTCGATGGGGCCGGCCTCGATCGAGAGCCACTACGAAGAGGCCCTGGCCGTGCCCGGGTTGCTCGAGCAGATCGCCCGCGGTGAGCAGGACGGGGTGGACGCCTTCGTCGTGGCGTGCTTCGGGGACCCGGGGCTCGACGCCGCGCGGGAGCTCGCGACGGTGCCGGTGATCGGGATCGCCGAGGCCGGGTTCCACGCCGCCGCGATGCTCGGCCGTCGGTTCGGCGTCGTCACCACCCTGGCGCGCACGACCGGCCGCGCCCACGAGCTCGCCGAGCGCTACGGCTTCGCCCCGCTCGTCACGGAGATCCGGGCGTGCGAGGTCCCGGTGCTCGAGCTCGACGACCCCGAGTCCGGTGCCCGTGCGCTCGTGATCGAGGAGTGCCGAGCGGTCATCGACGGAGGAGCCGATGCCGTCGTGCTCGGGTGCGCCGGCATGGCCGACTTCTGCGCCGAGGTCTCGCTGGCGATCGGGGCACCGGTCGTCGACGGCGTCGCGGCGGCCACGGTCCTGGCGGAGTCACTCGTCCGCCTCGGCTTGTCCACGGGCAAGCGCGGCGAGTACGCCCTGCCGCCCGTGAAGGCGGTGTCGGGGCTGCTGGCGGGCTTCGAACGCCACCCGGCGACGGTCGCGACGGCAGGGGCGAGCGCGTGACGGGCCTCCCGGCGGGCGACACGGCAGACCTGGTCGTCCGCGCGCAGCGAGCCTGGGTCGACGGCGCCTTCCGCCCGGCCGCGGTCGTCGTCCACGACGGCCGGGTCACCGGCGTCCTGTCCGTCGACGCGGTCGTCGACGCCGTGCAGGACCACACCGTGCCGGACGGGCAGGTGCTGCTCCCCGGACTCGTCGACACCCACGTGCACGTCAACGAGCCCGGCCGCAGCGAGTGGGAGGGCTTCGCGTCCGCGACCCGGGCCGCTGCGATGGGCGGCGTTACCACGATCGTGGACATGCCGCTCAACTCGATCCCCGCGACCACCACGGTCGAAGCGCTCGCCGTCAAGCGTGCGAGTGCCGAGGGCCGGGTGGCGGTCGACGTCGGCTTCTGGGGCGGCGCCGTCCCCGCGAGCCTCGGGGCGCTCGACGCACTGCACGACGCCGGCGTCTTCGGCTTCAAGTGCTTCACGGCGCCGAGCGGTGTCGACGAGTTCCCGCACCTCGACCCCGAGCAGCTCCGCGCCGCGATCACCGAGGTCGCCCGGATCGACGCCCTGCTGATCGTGCACGCCGAGGACCCGGAGCACCTCGTGCCGCACCAGGCGCTCGGCGGTCGGTACGCCGACTTCCTGGCCACCCGGCCCGTCGCCGCCGAACGGTCCGCGATCGCGCAGGTCATCGACGGCGCGCGGGCGACCGGTGCGCGGGTGCACGTGCTGCACCTGTCCGACGCGGGCGCGCTGCCGATGCTCCGCGCCGCGAAGGACGACGGCGTCCGGATCACGGTCGAGACGTGCCCGCACTACCTGTCGTTCGAGGCGGGCACGATCCCGGACGGCGCGACCGCCTACAAGTGCTGCCCACCGATCCGCGACGACGCCAACCGCGACGCACTGTGGGCCGGCGTGCTCGACGGCACGATCGACCTCGTCGTGTCGGACCACTCGCCCTCCACCGCCGACCTGAAGACCGACGACTGGGGCCTGGCCTGGGGTGGGGTCGCCGGCCTGCAGGTCGGGTTCCGCGCGGTGTGGACCGAGGCCGAGCGTCGCGGGGTCCCGCTCGAGGCGCTGCTGCCGCTGTTCACGACCGGTCCGGCCGCCCTGGTCGGGCTGCGGGACCGTGGGGTGATCGCTCCCGGTGCCCTGGCGCACTTCGCCGTGTTCGACCCGTCCGCCGAGTCCGTCGTCGACGTCGCCGGGCTCGAGCACCGCAACCCGGTGTCCGCGTTCGACGGGCTCCGCGTGCGCGGCAGCGTCACCGAGACCTGGCTCCGCGGTCGTCGCATTGCCACGGCGGACGGCGGTGTGGTCGGCGTCGAGGGGCAGCTGGCCGGACGGCCCGTGCTCGCGGCGGGAACACCCCTGTAACGATCGTTCCGGTATCGTAAGATCAGGAACGGAAGGAACCACCATGCTCCCAGTGAATCCACCCGCTCGTCTCCTCATGGGGCCCGGTCCGATCAACGCCGACCCGCGCGTGCTCCGTGCGCTGTCGACGCCGCTCGTCGGCCAGTACGACCCCTGGATGACCTCGACGATGAACGAGACGCAGGCGCTCTACCGCCGCGTGTTCGGCACCCGCAACGATGCGACGCTGCTCGTGGACGGCACCTCGCGCGCGGGGATCGAAGCGGTGCTGGTGTCGCTGCTCGCCCCGGGGGACCGCGTGCTCGTGCCGGTGTTCGGTCGGTTCGGGCACCTGCTCGCCGAGATCGCAGGCCGTGCCGGGGCCGAGGTCCACACCATCGAGACCGACTGGGGCCAGGTCTTCACACCGTCCGCCATCGAGGCGGCGATCGCCCGCGTCCGTCCGAAGGTGCTGGCGGTCGTGCAGGGCGACACCTCGACCACGATGAACCAGCCGCTCGACGAACTCGGTGCGATCTGCGAGCGGTACGGCGTCCTGCTCTACACCGACGCCACCGCGACGGTCGGCGGCAACCCGCTCGAGGTCGACGCCTGGGGGATCGACGCCGTGAGCGCCGGGCTGCAGAAGTGCCTCGGCGGCCCGTCCGGCAGCGCACCCGTCACGCTGTCGCCCAAGGCCGTGGCCGTGCTCGACGAGCGGCGGAGCGTCGAGGCCGGCATCCGCGAACCCGGTGACGACGTCGCCGACGAACCGATCCGCTCGAACTACCTCGACCTCGCGATGATCCTCGACTACTGGGGCCCCCGCCGCCTGAACCACCACACCGAGGCTGCTTCGATGCTCTACGCCGCGCACGAGTGCGCCCGCATCCTGCTCGAAGAAGGCCGCGACGCCGTCGTCGCCCGCCACGAGACCGCCGGGCGCGCGATGCTCGCCGGGGTGCAGGCCCTCGGGCTCCCGGTCTTCGGCGACGTCGCCCACAAGATGCACAACGTCGTCGCCGTCGAGATCCCGTCCGACGTCGTCGGCGACCAGGTGCGCGGCGCGATGCTCGACGACCACGGGATCGAGATCGGCACCTCGTTCGGGCCGCTGCACGGTCGGGTCTGGCGCATCGGCACGATGGGCTACAACGCCCGGAAGGACACCGTCGTCACGACCCTGGCCGCGCTCGAGCACACCCTGCGTCGGGCCGGGCACGCGGTCCCGCACGGCGGTGGTGTCGACGCCGCCCTCGACGTCTTCCGCGACGACACCGCAGCGGTCGCTCCCGCCGGGGCGGAGGTGCTCGCGTGAGCGCCGTGCCCGTCCTGAACGCGACCGCCGTGGGCACCGCCGACGCCGAACTCGTCGCCCGCTGGTGCGACGAGCTCGCCGCCCTCAGCGCCGAACCGTGCCGCATCACCCGTGTCTACCTGTCGCCCGAGCACGCCCGGGCCAACGCCCTCGTCGCGGGTTGGATGCAGGACGCCGGACTGTCCACCTGGCAGGACGCCGCCGGCAACCTGCACGGCCGGGCCGCGGGCGCGACGCCCGACGCGCCCGTGCTGCTGCTCGGCTCGCACCTGGACACCGTGGTGGACGCCGGACGGTACGACGGCGTCGTCGGGGTGCTCATGGCTATCCGCACCGCCGCCCGGCTCACCGCCGACGGCCCGCTGCCCGTCGCGCTCGAGGTCATCGCGTTCTCCGACGAAGAGGGCACGCGCTTCGGCAAGGCCCTGCTCGGGTCGTCCGCGGTGGCCGGGGTCTGGGACGACGCCTGGTGGGACCTGGCCGACGGTGACGGCGTCACGCTCCGACAGGCCTTCACCGACTTCGGCCTCGACCCGGAGTGCGTCGGCGACGCCGCGGTCGACCCTGCGTCGGTGGTCGGCTACCTCGAGGCGCACATCGAGCAGGGGCCGTACCTCGAGCAGGCCGGGCAGGCCCTCGGGGTCGTCACGAGCATCGCGAGCGCCCGCCGGTTCTCGGTCGAGGCCGTGGGAGAGGCCCGGCACGCCGGTGGCACCCCCTACGAGCGCCGGCACGACGCCCTGCTCGCCGCCGCCGAGGCCGCGCTCGCGGTGGAACGGATCTGCCGGGCATCGCACCAGGTCGGCACGGTCGGCACGATGACGGTCGAACCCGGAGCCGTCAACGTCGTCCCCGGGCTCGCACGGTTCTCCGTCGACCTGCGCGGCGAGTTCGACGACGAGCGGGACGAGGTCTGGGACGAACTCACCAAGGCCTTCACGCTCATCGGTGAACGGCGCGGGGTGAGCGTCACCCCGACCGAGGTGCACCGGGCGCCCGCGGTGTTCTGCTCGCCCCGGCTGATGGACGCCGTCCGCGCCGGGATCGTCTCGACGGGTGAGATCGCGCCGATGGAGCTGTTCTCGCGAGCCGGCCACGACGCGATGTCACTCGGGCTCGTGACCGACGTGGCGATGCTGTTCCTCCGCAACCCCGACGGCATCAGCCACCACCCGGACGAGTTCGTGTCGACGCCGGACATCGCCCTCGGCCTCGATGCCCTGGCCGTCGCCGTCGACCGGGTGGCCCGCGCATGAGCACCGCCGGCCCCGACGTCCGCGCCCGGATCGACTCCGTGTGGGAGCGGCTCTCGCCGGCCGAACGACGGGTCGCCGCCATGGTCCGCCACGACCCGGAACTCCTGCTCGTCGGCACCTCCGCCGAACTCGCGGCCGAGTCGGGGACCTCGAAGGCCACGGTCTCGCGACTCGTGCGGTCGTTGGGGTTCCAGGACGCCGCAGAGGTCCGGCAGAACCTGATGTCCGCACGGGGCTCGGGCCTGCCGTGGGTCGCCGAGGACGCCGCCCACGTCGACCAGCGTGCGGTCGAGGCGCGGAACCTCGACGCGGCCTTCGCATCCCTCGGCCGAGCGGACCGCCCGCGACTGGCCCGTCGGATCGTCCGGGCCCGCCGGGTGCTCGTCCTCGGTGAACGCGGCGCGTACCCGATCGCGCTGCAGCTGCGGTCCCAGCTGGCGCAGGTGCGGTCCGACGTCCGGGTCGGTCCGTCGCCCGGGCAGCGGCTCGGCGAAGAGGTCGCCGACCTCGACCGGCACGACCTCGTGATCCTGGTGACCGTGCGTCGGCACACCGCCGGGGTCGAACGGATCGTCCGGCACTGCGTCGACTCCGGGGCGGACGTCATCGTCCTCGGCGACCCGACGGCCGCGGTCATCGCCGCTCCCGCCGCCACCGCGATCCTCTGCCCGGTCGACTCACCGTCGGCGTTCGACTCGATGGCCGCGCTGTTCGCCGTCGTCGCCGCGATCACGAACGACGTCTACGACGCCTCGGGCCCGGGTGGCCGGGTGCGGGTCGACGCCGTCGCCGCCGCCTACGACGCGCTGGGGGAGCTCGCCGCGCCCTGATCGCCGTCGGATCCGGCGCGCTCCTCGGCACGCAGTTCGGCGTCGAGCGAGGCGTTGCGGTCGGCGATGAGCCGCGGCAGGTACCGGGCCAGCGCGAGCACCTCGGCCAGGCGGCCCAGGGGGCCGAGCGGTGCGCGGAACGTGATGGTGTCGACCATGCGCGTGCCTCCGGCCGACGGCTCGAACCGGTGCTCGTGGTGGAACCGGGCGAACGGCCCACGCACCTGTTCGTCGACGAACCGGTGGGGCGCCTCCAGGGCGGTGATCCTGCTCGTCATCCGCCAGACGATCCCGAAGTGCCGCGCACGCCAGGTGACGGACTCGCCCAGGCCGATCATGCCGGCCGTCGTGCCGGCGACGGCGCGTTCGTCGGTCGCGGCCATCGATCGCTCGTGCGCGCCGATGTCGAGCGACAGCGCGAAGGCGCGCTCCGGCGGAACCGGCAGGTCCGTCACGACCCGGAACGAGACGGTCACGACGTCGGCCAGACCGTCGGGGCGGACCGATCGTCGTCGTGCAACGCTGCGGCGAGCAACTGGTCGTGCCGGCTGCCGCGGTGCAGCACGCTCGACCGCGTGCGTCCTTCGAACCGAAGACCGAGCCGCTGTGCGACCGCGGCCGACGCGGTGTTCGTGGCGATCGCGCGCCACTGCACCCGGACGAGACCGAGTCCCTCGGGCGGACCGGCGAAGGCCCACTGCAGCACGCGCTCGGCGGCCTCGGTCATGATGCCGGAGCCCCGACCGTCCGGGTGCACGGCGTACCCGATCTCGGCGGCCCCGTCGGCGAAGGCGAACAGGCCGACCGTGCCGAGCAGCCGGAGGTCGTCCGCGCGCCGGATGCCGAACTCGTACCGGGTGTCCGCGGCCCATCCGGCACCGACGACGTCCGAGATCCAGTACCGCGCCTCGGCGTGCCCGTACGGCACCGGCACCGGGGTGGACGCGATGACGTCGGGGTCGTTGGCGTAGGCCACCACGTCGTCGGCGTCGCCGAGCTCGGGGATCGAGAGCACCAGTCGCTCGGTGCGGAGGGTGACGGGTTGCACGGTTCGAGCCTAGCCACGAGGGCGCGGGCGGTAGCGTCGGGGGATGACGTTCGACGCGCTCCTGTTCCCGGTCATCGACGGCCACAACGACCTGCCCTGGGAGCGCCGTGACAGCCACGACTCCGGCGTCGAGGGCATCGACACCGAGACCGACTCACTGCACACCGACATCCCGAAGCTCCGTGCCGGCGGCGTCGTCGGGCAGTTCTGGTCGGTGTTCGTGCCCGCGGACGACCCGGACCCCGTGACGACGACGCTGCAGCAGGTCGACCTCGCACACCGGATCATCGAGCGCTACCCCGACGACCTCGCGCTCGCCCGCACCGCCGCCGAGGTCCGTACCGCCGTCGACTCCGGCCGGATCGCGTCGCTGCTCGGCGCCGAGGGCGGGCACTCGATCGGTGACGACCTCGCGGTCCTCCGCACCCTCGCGCGGCTCGGCGTCCGCTACATGACGCTCACCCACAACGACGACACCCCCTGGGCCGACTCCGCGACCGGAGAACGGGCACACGGCGGCCTGACCGACCGCGGGCGGCAGGTCGTCGCCGAGATGGAGCGGATCGGCATGCTCGTCGACCTCTCCCACACCGCACCGGGCACCATGCGGGACACGCTCGACGTGGCGACCCGGCCCGTCGTGTTCAGCCACTCGTCGACCGTCACGATCGACGACCACCCGCGGAACGTGCCTGACGACGTCCTCGCCCGGTTGGCCGACAACGGCGGCGTCGTGATGATCACCTTCGTGCCGAAGTTCGTGTCGCGGGCGTGGGCGGACTGGGAGGAGTCGGGGATGTCCGGCGAACCGCCCCTGGTCACGGTGTCGGACGTCGCCGACCACGTCGAGCACGCCCGTGACGTCGCCGGTGTCGCGCACCTCGGCCTCGGCGGTGACTACGACGGCACCCCGGTGCTGCCGCCGGACCTGCGGGACGTGTCGCGGTACCCGGTGCTCGCGGCGGAGCTCGTCCGGCGCGGCTGGGGTGAGTCGGACCTGCGGGCGTTGGCCGGAGGCAACGTGCTGCGGGTGCTGGAGGCGACCGACGAGCGGTTCGCCCGGACGGCGTTCGTGCGCTGACGCGGTGGGGCGAACGCCTCGGAAGCGACTCTCCTCGGCGCCGGTCGTCCTCACCCCCGCGACAGCGACAGAATGCCGTCGATCTTCCGCGGGTGTCTGTCGCTCTCGCAGTCCGGGAGCCGGGTCTGGAGGCGCGACTCGCGTCCGAGCGCATGCGCCGTCACGGACAGGACCGACCGGGTTCCGGTCGCTAGGATCGGGCGCACACCGCGCCTCCAGGAAGAGCGATGCGCGACCTGAGCTGCGAAGGACGGACCGGATGAGCGGCACCATCTACGAGAACATCTCCCAGGCGTTCGGCAACACCCCCCTCGTCAAGCTGAACCGGCTGCCGAAGGCAGGCGGGGCCGAGGTGCTCGCGAAGCTCGAGTTCTACAACCCGGGCGCCAGCGTCAAGGACCGTCTCGGCGTCGCGATCATCGACGCGGCCGAGGCCTCCGGCGCGCTGCAGCCCGGTGGCACCATCGTCGAGGGCTCGTCCGGGAACACCGGCATCGCCCTCGCGCTGGTCGGTGCCGCCCGTGGGTACCGGGTCGTCATCACCATGCCCGAGACCATGAGCGTCGAGCGCCGTGCGGTCATCCGCGCGTACGGGGCCGAGATCGTCCTGACCCCCGGGCCCGAGGGCATGAAGGGTGCGGTCGCGAAGGCCGAGTCGATCGTCGCGGAGACCCCCGGCGCGATCCTCGCCCACCAGTTCGAGACGGCCGCGAACGCCGAGATCCACCGGAAGACCACGGCGGAGGAGATCCTCCGCGACACCGAGGAGCACGTCGACGTGTTCGTCGCGGGCGTCGGCACCGGCGGCACGATCACCGGTGTCGGGCAGGTGCTCAAGGAGCGCGTGCCCGGCGTGCAGATCGTCGCCGTCGAGCCGAAGGACTCGCCCCTGCTCACCGAGGGTAAGGCCGGTCCGCACAAGATCCAGGGCATCGGCGCGAACTTCGTGCCCGAGGTCCTCGACCAGAGCGTCATCGACGAGGTGTTCGACGTCGAGCTCGACGACGCGCTGCGCGTTGCCCGTGCCCTGGCGACGCAGGAGGGCATCCTGTCGGGCATCTCGTCCGGCGCGATCATCCACGCGGCCCTCGAGATCGCCGCTCGCCCCGAGAACGCCGGCAAGCGGATCGTCGCCATCGTGTGCGACACGGGAGAGCGCTACCTGTCGACGGTGCTCTTCGAGGGGCTCACTGCGTGAGTCGTCCCCTCCGACGAGGCGTGCTGCGGACCATCCGGGAGGACCTGTCCGCAGCACGCCGCGGTGACCCCGCTGCCCGGGGCGACCTGGAGAACGCGATCGTCTACTCGGGTCTGCACGCCATCTGGACCTACCGCCTGACCCATCGCCTCTGGAACGCGCAGGGGCTGCCCGGGTCCCGGTTCGCGGCCCGCCTGCTCGGGCAGATCGCACGGTCCGTCACCGGCATCGAGATCCACCCCGGCGCGCGCATCGGCCGTCGGTTCTTCATCGACCACGGCATGGGTGTCGTCATCGGGGAGACCGCGGTCATCGGCGACGACGTGCTCGTGTTCCACGGCGTCACCCTGGGCGGACGCGGCGGAGACCACGGCCCTGGAGCCCGACGGCACCCGGTGGTGGGGGACCGCGTGGTGCTCGGCGCCGGGTCGTCCTTGATCGGGGCGATCACGATCGGTCCGGACTCCGTCGTCGGCGCCAACACGGTCGTCACGAAGGACGTGCCGGCGGGGTCGGTCGTCACGGGCGTCGCCGGGACTCCGCGTCCCCGTTCCGGGCACGAGGGCGTCCCGACGCTCTGAGCGAGTTGCACCGCGGCGCGTCGCACCGCGTCGCGCCGTGATCGCAAGACACCGGTGTTCGCGCATCGCACCCCGGCGTGCGGGTGTTCAGGACGCGAACACCGGTGTCTTGCCGGTGTCACCAAGCGGGAGGGAGCGTCAGCTCTTCTCGCAGGCGATGCCGTCCTTGTCGCGGTCGAGCTTGGTGTTCGCCTTGTACAGGGCGTCGTCCTTCTTCACCGTGCCCTTGAGCGCACGGTAGGTGGTCTTGCCGCCGGAGACGACCTTGTTCTTCGTGACGGACTTCTTGGCGATGCCGCCGGAGTACACCTTGTGCACCGCGGTGCAGTTGGCGTAGGACTTCGGCGCGGCCTGCGCGGTCGAGGTCCCGCCGACGACGACGGTGGTCGCGAGGACGGCGGTGGCGGCGGCGATGCCGAGGGTACGGATGATGCGCACGGGTTCCCCCTGGAACTGGTGGTGATCGCGCGAGCGACCGCCGCGTCGGGTGCGCGGCGTGGTGATCCTACGACGTGATCGACACTCAGGACCTGCCCCCGAACGGGGTGCGCTGTCGGCGGCCTGCGGCATCCTGGTCACATGGACGGCCAGCAGCTGCACGACATCGCGAGCCGCACGGCACTGGGGCTGCCGGCGGCCGTCGAGACCCAGCCGTTCGGCGAGGGCTCCGTGGTCTACAAGGTCGTCGGCAAGATGTTCGTGATGGTGACCGAGGTGCGTGGGACCCCGATCGTGAACCTCAAGTGCGCGCCGCCGCACGGGGCGGCGCTCGTGCGTGACCACGACGAGATCACGCCCGGGTGGCACATGAACAAGCGGCACTGGATCACGCTGACGCCGGGTGTCGGCATCGACGAGACCCTGGTCGAGGACCTCGTGGCGAACGCCTACGACCTGGTGGTCGCAGGGCTGCCGGCGGCGAAGCGTCCGCTCGACCCGTCGAGGGGCGTGCTGCCGGGCTGATCGGGCTCGGCAGGCTCGTCGGCATCAGACTCGCGCGGCGACCTTCGACAGGTCCTGGACGACCTTCGGCGCCAGCCGTTCCCCCGACTCGAGCACGGCCCGCGCACGATCGGGCGCCAGGTCGCCGAAGATCTCGCCGATCGTCACCCCGTGTTCCGGCCGGTGCGTCACCTCGACGGGGTCACCCGCGGCGACCGAACCGGACTTGACCACCCGCAGGTACGCCCCGGGCCGCCCTTCGTCGGCGAACCGCTTCACCCACCCGTCGATGCCCATGCGCCGGGCGAAGGTGCCGCAGGGTGTCCGGGGGACGGTCACCTCGAGCACGAGGGTGTCGCCGATCCGCCAGCGTTCCCCGGTGATGGCCCCGGTGACGTCGATGCCGCTGGTGCGGAGGTTCTCGCCGAACAGGCCGGGCGGGACCTCGCGGTCGAGCAGGTCGGCGAAGTACGCGGCGTCCTCGTCGGCGTAGGCGTACACGGCCTGGTCCACACCACCGTGGTACTTGCGGTTCGCCTGCACGTCGGCGCGCAGGCCGAGCGGCCGGACCCGGACGCTCCCGGTGACCGGGCGCTTGTCGATGGCGGTGACGCCGATGATGCCGGAGTCCGGCAGCAGGCGGTCGACGCGGCAGACGGCGGTGACGAGCGACATGGAGGCAAGTCTGGCGCACCGGGGTCGGTGCGCCGGACCCCGACCGGTAGCTGGTGCTGACGGCGGGGCCACCCTCGCGACCACGGTGATCGGACCCGGAGCGCACCGGGACCGTGCGGGTCGCCTCTCGACGTCCTGTGTGACGAAACCGGTGCGACCCACGTCCCATCGTCGACCACACCACGAGGAGTCGACATGACCCGCACCGTCGCAGTCCCCAGGAACGCCCCCGCGCACGTGCTCGCCCTGGCGCGGGTCCGGTCGCTCGCCGCCCGGCCGGTCGGACCGTTCAGGGTCGTGCCGGCACGCCGGCGCACCCAGCCGTTCTCCATCCACCACCAGTAGAAGGAACGCGTGCACCACCAGTCCCTCGCCGAGCTCGACGACGCGGTCCTCGCCGGCCGGTCGTCCGACGGCGACGTCCGGGCCTTCGAGGTCCTGATCCGTCGCCACACCCCGCTGCTCCGCGCCTACGCCCGTCGGACCCTCGGTTCCACTGACGAACTCGACGACGTCGTGCAGGAGACCTTCATCACCGCGTGGGACCGCCTCGACTCCCTCGAGGACCTCGCGCGCGTGAAGTCGTGGTTGATGCGCATCCTGAGCCGGAAGTGCCTCGACCGCATCCGCGCGCGGCGCGTCCACGACGACGTCACCGAGCTCGAGGTCGCCGCGCCGGCAGATGACGCACCCGACCGGGTCGCCGAGGCGCGCTCGCGCGAGGACGCGGCCGAGCGTGCGCTGGCCGAACTGCCCGAAGCCCAACGACGGTGCTGGATCATGAAGGAGGTGCTCGAGTACCGGTACGACGAGATCGCCGCCGAACTCGACCTGCCGCCCTCGACGGTCCGGGGACTGCTGTCCCGAGCGAGGAAGAACATGATCCGACTCATGGAGGGATGGCGATGACCGACCACGACGGCATCCGGCCGGACCTGCCCGACAGCCCCGAAGCACTCGACGCCCTCGAACCCGGTGACCTGGACGGCCACTCGATCGACGAGCTCACCGACTACCTCGACGCCGGCATGCAGCCGGCGGACCCGAGCATCGACGACTCGCCCGCTTGCCAGAACGCCCTGGCCGCGATCATCCGCGTCCGGCACGCGTCGCTGCGCTCGCTCGAGGCGGCCGCACGCGACGAGGCCCCGGCCGACGAGTCCTGGATCAGCGGCGTCCTGGCGAACATCTCGATCGAGTCCCGCTCCGGGCGCGACGTCCCCCTCCGCCCCCAGTCCGAGACCGAGCGCCCCGTGATGACCGAGGGCGCTATCCGTTCCCTCATCCGGCGCACCGGTGACGAGGTCCCCGGCGTGCTCGTGGCCCGCTGCCGCCACCTCGACGGTGACGTCACCGAACTCGCGTCCCCGATCCGGGTCGTCGTCGAGATCGCGATCGCGTCCGGCCCGTCGATCCCCGCGACCGCCGAGTTGGTCCGCGCCGCCGTGGCCGGCACCCTGGCCGAGCAGACCGACCTGCTCGTCGAGGCGATCGACGTCGTCGTCCGCGACCTGTTGCCGGACCCCGAGCCCGGCACCGACCCCGAGGGGGCCCGATGAGCACCACCGAGGAGACCCTCGCCGAGATCGAGGCCGCCGTCCTCGAGGTCCCCGGGGTCACTGACCTGTACCGCTCCCGACCGACGGTCGCGAGCGCCGTGCAGGCGGTCCGCAGCATCGCCACGAGCACCGGACCACTCCGGATCGTCGTCGACGAAGACGCACTGCGCGTCGTCATCGGCACGGACGGCTTCCGCCCGGCCCCCGAGGTCGCGCGCGCCGTCCACGACGTCGCCCTGGCGACCGCCGCGGCACGCGGCCTGGCGCTCAGCCGCGTCGACGTGCGCGTCGCGCGGGTGGGCTGACCGCGACCACGAAACGGACGGGAGGCCCGTGGCGGATCCGCCACGGGCCTCCCGTCCGTCTGCCGGTCGCCGTCGCGACCCGCGCCGATCAGTAGAAGTTGTTCGCCTGCGAGTGCGCCCACGCCGCGCACGGGGTGCCGTACGCCGAGCTGATGTACTGCAGGCCCCAGGTGATCTGCGTGGTGGCGTTGGTGCGCCAGTCCGCGGCGATCGTGGCCATCTTCGAGCCGGGGAGCGCCTGCGGGATGCCGGTCGCGCCGCCGTTCGCGTTGACGGCCTGGTAGTTCCAGCCCGACTCCTTGGTCCACAGGTTGTCGAGGCACTGGAACTGGTCGGCACCCCAGCCGTACTCCGACGACGCGAGCGAGCTCGCCGTGGCCTTGGCACCGGCGACGGTGTTGCCGGCGGCGAGCTTCCGAGCCGCCTCGGCGGCCTCGGCGGCCGCCTGCCGCTCGGCTGCGGCCTTCGCTGCGGCCGCGGCCTTCGCGTCGACGTCCCGCTTGTCCTGCGTGGCGCTGGCCTGCGCGACGTCGGTGGCCGACGCGACCGTCGTCGAGATCCGGTTCGTCAGCGCAGCGCCGGACAGGTCCGGGTAGTCGCTCAGGGCGTCGACGCGCTGTTCGAGTGCCGAGGTGTCGACCTTGTCGTTCGCGGTCTGCATGACGGTCTTCGCCGTGGTGATCGTGGCGGCGGCCTGGGCACGGTCGAGCGCGGTGCCGCGCAGGGCGGGCTCCGCGGTCGCCGAGGCGCTCGCGGTGCTGGTCGGCATGCCGAGGGCTTCGCCGATGGCGGGCTGCGTGCCGACGGTCAGGGCGCCTCCGGCGACGGCGAGGACCGCCGCTCCGCCGGCGATCAGCGTCGCGCGGTGCCGCAGGGCCCGGCGCATCCGGCGGGTGGGGGTGTTCAGGGCCTCACGTCGGGTCGGGGCGGTGGTGGTGGTGGGGAGCTCAGGGGTGTGTCGCATCGGTTCCGCGGGTCGGCGGCTCGGTGGGGGAGGGACTCGTGCTCGCGCGACCGAGGCCGTGCTGGCACGTCGGAGGCTGACGGTGTCGGTGACACCGTCGGCGACGACGAGGAGTCCTCGAGCCGGTGAGGACCGGACGGTGGTGTGGGGCCCGTCCGTCCGCCGGGGCAGCCGTGGGGTGGCCGCGGTCAGGCGGAGCCGACACCATGACCGGTCAGACTGGGCAGCGCGTCCAGGAACGCTGGCAGAACGGTCCGTCCACCGCTTGGTAACGGTTCGGTAACGGTCGATCGGCGACTAGAAGGTGTGAGGTTCCTGGGCGTGCTCGCCCTGCGCGACACGCTCGAGCGCTGCCAGGGCCCCGGCGATCGCCTGGACGTCCGACTCGTCGAGCTCGGCGATGAGACCGGCGACGATCCCGGTGCGGTTCGCGCGGGCCTGCTCGACCGCCTCGATGCCCTCCGGCGTGGCCGTCACCATGAACGCCCGGCCGTCGCGCGGGTCTGCCTCGCGCTGGATGAAGCCGCGCTGCTCGAGCTCGGTCAGGATGCGCGTCATCGTGGGCTTCGTCACCACCTCGATCCGCGACAGGTCGCCGGGGCGCAGGGGTCCGTGCCGCTGGATCGACGCGAGCGCCGACACGATGCCGTACCCGAGCGAGGCCGAGTCGGTGCGGGCCCGTCGGTTGATCCGACCGACGGCGGCGGCCAGGCGTGCGGCGACCTCGGTACGGTCCGTCGGGCGGGGGTTCATGTGCTGCTCCGGGTGCCTGGTTCAGGTGGTCGCCAGCGATGCTATCGGTCCGCGCGGCCCCGGGACTGGGAGCGTCACGCGCGTGGTCGGGTCACCGCCCGGGAGGCCCGTCAGACGTCGACCGCCCGCCTCGCGTCGGCGAGACGGGCGGTTCCTGTACGCGGGTACAGGTGGACTCAGTGCTTCTCGCCGGGCAGCTGGTGGATCGCCTCGGTCGCGAGCTCGGCCGCGACGTTGTCGCCGGACTCGGTCGCCGCCCGGAGGCGCCGGAAGTCCTCGGTCATCCGGTCCCAGTCGACCAGCTCGTCGAGGTTCGGCAGGCGCAACCGGAACGCCAGGCCGTCCATGGTGTCGCGGCAGACGCGCTGCAGGTTCTCGTTGCCGCACTCGGCGACGTACAGGGCGAAGACGTCGAGGGCGTCGTGGTTGACGGCGGCGACCTCGTGCGCCTCGAGCTCGGTGATCGTCTTGTCGAGCTGCGCGAGGATCTTCTTCCGGGCCGCCGAACCGAGGCGCGGGACCGCGAGTCGAACCACGCCACCGAACAGCACGCCGAGGGTCTGCATCGCCTCGATGACCTCGGCGGGGTCCGGCGTGGTGACGCGGGTGTACCGGTTCGGTGCCATCTCGATCAGGCCGGCGCGCGACAGCTGGCTCAGAGCCTCGCGGATGGGTGTCCGGGAGACGCCGAGCCAGGCGATGAGCTCGTCGTCGTTCAGTCGTTCGCCGGGCAGGAGCGTGCCGTCCATGATCGCGTCGTGGATCTTGTGGCGGACGGTGTCACGGAGCAGCTGGTGCTCGGTCGGGGCGCTGCGGGGGACCGGCATGCGTTCTCCTTCGGGGGCGGTGGCGTCGGGACGCCGGGCGAACGGGCACGGTCGGCATCGCTCGTGCTCGCATCACCGTACCTGATATGACAACGGCGTTCCGATCGGCTCAGCGCGTGTCAGTGTCGACGTTCAGATGCCGGTGACACGCGCCGTGCGTTGCGTGCGTCGCATGCGTCACTCGCGTCCCGAGCGCTCGCCGAGCAGGCGGAGCGTGGCCGGGTCCTCGGCGCCCTCGTACCAGCGGTCGAGCACGGCGACGAACGGTCGCCGGTCGGCTGCGATCCGGGCGAAGAGCGTCATCGACGACCGGAGCTTCACCGCGTCGACGTCCCCGAGCAGGGCGTCGGCGGAGCGGGCGGGGGCTGCCGCCACGACCTCGGTGGCCGTGAGCAGTCGGGACCCGAGCACCGGGTGTGCCAGGTAGGCACGGGCTTCGTCCGCGCCGGTGATCGCGTAGCGCACGGCGGTGGCGCTCCGCCCCAGGCCGGCCAGCTGCGGGAACACGAACCACATCCAGTGCGACGACTTCCGGCCGCGGCGGAGTTCGTCGAGCGCGACGTCGTGCACGCCCTGCTGGGCCCGGACGAAGCGGTCGAGGTCGAACGGGTCGCCGGCCTGTGCGTGGGGCTGTGCGTCCGTCACCGGACCACCCCGCCCCAGCCGTACCGGACGGTCGTGCCGTCGACCACGAGCAGCGAGTCCGGGGCCCGGTCGAACAACCCCGGCATGCCGACGGCGTCGGGCAGGTCGCCCTCGAGTCGGTCGAGCGTGGCCGAACGGGTGGTGAGCACCGGGTGCTGCCGCTGCCAGAACAGGGTCTGCGCCAGGTACCGCGCGTGGATGCCGGTGCGGGTGGTGAGCTCGGCGGCCAGCGGTGTGTCGACGACCTCGCCGGCGGTCACCCGCACCGAAGCCGCGTGCTTCGGCCGCGCCGCACCGGTCGGGCGTTCCTGCCGGAGCGACCGCGCCCACCGCACCGGGTGCAGCGCGCGGGCCGGGTGCCGGACGGACCGGTGCGCCACCGCGTCGCCGCGGCGACGGGAACGTGCGTGCGCGAACGTGTACGGCACACCGAGCAGTGCGTGCGCGGCCACGATGGCGGGCACGTTCGCGGTGTCGACCGTGCGGTAGGTCACCCCGCGACGTCCCTGGTCGTCCACCGTGAGCACCTCGATCGTGACCTCGGTCATGGTGCCGAGCCGCCCGGCGGACGGGAACGGCGGCACCCGGGTCTCCCGGAACACGTACGCCGACAGCCCCACCCAGGCGCTGCCGTCGACGACGTCCGGACGGGTTCCACGGGGGACGAGCCGCTGCAGCGACGCCGGGTCGTGCCGCCAGTGCGCGAACACGATGTCCTCCCAGGCGTGCTGGGTGACCGGTCGGTGCAGCAACGGCACCGCCGCGCGGGTCCACGACGGCTGGGTCACGGCTTCGGTGCGTGCCGACCGACGCGCACGCCCCACAGCACCAACGGGGCCTGCAGCGGGAGCCGCAGCACCGAGACCAGCCGCATCGCCCGGCTCGAGCGAGGGTGGTCGAGCAGGTCGTTCGCCATCTTCACGTTGGCCGGGAACACCGCGGCGAACAGCGCCGCGGCGGCCCACCCCGAGGCGCGGCGGGTCGCGGGGAACGCCAGCCCGGCGGCGATGCCGAGCTCGGCCACGCCGGAGGCCAGCGTGGTCAGCCGCGGGGGCAGCGCGTCGGGCACGATCCGGTCGTACCCGCGGGGGCGCAGGAAGTGCGTGACACCGGCCGTGCCGAGGATCACCGCCAGGAGGGTGGCCGTGCGGTTCGCACGTCGGACCCGTTCACGTCGTCGCATGCGCCCCATCGTGCTCGCCGGTCCTCGGAACCAGGTCAGTGCCGGTTCACGTGAGGGCGGTCGCGACGAGGTCGAGGACCGCCGTCGCCACCTCGGCCTTCGTGCCGGAGGTCTCGCGGACCACCTCGCCACCGGGCACCAGGACCTCGATCGCGTTCTCCTCGCGCTCGAAGCCGGCCGACCAGCCGACGTGGTTCACGACGAGCAGGTCCGCGGGCTTCCGGCTGATCTTGGCGCGCCCGAGCTCGATCCGCGCGTCGCGGTCGGGTTCGGTCTCGGCGGCGAACCCGACGATGATCTGCCCCGTCCGACGTGCCGCCACGAGGTCGGCGAGCACGTCCGGGTTCCGCACCAGCTCGAGCGTCATGCGCTCGCCCTGCGCGTCCTTCTTGAGCTTCTCGGTGAGCACCTCGGCCGGACGGTAGTCGGCGACGGCGGCGGTCATCACGACGACGTCGGCTGCTGCTGCGGCGGTGTGCACGGCCTCGGCGAGTTCGAGCGCCGACCCGACGGGCACCAGGGTCGCGTCCAGCCCGGCGGTCAACGAGCCCTCCACGTTCGCGGCGACGAGGGTCACGGACGCACCCCGACGGACCGCGTCGGCGGCGATCGCGATGCCCTGCCGGCCGCTCGAGCGGTTGCCGACGAACCGCACCGGGTCGAAGGGCTCGCGGGTGCCGCCCGCGCTGACGACGACGCGGACGCCCGCGAGGTCGCCCAGCTCACCGCGGGCCCCGGTGCTGGCCGCGGCGCCGGTGTCCGCACTGCGGCGGCCGGCCGGTGCGGGGTGCTGGTCGAGCACGGCGAGCGCGGCGGCGACGATGTCCTCGGGCTCCGCCATCCGACCGATGCCCGCGTCGTTGCCGGTGAGTGCACCGACGACCGGGCCGACCATGTGGACGCCGCGGTCGCGCAGCGTGGCGACGTTCGCACGGGTCGCGGGGTGCTCCCACATCTGCGGGTGCATCGCGGGGGCGACCACGACTGGTGCCTCGGTGGCGAGCAGCGTCGTGCCGAGCAGGTCGCTCGCCAGGCCGTGCGCCATCCGGGCCAGCGAGTCCGCGGTGGCGGGTGCGATGACGACCAGGTCCGCCCGGCGACCGAGCGCGACGTGGCGCACCTCGGCGACGTCGTCCCACACGCTCGTGGTGACGGGGTTGCGGCTGAGGGCCTCGAGCGTCGGCAGTCCGACGAAGCGCAGGGCGCCCTCGGTCGGGACGACGTGCACGTCGTGCCCGCGCTTGACGAGGTCGCGCACGACCCCGACGGCCTTGTAGGCGGCGATGCCCCCGGTGATCCCCACGATGACGGTCAGGGCGCGCTCTGCTGCTGCGTTCACCTGGCTCACGCTACCGGGGCCACGTGCGAGGATCGACGGCATGTGCACCGTCGTCGTCCGCGTCGACCCCGGTTCCGCGTGGCCCGTCACCGTGCTCGCCCTGCGGGACGAGTCGCCCGAACGCCCGTGGGACCCGCCCGCTGCCTGGTGGCCGGACCGGGACCCGGACCTCCGTGGTGTCCGTGACCGGTCCGCCGGTGGTGCGTGGCTCGCCGCGTCCGACCGAGCTGGCCTGGCCGTGGTGCTCAACCGCGCCGAACCCGTGACGAGCGTCGACGGCACGTGGACGACCCGTGGCGTGGTGCCGGTGGACGCCGTCGCCGACGACCTGCTGCCCGGACACGACGGCACCCTGCCGACGACGCGGGCCTTCAACCTGGTGCGCGCCACGGCCGAGGGCGCCTCGGTGCTGACCTGGGACGGCGAACAGGTCCGTACCACCGACCTGGGCCCCGGTGTCCACATGGTCACGCACGGTGCGGCCGACGATCCCGCGTCGCCGCGCATCGGTCGGTGGCTCGAGGCCTTCCGTGCCGTCGATGCCCCGTCCGGCCCGCCGGTGCTCGGCCCGTTCGACGAACTCCGCACCGTGGACTCCGGTGGCGACGCCGGGGACGGCTGGGGTGGCTGGTTCGGCGTGCTGGCGGAGTCCGCAGCGCTGCCGAGCGACCACCCTGACGCGATCCTCCGCGACGTGCACGAGGCCGAGGGCCACATGACGACCCTGTCGATCGTCGCCGCGGCGATCGCGCCGGGCCGCACCGTCCTGCAGCACGCCCGCCTGACCGAACCCGGTCGGCTTGACGGGTCGCTGGAGCTGCACCGCGCCTGACGCTGGCCACGCCACGGAGCCGCCCCGGGCCTCCCGGCCGCGCCCCGCGCCCCGCGCTCGCGTCCCGGCTAGAGCGGCGGGCGCGTCCCGGTGAGGTCCTCCGCGACGGCCCAGAGGGAGCGGGCGAGGTCGGCGCTCCGCGCGGACCCGGGGATCGACACGGTGGTGGTCGGCCCGGTCATGCCGAACGGACCGGAGGGGCCGTAGTACGCGCCGCCCACGGCGTTCGGCCCGACCGCCGCGTACAGCAGCGGCTCGGTACCCTGCTCGACGGCCTGGGTGAAGGGCAGCGCGCGGTTGCTCGACCGTACCGGCTTCGACCGACCGAGCGATCGTCCCGCGGCCTGCAGGTTGGTCCGCGTGTAGCCGGGGTGTGCGGCGGTGCTGACCAGGGGCACGTCGGCCTCGACCGTCAGGCGGTGCAGGTGCAGTGCGAGGAGCAGGTCGGCGAGCTTCGACTGCGCGTAGGCGCGCCAACCGTTGTAGCCGCGCTCCCACTGCAGGTCGGCGAAGCGGATCCGACCGGGGATCGCGGCGAGGCTCGACATGGTGACGACCCGCGGAGCCTGGGCCACAGGGCCGTCGGCGAGGGGCGCTCGGGCGCGCAGCAGCGACGGCAGCAGCAGGTTCGTCAGGGCGAACGGGCCGAGGAAGTTCGTGCCGAACTGCAGCTCGAAGCCGTCGACGGTCTCGAAGCGCTCCGGCGGGGCCATCACACCGGCGTTGTTGACGAGGACGTCGATCGGACGTTCCTCGTCGACGATGCCGCTGGCGAAGCGTCGGACGCTCGCCAGGTCGGCGAGGTCGAGTTCGCGGACCTCCACGTCGGCTGCGGGGTGGGCGGCCCGGATGCCGGCGGCTGCGGTCTCGCCCTTCTCGGTGCTGCGGACGGCGAGCACGACGCTGGCGCCGGCTCCGGCGAGGCGCAGGGCGGCCTCCCGTCCGGTGCCGCTGTTGGACCCGGTGACGACGATGCGGCGTCCGGTCTGGTCGGGAAGGTTCGGCATGCGGGTGACCGTACTCGTCCGGGCTGGTCGACCCTGGCCGCGCGCGGCTCGGGCCCGGGCCCGTTCCGGCCGCTGACCCCGTGCGCGCAAGCCGCCGCCGTGCTATGTTGATGCAAACGCATGGAAGTGCGACCAGGAGGACACCATGAGCAACGCATTCGGCACCGACCGTCCCTCGGACGTCCCGCCGCCCGCACCCGAGCGGATCGGGCCGCTGCAGCTCGGCCTCGACACCTTCGGTGACGTCACCGAGCGCGCCGACGGCAGCCTGCAGTCCGACGCGCAGAGCATCCGCGACGTCGTCGACCAGGCCGTCCTCGCCGACCAGGTCGGCGTCGACTTCATCGGCGTCGGGGAACACCACCGCGCCGACTTCGTCGTGAGCGCCCCCGAGGTCGTCCTCGCCGCGATCGCCGCCCGCACCGAGCGCATCCGGATGGGCTCCGCGGTCACCGTGCTGTCCTCCGACGACCCCGTCCGTGTCTACGAGCGCTTCGCAACCGTCGACGCCCTGTCGAACGGTCGCGCCGAGGTCATCCTGGGTCGTGGCTCCTTCACCGAGTCGTTCCCCCTGTTCGGCTACGAGCTGAGCGACTACGAGGTCCTGTTCGAGGAGAAGCTCCAGCTCTGGGCGGCCCTGCGCGGCGGCGACGCCGTCACCTGGTCTGGCACGAAGCGCGCGGGTCTGGTCGACCAGGACGTCTTCCCGAAGCTCGAGCACGGCGCCATCCCGACGTGGATCGGCGTCGGCGGCTCGCCGCAGTCGGTCATCCGTGCCGCGTCGTACGGCCTCCCGCTGTTCCTCGCCATCATCGGCGGACAGCCGGCTCAGTTCGCCCCGTTCTCCCGCCTGTACCGCCAGGCCCTCGCGCAGCTCGATCTGCCGCAGCAGCCCATCGCGATGCACTCGCCCGGCTTCGTGGCGGCCACCGACGAAGAGGCCGCCGAGCGCTACTGGCCCTACCACAAGGCCGTCACCGACCAGCTCGGCCGGGAGCGCGGCTGGCCACCCCTCGACGTCGCCGGGTACCGCGCGAGCCTGTCGGCCGGCGGGTCGCTCTACGTCGGGTCGCCGGAGACCGTCGCCCGCAAGGTCGCACGCAACATGCGGATCCTCGGCGCCTCGCGCTTCGACATGCGGTACGCCACGGGTCGCCTGCCGCACGCCAACATGATGCGCTCGATCGAGCTCTACGGCACCGAGGTCGCACCCCGCGTGCGCGAGCTGCTGGCGCAGCCCGTCCCCGTCGCCTGACGGACGCGGGTCCGGGCCCGGGTCCGGTCCGGTCCGCAAAACACCGGTGTTCGCGCTCCACACCACCCTTCGCGGGTGTTCGGAGCGTGGACACCGGTGTTCTGCGTCCAGGTTCCGGTCCGTGCGGCGCGCGGGCAGCGGCCGGGAGGCCCGGGGCGGCCGCCGAGATCGGCTCACGGGGGCCGCGGGTACGGTCCAGGGCATGTCGTCACGCCCCGACCACGCCTCCGGTCCCGCTGCTGGTCACGCCCCCGACCCCGTCGTGGAGCGCCGGTTCCGCGGCCGGATCATGGGCGTCGGCACGACCTCGGGCGTCCGGATCGTCGTCGGCATGTGGGACCGTTCGCCGTTCGGGCCGTTCACGGACGTGTTCCTCGAGCTCCCCGACGGCACCAGCGTGCTGCTCGCACCCGACGAGATCGTCGCCGCGTACGTGTCCGGCACCTACCGCTTCGACACCGTCTCGGTCGTCGACGTCCGCGCCCGGCGCACCGCCAGCGGCCTCGAGCTGTCCGCCGGGGCACTGCAGGCCTCGATCGACGTCGGCGGCATCTCACCGCTCGGCCGGATCCTGCGCATCGTCCCGAAGCCGATCGCCCGCGACCCGCGCTGGCTCGCTGCGATCGACCCCGTGGCACGGCTGCTCGCGCCGGGATCCGGCACCGCGGGCTCGGCGGGCAACGGCCAGCGCGAGTACTACGGCGTGACCGGGGCGCACGACGTCACCGGCGTGCGGGGGAGCTGGGCGGGGGAGTCCCTCGGGGACCTGGCGCCGCTCGACCCGCCCGTGGCGTTCGGCTTCGCCTCGATGCCGAAGATCCCGCAGGTCGTCGACGTCGAGACCACCATCCGCGAACCCGCCTGACCTCGGCCTCCCTGGAGTCGATTCCGTGCGGGCGCATGTTCCGACGATCCGCGCGTCGATCGACTCGTGTCCGGTCGCTCGATGCACACGCATCCGGTGCGTGTGCATGCAACGACGTTCCACCTGTCGATCGACGCGTGTGCTGTCGCTTCCTGCACACGCATGCACGGCTCGGAGGCCGGCGCCCGCCGGGCGGGGGCGGCGTGGCGGGCGTGCGCCGGGCCTCCAGGCCGACCGCGACCCGGCCACGTCGACGCGCCGGGCTGACGCGTCCAGCGCCGGAGGGGCACACTGGTCGGAACGGTACGGCCCCGTGCACCGACGGTCGCACGTCGAGCGGAGCGGGGCGCATGACGCAAAGGAGCACCATGACCGACACACAGACGGACCAGCGCGCCGCCATCTCGGACATCGTCCACGGCGCCCACACGGCACTGCTCACCACGGTGAGCGAGGACGGGAACCTGCACGCCAGGCCCCTCGCGGTGCAGGACAAGGCGTTCCACGGGACCCTGCGGTTCCTGGTGCAGGACGGTAGCGAGAAGGTCGAGGACATCGCGCGGAACCCGCACGTCAACGTCTCGATCGAGTCGCAGGGCGGGTACCTGTCCATCGCCGGGACCGCGACCGTGACCCAGGACGACTCGGTCGTCGACGAGCTGTGGTCCCCGTTCGCCGAGGCCTGGTTCCCCGAGGGCCGTCAGGACCCGTCGATCCGGCTGCTGACGGTCGAGGGGGTCTCGGTCGAGTACTGGACCCAGGACACCGGTCCGGTCGGCAGTCTGGTGCAGATGTTCAAGGCGGCGCTCGGCAAGCAGAGCCAGCCGGACACCGGCGACCACGGCACGATCGAACTCTGAGGCGAGACGCCTGACGCGCGACACGGCGCCGTCGTCCTGTCCGGACGGCGGCGCCGTGTCGGGGCGCGGTGCGCGTGCGCGGCGCGCGGTGCCGCCGCCTGCGAGGGCTGCGTGTCAGTCGCTCACGGCGGCCCGAGCAGCCACAGCACCGCGACCAGCACCGGCTGCCCGGCCAACGCGGCCGTCACGAAGGTCCACCGCATCCAGGGCTTCGCGACCAGCTCGGGCGACCCGAACAGCGGCGCGAGCGGCATGAGCAGCCGCGGGGTCGAGGCCATCGGCAGCGACACCGCGAAGATGTACAGCGCGTACGCGGCCGAGTAGAGCACCGTCGTGGGCCCGAGCCGCAGCGTCGACCGGCGGAGCAGCCAGATCGGGTACGTGACGAGCAGGAACACCACGATCAGGATCCCGCCCACGCCGAGCCAGCGACCCGCGATCAGGAACCACGGCGTCAGCGGCACGAAGTCCACCCGGCCGATGAAGTTCACCCACCAGGACATCTCGGTCTCCAGGTAGGCGTTCGGCGTCCCGGTGGCGTGCGAGGCGATCACCGGCCAGGCGAGCCCGGCGAGGACCATGGTCAGGCCCGCAGCGACGACCCGGACCTGCTCGCGGAGCGGGAAGGCCTCGAGCACCCGGCCCGTCTCGCGCCGCGCACGCACCCACCGGACGAGTGCGACGACGCCGAGCACGAGCGGGATCGCCAGGGCACCGGGGCGGGTGAACGCCGCGGCGACACCGAGCGCCGTCAGGAGCCCGTAGCGCCGACGCTCCAGGGCGAGCAGCGCTCCGAACGACAGCGCGAGGAACATGCTCTCCGCGTACCCGACCTGCAGCAGGAACGACAGCGGACCGCAGCTGAAGAAGAAGACCGCCCACATCGCGGCGGCGTGCCCGGCGCGGTCCAGCACCAGGCGGTGCAGCAGGTAGGTGGCGAGCAGCCCGGCGACGATCGCGACGAGCGGGGCGCCGAGTTCGAACGGCACCCCGGTGGAGGCGGTCAGCGCCCGGATCGTGAAGGGGAACGCCGGCAGGAAGGCCCAGGCGTTCTGCGCGACGTTGCCGGCGGCGTCGAGCGGCAGCGCATCGGGGTAGCCGTGCAGCGAGATCTGCTCGTAGTACTGCCCGTCCCACGCGACCAGGAACGCACCGAACCCGTGCTCGTTGCCCCAGATCGCGTTGCCCGGCAGTGCACGATCGGTGAGCGGGTACGCGAGCGCGAGCCACAGGGTCGACAGGACCCGGCCGCCCGTCCAGACGAGCAGGACCGCCGCCCACGCCGGCAGGGAGGCCACGGTGTCCAGCACACGTCGTCGACCGCTGGCCGTGCCCGCGGCGACCACGCCGGCGCTGTCGGTGCGGCTCACGCGCGAGTTCCTCGGCGTTCGGGTGGTCGGGTCGGCACCCGGCCAGGGTAGTCGGCCCGAGCATGAGGATCGCACGGAACCGCGCCTGGAGGCCCGTCCCGCGTCGTGCTGGCCGCGTCGCGCCCGGTGGGCGGCCGGTGCGGCGTCCGGTGGGCGGCCGGTGCCGCGCCCGGTGTCCCGTCCGGTGGGCGTCCCGTCCGTGACGGAGCGGACGTCCGCGGGCATAGTCTCGGTGGGCGATGACGACGACGGCGACGACACCCAGACGACGGACCGGCAGCACGGCGGTCGCCGTGCTGGTGGCCGGGACCTTCTTCATGGAGCTCCTGGACGGCACGATCCTGGCGACCGCCGCCCCGGCGATGGGGCGTGACCTCGGGGTCGACTCCGCCGCCGTGGGCGTCGCGATCACCGCGTACCTCGTGACCCTCGCGGTGTTCATCCCGGTCTCCGGCTGGCTCACCGACCGGATCGGCTCCCGGACGGTGTTCGCCGGAGCCATCGCGCTGTTCACGATCGCGTCCGCCCTGTGCGCGCTGTCCACCGGGCTGGTCGAGCTGACGCTGTGGCGCATCCTGCAGGGCCTCGGCGGAGCGCTCATGGTGCCCGTCGGCCGGCTCGTCGTGCTCCGGAGCGCCGGGCGTGAACAACTCGTCACCGCCATCGCCATCCTGACCTGGCCGGCCCTCGCCGCACCGATCATCGCGCCGTTCATCGGCGGGGTCCTCGTCGAGACGCTGACGTGGCACTGGATCTTCCTCATCAACATCCCTCTCGGCGTCGTCGCCTTCGTCGCCGCCCTGGTGCTCGTGCCGCAGGAGCGTGCCGCACAGCGCGTGCCCTTCGACTGGTTCGGGTCGCTGCTCGCCTGCGTCGGGCTCGGCTCGCTCGTGGTGATGGCCTCGCTGCTCGCGCTGGAGATCGTGCCGGTCACCGCGGTCGTCGTCTCCGGGGTCCTCGGCGCGGTGTGTTGCTGGCTCGCGATCCGGCACTTCCGCCGCGCTCCGCACCCGATCATGGGGCTCGACGCGTTCCGACTCGAGACCTTCCGGGTGTCGCACGCCGGCGGCAGCCTGTTCCGCCTGGCGGTGTCCGCGGTGCCGTTCGTGCTGCCGCTGCTGTTCCAGGACGCCTGGGGCTGGAGCGCCGTGCTCGCCGGTTCCGCGGTGCTCTGGGTGTTCGTCGGCAACCTCGGCATCAAGCCGATGACGACGCCGTTCCTCCGCTGGTTCGGGTACCGCCCGGTGATCATCGTGTCGTCGGCCGTCGCCGCTCTGACCGTGGTCGCGATGGCGTTCATGACCGAGGACACCCCGTTCTGGCTGCTCGCCGTGCTGCTCGTCGTCAGCGGTGCGGCCCGATCCGTGGGCTTCACGGCGTACAACACGATCGCCTTCGCCGACGTCGAACAGGCCGACATGACCCCCGCGAACACGCTGTCGTCGACGCTGCAGCAGACCGCCGCGGGTTTCGGTGTCGCCGTCGCCGCCGTGGTCATCCGTGCGGCCTCCGGGCTGGGCGGCGACGGACCGTACACGGCCGCGTTCTGGGTCATCGCCGCCCTGCTCGTGGTCGCCTGCGTCGAGGGCATCCTGATGAGTCGCACAGCGGGCGACACCGTCCGCCCGGTCCGCCGTGTCCGCGCCTGATCCCGCCGCTGTCCGTTTCCGTCACGGTCACACGGACGAAACCCGGCAGGCGTTACAGTCTCAGCAACCGTCCGCGGTACCCGAGTACGGTGACCGCGGCAGGGTGACCGGAACACCCGGACAGGAAGGCAGCATGGCCGCGCCAGAGCAGCAGAGCACGATCGCACCAGAGCAGACCGTGCAGCCCACGCAGCTCCGTGTCGTCAGTTACAACCTCCGCGAGCACACCGCGAACAGCGAGCTCGCCGCACTGGCCGAGGCGTCCGGAGCCGACGTCCTGTGCGTGCAGGAGTGCGACAGCAACGACCTCGCACCGTCGATCGGCGGCCTCTCGCTCGCCGCGTCGACCCGCACCAACCGACTCGGGCTCGCGATCTACAAGCGCGACGACCGCTTCGAGGTGCAGGACTTCAGCATCCACTCGCTGCAGAAGTCGCTGCACGACCGGGTCCTCGCCCCCGCGCACGAGCGGCTCATCGCGATGCACCTGCGCGACACCGAGGCCGATGCCGAGGTCGTCGTCGCCTCGTTCCACGCCTCGCCGCTCACCGCGACGAACTCCCTGCGCCGCAAGCAGATCGAGGCGGCGCACCAGTTCCTGCGCGAGCTGGCGAAGGACGTCCCCGCCGTCATGGTCGGTGACTTCAACTACCCGTGGTTCCAGACGAACCTGCGCCGCAAGATCGAGCAGCACGGCTTCGCCCTGTCGCTGTCCGACCAGCCGACGTACCTGCGCTACCGCAAGTTCACGGGCCACTTCGACTTCGCGACGAGCGTCGGCCTGCACATCGCCGGCGTCGAGACCCTGCCGGCCGGCATCTCCGACCACCGTCCGATCCTGGTCCGTGCCCACTACGAGCACCCCGGCGAGACCGGCGCCGTCACCACCGTCGAGGCTCCCGCAGCCTGACCCGCGTCATCGGCCGCTGGCTGATCGGCACCGAGGTCGCACGACGTGCCGCGGGGGTGCCGCCGAGTGGTCACGAACTGTCGGTTGCGGGGGCGTAGGGCGACGACTCGTGCGACTTCGGCGGAGGTGCGCGGGAGTCGTGACCGCTCGGCAGGGGGCCGTCGGGCGCGTCGGCGGCGCGTGCCGAGGTCGCACGACGTGCCGCGGGGGTGCCGCCGAGTGGTCACGAACTGTCGGTTGCGGGGGCGCCGGCCGACACTTGGTCCGACCTCGGCGGAGGTGAGCGGGGAGTCGTGACCGCTCGGCAGCGGGCCGTCGGGCGCGTTGGCGGCTCGTGCCGAGGTTGCTCGACATGCCGCGTGCGCGGCATCGAGTGGTCACGAACTGTCGGTTGCAGGGGTGTCGGGCGACGGTTCGTGTGACCTCGGCGGAGATGAGTGGGGAGTCGTGACCGCTCGGCAGCGGGCCGTCGGGCGCGTTGGCGGCTCGTGCCGAGGTTGCACGACATGCCGCGTGCGCGGCGTTGAGTGGTCGGGAACTGTCGGTTGCGGGGGTGCCTGGCGACAGTTCAAGCGACCTCGGCGGAGGTGAGCGGGGAGTCGTGACCGCTCGGCGGCGAGCCGTCGGGCGCGTCGGTAGCTCGTGCCGAGGTGGGACGACATGCCGCGTGCGCGGGGTCGAGTGGTCGGGAACTGTCGGTTGCGAGGGCGTCGGGCGACGGTTCGTGTGACCTCGGCGGAGGTGAGCGGGGAGTCGTGACCGCTCGGCGGACGACGCTGGGCGCGTCCGACGGGGCGCGGCGACGCACCGGAGGCCCGGTGCCGGTCTCGCGGACCGGCACCGGGCCTCCAGGCGGTCGCCCGCAGAGCCCGCGAGCCCGCATCAGCGACGCAGCGTCGCCCGCGCCAAGCGGTTGCCGATGAACTGGCCGAGCTGCACGATGACGACGATCGCCGCCACCGAGACGTAGACCACCCACCAGTCGTAGCGCTGCGAGCCGTAGGTGATCGCGTACTCACCGAGCCCGCCGCCACCGATCAGCGCACCCTGCGCCGTCATGTCGACGATGCCGATGTAGATGAACGTGTACCCGAGGATCAGGGGGCCGAGGCCCTCGGGGATGAGCACGGTCAGCAGGATCGAGACCGGATGCGCACCCGAGGCCCGCGCTGCCTCGACGACGCCCGGGTCGACCGACAGCAGGTTCTGCTCGACGATCCGGGACACCGCGAAGGCCGCGGCCAACGAGATCGCGAAGGTCACCGCGGGGACACCGATCGTGGTCTGCACGACGACCCGCGACAGCGGCGCGATCGCGGCGAGGAAGATCACGAACGGGATCGGGCGGATCAGGTTCACGAACACGTTGAGCACCGTGTACGCGGTGCGGTTGCCGAGCACGTTGCCCGGCCGCGTCGCGTAGAGCAGCAGGCCGAGCGCGAGACCGATGACCCCGGCGATGACCAGCGAGATCAGCGACATCACGATGGTGTCGCGGATGGCGGCGAGGAAGACGTCGAACGTGTCGATCACGCTCTGGAACGAGTTGTTGTTCACGCGGCGGCCTCCTCGTCGGTCGTGACGCCGTCGGCGCGGAGTGCGGCGATCGCGGCGTCGATGGCACCGGACGCACCGGACCCGCCGGACGCACCGGATCCGCCCGACGCACCGGATCCGCCCGACGCACCGGACCCGCCGCCGGCGTCGCTCAGCTCGTAGGTGAGCGAACCGATCCGACGTTCCCGGATCTCGCCGACCCCGCCGTAGACGAGCTCGGCGGTGACCCCGGCGGCGCGGAAGGCGGCGTCGATGCGGTTCTGCAGCCCGGCCTCGTCGGTGATCTGCACCGTGACGAGTCGACCGGGGTGGCGGTCCCGCAGGCGCCGGAGCGTCTCGGGGGAGGGCCGGTCGTGCAGCGCGGTGCGGACGAAGCGCTGCGCGGCGCCGGTCTTCGGCGTCGAGAACACGTCGTAGACGTCCCCGACCTCGACGACCCGCCCCTGCTCCATCACGGCGACCCGGTCGGCGATCTGCCGGACGGCGTCCATCTCGTGCGTGATGACGATGATGGTGACGCCGAGCTCCCGGTTGACCCGGCGGAGCAGCGCGAGCACCTCGGACGTGGTCTCCGGGTCGAGGGCGCTGGTCGCCTCGTCGGCGAGCAGCAGGTCGGGCGACGCGGCGAGGGCGCGGGCGATGCCGACGCGCTGCTTCTGCCCGCCGGACAGCTGCTCCGGGTAGGCGTGGGCACGCTCGAGCAGGCCGACGAAGTCGAGCAGCTCGGCGACGCGACGGTTCCGCTCGGCCTTCGGCACACCGGCGACCTTGAGCGGGTACGCGACGTTGCCGGCGATCGTGCGGGACCGGAACAGGTTGAACTGCTGGAAGATCATCCCGATGTTGCGACGCGCCAGACGGCGGTCCCGCTCGGGGATCGCCGTCAGCTCGCGGCCTGCGACGGTCACCGTGCCGGAGCTCGGCAGTTCCAGCGCGTTGACCAGGCGGACCAGGGTGGACTTGCCGGCACCGGAGTACCCGATGACGCCGAGGACCTCTCCCTGGTGCACGTCCAGGGAGACGTCCTCGACGGCCACCACGGTCTCGCCGGTGTCGGCGCGGCGGTAGTGCTTCGAGACGCCGCGGAGTTCGACGAGGACCGGCACTACTGCTTGGCCGCCTTCGCGTCCTGCTCGACCTGGGCGAGCTCGTCCTGCAGCTCCGCGGCGCTCTCGTCGCGGGCGACGGCCTCGGGCAGGTCCTTCGCGAAGGCCTGCTGCACGGCGTCGTCCTGGAACAGCTCCGCCAGGTCGAGGTAGGTCTTGTTGTCCTTGTCCTCGTCGCGGACGGCGAACACGTTCACGTACGGGGCGGCGCTCGCGCTCGAGGGGTCGTCCTGGTAGATCGCGTCCGAGATCGGCAGGCCGGCGGCGGTGGCGAAGTTGTTGTTCACGACGGCGGCGGCGACGGAGCCCTGCTGCAGCGCGTTCGCGGTCTGCGAGGCGTCGAGGGGCTGGACGTCGACCTTCTTCGTCTCGATGTCGTCCGCGGTGGAGAACGCCGAGCCGCCGTCCTTCAGGGTGATCAGGTCGGCAGCCTGCAGGATCAGGAGTGCACGGGCCTGGTTGATCGAGTCGTTCGGGATCGCGACCTTCGCGTTCGCGGGCAGCTCGGACGGCTTGTCGTACTTCGTCGCGTAGAGCGGCAGCGGGTACACGGCGGTCGAGCCGATCGGCTGCAGGTCGTCGTCCGAGGTGACGTTGTAGTCCGCCAGGTACTGGATGTGCTGGAACTGGTTGATGTCCAGCTGGCCGTCCTTGAGGGCGGGGTTCGGCAGCGAGTAGTCCGAGAAGTTCGTCAGCTTGACCGTGACGTCGAGCTTGTCCTTCGCGAGCTTCGTGTACGTGCTCCAGTAGCCGAGCGACTTGTCCGCGACACCGATCGTGACGGTCTTCGGGGCGGCGTCACCTGCGGCACCGGCGTCGTTGCTCCCGGAGCGGACGGCTCCGACGATCACGGCGACGACGATCGCCACGACGACGATCGCGGCGGCGACGATCCAGCCGATCGGGCGCTTGCCCTTCGGCTTCTCGGGCAGTGCGGGGGCTGCGGACATGCTGGTGCTCCTCGTGGGCCGTGCGTGTGGGGGAGCCGCGGTGGTCCGCGGCGTGGAGACGAGTGTGACGTGCGGTCCACCCCCGGTGCGAGTTCCGTTCCGTCGTGTTACGCAGCACTCGACCTGCGTCGCGGGACGCGTCCCGACACGACTTGGTTGACTCGGATCGTGCGCAGCATCGAACTCGTCCTCGGTCCGGAGTCGGACGCCGCCGTGCGGTCCGCCTGGCAGGCCCTGATCGACGCCGACCTGCCGAGCCTCGGTCGACACCCGTCGCCGTCGAACGCCCCGCACGTCACCCTGGCCGCAGGGGACACGCTGCCGGTGCCGGCGGGGTTCCGCACGTCGGTGCCGACCGCGATCCGGCTCGGCGGGTTGCTGCTCTTCCCCGCGGGTGCCGGCCGGTCGGTCCTCGTGCGCGCGGTGGTCGTCGACGCGGCGCTCACGACCTTCCACGGCGAGGTGCACGCGGTCGCGCCCGGCGGCGTCGGGACGTCGGTGCCCGGGCACTGGTCACCGCACGTCACGCTGGCCCGCCGGGTGCGTGACGAGGACCTGCCGCGCGCCGTTGCTGCACTGCGCACCGTGCCGCTGCCGGAGACGCTCGAGGTCGGCGGCGTCCGGCACTGGGACGGCGAGACGCGGACGATCACGCCGCTCGCGTTCACGACCGACTAGCGGGCGCGGCCTGGAGGCCCGGGTCAGGTCCCGAGCACCCGCTCGCCGAACGCGGATGCGAACGTCCGCTCCGGGTCGGCCCGGGCGACGAGGTCGCGGAAGTCCGCCAGCCGCGGGTACAGCCCGGCGATCGCCGCGTGGTCGAGCGAGCTCATCTTGCCCCAGTGCGGTCGGCCGTCGAAGGCAGCGAGCCGGGACTCCAGGTCGGGCAGGAGCGCGGCGACCTCGGTCGGGTGCTTCTTCCAGGTGAACGCGATGCAGAGGACGTCCTCGCCCTGGGTCGGGCTGAGCCAGAGGTCGTCGGCGGCCATCGTCCGGAGTTCGCACACGTGCAGGTGCGGCTGGATGCGGTCGGCCAGCCCCCGGAGCGCGTCGAGGGCCGCCGCCGCGTGCCGGAGCGGCACGAAGTGCTCGCTCTGCACCTCCGACCCGTGACTCGGGACGGACCCGATCGGGAAGTGCGGCAGGCGGTCCCACCACGGGCCGACCGAGCCGTCGCGCGCGGTCCGGTGGTCGTCGCCGGGGGTGCCGGGCAGACGGCGTGCGTCGGCGAGCGCTTCCGGCACCGGGACGTCCTCGGCGCCCTCGGGCACGCGCGACTTCACCAGGACCTCGGTGATCGCGTCGCCGAACACCGTGTAGGCGCACACCGAGTACGCGGCGGCGTGCACCTCGGCGACGTTCGCCGTGAAGGTGTCCCAGGGGATCGCGCCGTAGACGTCCTGACGCATCCGGTAGGCCGGTTCGACGTCGAGGGTCACCCGGGTCACGATGCCGAGCAGTCCGAGGTGCAGCACGGCACCGTCGAACGCGGGGTCCGTCCGGTCGACCGTCCGGGCGGTGCCGTCCGGACCGAGCACCTCGAACGCGCGCACCGCGGTGGCGAGCGAGCCCAGTGTCGTCCCGGAGCCGTGGGTACCCGTCGCGACCGCACCGCCGACCGAGATGTGCGGCAAGGATCCCGTGTTGTGCAGGGCGAACCCGGCACGGTCGATGTCGGCCGCGACGTCGCCGTAGCGGGTGCCGGCCCCGAGCGTGACGGTGCGGTGCTCGGCGTCGACGACCAGGTCGGTGGGGATGCCGGTCAGGTCGAGCAGGGTGCCCGCGGTGTCGGCGACGTCGTTGAACGAGTGTCGGGTTCCGAGGCCGTGCACCCGATCGGCGTCGGCCACGACCCGGGCGGCCTCGTCGATCGACGACGGGCGGACGACCCGTTCGGCCGTGTACGTGACCGTGCCGGACCAGTTGAGCTCGCTCGTCGTCGACCGCATGGCGCCCACCCTGCCACGCGGTCGCGAGACGGGCGCGGGCCGGGCGCCGCTCCCGTCACGGGTTCGGTGCCCGGCCCGGCTCGTCGGTCAGTGCGCGAGGCCCGTCGGTCAGTGCACGGGCGGGGGCGTCGGCGCGCCTTCGGGCACCTCCGGCCGGCGGACGAACACCGACGCCAGGATGCCGAACAGCGAGATGATCGCGCCGACCGTGAAGGCTGTGCCGACGCCCGATGCGGTGGCCACCTGGACCCCACGGGCACCGGAGCCCTCGGCGGCGGTGGCCGCACCGATCGTCAGCAGCGTGACGAACAGGGCGGTGCCCGCCGCACCGGCGAGCTGCTGCGCCGTGCCGAGCACCGCGCTGCCGTGCGAGTACAGCTTCGGGGGCAGCCCGCCGAGCGCTGCGGTGAACAGCGGCGTGAAGGTCAGGGCCAGGCCGATGCTCAGCACCACGTGCGCACCGAGGACGAACCACACGCTGGTGTCGACGCCGACGGTGGAGAGCGCCCAGAGCACGGCGCTGACGATGATCGATCCGGGGATGAGCAGCACGCGCGGGCCACGGCGGTCGTAGATGCGACCGACGATGGGGGAGAGCAGGCCCATCAGCAGACCGCCGGGGAGCAGCAGCAGGCCGACCTGCAGGACCTCGAGGCCGAGCACGCGCTCCAGGTAGATCGGCAGCAGGATGAGCGTGCCGAACATCGCCATGAAGCTCAGGCCCATCGCGACGATCGGCACCGTGAAGCCACGGGTGCGGAAGGTGCGGAGGTCGAGCAGGGCGCTGTCGGTGCGCTGCAGGCGCGTCTGCCGGACGATGAACACCGCGAGGGCGACGGCGCCGACGACCAGGGCGGTCACCGGGACGAGCGGACCGGTCGCGCCGGCCTCACCGATGCTGGACAGGCCGTAGACGATGCCGCCGAACGCGAAGGCGGAGAGGACGACCGAGACGACGTCGATCGGCGCCTTGCGCGGCGTCGAGACGTTCTGCACCTTGACCATGCCGAGGACGAGCGCCGCGATCGCGATGGGCAGCACGAAGCCGAACAGCCACCGCCACGAGAACGCGTTGAGGATCAGGCCGGAGATCGTCGGGCCGACGGCCGGAGCGACCGAGATGACGATCGAGATGTTGCCCATGATGCGACCACGGTGCGCGGGGTCGACGAGGGTCAGGACCGTCGTCATGAGCAGCGGCATCATGATGGCGGTGCCGCTGGCCTGCACGATGCGGCCGACGAGCAGGACGGTGAAGCCCGGCGCGAGCAGGGCGATCAGCGTGCCGACCGAGAACAGGCCCATCGCCCAGACGAACACCGGTCGGGTGTTGAAGCGCTGCAGCAGGAACCCGGTGATCGGGATGACGACGGCCATGGTGAGCAGGAAGCCGGTGGTCAGCCACTGGCCGGTCGCGGCGCTGATGTCCAGGTCGTCCATGAGCCGGGGCAGGGCCACGCCCATGATGGTCTCGTTGAGGATGACGACGAACGCGGAGACGAGCAGCAGCCCGATCACGAGTCGGGTCTCGGCAGCGGACGGCTGCGAGACGCTTCCCGTGCGGGGGGCGGAATCGACGGCCTGGGTCATGCGGGTGCTCCTGGTGGGTCACGACGGGTGGAACGGGTGTGGCGCAGGACGCGCAGACAGGCCAACTCCCTGAGTGGATGCGATTATTCCGCTTCGCTCGTGACATCCGCAGGTGGACGATCGGTGCCGAGCGCGACGCGCGCCGGCACCGATCCCACGCACGTCCGCTCAGTGCAGGATCGCGAACCCGTCGGCGTCACCGTGCGGCACGACCGAACGCAGGCTGACGTCGGTCACGGTCGCCGACGGCGGCCCGGTGCGCAGGCACTCGACCAACGAGTCGACGGCGACCGAGGGTCCCTCCGCCTCGACCTCCACCGTGCCGTCCCAGAGGTTCCTCGCGTAGCCGACGAGGTCGAGCCCGTCCGCCTTCCGAGCGGTCCAGTACCGGAAGCCGACCCCCTGGACCGTCCCCGACACCACGGCATGCACCCTCGTCACCGTCGTCATGTCCTCCACGCTAACCGCGGCTGCCCCGTGGGAGTTTTCGGCCCCGTGACGATCTGTTTCCGGCTCGTGACGAGCACACCGCGACGGCAGTGATAGTGTCATCTCAACCCGAACACTTCGAGTCAGATTGACACTATCTCCACCATGGACGAAGCAGGCATCCGCGTCGCGGTCTCCACCGTGATCGTCGCACTGCGCCCGCACCCCGACACCGGGGCCCCGGCGCTGTGGATGCCGCTCATCCGTCGTGTCGCCGAACCGTTCGAGGGATCCTGGGCGCTCCCCGGCGGCTGGGTCGGCGACGACGAGGGCCTCGAGGACTCCGCGGCCGCCCGACTGCGCGAGACGACGAACGTCCAGCCGCGGTACCTCGAGCAGCTCTACGCGTTCGGCGACGTCGGACGCTCCCCGAACCGCGTCGTGTCGATCGTGTACTGGGCGCTCGTGCACCCGGACGAGGCGAACGTCGTGCCCGACGACTGGAACGTCCGGTGGTTCCTGGCCGACGAGCACCCGCCGCTCGCCTTCGACCACGACCGCATCGTGGAGTACGCGCTGTGGCGACTGCGCAACAAGATGTCGTACTCGCGGATCGCGCAGGCGTTCCTCGGCGACCGCTTCACCCTCACCGAACTCCGGGGCGTGTACGAGGCGGTGCTCGGCCGAGCACTCGACCCCGCGAACTTCCGTCGGCAGGTCGAGAAGACCGACGCGGTCCTGCCGACCGACGAGACCACGAGCGGGGGCCGGCACCGTCCGGCCCGGCTGTACCGCTCGAACCCCGACCTGGCCTACGCGGACAACGGCCCGCTGCAGACCGGGGCAGATCAGCACCAGCAGCGGAACCGATAGGAAGCCCCGTGTCCATCGCCACGACGATCGAACTCATCTCCAACGGCAAGGCCGGCGGCAGCACCTGCACGCCCGACCTCGCGATGCCGACCTGGGACTTCGACTCCCGCCCCGGGTACGGCCCGGGTTCGTCGATGTCCGACGTCATCCCGACGAGTGCCCCGCGCCAGGGTGTCCTGCCCGACGAGTACAAGACGGCCCCGACCGACGAGCTCCACGAGCGCATCGAGCGGGCGAAGGCCACCCTCGGCGACCGGGTCGTCGTCCTCGGGCACTTCTACCAGCGCGACGAGGTCGTCCGGCACGCGGACTTCCTCGGCGACTCGTTCCAGCTCGCGAACGCCGCCCTGACGAAGCCCGACGCCGAGGCGATCGTGTTCTGCGGCGTGCACTTCATGGCCGAGACCGCCGACATCCTGGCGCGTGACGACCAGCGCGTGATCCTGCCGAACCTGGCCGCCGGCTGCTCGATGGCGGACATGGCCGACATCGACAGCGTCGAGGCCGCGTGGGCGGAGCTGACGGCCGTGTACGGCACCGAGCCCGACGCCGACGGCCGTGTCCCCGTGATCCCGGTCACCTACATGAACTCCGCCGCCGACCTCAAGGCCTTCTGCGGTCGCAACGGCGGCATCGTCTGCACCTCGTCGAACGCCGCGACGGTGCTCGAGTGGGCCTTCGAGCGCGGGCAGCGGGTCCTGTTCTTCCCCGACCAGCACCTCGGCCGCAACACCGCGAAGGCGATGGGCATCAGCACCGACCTGATGCCCATGTGGAACCCGCGCCTGCCGGGCGGGGGCAACACCGCCGCCGACCTGCTCGAGGCGAAGGTCATCCTCTGGCACGGCTTCTGCTCCGTGCACCGCCGCTTCACCGTCGACCAGATCGACCAGGCCCGTCGCGAGCACCCGGGCGTGCAGGTCATCGTGCACCCCGAGTGCCCGATGGCCGTCGTCGACGCCGCAGACCACGCCGGCAGCACCGACCTGATCCGGAAGACCGTCGCCGCGGCCACCGAGCCGACGACCTTCGCGATCGGCACCGAGATCAACATGGTGAACCGGCTCGCCGCCGAGTACCCGCAGCACACGATCTTCTGCCTCGACCCGGTCGTCTGCCCCTGCTCGACGATGTACCGGATCCACCCGGGCTACCTCGCCTGGGTGCTCGAGGCACTCGTCCGGGGCGAGGTCCTCAACGAGATCGTCGTCCCCGCCGACGTGCAGGCGGACGCCAAGGTCGCGCTCGAGCGCATGCTCGCGGCCAAGCCCCGCGGCTGAGACGCGGACCCGACCGAACGAGGGAGACCACCGTGCACGTCGTCATCGTCGGCTCCGGCATCGCCGGGCTGACCGCAGCGATCCGCGCCAGTGCCCTGCACGACGTCACCCTGGTGACGAAGGGGGCGCTCGCCGACAGCGCCACCGCGTACGCCCAGGGCGGCATCGCGGTGGCGCTCGGCGCCGACGACTCCGCGGCACTGCACCAGGCCGACACCCACGTCGCCGCGGCGGGCAGCGCCGACGCCCGGGCCGTCGAGGTCCTGTGCACCGACGGCCCGGCCCGCGTCCGCGACCTGCTCGCCCTCGGGGTGCCCTTCGACCGGTCGTCGGACCGGGCGACACTCGACCGGTACGGCGACGACCTCGCCCGCGGTCGCGAAGCCGCGCACGGCCGGTGGCGCGTCGTGCACGCCGACGGTGACGCGACCGGGGCCGCCATCGAACGCACCCTCATCGCGGCACTGCACCGACGGCACGTCACGATCCTGGAGCGCACGAGCCTGACCGACCTCGTCGTCCGCGACGGGGTGGTGGTCGGCGTCGACGTCCTCGACCTGCTCGGGGAACCCCGCCGGATCGACGCCGACGCCGTCGTCATCGCGTCCGGGGGAGCCGGACACCTGTACCGCGAGACGACGAACCCCCTGGTGGCGACCGGTGACGGGGTCGCCGCCGCCTGGCGCGCCGGTGCCGTCCTCGCCGACCTGGAGTTCGTCCAGTTCCACCCGACCCGGCTGGCCGTCCCCGGCGGCGGCCTGGTGTCCGAGGCCGTGCGCGGTGAGGGCGCCGTCCTCCGCGACGCGGCCGGACACCGCTTCATGACCGACGTGCACCCGGACGCCGAGCTCGCTCCGCGTGACGTCGTCGCCCGGGGGATCGCCGCCGCGGTGCGCGACCAGGGCGGCGCACCCGTGCTCCTCGACGCCACCGGCCTCGACGCCGCGTTCCTGGCCACGCGGTTCCCCGGACTCACCCGGGCCACCCGCGCCGCCGGGTTCGACTGGACCCGCGAAGGCGTCCCCGTCGCACCGGCCGCGCACTACTCGATGGGCGGCATCGCCACCGACGCCGAGGGCCGCACCAGCCTGCCCGGCCTGCTCGCCGTCGGCGAAGCCGCCTGCACCGGGGTCCACGGCGCCAACCGGCTCGCCTCGAACTCCCTGCTCGAGGGACTCGTCTTCGCGGTCCGCGCAGCGGACGCGGTCGCCGCACCGCGACCCGGCCTGCTCCGCCTGCGCGGGGACGCCGGTCTCCACGTCACCAGCGTGCCCCGAGCGGCCGACGTGATCCGTTCTTCTCCCCACCTGCTCGGCCGTCACGCCGCTCCGCAGGCTCCGCAGCGCGCCGGAACCGGCAGGCGTGGGCCGAGTCCGACCCTGCCTGGAGGCGCGACCCACCTCGACGACGCCGGCGACGTCCGGCAGGCGGTCCAGTCCGTCATGACGGACCGCGTCGGGCTGCTCCGTGACGCCCTCGGGCTGGCGAGCGCGCGCCGCGAGCTCGACGCGCTGACCGCGCCGACCGGCGGCGGCGTTCGCGAGCACGAGGACCGTGCGCTGCTCGACCTGGCCCGACTCGTCGCGCTCGCCGCCGAGGCCCGCACCGAGTCCCGAGGGGCGCACGCCCGCACCGACCACCCCGACACCGACCCCACCGCCCCGGCCTCGTACGCCTGGGTCGCCGACCACACCGACGCACACCCCGACGAGCACACGGACGAACGCGCCGACGGCTCCGCAGTCGTCCCGCAGGAGGTACCCGCATGACCACCGACCCCGGCACCATCCCGCCGCACGCGCTCCGTCGCGTGATCGAGACCGCGCTCGAGGAGGACGCGCCCTGGGGCGACGTCACCAGCGAGACCCTGATCCCCGTGGAGGCGACCGCGACCGCGACCCTCGGCGCGCGCGAGCCGGGCGTGCTGAGCGGCGGGGCGGTGTTCGTCGCCGTGATGCACGCCGTCGACCCGTCGATCCAGGCCGTGGTGCACGTCGCCGACGGCACGCACTTCGCGGCGGGCGACGTCCTCGCGACCGTGACCGGGGCGGCGTGGGCCGTGCTGCGGGCCGAACGGGTCGCCCTCAACCTGGTGCAGCGGATGTCGGGCATCGCGACGACCACCGCGGCGCACGTCGCGGCCGCCGCGGGCACCTCGGCGCGGATCGTCGACACCCGGAAGACGACGCCCGGCCTCCGAGCACTCGAGCGGTACGCCGTCCGGTGCGGGGGCGGACACAACCACCGCACCTCGCTCTCCGACGCCGTGCTCGCCAAGGACAACCACCTGGCGGTGCTCCTGGCCGGTGGTATCGGCATCGGCGACGCGATCACCGAGGCCCGCCAGCGACTCGGGCACACCGTGCACGTGGAGGTCGAGGTGGACCGGATCGACCAGATCGAACCCGTCGTCGCGGCCGGGGTCGACACGGTCATGCTCGACAACTTCACGCCGGACGAACTCGTGACCGGGGTCGGCATCGTCGCCGGACGCGCGCTCGTCGAGGCCTCGGGCGGGGTGTCGCTCGACACCGTCGCGGCCATCGCGGCCACCGGTGTCGACGTCATCTCGGTCGGGGCGCTGACCCACTCGGCGCGGGCGCTCGACCTCGGGCTCGACATCGACGTCGCCGTGCCGACGGAGCACGCGGCGCCGACGGAGCACGTCGCGGTGCCCGTGCGGGACTAGCCGTGTTCTACCTGGACCGCTCCGCCACCACCCCGGTTCGCCGCGAGGTGCTCGAGGCGATGTGGCCCTACCTGACGGGGGTGTTCGGCAACCCCTCGTCGACGCACGGGGTCGGGGACCAGGCCGCCCGGGGACTCGCCGCCGCACGGACCGCCGTCGCCGGGGTGCTCGGGTGCCGGCCCGCCGAGGTCGTCTTCACCACTGGCGGCACCGAGGGGGCGAACACCGCGATCAAGGGGATCGCCCTCGCCACGCCCCGCGGTCGGCACGTCGTCACCAGCGCGACCGAGCACGAGGCGGTGCTGGAGAGCTGCGCGTACCTCGCCCGCTTCCACGACTTCGACGTCACGGTGCTGCCCGTCGGGCCGGACGGCCGCGTCGACCCGGCGGTGCTGCGCGCGGCACTCCGGCCGGACACCACGCTCGTCTCGATCGCCCACGCCGACAACGAGATCGGCACCGTGCAGGACGTCCCCGCGCTCGCGGCGGTGGCGCACGAGGTCGGGGCGCGGTTCCACACCGACGCCGTGCAGTCCGCACCCTGGCTGCCGATCGGTCTGGGGCCCCTCGGGGTCGACGCGCTGTCGCTGTCGGGGCACAAGCTGGGCGCACCGAAGGGCACCGGTGTGCTGGCCGTGCGCGCCGGCGTCCCGCTCGAGCCGCTGCTGCACGGCGGGGGACAGGAACGGGGGCGGCGGTCCGGCACCGAGGACGTGGCCGGTGCCGTGGCGGTGGCGACCGCCCTCGGGCTGGCGGCGGAGACCGTTCGGTCGGGAGAGGGCGCGGCGATCACCGTGCGCGACGCGGTGCTCGACGGTGTGCTCGCCGCGGTCCCCGGCGCGTTCGTCACCGGTTCGCGGGAGCACCGGCTGCCCGGGCACGCGTCGTTCTGCTTCCCGGGCGTCAACGGCGAGACCGTCCTGCTCGAGCTCGAGCAGCGTGACGTGGTGTCGTCGTCGGGCAGTGCCTGTGCTGCGGGCAGCACCGAGGCCTCCCACGTGCTCACGGCGCTCGGGATCCCGGAGGACGTGGCCCGCACCGCGCTCCGCCTGACGTTCGACGTGGCCCTCGCGGCTGACGACGTCCCGGTCGTCGTCGAGGCCGTGGCCGACGCCGTGGCGACCGTCCGCGCTCTCGGCTGAGGTGTACTAGACGTTCTACTCCATCTCTGGGTACGTGTCCCCCCTTCTGCGGACAACCGATCTGCGTCAGAGTGTCGTCATGGCGAACGCGATGATGACCCGGACGCGACGGGACGACCGCTTCCGAGCGGTGCAGCTCCTGCCGGCGCCGGCCACCCTCGTCGCGCTCGCCCTGGCAGCGCAGCACGACCTCGGCACGGCCCCGCTGGGGGTCATCGCCGTGGTCGGAGCGCTCGCGACCGCCGGGAGTGCCCTGCTCCCGATGGTCCGGCCAGCCGCCGCCCTCCGGTCGATGCCCGCACCGACCGAGACGGACCGGTACCGAGAGGACACCGAACACCCTTGAGGTCCACCACCGTGCGGTTCCCCTGAACCGAGCCGCGCGGTGGACCCAGACCGGATGTCGACCCCTGATCGACGTCCGGCGCGGGGCGCGACGTTCCCCCTGTCGTCGTGTCCCGCCGTACACCGCGATCCCGCCGTGGGTCGACGTCCGCACCCCTGAGCGGCGTCGGTTCCCCTGCAGCCCACGGCGGGGTCCGGTTCCCCGGTAGCGTCGTCGCGTGCCCTCGTACCGCGTGACCCTGGCGATCGGTGCCCTCGCGCCCGGCACGGCACCGGACGCCGTCCTGCCCGCCGCGGCCGCACTGGTGCGCGACCGCGCCGTCGTCGAGGCCGAGGACGTCCGGCTGCTCCGTGGCGTCCCGTGCGCGGTCGTGCGCTTCGAGGCCGACGACGACCGTGTCGCCGCGGCCGTCCGCGACGCCGTGGTCGACGGACTGCGGGACGCGGTCGAGATCCGCTCCGACGTCGTCACCCGGCGTGAGGGTGGTCGCTGGATCCCGGTCGCCTGACGGCCAGGCGGTCGCCCGACGGTCAGACGGCGCGGGTCGCCGGTTCGGGGGTCCCGGGCCAGACGTAGTCCAGGTCGTCGGGCACGTCCGGGAACAGCTCCCGGTAGTGCTCCGGCGCCTTCTGTACGAGCTTCGACCGGTGCGAGACGTGCAGGGCCTCGTCGTCGTTCCACGGCGGGATCGGCACGTTGCCGCGCTCGTACGCCGCCAGGTCCTCCGGCACACGACCCAGGTCGAGCAGGGTCTTCTCGAGGCACGTGTCGGCGTACCCGCGCTCGGCCCAGACGCGGCACGTGGCCTCTTGGTACGCCATCAGCGCCGGACGGTAGCCACGCCACATCGCCGTCACCGGGTGGTGCTGCCAGCCGTAGTCGGGGAGCGTCAGGGCGCGCATCACCTGCAGGGTCTCGACCCGCTGCTTGCCGAGCCGCCGGTCGTCGAGGACCTCGGCGGATGCCCGGAAGTCGGCGTACGGCAGGAAGGTCTGCATGGCGCGGACGCTACCCCGACCGACTGGCACCCGACACATGTCGTCACGAACGTGCCGCCCGCGCCGGCAGCGTGTGAGCATCGACCGCATGAGCGGAGAACTGGTCGTCGGTGTCAGTGGCAGCCCATCGGACCCCTCGCGGACCTCGACCCTGGTCGCGGCGACGGTGGCCCGGCTGGCCGAGGAGATCGACGGCGCCCGGACCGAGACGATCGAGATCGGCCCGCTGCTCGCCGACCTCGGAGCGGCCTCGGGTCGCGAGACGATGTCCGAGCGCACCCGCCGGGCCCTCGAGACGGTGGAGGCCGCGGACGTGCTCGTCGTCGGCAGTCCGGCCTTCCGAGCGGCCTACTCCGGCGCCTTCAAGCTGTTCTTCGACTGGGTCGGCCAGTACGACCTCGTCGACACCCCGGTGCTCCTGACCGCCACCGGCGGCAGTGACCGACACGCCCTGCTCGTCGAGCACCAGATGCGCCCGCTGTTCGGGTTCTTCCAGTCCACGACCCTGCCGCTCGGGGTGTTCGGGAACGAGCGGGACTTCGCCAAGCGCGAGGGTGGCTACGACATCGCGAGCGTCGACCTGGAGCTCCGCATCGACCAGGCAGTGCGCCGGGCCGTGCCGCTCATCCGCGGCGGCTTCGCCACCGCCGGCCTGACCGACGTGCGGCGCCCCGCCGAGTTCTGATCCGCGCGCACTGCGCTTCCGGGCGTACCTGGCGCTTCCGGGCGTACCTGGTCGGAACTTCTCACCAGGTGTGCCCGGAACCACCAGGCATCGCGCGTGCCATGGGAAGGAACGGGCGCGACCCAGCGTGACCAGCAGGCGGACGGGAGGCCCGTGGCGACGCCGCCACGGGCCTCCCGTCCGGTCGTCAGCTCAGCTGAGCAGGGACGCGACGTGCGCGACCGCCAGGCGGTAGCCGTCGGCGCCCGCGCCGGCGATGACCGCCGTCGCGGCGGTGGCGACGTGGTCGACGTGGCGGAACGGCTCGCGCTTCCACGTGTTCGACAGGTGCACCTCGACGACGGGGACCCACAGGGCCTCCACCGCGTCGTGCAGCGCGACCGAGGTGTGCGCGTAGGCGGCGGGGTTGATGACGACCGCGGCGAAGCCGTCGAGCGCCTCGTGCAGCCACTCGACGAGCTCGCCCTCTCGGTTCGTCTGGCGGAAGTCGGCCTCGAGCCCGTGCACGGCCGCCTCGGTGTGCACGATCGCCTCGATCTCGGCGAGCGTCACGGTGCCGTACTGCTCCGGGTCACGGCGGCCGAGGATGTCGAGGTTCGGGCCGTTGAGGACGAGGATGCGCGACGCGTCGGTCATGGGCCGAGCGTAGCGAACCGGGGGAGCGCTACGCGGCTCGAGTGATGCATGTGCTGGCTATGTGAACGATCACAAATCGGTGTAACGTCTCCGTCCGGGTCGGCAGAGTTGTCGACTGCAACACACTGACGTGGAGATGTGAATGGTTCTCGCTGCAGCGAACGAAGGGATCCGGCTCGACTTGGGCTGGGTCGACTACCTGATGATCATCGTGTACTTCGCGGTCGTCATCGGGATCGGGTTCACCGCCCGCAAGCAGGTCCGGACGAGCATGGACTTCTTCCTGTCCGGGCGCTCGATGCCGGCGTGGATCACCGGCCTGGCGTTCGTGTCCGCGAACCTCGGCGCCACCGAGATCCTCGGCATGGCGGCCAACGGTGCCCAGATCGGCATGTCCACCCTGCACTACTACCTCGTCGGCGCCGTGCCCGCGATGGTGTTCCTCGGCCTCGTGATGATGCCGTTCTACTACGGCTCGAAGGTCCGCTCCGTGCCGGAGTTCATGCTGCGCCGCTTCGGCAAGGCGCCGCACCTGGTGAACGCGATCGCGTTCGCGGTGTCGAACGTGCTCATCGCGGGCATCAACCTCTACGCGATGGCCATCGTCATCGAGGCCATGCTCGGCTGGCCGGAGTGGCTGGCGATCATCGTCTCCGCCGGCTTCGTGCTCGTCTACATCACCCTCGGCGGGCTCTCGAGCGCGATCTACAACGAGGTCATGCAGTTCTTCGTGATCATCGCGGGGCTCATCCCGCTGACGATCGTCGGTCTGCACCGCGTCGGCGGCTGGGACGGCCTGTCGAAGGCCATCACCGAGACCCAGGGCGTGCAGCACCTGCAGGCCTGGGCCGGCACCGGCTTCGGCGACGTCACCAACCCGATCGGCGCCAACTGGCTCGCCATCGTGCTCGGCCTGGGCTTCGTGCTCGGGTTCGGCTACTGGACCACGAACTTCACCGAGGTGCAGCGTGCGTTCTCGGCGAAGAACATGTCCGCGGCCCGCCGCACCCCGCTCATCGCCGCGATCCCGAAGCTCTTCATCCCGGCCATCGTCGTGATCCCGGGCCTCATCGCCGCGGCCGTGGTGGGCAACCAGTTCGCCGACGGCACGCTGACCTACAACGACGCGATCCCGAAGCTCATCCAGATGTACCTGCCGACCGGTGTGCTCGGCATCGCGGTGACCGGCCTGCTGGCGTCCTTCATGGCCGGCATGGCGGCGAACGTCTCGTCGTTCAACACCGTCTTCACCTACGACATCTGGCAGCGCTACATCCGCCCGAACATGCCCGACCTGCACTACCTGAAGACCGGCCGCTGGGTCACCGTCGTCGGCGTCGTGGTCGGTATCGCGACCGCGTTCATCGCGGCCCAGGCGTCGAACATCATGACGTACATGCAGACGCTGTTCTCGTTCTTCAACGCACCGCTGTTCGCCGTGTTCATCCTCGGCCTGCTGTGGAAGCGCATGACGACGCAGGGAGCGCTCTGGGGCTACGTCCTCGGCATCGTGACCCCGACGATCACCTGGATCGCCTACCTGGTCAACCCGGACCTGTTCGCCACCGCGACCGCGGAGACCCTGTACGGCGCGATCATCTCGTTCGTCACCGTGCTGGTCGTCGGCTTCGTCGTCTCGATGCTCACCAAGCCGAAGGACGAGAAGGAGCTCGGTGGGCTCGTCTACGGCGTCGGCAAGATCGACCTGCACGGCGACTCGGTCGCGACGGACACCGCCTGGTACCGCTCGCCCGCCCTGCTCGGTACCGTCGCGCTCGTGCTGTGCGTCGTCCTGTACCTCCCGTTCCTCTGATCCGCGAAGGAGACCACTTCTCATGAGTGACACCACCACCCCCGGCGCGATGACCGAGGAGCAGAAGGCAGCCCTCGTCCGCTCCACCCGCCGACTCGACCTGCGCCGCATCCTCGGCGGCCTGTTCGTGCTCTACGGCGTGATCACGACCATCGTCGGGATCGTGCACTGGAACACCGACCCCGAGAAGACCGGCGGGATCCACATCAACCTGTGGGTTGGGATCTCGCTGCTCATCGGCGGCGGCCTGTTCTTCCTCTGGGACCGCCTGAACCCGGTGCCCGCCGAGGACATCATCGGCCAGGCCGAGGCCGAGTCGCACCAGCGTGCCGCGGGCGAGGGGCGCGAGTTGGCCTGAGGCCGCTCGGGTCGGGCGTCCCCGGCCTGACGCGGAACGACGAAGTCGCTGTCGGACGACAGCGACTTCGTCGTTTCCGGGCTGGGCTGCACACACCTTGACCGGTTGGTTCCCTCACGAAACGGTTGCGCGCTGGTCCAGGTGGGTCCAGGTTGAGCGTGACGAAAGGAACCGCCATGGACACGATGGTCTTCATCAACCTGCCCGTCACGGACCTCGAGCGCTCGAAGGCGTTCTACGAGGCACTCGGGTACTCGATCAACCCGGCCTTCAGCGACGACACCGCGGCGTGCGTGGTGGTGTCCGAGTCGATCTACGTCATGATCCTGACGACGGCGAAGTTCGCCGAGTTCACCGACAAGACGATCGCCGACGCCGACACGATCGAGGTCATCAACTCGCTCAGCGCCCCGTCGAAGGAGGACGTCCACCGGGTCGTCGACGCCGCGGTCGCCGCCGGGGGCATCGAGGACCGGCCGGAGATGGACCTCGGCTTCATGTACCAGCGGAGCTTCACCGACCCGGACGGACACCGCTGGGAGTACGTGTGGATGGACGAGCAGGCGACGCAGGACGGCCCGCCCGCCGAGTGAGCCAGGCGCTGTCGGCGGCGCCCGCCAGGATGGTCGCATGAGCACCGAGCCCGTCGACGCCCCGCCCGTGCCCGACCTCGTCACCGGCGACGACGGCCTCGCCCGGCCGGTCTGGGCGTCGTCGGACGCGCTCCTGCGCGAGTACTACGACACGGAGTGGGGCATGCCCGTCCGCGACGAACGCGGGGTGTTCGAGCGGCTCTCGCTCGAGGCGTTCCAGTCGGGTCTGTCGTGGCGCACGATCCTCGCGAAACGACCGGCGTTCCGTGCAGCCTTCGCGGACTTCGACGCCGAGACCGTCGCGGCCTTCGGCGAGGACGACGTCGCACGGCTGATGGCCGACGCCGGGATCGTCCGGAACCGCGCGAAGATCCTCGCGACGATCACCAACGCGAACGCCACGATCGCCCTGCGGCAGGACGGCGGGCTCGCCGACTTCGTGTGGTCGTTCCAGCCGGCGACCACGCCCGAGCCACGGTCGTCCGCCGAGGTGCCGACCAAGTCGGACGAGTCCCTCGCCCTGTCGAAGGCGCTGCGGAAGCGCGGGTTCGCCTTCGTCGGACCGACCACGATGTACGCCCTGATGGAAGCGCTCGGCATCGTCGACACCCACCTGGTCGGCAGCCACCGGCGCGGGACCTCCGGCGTCTGGAGCTGACGGGCGGGCCCAGCCCATCCCGGCCCAGCCCAGCCCAGGAACACGAGCAGGCAAGCCCACGAGTACGACAACGCCGGGACTATGGTCACGACATGGCCGACGACATCCGGATCGCGTTCCTGCTGTTCCCGCACCTGACCCAGCTCGACCTGACCGGTCCGGCGCAGGTCCTCAGCCGGGTGCCGGGTGCACACGTCGAGTACGTCGCGGCGACACTCGACCCGGTGCCGAGCGACTGCGGCCTCGCGCTCGTCCCCACCGTGACGATCGAGGATGCGGGCCCCGCGGACGTCCTCGTGGTGCCCGGTGGTGACGGTGCCTTCGACGCGATGCTCGACCCGGGCGTCGTGGCCTTCGTGCGGCGCCAGGCCGAGCACGCGACGTGGGTCACCTCGGTGTGCACGGGCGCCTTCGTGCTCGGCGCCGCCGGGCTGCTCGCCGGCCGGCGCGCGACCACCCACTGGGCGTCGAAGCCGATGCTCGAGGCCTTCGGCGCGCAGCCGACGGACGGCCGGATCGCCCGGGACGGCGCCGTCGTGACCGCCGCCGGGGTGAGCGCGGGCATCGACATGGCGCTGTGGCTCGCGGCCGAGCTCGCCGGACAGCCCGCGGCCGAGGCGATCCAGCTGCAGATCGAGTACGACCCCCGGCCACCGTTCGACAACGGGTCCGCCGAGCGCGCCGACGCCGTCGTCGTCACCCGGGCTCGCGCAGCAGCCGAGGAAGCCCGCGGCGCGAAGGTGACCCGCGCCGCCGCAGCCGTCCTGCGCTGACGCGGACCTGCGGACGGTCACGAATCCCCGCCGGTCTCCGCCGAGTGGTCACGAAACGTCGTTCCGGGCGCGGCCAGTCGACACTTCGTGACCGCTCGGGGCCATGCACGCGGGGTGTTGTGACCGGGCGGTGGCCCGCGCCGCCGCAGCACGCACCCGCGCCGCCGCAGTCGTCCCGCGCCGCCGCAGCCGTCCTGCGTCAGACCAGCGGTTTGCGCATCTGCGCCGACGTCACCTGGTACCCGAGCGCCGCGTAGAGCTCCTGCGCCCCGGTGTTGTAGCCGAACACGTTCAGCCCGATGCTCGTCGCACCGTGCTCCGCAGCGGCGCGGTGCCCGAGCTCGAGCGCCCGACGTGCGTGCCCGCGGCGCCGGTGCGCCTCGTCGATCTCGACGTTGAACACCCACCAATCGGTGCCGCCCGGTGTGAACGGTCCGATCCACAGGTACCCGATGACGGTGTCGTCCTGGTCGGTGACGTCCCACACGAGGTGCCCGTCAGCGGGAGACCCGCCCGGGAACCACCGGTCCCGCGACTGCTGCTCGTTCGCCTCGGCCTGCTCGCGGGTCTCGCCCGACTGCATCCGCGACTCGACGTACTCGGCCATCGTGCGCTGGAGCCAGGCCGGGAGGCGCGTGGCCGGCATCAGGACCAGCCGCGTGTCCGTCATCGGTTGCCCTTGGAGCCCCGGCTCGGCTTGCCGCGCATCTTGCCGCGTCCGGGTGTCGGGCCCTTGCCGGTGTTCGACTTCTTGCCGCTGCCGGACTTGCCGCTGCCGGGCGACTTGGCCTTGGCCTTGCCGCCTGCCCCGGCGGAGCCGCCCCTGGAACCCGACCCACCCGACCCGGCCGAGGCACCCTTGGCACCCGACCCGGCCTTGGCGCCGCCACGAGCCGGACGCGAGCCGTCGTCGCCGTCGCGATCCGGGCCTCCCGGCTGGCGCGAACTGTTGGCGGTCCGCCCGCGCACCACGCCGATGAACTCCTCGGTGGTCTCGGTCGCGTCCTCGTCCCGCCAGACCAGCGCGATGCGCGTGCCCTCGGCGTGCATGAGTGGACGCCCCACCAGGTCCTTGCGGCTGGCGGCGCGGAACAGTGACTGGGGGAGCACGACGACGCCGACGTTCGCCTCGACCAGGTCGAGCGATCCGTCGATGTCGGCCGGTACCGGGCCGGCGTCGATCACGTGGACTTCGGCGTCGTCGAGGTCGACCTCGGCGAGTTCGGCGAGGGGGGAGTCCTTGGGCATCGCGACGACGGCCGTCTCGGTCCAGAGCGGGATGGCGTTGTGCTGCTCGGACACGGGCATGCGAGCGAACACCATGTCGGCCTCGCCGGCCAGCGCGTCGTCGACGTCGTCGGCGCCGATCGGCCGGAGCCGGAGCTCGACGGAGGGGAAGCGTTCCCGCCAGACACGGGCCCACTTTGCGGGGGAGACCCCCGGCACGAAGGCGATGGTGAGAGCCGCGGTCATGCAGACGAGCATAGGGGCCGTACCCTTGTCCTCATGGCGCAGGAACAGACCATGAAGCCCGAAACGGCTGCGAAGAAGCTCGGCATCTTGCTGACGGCTGCTCCGGAGTCCTTCCAGAGCGCTCCCCTCACGCGGACCGCCTTCGACGAGCTCCGGACCGAACCCCCGACCTGGCTCGAGGACCTCCGACGCGACGGCCCGCACCCGCGGCCCGTCGTGGCGCAGAAGCTCGGCATCTCCATCTCCATCTCCGGCCTGAGCCGTGCCGGGATCGACGACACCCTGACGACGGCGGACATCAAGACACTGCTCGAGCAGAAGCCCGAGTGGCTCGTCCGCGAGCGTGCGACGCAGGCAGCCGTGCACGCCGAGAACGCCCGCGTGAAGCAGGAGCGCGCCGCCAAGGCCGCTGCCCGCGCCGCGGACTGACACCACCCCGCACCACTCCGCCGCACCACTCCGCCGCACCGAGGACGCCCCACGTGCACGAGACCGTCGCCGACGCCATGCTCGTCGTGCCGCAGTTCGCGTCGGTGTGCTGCATCGTCGGTGACCGCTACCGCCCGCGTCCGGGCGTGATCGTGCCGGCGGGCGTGATGCTCGTCGCGATGCTCATGCCCGTCGTCGACGCCGGAGCGGTGTGGACCCTGTTCGCCGCGACCCTCCTGCTCCTGCTCGCGCCGTTGCCCGTGATGCGTCGCCGCCGCGCCGACGGTCGCCGTGCGGAGCCGATGGACGTCCACCGTGCGCTCTCCGCCGTCGTGATGGCCGGGATGCTGCTGATGGGCCATGCCTCGGGCGTCGCCGGAGACCACGCCGGGCACGGCATCGCACTGTCCGCGGTGCTCGGCGCCGGCGTCATCGGCTACTGCGCCTTCAGCGGCTGGCTGCTGCGGTACGAGTGGGGTCGTGAGGACCGGCGGGCCGTCCGCAGCGGCGAGGTCTTCGCGATGACGGTCGCCGTGGTCGGCATGACCCTGGCGATGTAGCGCCGCGGAGCTCAGTCGGCCCGGGTCGTCGCGTCGCCCGTGTGCGTGACGCGGTCCTTCGCAGCGCGGATGGTGTCCTTCGGCACCGGCGGCACACCCCGTCGGATGCCACGGAGCCCGACCACGAACAGGATCGCGGTGACGACGGCGAACACGACGAAGGTGATCCCGATCGCGGCCCAGACCGGCAGCGCCAGGGCGAGGAGCGCCACCACGAGGCCGGCCAGCAGCACGAGGGTGGTCAGCGCGAAGGCCACTGCGGCGCCCGTGAGCACCAGCCCGGTCTTCGCTCCGTTCGCCCGCTCGCTGATCTCGCGCCGAGCCGAGGCGACCTCCTCACGCACGGCGCGCAGCACCGGCTCGAGGGCCTTCTGCACGAGTCCGGCGGTCACCGTGTCGCGGAACGACGGTCGTCCGGGAGCGGTGGTGTCGTCGTGGTCGGTGCTGCTCATGGGGTCTCCTGTCCGGGCGCGGCGGTCCGCGTCCCCTGACGGGACGCGACCGGTCCGATGATCGTCACGCTGACCGGCGTGCGTCCGGTGCGTTCCCAGGTTGCGCAACGGACTGGAGGCCCGCCCCGCGTCGACGACGCAGGACGGGCCTCCCGGGTGATCGGGCCGAGTGCCCTACTCGGCGATCTCCTCGAGGTCGTCGATCCCGCGGGCGGCGGCCGCTGCGCGGCGGGCACGCAGCGACGGCGCGGCGAGGGCGGCGAGCACGGCCGCGACCGCCACACCCGTGCACGCCCAGAACCCGATCGTGAAGGCGTCGTCTGTCGGCAGCCCCTGCGGCGTGCTGTGCGAGGTGATCAGCGCTGCGATGACGGCGGTGCCGACGCTCGAGCCGATGGTCCGGACGACCGTGTTGGCGCTGATGGCCTCACCGGTCTGGTTCGCGGGGACGCTCTCGATGATCGCGTTCGAGCAGGCGGCGAGGGCCATGCCGATGCCGATGCCGGTCAGGACGCCGGAGGCCACCACCTGCCACAGCTCGGCGTGTGCGATCGCCGGCAGCACGAACGCGGCGACGATGGCGAACCCGCCGATGAGCATCGGCGGCTTCGGGCCGACCTTGCGCACCAGGATGCCCGCGATGGGCCCGGCGACGACCATCATCACGACGGTCGGCAGCAGGAAGAGACCGGCCTGGGTGACGTCCTTGCCGAAGCCGTAGCCGAGCGCCGTCGGGAGCTGCAGGAGGGTCGGCACGAGGACGAAGGTGCCGAACATCGCGAACCCGAAGACGAGGGCGACGACGTGGGCGGTCCAGACACCGCGGACCGCGAAGAGCCGGACGTCGATGAGCGGCTCGGCGACCCGGAGTTCGACCAGGACGAACACGACCAGTGCCACGGCGCCGAGGACCAGCAGGCCGATGGTCTTGCCGTTGCCCCACCCCCAGGTCTCGCCCTCGCTGACGGCGAGCAGGATCGAGACGAGCGACACCGCGAGGACGAACGTGCCGGCCGTGTCGAGACGGCCGGGCTTCCGCACCGGGGACTCCGGCATGCCGAAGACCGCGCCGAGCAGTGCGATGACGACGAGCACGGCGGGGAGCCAGAACAGCCAGTGCCACGACAGGTGCTCGACGATGGGTCCGGCGGCGACGATGCCGACACCGGCACCGATGCCGAAGATCGCGGACAGCAGGCCGATCGTGACGCTGACCTTCTCCTTCGGCAGCTCGTCACGCACGATGCCGATCGACAGCGGCATCACGGCTCCGGCGGCGCCCTGCAGTGCCCGTCCGACGATCAGCACTCCGAGGTTCGGGGCGAGGGCGGCGAGCACGGCGCCCACGAGCAGGATCGACAGCACGACGATCAGGACCTTGCGCTTGCCGATCATGTCGCCGAGGCGACCGAGGATCGGCGTGAGCACCGAGGCGGACAGCAGGTAGGCAGTGAGCACCCAGCTCGTCGCGCTGGTGGAGGCGCCGAGGTCCTGCCCGATGGTCGACAGTGCCGGGGCGACCAGCGACTGCAGCACCGCGAAGGACAGGCCGCCGAGGGACAGGTAGACGATGATCGCCGTGCTGTTCGGCCGGTGCCCGTCCGTGGTGGGGTGCGAGCCGGTCCGTGGGCTCTGCATGGTGTCGGTCATCGTGCTCCGTGTCGTCGTGGTCGTTGATGTAAACAGTTGCTGACATCACGAGCGTACGCGCTCGGAGGGGTATGTCAACGCTTGCTTACATCCCTGTGAGGACCGCTAGGCTGCGCTTCATGAGCAAGGACGCCGCGGCCACCCGACTCCTGCTCGTGCAGGCCGCCCGGCGTCGGTTCGCCTTCGACGGGTACCGCGCGACGACCGTGCGCGACATCGCCGGGGACGCCGGGGTGAACGTCGCCCTGATCAACCGGTACTTCGGCTCGAAGGAGGGGCTCTTCCGCGCCTGCCTCGACCGCGTCGTGCGCGACCTGGGGGCCGAGGAGACGAGTGAGCAGGGCCTCGAACGGGCGCTGACGGGCATCATCAGGCACATCGTGCGGGCCCCCACCGACGACGACTCCCTGCAGCTGATGCTCCTGCTGCGGTCCTCCGGCGACGACGGCGCCGACGCCATCCGCCGTGAGACGTTGCGCCGGTACGCCGAACGGCTCGCGGGCACGGTCGGCGGCGCGGGGTCCGAGGAACTGCTCGTCCGTGCCGAGATCGCGTTGGCGGTCGTGCTCGGGATGTCGATGCTCCGGCAGTCCACCGCGGTGGAACCGCTGGCATCCGCCGACGACGCCGTCGTGTCGGCCGCGCTCGAGGACGCGCTCCGAGCCCTGCTCGCACCGCCGCGGTAGCGTCGAGCCGTGTCCGACCGTCCCGCACGTCGCCCCGACCCCGCTCCGCGCCTCGACGAGGTCGACGAGCGCATCCTCTGGACCCTGTCGGCCGACGCCCGGATCCCGAACAACCGACTCGCGGCCGCCGTCGGCATCGCGCCGTCGACCTGCCTGGCACGGGTCCGTGCGCTCGAGGACGCCGGGGTGATCCGCGGCTACCGGGCCGACGTGGACGTCGCTCGGCTCGGGTTCTCGATCGAGGCGATGGTGTCCGTCAGGGTGCACGCCGCGGCCCGCCACGAACTGCGGGACTTCGCCAAGCGCCTGCTGCGGGTACCCGTCGTGCAGGACGTGTCGTTCCTGGCGGGGGACAAGGACTTCCTCGTGCACATCGCGTGCGAGTCGACCGAGCAGCTCCGGGACTTCGTCGCCGACGAACTCAGCGGTGACCCCTCGGTGGCGACGACGCAGACGAACATCGTGTTCGAACGCCTCGTCGCCGACCGGGCCACCCAGGGCCGCTCCTTCGACGAACTGCGGCGCTGGCGGGCCTGACGCGCGGAACGGGTCAGCGCTTCCGGGTCATCGGGATGTGCGGGATGCGGTCCTCCAGGTACTCGTCGCCCGAGCGCACGAAGCCGAACCGGCCGTACCACTGCTCCAGGTGCGACTGGGCACCGAGGGCGATGCTCCGCGAGCGCGACTCGGCGATCGCGGCCTCCATGAGCTGCGCGCCGAGCCCCTGGCCGCGGGCGTGCTTCGCGGTGGCGACCCGGCCGATGCGTTCGGTGCCGTCGGGCTCGCGGAGCAGGCGGAGCGTCGCGTCCACCGAACCGTTGCCGGCCCAGAACTGCACGGTGCCCGGCTCGAGGTCACGGCCGTCGATGTCGCCGTACGCGGCTTCCTGCTCGACGACGAAGACGTCCTGGCGGAGCCGCAGGATCTCGTGCAGCGTGACGATGTCCAGGTTGCGGGTCGGAGCGTTGAAGATCGAGACCACGGACGGCCCTTCCTGAGAATTTCTTCCGAAACGGGGTGTGTTCCGGACCGGATCGGCGTACATTGCCGGTCAACCACTCTACGTGCGCAGCCGAGATCAGGAGGTGAGCGCATGGACCACCCGTTGCGCGCACCCTGGCGCGCCGCACTCCGCATCGTCCTGCTGGGCGTCGGGACCCTCGCCGCCCTCGTGCTGCTGTCCCTGCTCCTCGGCGCGCGACCGGCCTCCGCGGCGACGACCTCGGCCGCACCGAGCGAGCAGCGCGGACTCGTCGGCAGCGTCGTCGACGGCGTCGGTGGCACCGTGCAGGGCGCGACCGATGAGGTCGGCAAGGTCCTCGGCGGCGTGACGGATCCGTCCGCAAGGCCGTCGCGCCGGCGCCCGCACCGGCACCTGCTGCGACCGCTCCGGCGCCCGCACCTGCTCCGGCGCCCGCAGCGGTCGCACCGGCACCGGCAGCCCCCGCTCCGGCTCCCGCAGCCCCCGCGCCGTCGAGCCCCGCTCCGGCCACGACCACACCGGCTGTCCAACCGACCACGTCCGCCCCGGCGGCCCACCCGGCCACGCGCCCGGTGCGACCGGTCGTCGACGAGGTGAGCAGCGCCTCCCGGCCGGTCACGGACACCGTCGCGAACGTCCTGCGCCCCGTCACCGGCACCGTGGAGCACGTCACCGACGCGCGCCCCGTGACCGCGGTCGTCGACACCGTCGACGACGTGGTCGGCAGCGTGCCGGTGGTCGGCACGGTCCTCGGTGACGACACGCTCGGCACCGTGACCGGCCCGGTCACGGGCCTGGTCGACGACACGCTCGGCTCGGTCGGCACGACCGTGGGCGCCGTCCCCGACGTGGTCGAGGGCGTCGTCCCGGCCGTCGGCGGCACCCTGCCAGGAGGCACGGACCCCGTCGTCGACGTCCCCACGCTCCCGGTGGGCGGCGGCTCGAACCCGTCCGCCGGGCCCGTCCCGTCGGTGCCGGTCGCGACCGCACCCGTCCGGCCCGGAGTCGCTCCCGGAGCCGCCGCGGCCGTCGTGCCCACACCCGTCCGCGCCGACGCCACGGACCACCGCGCAGCCCGTCTCCGCCCGTCGGAGCCGGTCGCCGCAGCTGCGACGACCGCCACGGTCGGCCGGGTCGTCACGGCCCTCGATGCACAGGGCGCGACCTTCGGCGGACACGCGTTGCTCGTCCCCGCCGACGCCGAGGGCCACGGGCTCCCGTTCGACGGGGCCGCCGCCGGCGTGCTCGGTGGCAGCGCCTCCTCGACCTCCGGAGGCGCAGCAGCCGTCGGCATCGTCGGCTCGGCCGACGACATCGTCTCCCTCGCCGCGGGGTCTCGCGGCACGCTCTCCGACGACGCGGTCCCCGCATCCGTCGTCGGCGAGCACGACGTCGCCCCTGACTGAGATCGGTGCGCCTGTCCGGCACGGCAGGCACGCACACATCCCGGCTGCGTCCGCGGTCGGTGACGATCTCGATCAGGGAGTACGACCATGAACAAGTACGTCTCCAGAGGGCTCTGGTTCGCCCTCTTCGTCGGCGGGCTCACGCTCGGCGGCACGGCTGCGGCGAACGCGGCCACGACATCCGGTGCCGACGGCACCGTCTCGGGCACCCAGGTGGCCCCCGCTGTGGACGCCCCGGTGTCCCTCGGCGGCAACGCGATCGCCGTGCTCGGCGACGCAGTGTCGACGGCGACCGGGTCCACGACCGCCGCTCCGGTGCCTGCTCCGGCCACGACCGCTCCTGCCCCCAGCACCTCGGGCCAGGACGGCACGCTCTCGGGCACCCAGGTGGTGCCGGACGTCACGGCACCGGTGACGGTCGGCGGCAACGCCGTGGCCGTCGCCGGTGACGCGGTCTCGGCCGCCGCACCCGCGGCGGCTCCGGCACCTGCTGCTCCGGCCCCGGCTCCGGCGCCTGCAGATCCGGCGCCTGCTGCTCCCGCTCCGAGCACCTCGGGCGAGGACGGCACGGGTTCCGGCACCCAGGTCACCCCGGCCGTGACCGTCCCCGTGACGGTGTCCGGCAACGGGATCGGCGTCCTCGGCGACGGTACCGCGACGCCGACCGCCCCGGCTGCGACGACCCCGGCACCAGCCGCCGAAGCCCCGTCGGCGCCCACGACCTCGGGCACCGACGGACTGCTCTCCGGCACCCAGGTGACCGGCCTGGTCGACGTCCCGGTGACGATCGGTGGCAACGGCATCGGCGTCCTCGGTGACGGGGCCGCGACGGGCACGGCGCCCGCTGCGGGCACGGGTACCGGGACCGCTCCGTCGGCCGGTGGTTCGACCTCGGGTTCGGACGGCACGGCCTCGGGCACGCAGGTGTCCCCGGTCGTCTCGATCCCGGTCACGGTGGCGGACAACGGCATCGGGCTGCTCGGAACGGGGGCCGCGACGGGCACGGCGCCCGCTGCGGGCACGGGTACCGGGACCGCTCCGGCGGCCGGTGGTTCGACCTCGGGTTCGGACGGCACGGCTTCGGGCACGCAGGTGTCCCCGGCCGTCGACGTCCCGGTGACGATCGGTGGCAACGGCATCGGCGTCCTCGGTGACGGCACGAGCACCGGCGGCACGACGACTCCGGCCACCGGTGCCACGACCCCGACGACCGGCGGTTCGACCTCCGGCGACGGCGGCCTGCTCTCCGGCACCCAGGTCACCCCGGTGATCAGCCTGCCGATCACCATCGGTGGCAACGGCATCGGCGTCCTCGGTGACGGTACGAGCACCGGCGGCACGACGACTCCGGCCACCGGTGCCACGACCCCGACGACCGGCGGTTCGACCTCCGGCGACGGCGGCCTGCTCTCCGGCACCCAGGTCACCCCGGTGATCAGCCTGCCGATCACCATCGGCGGCAACGGGATCGGCATCGTCGGTGACGGCACCGGAGCCACCCCCGGCACCGGCACGGACCCCGGGACCGACCCGGGCACGGACCCCGGTACCGATCCCGGTACGGACCCGGGTACCGACCCGGGCACGGACCCCGGTACGGACCCGGGTACCGACCCGGGCACGGACCCCGCCACCGACCCGGGCACCGTCCCCACCGACGGGACGGGCACCGGTACCGGCACCACGCCCGGCACGGCGACCATCCCGGTGGGCGCGGTCGGCGTGGTCGAGCCGACCCGGGCCTCCACGGCGGGTGTGGTGACCAGCACCACCGCTGCCACCAGCGGGGTCCGGACGAGCGCCGGCACCGTCGCGGCAACCGCCGCGACCGGTGACGGCCAGCCGGAGCTCGCCTACACGGGAGCCGGCTCGCCGGTCCTGCCGGCCGGGTTCGCGCTCCTGCTGCTCCTCGCCGGAGCGGGCACGCTCGTGCTCCGTCGCCGGCACTGACCGACAGGACGACGAGGGACGCCGCACCCGCGGCGCCCCTCGTCGTCACGCCGCCCGGCGGAGCATGCGTGTGCATGCCGCGACGGAACGCGGGTCGATCGACGCGTGCTTCGTCGGAAGATGCCCGAGCATCGGATGTGCGTGCATGGTTCGACAGGACACCAGTCGATCGACGAGTGCTCTGTCGGAACATGCCGGTGCACCTGATGCGCCCACGCGCGCCGAGGGTGCGACGCCCCGTGACGGCCGGTGGAGCAGAACGACGCGGCCGTCAGCGGCCTGGGGTATCGTTCCGACTACGCAAGCGCTCCGGGGTCGGTGGAATTCCGAGCCGGTGGTGACAGTCCACGAACTGATGACGGGTGCGAACCCGGCAGAGGTTGACCCGGTGGGATTCCGGGACCGACGGTGAAAGTCCGGATGGGAGGCGCGCTGGCGGACAGGACGACCCCGCGACCCGTGGGGTGCGACCCGTCCGTCGATGTCGACGATCGTCGAACGCCCCCGGAGTCCCGTTGAGAGGACACCAGTGTTCACCGGCATCATCGAGGAACTCGGCACCGTCACCGCCGTCGAGCAGCAGGGCGACTCCGTCGCGCTCACCGTCCACGGCCCCGTCGTCGTGCACGACGCCCGGCACGGCGACTCGATCGCGACGAGTGGTGTCTGCCTGACCGTCGTCGAGCAGACCCCCGAGACCTTCACGGCCTTCGTCATGAAGCAGACCCTCGACATGAGCGCACACGGCGCGCTCCGGGTGGGGGACCGCCTGAACCTCGAGCGCGCCGCCTCGGTGGGTGACCGCCTGGGCGGGCACATCGTGCAGGGCCACATCGACGGCACCGCCACGGTGCTCGAGACGGCGGACGGCGACGGCTGGCGGCGCGTGCGGTTCTCGCTCGCGCCGGCGCTCAGCCCGCTCGTGGTCGACAAGGGCTCGATCGCGCTCGACGGCGTCTCGCTCACGGTCAGCGCGGTCTCGCCCGAGGACACCGCGCCCGACGCCGCCTGGTTCGAGGTGAGCCTGATCCCCGAGACGCTCGAGGCGACGACGCTCGGGCTCCGCGTACCGGGCGACCGGGTGAACGTCGAGACCGACGTCCTGGCACGGCACGTCCGCCGCATGCTGCGGCTCGACGCCGCGGCGCAGTCGCTCGAGACCGTCGGATCGGAGGCCCGGTGATGGTGGCCGAGGCCGGTGCCGCCACGCAGGCACTCGGGTCGTCGAGCATCGAGGCCGCGATCGCGTCGATCGCCGCCGGTCGCCCGGTGATCGTCGTCGACGACGAGGACCGCGAGAACGAGGGCGACGTCATCCTGTCCGCCGAGCTCGCCTCGCCGGAGTGGATCGCCTGGACCGTGGCGCACTCGTCCGGGTTCATCTGCGCGCCGGTCAGCACCGAGATCGCCGACGCCCTCGACCTGCCGCCGATGGTGGCGCACAACGAGGACGTCCGCGGCACGGCCTACACGGTCACCGTCGACGCGGCCGTCGGCGTGACAACGGGCATCAGCGCCCACGACCGCGCCCGCACGCTGCGGGTCCTCGCCGACCCGAACTCGGTGCGCGACGACCTGCACCGACCCGGACACGTGGTGCCCCTGCGCGCACGACCGGGCGGGGTCCGTGAGCGCGCCGGGCACACCGAAGCAGCGATCGAGCTCGTCACCGCGGCCGGACTCCGGCCCGCTGCGGCGATCTGCGAGATCGTCGACGAGGACGGCAGCATGATGCGGCTGCCGGCGCTCGTCGCACTCGGGGCACGCGAGGGCGTGCCCGTCATCACCATCGCCGCGCTCGCCGAGTGGCTGGACGCGGCAGACCGGGCGGCGGCAGCGACCGCAGCGCCCACGGAAGGAACGACACGATGAGCGGAGCAGGCGCGGCGGACCGCGACCAGGTGGACGGCACCGGGATCCGGGTGGCCATCATCGCCGGACAGTGGCACGACACGATCGCCGCGGGCCTGCTGGCCGGGGCGAAGCGCGAGGTCGAGCGGCTCGGTGCGACGGCCGACGTCATCCCCGTGCCCGGCAGCTTCGAGCTGCCCGTGGTCGCGAAGACCGCGCTCGAGGCCGGTTTCGACGCGGCGGTCGCCCTCGGCGTCATCATCCGCGGCGGCACCCCGCACTTCGAGTACGTGTCGGGCGCGGCGACGAGCGGCCTGACGCAGGTCGCGATCGACACCGGCAAGCCCGTCGGGTTCGGTGTGCTCACGCTGGACGACGAGCAGCAGGGGCTCGACCGCGCCGGGCTGCCCGGCTCGAAGGAGGACAAGGGCGCCGAGGCCGCGCACGCGGCGATCAGCACCGCGGTGACGCTGCGGACCCTGCGGGTCCTGGTCTGATCGGCTCGTGACCTGACGCGCCACGCAGAACGGCCCCGCACCGGTGAGGTGCGGGGCCGTTCTGCGCTCGCTGGTCAGCGCTTGCTGGCTAGCGCTTGCCGAACACGTGGATCGGCAGGAAGAAGGAGAGGCTCATCAGGAGCACGCCAGCCATGAAGACGAAGGCCTGGCCCGACTCGACCTGGAAGGCGAACCCGAACAGGTACATCGACACCAGCAGCAGCAGGATCGAGAAAACAGCGGCGATGACGCGGCCCACGGGATACCTCCGGGTGTCGACGAGTGGATCGTTCCCCAGTCTATCCCCAGCCGGGGGGTGCCGGTTCACGCTCCGGGTCGCGTCGCGATCAGACGGTCGACGACGGTGAGCAGGGTCTCCATGTCGACGCTGCCCCGCTTCGGCCGCACCTCGCTCGCAGCTCCGAGCGAGGCCTGGTGGTACAGCCCGTCGCCGAGGAGCTTGACGGCCTGCGCGGTCGGCTCGTCGCCGAGGGCGTCGACGAGGGTCGCGAGCCAGGCGTTCTCGGTGTCGTCGAGGGTGCGTCCGGCCTCTTCGTAGCCGGCCTGCTGCAGGCGGCTCGCGGCGAGCAGGGCGAGGTCCAGCTCGCTGCCGACGAACAGGCAGTTGCGGACGAAGTAGCGCGCGGCGCCGTCCTCGGCCTCCTGCATCCGCTCGACGTCGATCGCGGACAGGTCCGACAGCCGTTCGCAGAGCCCCTCGACCAGCGCGGCCTTGGAGCCGAAGTGGTAGAGAAGCCCGCCCTTCGAGACACCGGCGCGCGCGGCGACGGCGTCGAGCGTGGCAGGACGCTCGCCCTCCTCGCACACGATGGCGACGAAGCTGTCGAGGACGCGGTCGCGGGCACTGGCCATGCCGAGAGTCTAGGAGCAGTTCTCGGGGGAGCGGACGCCAGCTCGTCCATCGCCGCCGTGAACGTTCACGAATCACCGCAGGACCGTTGCCGATTGCTCCGGTGTCCGCTAGCTTCGAACCGACCGTGAAGGTTCACGAGACGACAAGGATCCGCATGTCAGCGCAGACGGCGAACATGGCCACCACCCCGACCTCGACCAGCACCGACCGCCCCGGGTGGGCCGTCCTCGGCCCCGGCGGCATCGCCCGACGCTTCCTCTCGCAGCTGCCCGCCAGCGGGGGCGTCCTGGTCGCGGCCGGCAGTTCGTCGGCCGAGCGGGCGCGGGTCTTCGCCGACGAGGCCGCCGGTTTCGGGTTCGCGGACGTGACCGCCGGTACCTACGACCAGGTCCTCGCCGACCCGCGCGTGGACGCCGTCTACGTGTCGACCGTGCACACCGGGCACGCCCGGCTCGTCCTCGCCGCCCTCGAGGCCGGCAAGGCCGTCCTCTGCGAGAAGCCGCTCGCCGTGAACCACGGCACCGCGATGGCGCTCACCGACGCCGCACGGCAGGCCGGCCTGCCGCTCGTCGAGGCGTTCATGTACCGCTTCCACCCGCAGACCGCGGCACTGCTCGACCTGGTCCGCGACGGCGTGATCGGCGACGTGACCCACGTCGACGCCTCGTTCGCCTTCCGGACGGGCGAGCGCACCGGTCGCCTGTTCGACGTCGAGACCGCCGGCGGCGGGATCCTCGACGTCGGCGGGTACCCGGTGACGATGGCCGCCGCGATCGTGCAGGCCGCCACCGGTGTCGCCGTCGCCGAGCCCGTGGACCTCACCGCCACCGGAACCCTCGGGCCGACCGGGGTCGACGAGTGGACGGTCGCGCAGCTCACCTACAAGGGCGGGACCACGGCGACGGTCCGGACCGGCGTCTTCGTGCAGGACGACAACGCCGTGTCGGTGTACGGCTCGCGCGGTCGCATCGTGCTCACGGACCCGTGGACCCTTGGCGACGACCCCACCATCGAGATCCACACCGTCGACGAACCCCCTCGCTCGCTGTCGTTCGCGGGTGAGCACCCCTACGCCCGAGAAGCCGACGCCACCACCGACGCCCTGCGGGCCGGGGCGGTCGAGGCGGCGCAGATGACCATCGACGAGACCCTCGCCACCGCCCGCACGCTCGACCGGTGGCGCGCGGCGATCGGCCTGCGCTACCCCTTCGAGGCCGAGAGCGCCGACATCCCGACGGTGTCCGGCCGACCGCTCGCCGTGCAGGACGGCAACCCGATGCGCTCCGGCGAGGTGCCGGGCGTGGGCAAGCGGATGTCCCGCCTGGTGATGGGTGTCGACAACCAGCCCGACCTGGCACACGCCAGTGCGATCTTCGACCTGTTCGTCGAGCAGGGCGGCAACGTGTTCGACACCGGGTACATCTACGGCGGCGGTGTGCTCGAGGGGCGGCTCGGCAGGTGGATCCAGAACCGGGGGATCCGCGAGGACGTGGTCGTCATCACGAAGGGCGCCCACACCCCGCACTGTGACCCGGAGTCGATCACCCGGCAGCTGCTCGAGAGCCTCGATCGTCAGGGCACCGACTACGCGGACATCTACATGATGCACCGCGACAACCCCGACGTCCCGGTGGGGGAGTTCGTCGACGTCCTCGACGAGCACCGCCGAGCCGGGCGCATCCGCGTGTACGGCGGCTCGAACTGGACTCCCGCACGGTTCGACGAGGCGAACGCCTACGCGCGTGCCAACGGCAAGCACGGGTTCGAGGTGCTCAGCAACCACTTCGGTCTCGCCGAGGCGTACGACGTGCCGTGGGACGGCTGCGAACACGCGACCGATGCGGCATCGAAGGCCTGGCTCGAGGAACGTCAGGTCCCGTTGCTGCCGTGGTCCTCGCAGGCCCGCGGGTTCTTCACCGGCCGTGCGACGCCCGAGGACACCAGCGACGCCGAACTCGTCCGCTGCTACTACTCGGACGACAACTTCGAGCGGCTCCGGCGTGCGCGCGAGCTCGGCGAGCAGTTCGGTGTCCCGGCGACGGCGATCGCCCTGGCGTACGTGCTCAACCAGCCGTTCCCGACGTTCCCGCTCTTCGGACCCCGTACGATCGCGGAGGCCCGGTCGTCCATGACGGGCCTCTCCGTCGACCTCTCCCCGGAACAGGTGGCATGGCTGGACCTCCGCGCCTGACCCCGGGCGGCCGCACGACGATCATCGACGTCGCCGCGGCCGCCGGGGTGTCCCGGCAGACCGTCACCCGCGCGATGAACGGCATGTCCGGCATCAGCGCGGCGACCAAGGACCGCGTGCTCCAGGCGGCGGCCGCGCTCGACTACCGTCCGTCACGGTTCGGCCGTGGGCTCGTCACGGGTGGCGACCATCAGCTCGGGCTCGTCGTCAACGACCTGCGGAACCCCTACGCACCGGCACTCGCGTCCGCGGTGCTCGGCCTGGCCGCCGCCCGCGGGTGGAACGTCATGCTCGCCGACGTCGGGCTCGCGAGCGACTCGGACCGGATGGTGGAGTCCCTCGGCGCCCAGACGGACGTCGTGATCGGCTACCTCGGGTCCCGTGCGCCGGAGTGGATCGAACGGCTCGGCTCGGTCCCGGTCGTCGAGCTCGACCCCTCCGGGCCGGTGACCCGCGCCGCCGTCCGGATCGACCCGACCACCGCGATCGAGGCCCTCGCCGACCACCTCGTCGACACCGGGGTCAAGCACCCCGTCGTGCTCGACGCCGCCGCCGACGGCGTGCCGAGCCAGCGCGGGGAGCACATGGCCGCGGCACTCCGGCGTCGCGGGTACCTGCCCGACCTCGTCATCGTGGCCGCGCCCACCGCAGAGGCCGGTGCCGAACGAACCGAACGGATCCTCGCCGAGCACCGCCGGGTGGACGCGGTGCTGGCGTTCAATGACGTGCTGGCCCTCGGCGTGCTGTCGGCCTGCCGTCGTGCCGGCGTCGACGTCCCCGGGGACGTCCGCGTGGTCGGCGTCGACGGCCTCCCGCTCGGGACGCTCGTCGCACCGACGCTCACCACGCTGGCCGTCGACCTCGACGAGGTCGCGGGCCAGGCCCTCGACCTGGCGCTCGGCATGCTCGCGGGCGAGCTGCCGCGCTCGGGCGAGGCCGTCGAGCGCACCGTGCGACACCGGTTGCTGCTCCGCGAATCGGCGTAGGCCCGACGACGCGACCAGTGGACCGACACAAGGCCCGTGGCGGGATCGCCACGGGCCTCCCGGCCACGGCGGTTGCATTTGCAATCAAAACCGTCCAGACGGTACACTAACGGGGTCCTGACGGGGCGCGTGTCGATTCCGCGTCCCGTCTCGTCTGCCCCACGTACCACCCGCCGTCGACCTGGTCCGGCTCGAAATCCCAGGAGTCCGCTGTGTCCGCACTGCTCACCAGCCCCGTCGCCACCCGCGTCACCGGGAGCCGCGCCCGACGGTTCCTGGCGCTCGCGGTGCTCATGCTGCCGGTCCTGCTCATCTCGGTCGACAACACCATCCTGAGCTTCGCGCTGCCGTCGATCAGTCGCGCGCTGAACCCGGACGCCACCACGCAGCTCTGGATCGTGGACGCGTACCCGCTGGTGCTCGCCGGCCTGCTCGTCGTGATGGGCAGCATCGGTGACCGCATCGGCCGACGGCGGATCCTGGTGATCGGCGCGACCGGGTTCGCCCTGTTCTCGGTCGCCGCGGCCTTCGCGACCGACGCCTGGATGCTCGTCGCGGCCCGGATCGCGATGGGCGTGTTCGGCGCGATGCTCATGCCCGCGACGCTGTCGATCATCCGCAACGTGTTCGTGGACGCGGGGGAGCGGCGGATGGCGCTCGCCGTCTGGTCGACGATGTTCGCTGCCGGCAACGCGCTCGGCCCGCTCGTCGGCGGCGCGCTGCTCGCGCACTTCCACTGGGGCAGCGTGTTCCTGGTCGCGGTGCCGATCCTCGTGCTCATGCTCGTCGGTGTGCCGTTCTGCGTGCCGGAGTCCCGTGACCCGATGCCCGGGCCGGTCGACATGCCGAGCATGTTCCTGTCCCTCGGCGCCCTCGCACCGATCGCCTGGGCCATCAAGTCGGTCGTGCACCCCGAGGAGCGTGGCCTCGCGATCGCGATGCTCGCGGTCGGTGTCGTGTGCGGCATCGCGTTCGTCCGTCGGCAGCTGCGGTCCCGCACGCCGATGCTCGACCTGCGCCTGTTCCGCAGCACGGCCTTCACCGGCAGCGTGCTGATGAACCTGGCGGCAATGTTCTCGCTCACCGGGTTCCTGTTCTTCATCGCCCAGCACCTGCAGCTCGTGGCCGGGCTCGACCCGTTCACGTCCGGCGTCGTGCTCATCCCGGGGTCGGTCCTGACCATCGTGGCCGGGCTCGCGGTCGTGCCGGTCGTGGCACGTGTCGCCCCGCGTTGGGTCGTGTCGGTCGCGCTGCTGTTCTCGGCGGCGGCGTACGCCCTCGTCGCGGTCCTCGGGCACCACGCGTCCATCGCCGCCCTGGCGTTCGCGTTCGTGCTGCTCGGCATCGGGATCGGGGCGTCCGAGACGGTGACGAACGACCTCATCATCTCGACGGCACCGGCGGACAAGGCGGGTGCGGCGTCGGCGATGTCCGAGACGGCGTACGAGATCGGCGCCGTCCTCGGGACCGCGGTCCTCGGGACGATCCTGGCGACGACCTACCGCGCGCACGTCGTGGTGCCCGACGGGCTGTCCTCGGCGGCGCACGTCGCGGCGCAGGAGACCCTCGGCGGCGCGGTCGCCGCGGCGGGGCAGCTCGGTGGCAGCGCCGGGCAGGTGTTGCTCGAGTCGGCACGGGCCGCGTTCGACTCTGGCGTGACGATCACGGCGGGCGTCGCGGCGGTGCTCATGGTCGTGGCGGCCGCGGGTGCGCTCGTCATGCTCAAGCGCCGCTGAGCGGTCGCGCGGCTGAGCGGTCGAGCGGGCGAGCTGTCGAGCGGGCGCGCGCACGTCGCTCCGCTCGCTTCGCTGCGCTTCGTGAGCAGGATCGGTCGGGTCGCCGTGTGTGACCCGACCATTCCTGCTCACGAAGTGCCACGACGGCGCGCCCGGCCGCGCCCGAACCTGTGAATCGTTGACCTCAACCAGGGTTCAGGTCATACGTTGGGTGGCAGCCGCCGAGTGACGGCAGCCCCTCCCGAAGGAACGACCACGATCACCATGCCCGACGAAGCACCGGCCACCATCGCCGACGCGTACAAGTCCGCCTTCCGCGGGCACCCTGCCGGCGTCGCCGTCATCACGGCCGAAGGCCCGGACGGACCGACCGGCCTCACCGCCTCGAGCGTCGCGAGTGTCGCCGTCGACCCGCCCGTCCTCGTCTTCTCGCTCTCGACGAACTCCGGCTCGGCCGGGGTCGTGCTCGGTGCGCCGCTGTTCGTCGTGCACCTGGTCGACTCCCTCGGGGTCGCACTCGCCAAGCGGTTCGCCTCGACCGGCAGCCCGGCGGCGGACGACCCGATCTGGGGCACCCTGCCGTCGGGCGACCGCTACCTGCCGAGTGCGGCGAATGCGCTCCGCTGCCGACCGCTGTCGACGACGCCCATCGGCAGCTCGACCGTCGTCGTGGCCGAGGTGCTCGACATCATCGTCGGTGCCGACCGCGGCGAGCCGCTGGTCTACCACAACCGGGAATTCCACTCCCTCACCGATCGTTCCCGGCTCTCGTGAGCCGCGGAGCCGCGTCCACAACCCACTGATCGAAAGGACCTCACATGGCTGAGTACACCCTGCCGGAACTGCCGTACGACTACGCCGCGCTCGAGCCGCACATCAGCGGCAAGATCATGCAGCTGCACCACGACAAGCACCACCAGGCCTACGTGACCGGTGCCAACACCGCGCTGCAGCAGCTCGGTGAGGCCCGTGAGTCCGGCAACTTCGGTGCGATCAACAAGCTCGAGAAGGACCTCGCGTTCCACCTCGGTGGCCACGTGAACCACTCGATCTTCTGGACCAACCTCGGCCCGGACACGAAGGTCCCCGAGGGCGAGCTCGCCGCGGCGATCGACGAGTTCTTCGGCTCGTTCGAGAAGTTCCAGGCACAGTTCGCCGCCGTCGCGAACGGCATCCAGGGCTCCGGCTGGTCCGTGCTGGCCTGGGACACCGTGGGCCAGAAGCTCACCACGTTCCAGCTCTTCGACCAGCAGGGCAACATCCCGTTCGGTCTCGTCCCGATCTTCATGCTCGACATGTGGGAGCACGCCTTCTACCTCGACTACCTGAACGTCAAGGCGGACTACGTCAAGGCCGTCTGGAACATCGTCGACTGGGAGAACGTCGCCGCTCGTTTCGAGAACGCGAAGTCGCAGCGGTTCGTCACGCTCTGATCCGCGTCGGCGGGTCACCACGGTGACCACCTGACGAACGGGAGGCACGGTGCCAGCTGGCACCGTGCCTCCCGTTCGTGGCCCAGGTGCCGTTCCGGGCCGTGCGCCGTCGCCGGGGACGCGAGCGGACCGCGATCGCGTGCGTGCGCTCAGCGCACGCGGTCTGCGTCAGCCGTGCTGGCAGCGAGGTCGTGGGCGATGCGACGCAGTGCCGCGTCGGCGTCGATGTGCGCACGGTCCACGAGTGCGCCCCACTGGGCTCCGCGCGCGGCCAAGACCGTGTGCTGGGCCGCACGTTCGGCGAGGACGGGGTCGGCGCCGTGTGCTCGGCACCACGCCCGGATGGCTGCGACCTGGCAGCGGTGCGCGCGGCGCTGCCGGTCGCGCCCGTCGAGGGATTCGACCGACCCGAGTTCGAAGGTGAGCCGTGCAGCCAGTGCGCGGTGTGGGTCGTCGAGCCCGCCGAACGTCGCGATCAGGTGGTCGGCGAGGGCGTCCGTGTCGGCGGCAGGGTCGAGCGCGGGCGCTCGGTGCGAGGTCGCGAGGTGCTCGACGACGGAGTCGATCAGGGCGTCGCGCGAGCCGAAGTGGTAGACGACCGGGTAGGCGCTCGTCCCGAGCACGCGGCCGAGGCCCCGGACCGTGACGTCCTCGATCTTGGTCTCGACGAAGTGGTCGACGACCTTCTCGAGGATCGCGGGTTTGCGAGTGGGGTCGGGCTTCCTGGGCATGGCTTCTCCGTCGTCGGGGTGGTCGCGCGACCGTCCACATACTAGCAATCGGTATATCAGTACTACGTCGGATGGGCTTGCCGGAACCGCTGTGAACCTCCGTTTTCACCGATAGAAACGGAGTAAAACTCGGTTCCAGGTACACTGTTGCGGATGTCCATGCCGTACGAGGGCGCTCTACCGCCGTCCCAGCCCGAGGGGACCCGCGCCGGACGGGTGGTCGCGGGCCGTCGTCGCGGCGCCGGAAAACGCTTCCTGGTCGTCGGCAACGTCTTGGACGGCGTCCTCGTGCACACCACCGCGCACCGGATCGGGGTGCACGATCCCGCCGCGGAGATCCGCCACCGGCCGACCGGTGCCGGTGGCAACACCGCCACCTGGCTCGGCTGGCTCGGGGCCGAGGTCGACGTCGTCGCCCGTGTCGGGGTCGACGACGTCTACCGCCACGAGCGCGCGCTCGAGGACGCCGGGGTCCGCGCCCACCTGCGCTACGACGCGATGACGTCCACCGGGGTCGTGGTCTCGGTCCGCAACGACCACGGCCGCACCGCGATGTCGGACCCCGCCGCGAGCGGGAAGATCAGTGCCGCCGACGTTCCGCCGTCGGTGGTCGCCCGCGCCGACATCGTGCACCTGACCGGCGCCGCCATGCTCGGCGGCGGGGCCGACCGGCTCGCGGACCTGGTGGCGTGCGCCCGGACCGGCCCGGCGCGCGTGGCGGTGGATCCCTCGTCCGTCGCGGTGATCGAGACGATCGGTGCCGACCGGTTCCTCGAGGCCCTGCGGGGCGTCGACGTGCTCTTCCCCGACCAGCACGAGGCGCTCGCCCTCGCGGGGGGTGACGACCTCGACGCCGCGGTGCGTCGGCTGACCGAGCACGTCCCGCTGGTCGTCGTCACGGCCGGGGCCGACGGCGCGCTCATCGGACGCCGGGGCCGCAGCGTCCACCGGGTGCCCGCGACACCGGCGACCGTCGTCGACACCATCGGGGCCGGGGACGCCTTCGTCGCCGGGTTCGTCCGTGCATGGGCGACGGATCCGGTCCGCGTCGGTGCGGCAGCCCGTGAGGGCACACGGGTCGCCGCGCGGGCGCTCGGCTTCGTGGGCGGTCGACCGCCGGTCTGAGCCGTCCCGGCCCGAGTCACACCCCTTGGTCAGCGCTCCGCCGGTTCGGCGACGACGTTCAGGGTCTGGACGCGCCCCGCGGCGGCGGGCGCGAGGCGGATCTCGACGCGCAGGCGCCCGCACGTGCCGGGGAGCCACCAGCGCAGGTGCGACGGTGTCGCCGCGTACTCGGCGACCGGTGCCGCACCGAGGTCGGCGCCCACCTCGGCGACGGCCTGCGCCACCGCCCGCCGGCGTCGGTCGTACGGCACGTCCATCGCTACGTTCGGGGTGCAGATCGCGTCCGCCAGGTCGTCGCGCCAGTCAGCCAGGAGGCGCGTCACGGCGGACTGGGCGGCTCGCGTCGCGCGGGTGGTCGCCGCCGCCCCGCTGCTCGCTCCGGTCGCGTCGGGCGCCTGGGCCGTCAGCACCGCGTCGAGCACGAGGTCGTGCGCTCGCTGGGCGGCCGCGGAGACCTTGGCCTGCGTGGCGTTCTCGAACGCGACGACCCCGACGCCGTCGCGCACGGACCACCGCATGTGCGCGGAGAAGCCCGGGTAGCCGCCGGAGTGCGAGACGAGCTCGCCGAAGCGATCGTCCTGCTCGACGAACAGTCCGAAGCCGTACGCCGTCGCCCGGGCCGAACCCGGGACGACGGACGGGGGGACGACCCGCATCGCCTGCTGCATGAGCCGGCGGTCGGCGGGGGAGACCGGGCCGGCTTCCGGTGCGGCGGAGAACGCCGAACCGAGGTGCGTCGCCCAGCGTGCCAGGTCACGCACGGTCGAGAAGAGCCCGCCGATCGACGAGAAGGCGCCGGGGCCGGTCATCGGCAGGGGTTCCCAGTCGCCCTCGTGTCCGCGGACACCGGTGACGACGAAGCCGGTCGACTCGTCGGCGCTGAACACGGTGTCGGTGAGTCCGAGGGGACGGAGCACGGTCTCGCTGGCGGCCGCGGTGAAGGGCTGACCGGTCACGACGGCGACGACCCGGCCGAGCAGCGCGTAGCCGAGGTTCGAGTAGGCGAAGCGGGTGCCCGGGAGCGAGTCGAACAGCAGGCCGCCGCGCAGGACCTCGTCGAGCTCGGCGTCCGAGATCGACTCCTGCCGGTCGGCCCAGGGGTCGTCGGTCGGGAACCCGGCCGACATCGTCAGCAGCATCCGTACCGTGGGGACGGGGGAGTCCGCGGTCGGCAGGTCGACGGCGCCGAAGGCCGGCACGAAGTCGGTGATCGGCGCGTCGAGGTCGAGCGCTCCCCGGGCGACGAGGGTCAGCAGGGTCGCGGCGGTGACGCTCTTGGTGCAGGAGGCGATGCGGTACACGGTGTCGGCGTCCGGTCGGCGTCCGTCACCGCGGTCACCGTGCCCACCGGACGCGACGAGCCCGGAGCGGTCGAACACGCCCCACACGCTGCTCGGAGCGATGCCCTGCTCGACACGCGACCGGAACAGCTCGTCGACCCGGTCGACGACGGTGGCGATCGCCTGGTGCGGCCCGGTCACGAGCGCCGCATCCGTTCGTAGGCGTCGAGCGCCCGCTGCCGCGACGCCTTCAGGTCGACCATCGGCTCGGGGCGCAGCTCGTCGGCGGGGACCCAGCGGTGGACGTACTCGCGGTGCGGGTCGAAGCGCTCGAGTTGCCGATCGGGGTTGAAGACCCGGAAGTACGGGGCGGCGTCGAAGCCGGAGCCCGCGACCCACTGCCAGTTCGCCGCGTTGTTGGCGGGGTCGGCATCGACCAGGGTGTCCCAGAACCACTGCTCCCCGACGCGCCAGTCGACGAGCAGGTTCTTCACGAGGAAGCTGCCGGCGGCCAGCCGCACCCGGTTGTGCATGGCGCCGCTGTGCCAGAGCTCCCGCATGCCCGCGTCGACCAGGTCGAAGCCGGTCAGGCCCTGCCGCCAGCGGTCCAGCTCGGCCGGTTCCGGATCACGCCACGGGAACGCGTCGAAGTTCCGACGGACGTTGACGGTGGCGATGTCGTCGCAGTGGAAGTACTCGTTCCAGTTGAACTCACGCCACGCCAGCTGCCGGAGGAACGCGGCGGCGTTCTGGCGCTGCGCGGGCTCGAGCCGCTCGTGCAGGCGGTGCCACACCTGGTAGGGGCTGATCTCGCCCCAACGCAGGAACGGGGAGAGGCTGCTGGTGGCTTCCATCGCGGGCTCGTCGCGCTGGTCGTAGTCCTCGAGCGCGTGCTCGACGAAGTGCTCGAGCTGCTGGCGGGCACCGTGCTCGCCCGGGATCCAGGCGTCACGGAGCCCGCCCGCCCAGTCGGGCTTCGTCGGCAGCAGTGCCCAGTCGGCCAGTGCATCACCTGTGACGTCGGCCGCAGCGGGCAGGTCGTCGGGGTCGGGCAGGGGGTGGCGTGGTTCGGGCAGTGCCTGGACGGCGTTCCAGAACGGGGTGAAGACCTTGTACGGCTCGCCCTGCCCGGTGAGCACCGTCCACGGCTCCCAGAGCAGGTTCGCGGCGAAGCTGTGTGCCTCGACGTCACGGTCGTGCAGGGCCGCCTTGATGCCGGCGTCGATGTCCCGCTCGACGGCGCCGTACCGACGGTTCCAGTACACGGCGTCCGCCCCCGTGTCGGCGACGAGCTGGTCGATGACCGTCGCCGCGGCACCGCGCCGGAGGACCAGCCGGGAGCCCCGGTCGCGCAGGTCGGCGTCGAGGGCGGTCAGTGAGTGGTGCAGCCACCAGCGGCTCGCGGCACCGATCGGACGGAGCCCGGGGGACTGCTCGTCGAGGACGACCACCACCGTGACGTCGCCACCGTGGTCGATCGCCGCACGCAGCGCGGGGTTGTCCGACAGCCGCAGGTCGTCACGGAGCCAGACGATCGCGCCGGTCACACCGTCGCCGCATCCGGAGCGACCACCGAGCGAGCCGTCGACCGTCGGCCCGGTGCCGTGCCGACCGCCAGCCGGAGTTTCGTGCAGAGTTCGGTGAGGGTGCGCAGTTCGGGGTCGGACAGCCCGGCACCGACCTGCTGCGCGATGCTCGCCGCGTGCTGCACGGCAACCTGGCGGTAGACGTCGAAGCCGTGCGGGGTCAGCGCCACGATCACACCGCGGGCGTCGGTGGGGTCCGGCTGCTTCTCGACGATGCCGCGGGCGAGGAGCCGGTCGACCAGGCGGCTGACGCTCGGCTGGGTGAGGAGCAGGTGCCCGGTGAGGTCGCGCATCCGGCAGCGGCGTCCGGGCTGGGTCGACAGGTTGAAGCAGACGTCGTACTCGTTGAACGAGATCTCGTCACCGGGGAAGTCCGCGTTGAGACTCCGCATCACGGCGACCTGGGCGCGGAAGAGCGCTTCCCAGGCGGCGACGGCAGTCGCCTTCTCACTGCGGCGTGTCTCGCTCACGTTCGCGTTCCCTCCGGTCGTACGGTCTGACCACACTACCGACGGGGTCCGACAGGAGCCGGGCGACATGCACGAGGGCCGGCCGCCTGTCGGCGACCGGCCCTCTCCCTTGCACCAAGAGTTTCCTGCAATCACATTCCACAGGCGGTGCCACAGCAAACACCGTCTGCACCATCGACTGTATAACGAAGCGGTAACGGCGCGCCAGCCTGTCCGGGGCCGGTTCGCTGCGAGTTCACCAAGAGCAGCCGATCGAACTCAGAAGAGGTCGGGCGACGGGGTGGACGCGTACCGCACGGCGACGTCCGCGTGCCGGTCGAAGCGGTAGCCGACGCCGCGCACCGTGCGGACGATCTCCTCGAACGCGCCGAGCTTGGAGCGGAGCCGACGCACGTGCACGTCGATGGTGCGCTCGTTCGGGGTCTCGTCCTCGCCGTCCGACCAGAGGCCCTCGATGATCGCGGAACGGTCGACGGTCTGGCCCTCGCGGAGGACCAGGAACTGCAGGAGCTCGAACTCCTTGTAGGTCAGGGGTGCCGCTTCGCCGTCGAGGGTCACGCGCTTCCGCGAGATGTCGATGACGACACCGGTCTCCTCGGGCTCGGGCTTCTCGGCCTGCTTGCGGGCGGCCACCGCGGAGCGGTCCTGCAGGGCGAGGCGGACGACGTCGACGTCCCGGCCACCGGAGTGCTCGGCGGCGACGGCGACGGCCGCGTACGTCTCGGACGACGGGACGAGCTGCGCGGTGAGGGCCTTGAGCTGCTCGACCACCGCGGCCAGGGTCGTGCCGGCGGCGGCGGCCTTCGCTTCGTCGATGCCGACGTACAGGGCGAAGCCGCGGGCCTCGGTGCCCTCGGGGAGTGCGCGGTTCCGCTGCGGCGCGACCACGGGGCTCGTCGGAACGGTGCCCGGTCCGGTCGCCGCCGGCGAGGCCGGGCGCGGACGGATCGGGGTGACGGTGCCGAGGTCGGTCGGGGCCGGTGCGGAGCGGAGCGCGGTGCGGGGCTGGGCGATGGTGAGCGACATGGTGGTTCTCCGGGCGGTGTGGCCGGTGCGCGGGTGGCGCGGCGGCCGGTGTCGAATGCGTCATCCCGGGGACGGCGGTACGCCGATGTGCCCTGCGGTCCTGCTGCGGACCGGGGCCGACCCGGGGGAACGGGAGACAGACCTCGTGACGTGGTGCGCGTCGCCGACGGTGTCCGTCACCCGGGGATCACGCGCTCGCGACGGGGGTGGTGTCGCGGGGGATCCGGCTGGAACGGGTGCCGATCAGGCACACATTCGACAACGCATGACCGGCATGGTCGGCATCATCACGCCGACGGTCCCCACTGCCCCTGCGGAGGAGCACGCCTCGGAGAGGACGCGGGTGGACACGGTTGCAGTCATGTGACGAGTATCAGCGGTATACCAACGCGGTGTCAACCGTCCGCGCGGACGGTGCCCTCCGCGCACCGGCGGCGGTGGACCGGGCTGACGGACGACGGGAGGCCCGTGGCGGTGTCGCCACGGGCCTCCCGTCGATCGTCGGTGGCGTCGACTGCCTACTCGGCCAGGCCGTAGAGCCGGTCGCCGGCGTCGCCGAGGCCCGGCACGATGTACCCGTTCTCGTCGAGCTTCTCGTCGAGCGCACCGAGGACGATCGAGACGTTGCGGTCGCCGACGGCCTGCTCGACCATGGCGAGCCCCTCGGGAGCACCGAGGATGCACACGCACGTGACCTCCTGCGCACCGCGGGCGAACAGGAAGTCGATCGCGGCGGCGAGGGTGCCACCGGTGGCGAGCATCGGGTCGAGCACGAAGCACTGCCGACCGGACAGGTCGTCGGGCAGGCGCTCGGCGTAGGTCTGCGGCTCGAGCGTCTCCTCGTTGCGGGCCATGCCGAGGAAGCCGACCTCGGCCGTCGGGACGAGCTTGACCATGCCCTCGAGCATGCCGAGCCCGGCGCGGAGGATCGGGACGACGAGCGGCCGCGGCTTGGCGATCGCGACGCCCATGGTGTGCGCCACCGGCGTGTCGATCGGCGTCGCCGTGACCCGGACGCCCCGCGTGGCCTCGTACGCGAGGAGCGTGACGAGCTCCTCGGTCAGGGCGCGGAACGTGGGGGAGGGCGTCGTACGGTCGCGGAGCACCGAGAGCTTGTGGGTGATGAGCGGGTGGTCGGCGACGTGGACTCGCATAGGGTCGAGCCTAGCGTGCCGCCGACCGTCAGGAGGTCCCGTGGAGGAGCCCGCAGCCCGCCCGTTCGTCCCGGCGATGGAGCGTGCGCTCGACGAGGCCCGACGGTGCCTGGAGACCGACGACGTCCCCGTCGGCGCCGTGGTGCTCGACCGGGACGGCGCCGTGGTCGCCACCGGCCGGAACGAGCGCGAGGCGCGACAGGACCCGACGGCCCACGCCGAGGTCATCGCGCTGCGTGCTGCGGCGGCGGTGACGGGGGACTGGCACCTCGAGGAGCACACGCTCGTCGTGACGCTCGAGCCCTGCCCGATGTGCGCCGGTGCCGTCATGGCCGCACGGGTGCCCCGGGTCGTGTTCGGCGCGTGGGACCCGAAGGCGGGTGCCAGCGGCAGCGTCTACGACATCGCCAGGGACCGCCGGCTGCCGCACCGCTCCGAGGTCATCGGAGGCGTGCTCGAGGCGGCGTGCGCCGAGCTGCTCGACGACTTCTTCAGTCCGCGGCGAGGATGACGATCGCCTCGGTCGGCGGCTGCGGCCCGGTGCGCAGGACGTCCGGTTCGACGTAGATCACCCGGGCGATCGGCACGGCACCCCGGACCCGCTGCTCCACGGTGTCGATGCCGGCGGCAACGTCACCGAGCCGGCGGTCCCCGTCCACGGCGACCTTCACGCCGACCATCAGCTCGTCCGGCCCGAGGTACAGGGTCTTCAGGTGGATGATCGCGTCGACCTCGGGTCCGTCGAGCACCGCCTGCTTGATGCGCTCGACGTCGGCGGCGCTGGCGCCCTCACCGACGAGCAGGCTCTTCGTCTCGATGCCGAGCACCACCGCGACCGCGATGAGCAGCGCCGCGATGAGCATGGTGCCGATCGCGTCGAACACCCCGTTGCCGGTGATCGCCGTCAGGCCGACGCCGAACAGGGCGAAGACCAGGCCGAGCAGGGCGGCGGTGTCCTCGAGCATCACGACGGGCAGTTCCGGGGCCTTCGCGCGGCGGACGAACTGCACCCAGCTGAGCGAGCCCTTCTGCGGCCGGGCTTCCTTCAGGGCGGTGCGGAGCGAGAAGCCCTCGAGCCCGATGGCGATGACGAGCACCACGAGGGGGAGCCACCAGTTCTCGAGCGGGTGCGGGTGGGCGAGCTTCTCGATGCCCTCGTAGAGCGAGAAGACGCCACCGACCGAGAACAGGATGATCGAGACGACGAACGCGTAGACGTACCGTTCACGCCCGTAGCCGAAGGGGTGTTCCTGGTCCGCAGCTCGCCGTGCCTTGCGGCCACCGAGCAGCAGCAGGAGCTGGTTCGCGGAGTCGGCCAGGGAGTGCACGCCCTCGGCCAGCATCGACGCCGATCCGCTGATCGCCGCCGCGATGAACTTCACGATCGCGATGCCGATGTTGGCACCGAGTGCGGCGAAGATCGCCTTCGTGCCTCCGGAAGCGCTCACAGCTGTCCCCTTCTCGTGGTCTGCGACACGATCCTAGGCGGGTGGCGTCGGTAGGGTCGGGAGCATGACGATCGACCTGCCCCGCACCGCCCTGCTCGGCGTCGGCTCCATGTCCGGCGCGGTCCTCGACGGCCTGCTCGCAGCGGGACTCGACCCGGCCACCGTGACCCTCACCACGAAGTCGGAGGCGTCCGCTGCTGCCCACCGGCAGCGCGGCCTCGACGCCACCGCGAGCGACACCGACCCCGACGCCAACCGGGCGGCCGTCCGCGGTGCCGCCCTCGTCGTGGTCGGCGTGAAGCCGTACATGATCGCGGACCTGCTCGACGAGGTCGCAGACGACCTGGAACCCGGCGCCGTCCTGGTCAGCGTCGCCGTCGGCACCACCACCGCGAGCATGGAGGCTCGGGTGCCCGGCGGTGTCCGGGTCGTCCGTGCCCTGCCGAACACCCCGATCGGCGTCGGCCGCGGCGTCACCGGCATCAGCGCGGGCACCTCGGCCGACGCCGCGGCCGTCGCGCTGGCGTCGTCGGTGTTCACCGCCTCGGGGGAGGTCATCGAGGTGCCGGAGTCGCAGCTCGACGCGTTGTCCGCCGTGTCCGGTTCCGGTCCCGCCTACGTCTTCCTGCTGGTCGAGCAGTGGCAACGTGCCGCCGAGGAGCTCGGGTTCACCCACGAGCAGGCGGCGACGATGGTGCAGGGCACCGTCCGCGGCGCGGTCGAGCTGCTCGCGCGGTCCGGCCGGGAGCCCGCCGACCTGCGCCGTGCGGTGACGAGCCCGAAGGGCACGACGGAGCGGGCCGTCGCGGTGCTGCAGGACGCCGACCTGGCGGACACGCTGCTGCGCGCGTCGCGTGCCGCGATCGCGCGGGCCGAGGAGATCGCCGCGTCGTAGACGCACCACGAGGCGGACGGGAGGCCCGTGGCGACGCCGCCACGGGCCTCCCGTCCGGCCCTGGTCGCGACCCGGGCCGCGCTCGCTACTCGTAGGCGGCGAAGCGCTCCAGGTCGATCTCGGAACCCGAGACGATGATGACGTCGTCCTCACCGATGACGCTGTCCGGCGTCGCCGGTACGAACGGGCTGCCGGGCGGCTTGATGCCGAGCACGGTCAGGCCGAAGCGGGTGCGGATCACGGTGGTGGCGAGGTCCTTGCCGCGGACTGCGCGCGGCGGGAACATCTTGACCACGGCGAAGTCGTCGTCGAACTCGATGAAGTCGAGCATCCGGCCGGAGACCAGGTGTGCCGTTCGCTCGCCGGCCTCGCGCTCGGGGTAGACGACGTGGTTCGCCCCGATGCGGGACAGGATCGTGCCGTGCGAGCGGCTGATCGCCTTCGCCCAGATCTGGGGGACGCCGAGGTCGACCAGGTTCGCCGTGATCAGGACGCTCGACTCGAGGTCGCTGCCCGTGCCGACGACGGCGATGGCGAAGTCCTGCGCGCCGATCTGCCGGAGCGCGTCGATGTCGGTCGCGTCGGCCTGCACCGCGTGGGTGACGCGGTCGGACCACTTCTGCACCAGTCCGGCGTCGGTGTCGACGACGAGCACCTCGCGGTCCTGACGTTCGAGCTGGCCGGCGGTGGCGGCCCCGAAGCGTCCGAGCCCGATGACGAGGACGGGAGCGTCGTGACTGATGGCACCGTGCTGGTGCGACGAACGGGTGCGGTCAGCCAACGATCGGCCTCTCCTCGGGACGGCGGAACAGTTGCCGGCTCTGGCTGGCGGCCAGGGCAGCGGCGATGGTCACTGTACCGACCCGGCCGAGGAACATGGTGGCGGCGAGCACGTACTTGCCCGGTTCCGGCAGGTTCGCGGACACGCCGGAGGACAACCCACTGGTCGAGAACGCCGAGATCACCTCGAACAGCACACGGTCGAGCGAGTCGTCGGTGATCTGCAGGAGCACCACGGTCGCGACGGCCACGATCGTCGCTCCCCAGAGCACGATGGCCACTGCGACCCGCAGGACGTCGCTCGGGATCCGGCGGCCGAAGGCCTCCATGCTCTGGCGTCCACGCGCCTCGGCGACCGCGGCCAGGAACAGCACCGCGAGGGTCGTCACCTTGATGCCGCCGGCGGTCGACGCGGATCCGCCGCCGATGAACATGAGCATGTCCGTGACGAGCAGACTCGAGCCGTTGAGCTGGTCGAAGTCGACGAGCGAGAAGCCGCCGGAGCGGGTCATCGTCGACAGGAAGAGCGCCTGGAACGCCGTGCGCCCGGCTCCTTCTTCGCCGAAGGTCGTCGGGTTCGACGCCTCGAGTGCGGTGTAGACGACCGCGCCACCGAAGAGCAGGACCGCGCTCGTCGCCAGGGTGAGCTTGACGTGGATCGGCCAGCGCCGCGGGGTGCGCAGCTGCTTCGTCAGGGCACGGATCACCGGGAACCCGATGGAGCCCGCCACGACACCGATCATCAGCAGCGTCAGGAACCAGTAGTCGTGGGCGAACGGGTCGAGGCCGTCGGCGTTCGGCGAGAACCCGGTGTTCGTGAAGGCCATCGCCGCGTAGTAGAAGGAGTCGCCGACCGCCGTCCAGAACGGGATGCCGGCGATGAGCACCGACGGCAGGAGCAGCAGGCCGAGGACGATCTCGATCGACAGCGTGCTCACCGCCACGGTCGCGAGCAGGGTGCCGACCTCGCCGAGCCGGACGGCCTGTCCCTCGGGCACGGCGCCGTGGTGGGTGCGGAGCGGGTTCGAGTCGCCGGCCGCCATGAGCTTGGCGCGAAGGCCGAGCCTGCGGGTGACGAAGAGGCCGAGGATCGACGCGAAGGTCAGGACACCGACGGCACCGATCTGGGTGCCGATGACCACCAGGACCTTGCCGAACACCGACCAGTGCGTCGCCATGTCGACCGTGGACAGCCCGGTGACGCAGACCACCGACGCCGCGGTGAACAGGGCGTCCGCGAAGTGGGTGCTGCTGCGGTCCGCGGTGGCCCACGGCGTCATGAAGAGCACCGTGAACAGGAAGATCAGCGCGATGAACACGACGATCGCCAGTCGGGACGGCGACGAGCGCAGCACCGTCGCGATCCGGCTCGCTCGCCGTCGGCCGACACTCACGTGGTGCGGGATCGGCTCGGTTCGGTCGAGCATGCGTGTGCCTCCGAGGACATGGGCCGGGACGGTTCGTCATGGTACATCCGTGGCGCCCCGGCTAGCCTTGCCCCATGGCCGACATCTTCTCCGTCGTGGCGGACCCGACCCGGCGCGAGCTGCTCGGCACGCTGTTGTCCGCCTACGGTTCGGACGTCACCGGCGGGGAGCTCAGCGTCGGCCAGCTCGTCGAACGCCTCGGGGTGAGCCAGCCCACGGTGTCGAAGCACCTGCGTGTCCTGCGTGACATCGGTCTCGTCACCAGTCGCGAAGAAGGGCAGCACCGCTACTACCGGCTCGACCCCGAGCCGCTCGTACGCCTGGAGGACTGGGTCCTGCCGTTCACGGGCGCGGTCGACGCCGACGGCACCCCGGCCACCACCGCGTGGACGCCGGACGGTCAGCCCGTGTCGATCCGCCGGAACGGCGCGGCCGGCAAGGCGACCGTCGAGGTGGGCACCGAACTCGGCCGTGTGATGGCCGAGGCGTCGTACCGGGCCACCGCGGCGATCTCCGGGGCCCAGCAGGGCTGGGAGCGTGTCGTCGACCGCAGCCGCAAGCGCTTCACCCGCCGGGGCGACGAGGACTGAGCCCTGCCGCACGGGCTTCCGAGCACCGGGCGGGACCGGTGCGCGCTGCTCGGACCGGTCCTGGACACCGGGTCGCACACGCCTCTACAGTTGCCACTGACCACACAGGTCACACCACTCCCGTGCGCAGCGTGCGTGCGAGCCCGAAGGCGGACCATGACCGGCAGTTTCGACGACGTGCGCTTCCTCACCGTCGCTGAGGTCGCCGAGATGATGCGCGTCTCGAAGATGACCGTGTACCGGATGGTGCACGCCGGTGAGCTCCCCGCGATCCGCTTCGGCCGCTCCTTCCGCGTCCCCGAGTCGGCCGTCGCCGACGTGCTGCGCGGTGGCGTGGCGGACGTCGGCTGAGCGCGCGTTCGACATCACAGCGGGCAGCCGGTAGACTCGGGCAGGTTGATTTTCCGCGGTCTCTTCGGCCCGGTGTCCGTACATCAGCATCAGTCCGAGCGAGGTCCACATGGGTTCTGTCATCAAGAAGCGTCGTAAGCGCATGGCGAAGAAGAAGCACCGCAAGCTCCTTCGCAAGACGCGTCACCAGCGCCGCAACAAGAAGTAGACCCGCACAGGTCTGCGCAGGTCGGAGGACCTGCACGAGAAGCCCCGGTTCGCCGGGGCTTTCGCGTTCCCGGACTACGCTGGGACCATGCCCGCAGTGACGTTCCTGACGAAGCCCGGATGCCATCTCTGCGACGACGCCCGACCCGTGGTCGAACGCGTCGTCGCCGACCACCCGGGGGTCACCCTGCAGGAACGCTCGATCCTCGACGACGACGCCCTCCGCCAGGAGTACGCGGAGGACATCCCCGTCGTGCTCATCGACGGGCGCGTCCACAGCAACTGGCACGTCGACGCCGACCGGCTCGCACGTGCGCTCGAGAAGGCCGGTGCCCGCGCATGATCTCCCACGTCGTCTCCTGGTCCCTGCGGAACGACCTCGACCGCACCGCGTCGATCGCCCGCATCCGTGAACTCCTGACCGGCCTGGTCGGCACCGTCGAGTCGATCCGCTCGCTCGAGGTCGTCGAGAACGTCGCCTACCCGGACAAGAACCACGACGTCGCCGTGGTCGCCACCTTCGACGACCTCGCCGGGCTCGACGCGTACCAGGTGCACCCGGAGCACCAGGCTGCGGCAGCGGAGATCCGTGAACTGGTCACGGCGCGGGCCGCCATCGACTGGCAGAGCTGAGCCGGGCCTCCCGTCCGGGCCCGGCGCTCGCGCTCGTCGCTTCGTGAGCAGCAATGGTCGCCTCCCGCACCGGGAGGCGACCATTGCTGCTCACGAAGTGCGCGCGGCCTCGCCGCGCTCGGTGCCTACGGGGTCAGGCGCGTCGGGCCACGGAACAGGTACGTGACCTCGCGGATCGACGGCTCACCGAGCATCAGCATCAGCACGCGCGCGAGGCCCATGCCGAAGCCACCGTGCGGCGGGACGCCGTAGCGGAAGAAGTCGAGGTACCAGCCGAGTTCCTCCGGGTCGAGGCCCTTCTCGACGGCCTGCGCCTCGAGCACGTCGACTCGGTGCTCACGCTGGGCGCCCGTGGAGATCTCGGCACCGTTGAAGATGAGGTCGTAGCTGTTGGTGACCGACGGGTCGCCCGGCTTGCGCATGTGGTAGTAGGGCCGGATCGAGGCGTCGTACTCCGTGACGAACACGAACTCCGAGCCGTGGTGCTCCTTCGCCCAGGCGGCGACGCGGCGCTCGCCCTCGGGGTCCAGGTCACCGTCGGCGCGGACGACGTCGTAGCCGCTGTCGGCGACGATCTTGCGCGCGTCGGCCAGGGTCACGCGGGGGAACGGCGTCGCGGGGACCTGCAGCTCGAAGCCGAAGACCTCCTCGATGTCCTTGCCGTACTTCTCCTTGACGGCGGTGATGCCGGCGACCAGGACCGCTTCGTGCATCGCCATGACGTCCTCGTGGGACTCGATCCACGAGAACTCGGCGTCGACGCTGGTGAACTCGGTGGCGTGGCGGCTCGTGAACGAGGGGTCGGCGCGGAAAGCGTCGGCGATCTCGAACACCGCACCGAAGCCGGCCGGCTGTGCCATCTGCTTGAAGTTCTGCGGCGACTGAGCCAGGTAGGCGGTCGTCTCGAAGTACTCGAGCTGGAACAGCTCGGCGCGCGACTCGGACGCCGACGCCATGAGCTTCGGGGTGTGGATCTCGATGTAGTCGCGGTCGACCCAGTACGTGCGGAAGGCGTGCTCCAGCGTCGTCTGGATGCGGAAGATCAGGTTCTGCTTGCGGTTGCGCAGGTCGAGGAAGCGCCAGTCGAGACGCTTGTCGAGCGACGAGTCGTCGGCGATCGGGGTCTCCGGGATCGCGGCGCTCACCACCTGCAGCGCACCGATCTTGACCTCGAGCCCGCCGAGCTTCACGCGCTCGTCGTGCTTCAGCGTGCCGGTGACGTGCACGAAGGTGCCGTGTGCCAAGCCGGAGATCTCGGTGGTGGTCGCGAGGGCGGACTGTGCGGCGTCGTCGCCGTCCTCGGCCTCGCGCGTCGCCGGGTTCACGAGCTGGACGGCGCCGGTCTCGTCGCGCAGCACGACGAACTGCACCTTCTTCTGGTCTCGGACGGTCTCGACCCATCCGGCCACGGAGACGGGACCGTCGGGGAGGGCTGCCAGGTCGGCGATGCGGGTGCGTTCGATCACGGTGGTCGAGTCTAACCGCCTGCGTCCGGGGGCGTGGGCGGCAGGGTTCCTCCCTCCACAGGGCCGCCTGCGTCCGGCGTTCTCCACCGATGGCCGGGAGGCCCGTGGTGGCGTGCGTGCGGTCCGTAGCGTTCTCGACGTGGCCGGGTCGCGGGACGAGAGGGGGACCGGGTGGGGACGGGGACAGGGGAGCTCGCGACCTGGCCGCCTGCGGCGGTCGCGACGGTCGTCGCGTCGTTGATGGCGCTCGGCGGCACCACGACGGCGACGATCTGGTCGTTCATGCGGTGGCGGCGAGAGCAGCGCGCGATCGAACGCGCGTACGTGTGGCAACAGGTCGTCTGGGCGGCCGAGATGGTCTCGTCCGACGACGTCGGCAAAGCCGAGATCGGTCGGATGGTCGCTGGAGCGATGTACGACATGCAGATTCATGGACGGGTCGATGATTCGGGTGTGAGTGTCCTGGTACGAACACTCGGAAAAGAGGTATGCGATGCAACGGATGTTCATGCACATGACGGGTGAGGAACGTCGGCGCGCTCAGGTCCGGCTCAACCAGGTCATCCTCGACGCGTACCCGAAACGGAAGGCGCGGAAGATGATCGCCATGTTCGAGCGGGTGGAAGCCCGCCTGGAGTACACCCCGGAAGAAGCTGCCGAGGCAGAGCGGCGATGGCTCGCACGGTACGAGCGTTCAGGGGAGCGAAGCGCGGAGTGACCCGAGCGTGCCGATGAACTCCTCGGCCATGCCGGCCCGCTCGACGAGCTTGGCGTGGCGGGCTCGGGCGTCCTCGAGGTACACATCGAGGCGGGCCGCCAGTGCCGGTTCGTCCTCGGGGTCCTTCGTCGCGAGGGCGTCGACCACGCGGAGCAGCTCGGCCATCTCGTCGAGCGTGAACCCGAGTGGCTTCATCCGGCGGATCACGAGCAGCCGTTCGAGGTCCTGCGCCGTGTAGACCCGGAACCCCCCGGTGGTGCGGCCGCTCGGCACGAGCAGTCCGACCTCGTCGTAGTGCCGGATCGTGCGCAGGGACATGCCGGCGCGGTCGGCGAGCTCGCCGATGTGCATCGTGTCGGGGACGTCGCTGGTGCTCACGGGGTACGACTCTACCCTTACGTGAGGGTAGAGTTCCGAGTGATGTCCGTGATCACCCACGCGCCGACGGCCCCGAGCGTCCTCGCCGCCCTCCGCTCGCCCCGCATGCTCACCCGAGAGGTCCTGGCCGGCATCGTCACCGCGCTGGCCCTCATCCCCGAAGCGATCTCGTTCTCCGTCGTCGCCGGGGTCGATCCCGCGGTCGGCCTGTTCTCGAGCGTCGTCATCGCGATCGTGATCTCGATCGTCGGTGGTCGCCCCGCGATGATCTCCGCCGCCGCCGGCTCCGTGGCGCTCGTCATCGCCCCGCTCGTCCGCGAGCACGGGATCGAGTACCTGGTGCCCGCGATCGTGCTGGGTGGCGTGTTCCAGCTCGTGCTCGGGTTCCTCGGGGTGGCACGGCTGATGCGCTTCATCCCGCGCAGCGTCAACGTCGCGTTCGTGAACGCCCTCGCCATCCTCATCTTCACCGCCCAGCTGCCGAACCTGCTCGGCGACGACGTGCCGTTCGTCGTCTGGCCGCTGACCGTGCTCGGCATCGCGGTCATCGTCGGCTTCCCGTTCCTGACGAAGGCGATCCCCGCACCGCTCATCGCGGTCGTGGTGATCACCGGCATCACGATGGTGTTCAGCGTCGCCGTGCCGACGGTCGGCGACGAGGGCGCCCTGCCGACGGCGCTCCCGGGCTTCGGCGGCATCACGACGCCGTTCACCTTCGAGACGCTGCAGGTCGTCGCCCCGTACGCGTTCGGCGTCGCGATCGTCGGTCTGATCGAGACCCTGCTCACCGCGCAGCTCGTCGACTCCATCACGGAGACGGGGTCGAGCAAGTGGCGCGAGTCGTGGGGCCAGGGCGTCGCGAACATCACGTCCGCCTTCTTCGGCGGGACCGGCGGCTGCGCGATGATCGGCCAGACGGTGATCAACGTGAAGACCGCGGGTGCCCGGACCCGCGTCTCGACCTTCGCCGCCGGCGTCTCGGTGCTGGTCCTGACGATCGTGCTCCACGACCTCGTGGCCCAGATCCCGATGGCGGCACTGACGGCGGTCATGCTCATGGTCTGCGTCGCGACCTTCGACTGGCACAGCATCCGACCGCGCACCCTCCGACGGATGCCGCTCGGCGAGACCGCGGTCATGCTCGTCACCGTCGTGGTGGTCGTCGTGACCGAGAACCTCGCGACCGGGGTGCTCGTGGGTGTGGTCGTGGCGGCCCTGGTCTTCGCCCGCCGGGTGGCGCACGTGGTGACCGTGGTCCGCGAGCCCGTCGACGACCGCACCGTGCGGTACCGGGTCCGGGGGGCGCTGTTCTTCGCCTCGTCGAACGACCTCGTCACACGGTTCTCGTACGCCGAGGACCCGGAACACGTGATCATCGACCTGGCCGACGCCCACGTGTTCGACGCGTCGACGGTCGCGGCGCTCGACGGGGTCGAACAGCGGTTCGCGAAGCACGGCTCGACGGTCGAGGTGGTGAACCTCGACACGGGGTCGATCGCGCTGCACGGGCGGCTCTCCGGTGAACTCGGCGGCTGAGTGCTTCCGCATCCGGTGAATCACCTGAGGGGGCGGTGGGAACGGCGGGCGACCTACACTGGAACCCATGCCTGCGACCCGTCTCCACCTCGTCCGGCACGGAGAGGTGCACAACCCGGGCCGCGTCCTCTACGGCCGGCTCCCGGGCTTCGGGTTGAGCGACCTCGGCACGCGGATGGCGCAGGCCTCCGCGACCGCCTGGAAGGACGCCGGTGTCGACGTGCGACGGATCGTCGCCTCCCCGCTGCAGCGCACGCAGGAGTCCGCCGCACCCTGGTCGGCCGCCTACGACCTCGACGTGACGCTCGACGAGCGCCTGATCGAACCGACGAACCGCTACGAGGGGCAGCCTCCCGGGTTCACGAAGCGCTCGCTCGGCCGCCCGGCGGAGTGGCCGTGGATCGCGAACCCGCTGCGTCCGAGTTGGGGCGAGGCGTACGAGTCGATCGCCAACCGCATGCTCGCGGCGATGACCACGGCGTGGGAGAGCGTGGACGAGGGCGACGTCGTCCTGGTCAGCCACCAGCTGCCGATCTGGATGGTCCACCGGAAGCTCGCGGGGGAGCCGCTGTGGCACGACCCGCGCAAGCGCCGCTGTGACCTGTCGAGCATCACCACCGTCGAACGTGTGCCCGCCACGTCGACCGGTCGGTTCACCGAGGTCGGGTACGCGGACCCCGCGCAGGAGCTGCGCGCGACCGCCGTCGACGAAGGAGCAGTGTGAACAGCACGAGCAGTGTGAACAGCCCGAGCAGTGCGCGCGTCATCAGCAAGCGGTTCGCGGTCCTCGCAGCGACGGCCGTGGCCGCCGTCCTCGTCCTGTCCGGCTGCTCGTCGGACAGCGGCGGCATCGCGAAGCAGTACGGCAACGGCACGACCCAGAACTACATCTCCGGTGACGGCGCCGTGACCGAGGTCTCCGCGAAGGACCGCACCGACCCGGTCACCTTCCGGGCCGAGGACTCGAACGGTGACACCGTCTCGTCGAAGGACCTCCGGGGCAAGGTCGTCGTCCTGAACTTCTGGTACGCCAGCTGCCCCCCGTGCCGCGCCGAGGCGAAGTACCTCAACCAGGTGCACGACGAGTACGCCGACGCCGACGACGTCGCGTTCATCGGTGTCAACGTCCGTGACGAAGCGGCGACCGCGGCCGCCTTCGAGCGCACCTTCGACGTGCGGTACCCGACCGTCCTCGATCAGCGCACGGGCACGATGCAGCTCGCGATGTCCGGTCAGATCGCACCGAACGCGGTGCCCGCCACGATCGTCCTCGACACCAAGGGGCGCGTGGCCGCCCGGGTCCTCGGGGCGATCGACGGCACGAGCATCCTGCAGACCCTGGTCAGCGACGAGCTCGACGCCGGCAAGGCCTCCTGACCCGTGACCTCCAACCCCTTCGCGGACGCGATCCTGAGCGGCCAGATGGCCGTGGCGCTGCCCGTGGCGGCGCTCGCCGGGCTCGTGTCGTTCCTGTCCCCGTGCGTGCTGCCGCTCGTGCCGGGGTACCTCGGGTACGTCGGCGGTGTCGCCGAGGGCGGGCAGCGTCGGGGTCGTGTAGTGCTCGGCGTGCTGCTGTTCATCGCCGGGTTCACGGCGGTCTTCGTTGCGTACACGACGGTGTTCGGGGCACTCGGCTTCTGGCTCGTCCGCTGGCGCGACCTCATCACGCAGGTGCTCGGGGTCGTCGTGATCGCGATGGGTCTGGTGTTCGTCGGTCGGTTCACGTTCCTGCAGCGCACGATCAAGCCCGGCTGGACCCCGGCCACGGGGCTCCTCGGCGCCCCCCTGCTCGGCATCGTGTTCGGCCTCGGCTGGACCCCGTGCCTCGGCCCGACCCTGGCGGCCATCAACCTGCTCAGCGTGCAGTCGGGCAGCGCCTGGCAGGGCATGTGGCTCGGGGTGGCGTACTGCCTCGGGCTCGGCATCCCGTTCGTCCTCGTCGCCCTCGGCGCCGGCTGGGCCACGGGGGCCATCGCGGCGGTGAAGCGTCACATGCGCACCGTCAACATCATCGGAGGAGCGATCCTGATCGTCATCGGTCTGCTCATGGTCACCGGTATCTGGTCGGCCGTCATGTCGAGCGTCGGGGCGGTGATCCAGAGCTTTGTCCCCGCGGTCTGACCTCAACGAGCACGTCCCGACGGGTACGGGCGACGGGGCCGACAGCGCCTCCGACCCGCAGCGACCGTCGGACCACGTCGACGGCTCCGGCCCCACCGACGGCGGCGTCAACCAGCCGAAGCTCGGCTTCGTCGGGTACCTCCGCTTCTTCTGGCGGCAGCTGACGAGCATGCGCACGGCGCTGTTCCTGCTCATGCTGCTCGCCCTCGCGGCGATCCCGGGCTCGCTCGTCCCGCAGCGCACCGCCGACCCGAACGGCGTCGTGCAGTACAAGGCGGACCACCCGCAGCTCTACCCGGTCCTCGACAAGCTCCAGGTCTTCGACACTTACACCTCGGTGTGGTTCTCCGCGATCTACCTGCTGCTCTTCATCTCGCTCATCGGCTGCATCGTGCCCCGCACGAAGCACCACTGGCAGGCACTGCGGACCCGTCCACCGAAGACCCCCGCGCGCCTGACGCGACTGGCGGGCTTCCGCACCGTGGCGGTGCAGCCGGACGCGATGATCGACGGGACGACCGGGATCGACGCGACCACGGGCCTCCCGTCCGCCGAGCACGCGGTGACGCGCGCGATGGCGATCCTGAAGCGGTCCGGGTACCGCGTCGAGCGGTTCGGTGACTCAGTGAGCGCGGAGCGCGGCTACCTGCGCGAGACCGGCAACCTGGTGTTCCACGCCGCCCTCGTCGGGGTGCTCCTGGCGGTCGGCGTCGGCGGCGGCTTCGGCTTCACCGGACAGCGCCTGCTGGTCGAGGGCCAGACGTTCTCGAACGTGCTCGGCTCGTACGACTCGTTCAACCCCGGTCGCTGGTTCCAGCAGACCGACCTGCAGGGCTACAACCTCCGGCTCGACAAGTTCGTGACGAAGTACGAGGAGCGCAACCTCGACGCCCTCGGGCAGGCGCTCGACTACTCGGCCACCGTCACGAGCACCGAGAAGGGCGGCGAGCCGAAGACGAGTCGCCTCGGTGTGAACGACCCGCTGCACGTCGGTGGCACGAACGTCTACCTGCTCGGCAACGGCTACGCGATGCAGGTCACGGTGCGCGACGGCGACGGCAACGTGGCCTTCAAGGACGTCGTGCCGTTCCTGCCGGAGGACGCGAACTACACCTCCACGGGTGTCATCAAGGTGCCGGACGCCAAGCCCGACCAGCTCGGCATGGTCGGGTTCTTCTACCCGACCGCGTCGAAGCTCGCGAGCGGCGCGTACTCGAGTGCCTACCCGGACACCCAGAACCCGCTGCTGACGCTGCAGGTCTACACGGGTGACCTCGGGCTCGACAGCGGTGTGCCGCAGAGCGTGTACACGCTCAGCACCAAGGGGCTCGACCAGATCGCCGGTCGGCAGTCGGACACCGCGAGCATCGCGTTGCAGCCCGGCCAGACGAAGAAGCTCCCCGAAGGCGCCGGGTCGATCACGTTCGACGGCGTCAAGCGGTACGTCTCCCTCGACGTCCACCACGACCCGTCGCAGCTCTGGGTGGGCGGGTTCGCCCTGCTCTCCACCCTCGGCCTGCTCACCTCGCTGTTCGTCCCGCGCCGCCGCGTCTGGGTGAAGGTCGTCCCGCGCCGCGACGCACCGGGCGGCGAGTACGACCTCGAGTACGCCGGACTCGCGCGCGGCGAGGACCCGAACCTCGAACGGGCCGTCGCGGACATCGCACAGCGCCACACGTCGGACCTCGGAGTTAGGATGCCCCAGTGAACGACATGACCACGAACCTCGCGACCTACTCGGTCGTGCTCACGTACTCCGCGATGGCGGTGTACGTGGTCGCGTTCATCTCGTTCGCCCTCGACATGGCCAAACGCTCCGGCAACGTCACGGCCGCCGCGAAGAACGCGGGTGCCGACGACAGCTCGGCCGGGGCGTCCAGCGCTGCGGCAGCACGCGGAGCGAAGACGGTGGCGACCGTCCGCGGCGGCACCGTCGTGCTCGAGCAGGTCGCCGCGCCACCGTCGGGTGGCTCCGCCGGACGCGGCACGAAGTTCGAGCGCGTCGGCATGGCGATGACGATCCTCGCGCTCGTCCTGCACGTCGCCTCGGTCGTCCTCCGCGGCATCGCGGCCGACCGTGTGCCGTGGGGCAACATGTTCGAGTTCTCGCTGACCGGCACGGCGCTGATCACCCTGATCTTCCTGCTCGTGCAGTTCTGGCAGAACCTGAAGTTCCTCGGCGTCTTCATCACCGGCCTGACGATCATCCTGCTCGGCATCGCGACGGTGAACTACTGGGTCCCCGTCGTCCCGCTCCAGCCGGCCCTGCAGTCGTACTGGCTGGTCATCCACGTCTTCGTGGCGATCGCCGGCACCGGGTTCTTCGCGCTCGGCGCGGGTCTCGCGGTGGCGCAACTCGTGCAGACGTACCGCCAGGGCCGCACGGCCACCGGCAGGCTCCGCTTCATGGCGACGCTGCCCGACGCCGACCGGCTCGAGGTCCTGACCTACCGCGTCCTGCTCGTCGGCTTCGTCCTCTGGACCTTCACCCTCATCGCCGGTGCGATCTGGGCCGAGCGTGCGTGGGGTCGCTACTGGGGCTGGGACACCAAGGAGGTCTGGACCTTCATCATCTGGGTCGTCTACGCGGGCTACATCCACGCCCGTGCGACCCGCGGCTGGCGCGGTGCGCGGTCGTCCTGGCTGGCCCTCATCGGCTTCGCCGCGGTGATGTTCAACTTCTCGGTCGTGAACGTCTTCTTCAAGGGCCTGCACAGCTACTCGGGTCTGTGAGCCGCGTGGGTCGCTGACGCGGCCCTGGTCGCGACCACGACCGGACGGGAGGCACGGTGCCAGTGGCACCGTGCCTCCCGTCCGTCGTCCGGGGTGCGTCGAGAGCCGCGACCGGTCCGGTGGACCCCGGTAGTGGTCACGACGTGCCGTGTGCGGAGCGGCGCGGGCGCACGAACGGTCGTTCCGGGGCCGTCCGAACGACGGAACGCGCGATCTCGGTGAACGCGAGCGGCGTGTCCTGCGCCTTCGACGGACCCGACCGGGTGCGGGTGCGCTACCCGGCGGCGGCCGCGAGCACGGCGTGCACGCGCGCCACCCGCTCACGCCACCACGCCGTGCGCGGCGGCGACGCAGCGTACTGCTGCACCAGCTCCGGCGTGACGTCGACCCGACGCACCGGAACGCGACCGCCAACCGGCAGCAGCGGATCGGCCGTGACGTCCCCGGCGAACATCGCGGCCGTCCCGAGCCCTGCGGCGTACCCCGGGGTCATCGCCGCTGCGGCGAGGAACGCTCCCATCCCGAGCCCGACCGAGGTGTCGAGCGCGCTCGAGACGACGCACGGCAGCCCGGCGTCGGCGATGACGGCACGCGCCGCGGTGATCCCCCCGAGCGGCTGGGCCTTCACGACCAGGACGTCGGCGGCGCCGGCCCGGGCGACGGCGAGGGGGTCGGTCGCCTTCCGGACGCTCTCGTCCGCCGCGACCCGGACGCCGAGGCCGGCCGTCCGTGACCGGAGCTCGGCCAGCTCGGGCACGGTCGCGCAGGGCTGCTCGGCGTACTGCAGGTCGAAGGGAGCGAGGCGTTCGAGTGCCGCGGCTGCCTGGTCGACGCTCCACAGGCCGTTCGCATCGACCCGGACCGCGGCCTCGGGCCCCATCACCCGCCGGACCGCGGCGACACGGGCGACGTCGTCGTCGACGGTCGTGCCGGGCTCCGCGACCTTGACCTTGGCCGTGGTGCAGCCGGGGTACCGTCCGAGCAGGTCGGCAACGTCGTCGGCGGCGATCGCCGGGACGGTGGCGTTGACCGGCACGGAGTCGGCGGCGGGTTCGTGGTCGATCCACCCGAAGTCGACCGTGGCCCGCAGCCAGGCGGCGGCTTCGGCGTCGTCGTACTCGACGAACGGCGAGAACTCGGTCCAGCCGGCGGGGCCGCGCAGCACGACCGCCTCGCGCGTGGTGATGCCGCGGAACCGGACCCGCATGGGCAGGGCGACCACGTGGGCGTCGGCGAGGAGTTCGGCGAGGTCGGGGAGCACGTCCGCCATCCTCCCACCGCACCCAGGGCCCCTGCCGGTTCCTCGGAGGGGACCGCCAGGGCAGGGCACTAGCATGCATCGGTCGGCCTCGGTCGGCGAGGGGAACGACCCGGAACGAGGGAGGCTCGGTGGCGGTGGATCCGCGGCAGCGCGCAGCACAGCAGCGCGCATCGCAGCGCCCGTCCGACCCGTCGAGCGCCGGAGCGGCACGCCCGGCAGCGTCGGCTCGTCCGGCAGCTGCAGCCCGACCCTCGGCGGCGACCCGCCCGGCAGCGGGCGCTCGATCCGCGGCGGCTCCAGGGCGCGACTCCGACGACTTCGCACGCCTCATGCAGCGCGGCACCGTCGACGTCCGGCAGACGGGTCGCACGAAGCGCCGCAACCCGGTCGTCGGCAAGATCGCCCTCGGCCTGGCCGTGGTCTCCGCCGCGGTCGACGCCAGTGCGTTCGCCGTGTTCATGGGCGGTGACACGAACTTCGCCTTCGGGATCTGCTTCGTCGTCGTGTTCCTGACGCTCATCGCCGCCGTGCTCGGGTTCGTCGCCGCCGTCGGCTCGTTCGGACGCTGGTACGGCGCCGTCGGGGTCGTCCTGGCGTTCTTCGCGAACCCCGTGATCCTCATCGTGATCATGGTGTTCGTCGCGCCGGAGATCCTGACCGACATGGGCGCCTGACCCGGCAGACGCCCGGCGGTACGTTGGGAGCATGCCTGCTCCCGTCTCCGACCTGTTCGACCCCGACGTCTGGACCACCGCTCCGATCGCGGAGCAGTTCACCGACATCACGTACCACAAGCACGTCTCCGAGGGCATCGTCCGGGTCGCCTTCGACCGCCCCGAGGTCCGCAACGCCTTCCGTCCGCGCACGGTCGACGAGCTCTACCGTGCCCTCGACGACGCGCGGCAGGACCCCCGTGTCGGCGTCGTGCTGCTCACCGGCAACGGCCCGAGCCCGAAGGACGGCGGGTGGGCGTTCTGCTCCGGCGGCGACCAGCGCATCCGGGGGCGGAGCGGCTACCAGTACGTCGGTGACGAGGGCGCACCGCCCGAGGGTGTGGACCCCGCGGCCGCACAGGCATCGATGGGGCGGCTGCACATCCTCGAGGTCCAGCGGCTGATCCGGATGATGCCGAAGGTCGTCATCGCCGTCGTCCCCGGCTGGGCGGCGGGCGGTGGGCACTCCCTGCACGCGATCTGCGACCTCACCATCGCGAGCGCCGAGCACGGGAAGTTCAAGCAGACCGATGCCGACGTCGGCTCGTTCGACGGTGGCTACGGCAGCGCCTACTACGCCAAGCAGATCGGGCAGAAGTTCGCTCGCGAGGTCTTCTTCCTCGCCCAGGAGTACTCCGCCCAGCGCGCGTACGAGATGGGGGCGGTGAACGCCGTGGTGCCGCACGTCGACCTGGAGCGTGAGGCGATCCGCTGGGGCGAGATCGTGCTCGGCAAGTCCCCGACGGCGATCCGGATGCTCAAGTACGCGTTCAACGCCGTGGACGACGGCATGGTCGGGCAGCAGGTGTTCGCGGGCGAAGCGACGCGGCTGGCCTACGGCACCGACGAAGCCGTCGAGGGCCGCGACTCGTTCCTCGAGAAGCGTGCTCCCGAGTGGACCGCGTTCCCCTGGCACTACTGATGCCCCGTCCGCTGGTCGCGACCGGTACGTCGGACCCGACGGCCGTGCTGCGCGGCCTGGAGGCAGCGCTCGCCGGCGGCCCCGCACTGCTCCCCGTCGCCGAGGGTGCCCCGGCGCTGCCGACACCGCCTCCGGCCGAGGTCCGGCAGGCGGTCGCCCTGGTGGTCGAGACGAGTGGGTCCACCGGCACCGGCAAGCGCGTGGCGCTCTCGTCCGAGGCGCTCCTCGCCGGTGCCGCCGCGGCGGACGCGGCACTCGGTGGGCCCGGGCGTTGGGTGCTCGCCCTGCCGACGCACTACATCGCCGGCATCAACGTCCTGACCCGCTCGATCACCGCGGGCACCGAACCCGTCGTCGTCCCACCCGGGCACTTCGCGGCCGCCGCGTTCACCGCGGCGGCCGAACGGCTCGTCACCGGTCCGGCCGCGCCGCGTCGCTACACCTCGCTGGTGCCGGTGCAGCTCGCCCGGGTCCTCGACGACCCGGACGCCACCCGTGCGCTCGCCCGCTTCGACGCGGTCCTGGTCGGCGGGCAGGCCACCCCGGCGCCACTCCGGCAGCGGGCGCTCGACGCCGGGGTCCGGATCGTGACGACGTACGGCGCGAGCGAGACGAGCGGCGGATGCGTGTACGACGGCGTCCCGTTGGGCACGGTGCGCACCGCGCTGGTCGACGGCGAGCTGCACTTGGCCGGGCCGATGCTCGCCGAGGGGTACCTCGACGACGACGCCCGCACGGCGTCGGTCTTCGTCGAACGGGACGGGCTGCGCTGGTACCGGACCGGGGACACGGCGACCCTGTCCGACGGCGTGGTGCGCGTGCTCGGACGCCTCGACGACGTGGTGATCTCCGGCGGCGAGAAGGTCCAGCTCGGTGCGGTCGAACGGCTCGTCCGCGGCCTCCCCGGGCAGGAGAGCGCGGTCGTCGCCCGGCGCCCGGCGGGGGAGTGGGGCGAGGTCCCGGTCGTCGTCACCGAGCGACCGCTCGATGTCGAGGCCGTGCGTGCCCACGTCGGAGCCACCCTGGGGCGTGCCGCCCGCCCGGCAGACGTGGTCCTGGTGGAGCGGGTCCCGATGCTGCCGTCGGGCAAACCCGACCGCCGGGCCGTGCAGGCGCTCGTCGACCCGGGGCGCCCGTAGGGACTGCGAGCCGCCGGGTGCCGCATCGGCAATAAGATCGGTGCTCGTGGCACGAACGAAGAACTCGACGCAGAAGCAGGGCCGGTCCGGCAACCCGGCGAAGGCCGCTGCCCCCGCCCGCACCAAGCGGAAGGCGACCGCGCGCGACTGGGTCGGCGGAGCACGCCTGCGCACCCTGACCCTCGGTGTCGTCCCGGTCGTGCTCGGCACCGCCGTCGCGTTCGTCGACAGCGGGGAACCCGGGGACTTCGGCGACTACCTGGCGAAGGACGGCCACCTCGCCGTCGCGCTGCTCGCCCTGGCCGTGGCGCTGTTCCTGCAGATCGGCGTGAACTACAGCAACGACTACTCCGACGGGGTCCGCGGCACCGACGAGTACCGCGTCGGCCCGGCACGACTCACCGGAGCCGGCCTGGCCAAGCCCCGGACCGTGCTCACCGTCGCCCTGACCTTCTTCGGCCTGGCCGCGGTCGCCGGCCTGGTCATCGTGCTGCTCACCCAGCTGTGGTGGCTGCTGCTCGTGGGGGCCGCCGCCATCGTCGCCGCCTGGTTCTACACGGGCGGCAAGAAGCCGTACGGGTACAACGCCCTCGGCGAGGTCTTCGTCTTCGTGTTCTTCGGACTGGTCGCCGTGCTCGGCACACAGTTCGTGCAGATCCGCGAGGTCACGGTCAGCGGCTGGGCAGCCGCGGTGGCCGCCGGCTTCTTCGCCTGCGCGGTCCTCATGGTGAACAACATCCGCGACATTGACGAGGACCAGCTGGCGGGCAAGCGCACACTCGCCGTGGTCGTCGGCCGTCCGGTCGCCCGCGTCCTGTTCGGCCTGTTCCTGATGCTGCCGTACGTCGTGCTGCTCTGGTTCGTGCTGCTGTACTTCCGCACGGGCTTCACGTACTTCTCGCTGCTGCTGGCCTTGCCGGCCCTGGCGATCGGGGTGTCGTCACGGAAGCCCCGTGAGCTCATCACGGCCCTGCAGCTGTCGTCGTTCGCCTCGCTCGCCTTCGGGGTGGTGCTCGGGATCACCTTGGCCGTCCAGCCGTAGCCGTCCCGGCTCCCTGATCCGACGGCCCAGCGCCCGGCTCCGTCTGATCAGGCGGAGTCGGAGTCGCGGCGCGCCTCGTGCCGGTCCGCGTCGGACACCGGACGGACGACGGGAGTGGCTGCGGCGTCGGAGTCGGCGGCGTCCACGAAGTCGTCCTCGAAGTCCGAGTCGGCGTCGCGCTCCGGGGTGCCGCGGCGGTTCGCCAGGCTCAGCGCGACCTGCGTGCGCAGTCCGGACAGGGCGATGTACGAGATGAGCAGGCCCACCAGGGCGGCCACGATCGTCGCCCAGTACCACGGCATCGGCGTCAGGAGCAGGAGGAGCACGAGCGCCACCACGAAGATGCCGAGCCGAGCCAGGGTGTACAGGAGCCACGCTTTCACACGGTGAGTCTACGGACGGCCGACCGGCAGGGGCATCACAGGGTCGCGACCTAGACTTCACCACATGGTCCGCTTGTGGTTGATCGTCGCCGTGGCCGCCGTCGCCTTCACGGTGTACGCGGCCATCGACTGCGGCACGATGCCCCGTCAGCGCGTCCGTTCCCTGCGCCGCGGCGTGTGGCTCCTGCTCGTCATCGTCCTGCCCGTCGTCGGCGGCGTCCTCTGGTTCCTGCTCGGTCGCACCCCGGCGGCCGACCCCGGCGCTTCGGCCCGGTACCGTGGACCCGAGGACGACCCGGACTTCCTCGGCACCACGCCGGAGCCGGGCACCACCATCACGGACAAGGACCAGGACGACGCGACCCTCCGAGACCTCGAAGACCAGTTCCACGAGCGCGACGACGACGGCCGCACCGATCGCTGACGGCCCCGCCGGTTCGGGCAGCCCGGCGACGGACACCGCGCTCGCCCTCCTGCAGGAACTCGTGCGTGCCGGCGTCACCGACGTCGTCGTGAGCCCCGGTTCGCGTTCCCAGGCGCTCGCACTCGCGGCGGTCGCCCTGGAACGCGCCGGTGGGCTGACCGTGCACGTGCGGTTGGACGAACGGACCGCCGGGTTCTTCGCACTCGGGCTCGCGGTCGAGACACACCGGCCGGCAGCGGTCGTGACGACGTCGGGCACCGCGGTGGCGAACCTGCACCCCGCCGTGCTCGAGGCGCACCACTCCGGCGTGCCGATGATCGTGCTGAGCGCCGACCGACCCGACGAACTGCGCGGCATCGGCAGCAACCAGACCACTGTCCAGCCGGGCATCTTCGGCCGGGCCGTGGCATTCGTCCGCGACGTCGAGGCCCCGTCGGCGCACGGCGTCGACGCCTCGGTCCGCGACACCCTGCGCACCCTCGCCCGACAGGCCGTCGCCGCCGCAGCGGGGCACACCGGGCAACCCGGTCCCGCGCAGCTCAACGTCGCGTTCCGTGAGCCGCTGTCCGCCGGGCTCGCCCCGGAGCACGTCAGCCCCGTGCCGGACGACGAGGTCGGCCTGGTGTTCGCGACCCGCCGGGCGCACACGGGTCTGCCGGTCGCCGAGCTCACCCCGGACGACGAACCCGGAACCGTCGTCATCGCCGGGCACGACGCCGGCGAGGACGCCGAGCGGATCGCCTGGGAACTCGGGGCGCCGCTCCTCGCCGAGGTCTCGAGCGGCGCGCGCTTCGGTCGCAACCTGGTCGTGGCCTACCGCGAACTGCTGCGCGACCCGGACCACGGCGGCGCCGTCCGCCGGGCCGTCGTGCTCGGTCACCCGACCCTCAGCAGGGAGGTCCCTGCGCTCCTGCAGCGCGACGGGGTCGAGACCATCGTGGTCCGCGGACCGGCGGCCGACCCCTTCAACCCGGCCCGCGCCTCCCGACCGGACGCCGCGACCACCTTCGTGTCCGACGTCCGCGTGACGGGCCGCACCCGTCCGGAGCACCGTGCGTGGGTCGGCCGCTGGGTCGGCGCGAGCCGCCGGATCCTGGGGGACGGCGACGCCGGCCCGGACCTCGATGCCAAGCGCTCCGCCGACCGCGCTGAGCGGAACAAGTTCCTGCGTGACGAGGTCGCGCTCCGTCGCCGACCCGTCGACCGGGCCATGCTCGCCGAGGCCGTCTGGGGGGTGACCTGGCCGCACGACCGGCTGGTCCTCGGTGCGTCGCAGCTCATCCGTGAAGCCGACGCCCGGGTGCTCGGCAAGAAGATCCGGGTGCACGCGAACCGCGGGCTCGCCGGCATCGACGGGACCGTCTCGACCGCGCTCGGCATCGCCGCGGCGCTCGAGCAGGCCTCGGCCTCGGTGGGCACCACCCGCGTGCTCCTCGGCGACCTGACGCTGCTGCACGACCTCGGAGCGTTCGTCACCGGGACGGAGGAACGCACCCACCGGGTGCAGGTCGTCGTCGGCAACGACCACGGCGGTGCGATCTTCCGCGGGCTCGAGGTGGCGAAGACCACGCCGGAAGCCGACATGCGGCGGATGATGTCGACCCCGCAGCACGTCGACGTCGAGCGGGTCGTCACCGGCCTCGGGTGGGAGTACCGCCGGGCGGTGACGTGGGGAGACCTCGAGCGGGTGCTCACCGACCCCGCCGAGCGGGTCGTGATCGAGGTCCCGCTGGCGGACTGACCGGTCGAGCGGCGACTGCGCGCCCGCGCGGCTGCGTGGCCGCCCGGCTGCGGCACTGCGCGGGTCGCGCGGCTGCCTCAGGCCAGCGCGTCGGTGATCGGCCGGAACTTCAGGGCCGTCTCGGCGACCTCGCGCGTCGACTCCGAACCGGCGACGATCCCGGCCCCCGCCCAGGCCCGGACGGTGCCGTCGTCGTCGATCCGGGCGCTGCGGAGCGCGAGCATCCACTCGCCGTCACCCGTCGCGCTCATCCAGCCGACCGGCCCGGCGTAGCGGCCGCGGTCGACGCCCTCGAGCTCGGCGACGAGCCGCACGGCCACGTCCGTCGGGGTGCCGGCGACCGCGGCGGTCGGGTGCAGGGCGTCGGCGACGTCCAGCGACGTGGTGTCGGGCGGCAGCGTGGCCTGCACGTCGGTCGCCAGGTGCCACAGGTTCGGCAGCTGCAGCCGGAACGGTTCGGCGTCGGCGCGCAGGTCCGTCGCGAGCGGGGCGAGGGCCGCGAGCAGGCTGTCGATCGCGAAGGTGTGCTCCTCGACGTCCTTGGCGCTGCTGGCCAGGGCCTCGGCGGCGGCCCGGTCGGACACCTCGTCGGTGCCCCGGGCGGCGCTGCCGGCGAGCACCCGCGCGGTCAACCGCGTGCCGTCGGTGCGGGCGAGGGTCTCGGGGGTGGCGCCGACCAGTCCGTCCACCGCGAAGGTCACGCACTGCGGGTAGGCCGACGCGAGGTCGAGCAGGACCGCCCGTCGATCGGCTCCCGGCGGCAGCGTCCCGACGAGGTCGCGGGCGAGCACCACCTTGCGGGCATCGCCGGCCACGATGCGCCGGACCGCCTCGGTCACGTTGGCGGCGTAGGTGTCCTCGTCGATGTGTCCGGGACGCAACGCCACGGAGACGTGCGGCCCGACGTGGGGGACCGGGACCGAGGTCCGGGTGAAGGCCAGGGGCTCCGCGCCGAGCGTGGTGTCGATCGCGGTCAGCCAGGCCTTGCCACGCCGACGACCGAGGACCACCCGGGGAACGATGAGCACGCTCTCGTCGGCGGAGTCGTCGGCGAAGGCGAAGGACCCGAACGCGACGAGCCCCGAACCGCGCAGCTGCACCGGGTCGTCGACGACGGCGGTCTCGACGATGCTGCGCCAGAGGGCCGCGGCGTCACGCATCCGGTCGGGTCCGGTGAACGTGAACCGGAGCGCCTCGCCGATGCCGACGATGCCGTCGCCGTTCCGGACGAAGGCGAGTGGACGGTCGCGGAGCGTGTGGCGGAGGACGGCGCCCGGGTCGTCGAGGATCCGGGTCGAGACCGTCAGCGGGGGCGCCGCCGTGGTGGTTCGGGTCACGGCTCCGATGCTACGCGCCGATCCCGCACCGCCCGGGTGGCTGCGAGTCCGGTGAACGCTCGGTCGGGACCTCTAGGATTGACCGTGTGAGCAGAGCGGACCTGAACAAGCGCCCGGACGAGGTGGCGGCGATGTTCGACGACGTCGCGGCCAAGTACGACCTCACGAACGACATCCTGTCGGCGGGCAACGCTCCGCTGTGGCGTGTCGCCACCGTCCGCGCGGTCGACCCGCAGCCCGGCGAGAAGGTCCTCGACATCGCCGCGGGCACCGGGACCAGCGCGGCGGCCTTCGCCAAGAAGGGCGCCGAGGTCACCGCGCTCGACCTGTCCGCCGGCATGATCGCCGTCGGCCGTGAACGCCACCCCGAGATCACCTTCGTCGAGGGCGACGCCGAGCAGCTGCCCTTCGACGACGACACGTTCGACGCCGTCACGATCTCGTTCGGGCTGCGCAACGTGAACGACCCGAAGCAGGCGCTCGCCGAGATGCTGCGCGTCCTCAAGCCCGGCGGCCGCGTCGTCATCTGTGAGTTCTCGACGCCGCCCCGCGCCCTGCTGCGCTTCGGCTACGGCACCTACCTGAAGCGCGTGCTCCCGGGCATCGCGCGGCTCTCGAGCAGCAACCCGGCCGCCTACCGCTACCTCGCCGAGTCGATCGACGCGTGGCCCGACCAGCAGGTGCTCACCCAGTGGCTCCGCGGTGTCGGGTTCTCGGTGGTCGCCTACCGCAACCTGACGGCCGGTATCGTCGCACTGCACCGTGGCCGCAAGCCCGTCGCCGACACGGTGCGCGAGTCCGCGGCACGGCGTGCGAAGGCTCGCCGTGACCACCAGAACACCGGCGAGCAGCCGCGCGTCGACCCGGCCGCCGACTGACCGGTCACCACCCCCGAAGACGGAGCAGCACTTGAATCCGAGCGTCCCGGTCGCACGTCGCGCGCCGAGCCTGCGCGCATCGCTGGGCATCGGCGAGCGGTTGTTCGCCACGCCCGCCGACCGACGCTTCATCTCCGCGGTCGACGACGGGCTCGAACTCGTCGAGCAGGGGCTCGAGGAGGCCATGCGCTCCACCGACACCCTCGCCGACACCACCAGCCGGTACCTGCTGTCGGCCGGCGGCAAGCGCATCCGTCCGACCCTGACGCTCCTCATCGCCCAGCTCGGTGACGGGGTGACCGACGCCGTGATCAAGGCCGCGGTCAGCATCGAGACCACGCACCTGGCGTCGCTCTACCACGACGACGTCATGGACGAGGCCCCCGTCCGCCGCGGGGTCCCCGCCGCGCAGATCACCTACGGCAACAACGTGGCGATCCTGACCGGCGACCTGCTCTTCGCCCGCGCCAGCCTGATCACGGCCGACCTCGGCACCGAGGGCATCCGGATGCAGGCCGAGACCTTCCAGCGGCTCTGCATGGGGCAGCTGCACGAGACCACGGGGCCGCAGCCGGACGACGACCCGCTCGAGCACTACATCCAGGTGCTCAGCGACAAGACCGGTTCGCTCATCGCCACCGCGGCACGCGCCGGCGTGATGTTCTCCGGTGCCGACCGCGCCTACCTCGACGCCGTCGGTACGTTCGGCGAGAAGGTCGGCGTGGCGTTCCAGCTCGTGGACGACGTCATCGACCTCGCCCCCGCGACGGACAAGACCGGCAAGATCGCGGGCAACGACCTGCGCGCCGGTGTGGACACCCTGCCGGTCCTGCAGCTGCGCCGGATGGCCGCGACCGACCCGTCCGCCCAGCACCTGGTCGAGCGCATCGAGCGCGACGTCAACGGTGCGCCCGACGACGTGGTCGACTCCGCGCCGTACCAGTCGGCCGTCGCCGCGCTCCGCGAGCACGAGGCCACCGCGGCGACCCGTGCCGTCGCCGTCGCCTGGGCCCGCGAAGCCGTCGCCGCCCTCGCCCCGCTCCCGGACGGCACCGTGAAACGGGCGCTCACCCGCTTCGCGGACTCCGTCGTCGACCGAAGCCGCTGAACACCCCTCCCGACGGCGCACGCGCTGCGGCCCGGCCGGGAGGCCCCCGGGAACCCCCACCCGAACGAACTGGAGACGATCAGTGCCCACCCTCCGACTCGCCATCGTCGGCGCCGGCCCGGCCGGCATCTACGCCGCGGACATCCTGCTGCGCGAGGCGCACGGCTACGACGTGTCGATCGACCTGTTCGAGCAGCTCCCCGCGCCCTACGGTCTGGTCCGGTACGGCGTCGCCCCCGACCACCCGCGCATCAAGGGCATCATCAACGCCCTGCGTGACGTCCTCGACCGCGGTGTCGTCCGGCTGTTCGGCAACGTCCGCTACGGCGAGGACATCACCCTCGAGGACCTCAAGAAGCACTACAACGCGGTCGTGTTCTCGACCGGTGCGATCAAGGACGCCGACCTCGACATCCCCGGTGTCGACCTCGACGGCTCGTACGGCGCCGCCGAGTTCGTGAGCTGGTTCGACGGCCACCCCGACGTCCCCCGCACCTGGCCGCTGAACGCCGAGAGCGTCGCGGTCATCGGTGTCGGCAACGTCGCCCTCGACGTCTCGCGCATCCTGGCGAAGCACGCCGACGACCTGCTGCCGACCGAGATCCCCGCGAACGTCTACGAGGGCCTCAAGGCATCGCCCGTCACGGACGTGCACGTCTTCGGCCGCCGCGGTCCGGCGCAGGTGAAGTTCACGCCGCTCGAGCTCCGCGAGCTCGGCGAGGTCCGAGACGTCGACATGGTGGTGTACGACGAGGACTTCGACCACGACGAGGCCTCGAGGACCGCGATCGCGACGAACAAGCAGGTGATGGTGATCAACCGCGTCCTCGAGCAGTGGCGCACGCGCGAGGTCGGCCAGGCCAGCCGTCGGCTCCACCTGCACTTCTACGCGAAGCCGATCGAGTTCGTCGGCGACGAGCAGGGCAAGCTCACCGCCATCCGCTACGAGCGCACCCGCCCGAACGGCGAGGGCGGCGTGGAGGGCACCGGCGAGATCCGCGAGGTCCCGATCCAGGCCGCGTACCGCGCGGTCGGGTACTTCGGCTCCCCGCTGCCCGGTGTGCCGTTCGACGAGCGGCACGGTGTCATCCCGAACCACGAGGGCCAGGTCCTCGACGACGACAACCAGCAGATCCCCGGGGTGTACGCCACCGGGTGGATCAAGCGCGGTCCGGTCGGGCTCATCGGGCACACGAAGTCCGACGCCATGGAGACCGTGCAGCACATCGTCAACGACCAGGCGAGCTGGTGGACCCCGGAGGACCCGTCCGACGAGGCGATCCCGGCCCTGCTCCGGGAGCGCGGTGTCGAGTACACCGACCTCGAGGGCTGGCACCACCTCGACACCCACGAGCAGGCGCTCGGTGCGGTCGACGGGCGCGAACGCATCAAGGTGGTGCCGCGCGACGAGATGATCGACGTCTCGCTCGGACGCGTCGACACCCCGACGAGCTGACGACGCCATGACCAACACGCGCCCCGTCCCGCCCACAGCGGTGCGGGGCGCGTCCGCGTCGGGGATGCGGCTGCAGGGCGTCGACGTGGCCCGTGCGGTCGCGCTGCTCGGCATGATGGCCGCCCACATCGGCGGCATCGCGGAGCAGCTCGACTGGTCCGACCCCGCCACCTGGACCGCCGTCGCCCACGGGCGCCCGTCCACGCTGTTCGCGGTCCTGGCCGGCGTCTCGATCGGCCTGACCAGCGGACGGACCGAGCCGCCCGGCCCGCCCACCATCGGCCGCATCCGAGCCCGGCTCGCGATCCGTGCCGCGGTGGTCGTCGTCATCGGGTTCGCCCTGATGGCGCTCGACACCCCTGTGTACGTGATCCTGCCGACCTACGGGGTGCTGTTCCTGCTGGTGGTCCCGGTGCTCCGCGTCCGACCGGGGGCGCTGCTCGGCATCGCCGTGCTCTGCGCGGTGCTGTCGCCGCTCGCCGCGCTGACGATCGCGCCGGCCTACGCCGACGCCGGCATGGTCGGCGTGCAGCTCGGCCTGGTCTACCCCGTGGTCACCTTCCTGGCGTACGTCCTGGTGGGGCTCGCGGTCGCCCGGGTCGGGCTGGAGGACCGTGGCCGGCATGTCCTGATCCTCGTGTCCGGCGCACTGGTCGCTGCCACCGCGTACGTCGCCGGGTCGGTCCTCGCCCCGCTGCCGGACGACGCGGCCCTGGCATTTCCCGGGGTCCCGTACGCGGGCGAGGCCTCGAGCCCCGGCCAGGCCCTCGCACAGCTGTTCCTGTCCCCGCGTGACCACTCGTCGTCGGTCGTCGACGTGGTGGGCACAGCCGGGGTCGCGGTCGCGGTGATCGCCCTCTGCCTGCTCGTGTTCGACGGCCGCGGGCCTGTCGCCGAGCGGATCGCATTCCCCTTGGCCGCCGTCGGCTCGATGCCGCTGACGGTGTACTCGGGGCACCTCGTGGTCATCGCGATGCTGCCGACCTACCCCGAGTCGGCCGAGGCCTGGGGCTGGTTCGCCTTCGGCTCGGTGGTCTTCGCGATGCTGTGGCGGCGGTTCCTCGGCCGCGGCCCGCTCGAGCGGATGGTCGGGGCCCTGGCATCCCTCGTCCCGATGCGCTGAGCGTCCTGCCGGTGCTGGAGCCGCACGGTGCAGGGTTGTCCGTCCGGGGCGGGCTTGCCCGCTGCGTGCCCCGTCGTGGCGACGCACCGTGCGGTCAACGTCGCACCGGGTGGCGGACAGCGCACCGTGCGGGGCGGACCCGCACCGGGCCTCCAGACGGCTACTGCAGCGCCGCCGTGAGCCGCGCGGCGTTGTCGAGCACCTTGGACCGGCGCGGACGGTCGATCCACTCGTCGAGCGTGAGTTCGAAGCTGTGCTCCTTGTAGGCGTCCTGCACCTCGCGCAGGGCGTCGACGAAGCGGTGCCCGCGCACCATCACGGACACCTCGAGGTTCAGGCTGAACGACCGCATGTCCATGTTGCTCGAGCCGATCACCGACACCTCGTCGTCGATCGTGAAGTGCTTGGCGTGCAGGATCGTCGGCGCCCGGTACAGCCAGATCCGCACGCCGGCACGCAGGAGCTCCTCGTAGTAGGAGCGCTGTGCGTGCCACGTCATCGCGTGGTCGCCCATCTCGCCGACGAACAGCTCGACGTCGACCCCGCGCTGCGCCGTCGTGGTGATGGCGTAGAGCATCGAGTCGTCCGGCACGAAGTACGGCGACGTGATCGAGACCTTCTGCTGCGCCGAGTAGAGCAGCGCGTTGAACAAGCGCAGGTTGTTCTCGCCGTCGAACCCGGGCCCGGACGGCACCACCTGGCAGTCGAGCGCGTCGCCGCGGTCGGCCCGCTGGACGGGATCGCTCTCGCGCAGCAGCAGTTCGTCGGTCTCGCTGTACCAGTCGGTGACGAACAGGGCGTTGAGCCCCGCGACGACCGGCCCCTCGAACCGGGCGAACAGGTCCTTGTAGACCATGCCCTTCTCGACGTGGGACTTGATGTCGTACGACGCGTCGATCAGGTTCTGCGAGCCGGTGAACGCGACCGAGCCGTCGATCACCATGATCTTCCGGTGGTTGCGGAGGTCGGGGCGCTGGAACTTCCCCTGGAGCGGCAGGAGCGGCAGCATCAGGTGCCACTCGATGCCCGCCTGGTCCATGAACGCCAACGTGTCCTTGTAGCCCGGGTAACCACGGCTGGCCCAGTGGTCGAGCAGGAACCGCACCGTGACCCCTCGGGCCTGCGCCCGCTCGAGCGCCTCGAAGAACGGGCGTGTGGTGTCGTCGAGCGTCGCGATGTAGAACTCGACGTGCACGAACCGTCGGGACTGGTCGATCGCGCGGGTCATCTCGGCGATGGACTCCTCGGAGTCGGGGTAGAGCTCCGCGGAGTTGCCGCCGACCAACGGCATCGCGCCGAGCTCGCGGTTCAGCCGCGTGACGCTCTCGAGCCACGCGGGCCACGGGTGGTCACGGCGGACCCGCTCGATGCCCTCCGTCTGCTCGAGGATGTACGCGTTGATCTCGGTCTGCTTCTCGCGACGGGCGCGGGGGAGCTTCGTCGACCCGATGACCAGGAAGACGATGAAGCCGATGTAGGGGATGAGGAAGATCGCGAGCAGCCACGCCGTCGCGGTCTGCGGCTTCCGGTTGATCGGGACGTAGATGATCGAGAAGACGCGGATCGCCAGGTCCAGCAGGACGAGCAGGACGGTGATGACGACGCTGAGCCAGTGCTCCACGGGGTGCCGGTGTCGGGTGTCGGTCGCAGGCGCCGCGGGTCAGCGGAAGTTGATGAACTGCAGCGGGACGTCGAACTCTTCACCCTTGAGGAGCTGGATCGTGTTCTGCAGGTCGTCACGGCTCTTCGACGAGACGCGGAGCTCGTCGCCCTGGATCTGGCTCTTCACCGACTTCGGGGCGTTGGCGCGCAGGAAGGCCCCGATCTTCTTCGCCACGTCCTGCTCGATGCCGTTCTTGAACTTCACCTCGATGCGGTACTCCTTGCCCGAGGGGTACGGGTCACCGGCGTCGAGGCTCTTCAGACTGATGTTCCGCTTGATCACCTTGCTCTGCAGCACGTCGAGGACCGCCTTGGCCCGCTCTTCCGAGTTCGCCTTGATGAGGACGTCCTCGCCGCTGAACGCGACCGAGGCGTCGGCACCCTTGAAGTCGTACCGCTGCTCGATCTCCTTGGCCGCTTGGTTGAGGGCGTTCTCCGCCTCCATCTTGTCGACCTTGCTCACCACGTCGAAGGAACTGTCTGCCATGCAGAACAGCCTAACGGCGGTGGGCCCCCGTCGCCGGTTCCCGGGCGACGCGCCAGCGGCGTCCGGGCCGTGCCGACGGGGAGGGAGGCCCGGTTCGGCCCCCGAGCGCGGGCCCTGGTGGGCGCGTGGTCGCGTCCAGGGCCGATGGTCACGACCACCGTCAGCCATCCGCTATGCTTTTGTGCGCGCCTTCGGTTGGTGATCACACCGGCTGGGTGCGCATGGCAAGTTACCCAAGCGGCCAAAGGGATCTGACTGTAAATCAGCCGGCGTAGCCTTCGGGGGTTCGAATCCCTCACTTGCCACCATCTGATCGGCCCCGTCCACTGCGGACGGGGCCGATGGTGTTTCCGGGAGGATGGGTGCATGGCATCCGATCCCACACCGTCCCAGTTCGCCGACCTCGCCGAGTCGATCGCCCGTGACGCAGCGGCGCTGGCTGCACGGCGCCGCGCCGAGGGGGTCGAGGTCGCGGACCGGAAGTCGAGCATCGTCGACGTGGTCACGGCCGCCGACCGCGAGGTCGAGGCGCTCATCCGCGCCCGCATCGCCGAGGCTCGCCCCGACGACGCCTTCCACGGCGAGGAGTCCGGCTCGGCCTCCGGCGCCTCGGGCATCACCTGGGTCGTGGACCCGATCGACGGCACCGTCAACTACCTGTACGGCAGCGCCGAGTACGGCGTGAGCATCGGTGTGGTGCGCGGGGCACCCGACCCGACGACCTGGGAACCGATCGCGGGTGTCGTCGTGGCGCCGGCGACGGGCGCCGTCTTCCGCGCGGCCGTCGGCCAGGGAGCGACGCGTGACGGGGAGCCGTTGTCCGTCGCCACGCCCGGGTCGCTCGCCGAGACGCTCGTCGCCACCGGGTTCGGGTACACGGCCGACCGTCGCCGGGAGCAGATCGCGGTGCTCGCCGGACTCATCGGCGAGGTGCGGGACATCCGCCGTGGGGGAGCGGCGTCGCTCGACTGCTGCGCCGTCGGGGCGGGCGTCGTGGACGCGTACTACGAGCGCGGGATCAACCCGTGGGACATGGCCGGTGGAGCCCTCGTCGCGCAGGAGGCCGGCGCGGCGATCCGCATCTGGGAGGCCGGAGGGACCCGCTCCTTCCTGTTCGCGAGCCCGGCGGTCGTCGACGAGCTCGAGGCCCTGGTTCGTGGGCTCGAGGCGGGTGCGCTCGGAGCCGTGCGGGCCTGACGACGCGCCGGGCCCCAGGTCTGGGGGTGCCGGGTGGACGCGACCACGACTGGCGACGTGCAACGACGTTTGCTAGCGTGCTCAGGTCCCGTTATCTGCTCGTTACCATCCAGCGAGCCCTTCCCCGATCAGGATCGCCACCGCACGCATGCTCCGTACTCCTCTGTCGTCCGCTCCCACCGACGGTTCCGTCGACGCCGCCACCCCGGTCGTCCACCTGACCCGACGCGCTCGGATCGAGGCAGAACGAGCAGCGGCGAAGGGCATGGTCGTGGTGCGCGAGGGACAGGGCTCGACGGATCCGAGCTTCGACGACGTGATCGGGGCGGCAACGCCGGGAACCCCCGCGGCCCCCGTGTCGCCGATCGACCTCGCACCGGCCTCGCCCGCGCGCCCGGCCTCCCGCATCACCACGCCGCCGGCCCCCACTTCGCCCGACGTGCAGGCCCAGCCGGTGACTCCCGCTCCCTCGGTGTCGCAGCCGCGTCGGGTCGCCGGGCAGGTCCCCGCGTCGCGTCGTCGCAGCAGCCGTCCGGCCACGAAGACCCCGGTCGACCGCGCGACCCGTCACATCCGGTCCACCGCTGCCACGACCCCCGCAGCAGCGCCGTCGCCGAAGCAGGGCGCGTCCTTCGGCCGTGCTGCTTCCCGTGTGACCGCGGTCGGCGCACTGCTCTTCGCCGCAGGCCTCGTCGTCTCGACCTCACTGCCGGCGCAGGCGCTCTGGGTCCCGGCCTCCGGCTCGACAGCGGCCCGTGCCACCGTCGACGGCGCCACCCAGTCCATGCAGGTCGGTGCCTCGGCCGACGGATCGACCGCCCGTGACCAGTACACGGTGTCCGACGCCACCCAGTACGCGAACGTCGACTCCTCCAGCTTCACGAACGACCCGACCGGCACGATCCAGTGGCCGTTCCTGACCGGTGTCCCGATCACCTCGGGCTTCGGTGGACGCCAGGTCGCCGGGTGCTCGTTCTGCTCGACGAACCACATGGGCGTCGACTTCGCCCCGGGCGAGGGCACCCCGATCGGCGTCATCGCCGCCGGCACCGTGATCAAGGTGCAGGCGAACGACGGCGGCTTCGGCAACGACGTCTGGGTCGAGCACGACGTCGACGGCAAGCAGTTCGTCAGCGTCTACGGCCACATGGAGGACAACTCCTTCAAGGTGGTCACCGGTCAGCACGTCGAGGTCGGCGACATCCTCGGTCTCGTCGGCAGCACGGGCAACTCCACGGGTCCGCACCTGCACCTCGAGGTGCACGTCGACGGGGTCCCGGTGGACCCGCTGGCGTGGCTCAAGACCAACGCGAACTAGCGGCCCACGACGCGGCACGCCCGGGCGTCTCGTCCGGTTCCGGAGCAGCGTCGGAGGTCTGCTATCCTCGTGTGGTGCCGTTCGCGGCACATCGCCCCGATAGCTCAGTGGTAGAGCACCTCCATGGTAAGGAGGGGGTCGTCAGTTCAATCCTGACTCGGGGCTCCGACCCGGTGCGCGTGCCGCTCCGGATCTCTGGCGGGGTAGCTCAGTTGGTTAGAGCACACGACTCATAATCGTGGGGTCGCGGGTTCAAGTCCCGCCCTCGCTACACGCAAGGCCCTCTCGTCCAGGATCCCCTGGGTCAGGGGGCCTTCTCTGTTGCCGCTCCCGACCCGCCGCGCGTTCAGTCCGCCGCCTGCACACCGGTCGCGACGTTCTCCTGCGCGGCGAACTGGGTGCGGTGCAGTTCCTCGTACCGGCCACCCGCGGCCAGCAGTTCGTCGTGCGTGCCGCGCTCCACGATCGAGCCGTCCTCGACCACGAGGATGACGTCCGCGCTGCGGATCGTGGAGAGCCGGTGCGCGATCACCATCGCCGTCCGTCCCTCGAGCGCCTCGCCGAGCGCAGCCTGCACCGCTGCCTCGGACGTCGAGTCGAGTGCCGCCGTCGCCTCGTCGAGGATGACGACGCGCGGCTGGGCGAGCAGGAGCCGGGCGATCGTCATCCGCTGGCGCTCGCCCCCGGACAGCCGGTAGCCGCGTTCGCCCACCATGGTGTCCAGCTGGTCGGGGAGGGACCGGATGAGCGGCTCGAGCCGCGCACGGCGGACGGCGTCCCACACCTCGTCGTCGGACGCCTCGGGCCGGGCGAACCGCAGGTTGGAACGGATGGTCTCGTGGAACAGGTGACCGTCCTGCGTCACCATGCCGAGGGTGTGGCGCATCGAGGCAAACGTGACGTCACGGACGTCCGTCCCGGCCAGGCGCACGGCGCCGCTGTCGACGTCGTACAGGCGTGCGAGCAGCTGCGCGACCGTGGACTTGCCGGCTCCGGACGAGCCGACCAGGGCGACGGTCTGCCCCGGCTCGATCCGGAAGGACAGGCCGTGCAGTACCTCCTCGCCGCCGCGGGTGTCGAGCGTGGCGACCTCCTCGAGCGAGGCGAGGGACACCTTGTCGGCGGACGGGTAGGCGAACCGGACGTCGTCGAACTCGACGGAGACCGGCCCGTCGGCGATGGTGACCGCGTCGGGCTGCTCCTGGATGAGTGGTTCGAGGTCGAGCACCTCGAAGACGCGCTCGAAGCTGACCACGGCGCTCATGATCTCGACCCGGGCGTTCGCCAGGCTCGTCAGCGGGGCGTACAGCCGGGTGAGCAGGAGCGCCAGGGTGACCACCTCGCCGGTGTCCAGGCGGCCGGCGAGCGCGAGGAAGCCGCCGAGCCCGTAGACCAGCGCGAGGGCGAGCGCGGAGACGAGCATCAGCGCGGTGAAGAAGACGAACTGCAGCATCGCGGTCCGGACCCCGATGTCGCGCACACGGGCAGCGCGGACGCGGAACTCCTCGGCCTCTTCGTCGGGTCGGCCGAACAGCTTGACGAGGGTGGCGCCGGGTGCCGAGAAGCGCTCGGTCATCTGGGTGCTCATCGCTGAGTTGTGGTCGGCGGCCTCGCGACGAAGGGCGGCGAGGCGGCTGCCCATCCGGCGGGCGGGGACCAGGAAGAGCGGGAGCATGACGACGGCGAGGACCGTCACGAGCCACGAGGTGCTGAGCATGACGATCAGCGTGAGGACCAGCGCCACGAGGTTCGTGACCACGCCGGACAGCGTGCCGCTGAAGGCCTGTTGGGCGCCGATCACGTCGTTGTTCAGGCGGCTCACGAGCGCACCGGTCCGGGTGCGGGTGAAGAACGCGATGGGCATCTTCTGCACGTGGTCGAAGACGGCGGTGCGGAGGTCCAGGATCACGCCCTCGCCGATCCGCGCCGAGTACCAGCGGGTGGTCAGTGACACGGCGGCGTCGGCCACGGCCACCAGGGCGATGACCACGGCCAACCGGACGATCGTCGCGACCTCACCACGGGCGACGATGACGTCGACCACCCGACCGGCGAGGACCGGCGTCGCGACCGCGAGGAAGGCTCCGACGACGGACAGACCGATGAAGACCAGCAGCTTCGCCCGGTACGGCACCGCGAACGTCAGGATCCGCCGGACGGACGCGCGGGAGAACCCGTGCTTGCCGCCCTGCGCGGACGAGATCTTGTACAGCGAGCTCCAGGCTGCGCTCTCCATGCTCATGGCGGTTCCTCTCCGGTGCCCCTGGCCCAACCTAGATGGCTCGCCGGGTCCTCGGTGACCGCTCCCGTGACGGTGCGCCGCGCGGCGACCCGCCGGAGGCCGTCCGGCCGCCTACTGCGTGCGGTGGGAGCCGGTGTTCGTCCGCGTCGCGAGCACCCCGGCCGCACGGAACGCGTCCTCGACCGCGGCGGTGACCTGCTGCCAGGCGGCGCGACGACGGTTCGCGCCGATGCTGCCGCCGGACACGGCCGTGCCGTGCCCGGCCCGACACAGGGTGATCGTGGTGGTGGCGCCGTCCACGACGGTCGACAGCTCGTAGCGGCGGTACTCCCGGGCCGGCTGGACGAGCGCACCGAGGAGGATCGTGAGCGTCCGGCTGCCCGCCGTCACGGTCAGCGTGCCACCCGTCGACTCGACGTGGTGGCCCGTGCGGCGCAGCGCAGCGGCCGCGACCTCCATGGCGGTGCACCGGTCTCCCGTGTGCACGGCGAACTCCGTCGTGGTGTCCATCGGCCCTCCCCGTCCCGAACGAACCCGTGCCGCACGGCACGCCCCGATTCCCCCGAATCGGTCTCAGACAGTCTAGCTGATGCGTGCTCATGGATCACAGGCCCCCGGGCGGGCGTCGGTACACTGCCGTGGTGTCAGTGAACCCCGAGCTCGTCGGCAGGACGTTCCCGCCGGCCCAGCCCTACCTGGTCGGCCGCGAGAAGGTGCGCGAGTTCTCGCGTGCGGTCTTCGCGACCAATCCCGTCCACCATGATCCGGACGCCGCACGTGCCGCCGGGTACGCCGACGTGGTCGCACCCCCGACGTTCGCCGTCGTCGTGCAGGAGGCCACGCTCGCGCAGCTCCTGAACGAGCCCGACGCCGGCATCGACTTCTCCCGCGTGGTGCACGGCGAGCAGTCCTTCACCTACGACCGGCCGATCGTCGCCGGCGACGAGCTCACCGCGACCCTGACGGTCACCAGTGTGAAGACCCTCGGCAGCAACGCGATGGTCACCGCCCAGAGCACCATGAACGACGCCGAGGGGGAGCACGTCGTCACGGCGACCTCCACCCTCGTGGTCCGAGGAGACGACGCATGACCGCCGCACCCGCCACCGCGCTCGAGGTCGGCACCGTCGTCGCCGAGCGTGACGTGCACATCACGCGTGACTCGCTCGTCCGGTACGCCGGCGCCTCGGGAGACTTCAACCCCATCCACTACCGCGACGACGTGGCCGCTTCGGTCGGCCTGCCGGGTGTGCTCGCCCACGGCATGCTCACGATGGGCATCGCCGTGCAGCCGGTCGCCGAGTGGCTCGGCGACCGCGGCTGGGTCGCGGGCTACGGCGTCCGCTTCACGCGTCCCGTCGTCGTGGACCCGGAGCAGGGTGCCACCGTCGGCATCGTCGCGAAGGTCGGCACCGTCGACGAGGACGGTCGGCCGAAGCGCATCGACCTCACCGTGACCGCCGCCGGGCAGACCGTGCTCGGCAAGGCGCAGGTCACGGTGGTGTTCCGCTGACCGTGTCCGAGCCGGTGCTGGCCGACCTGACGACGCTCCGCGTCGGCGGGGCCGCCACCCGGCTGCTCACGGCCACGACGACCGACGAACTCGTCGCCCACGCGCTCGACGCCTTCGACGACCACGAGTGGCTCGTCCTCGGCGGCGGCAGCAACCTGCTGGTCGCCGACCAGGGCTTCGACGGCACCGTCGTGCTGGTCCGGACGACGGGCGTCGGAGCCGACCGCGACGCCGACGGCGTCACCGTCCGCGTCGCCGCGGGGGAGCCGTGGGACCCGTTCGTCGCCACGACCGTCGCGAACGGCTGGACCGGCCTGGAGGCCCTCAGCGGCATCCCGGGCACGGTCGGTGCGTCCCCGGTGCAGAACATCGGCGCCTACGGGGTCGAACTCGCCGACGTGCTCACCCGCGTCGAGTTCCTCGATGCCGCCACGGGGGAGCGCGCGTGGGTCCCGGCAGCCGAGCTGGCGCTCGGCTACCGCTCGTCGACCCTCAAGCACGGTCGGCGCGGTGTCGTGCTGACGGTCGAGTTCCGACTCGGGCTCGCGGGCGAGCACGGTGTGCCCGTGCGGTACGCGCAGCTCGCCGGTTCGCTCGGGGTCGAGCTCGGTGCGCTCGTGCCGCCCACGACCGTCCGCGACGAGGTCCTACGGCTGCGCGGCTCGAAGGGCATGGTGCTCGAGGCGGACGACCACGACACCTGGAGCGCCGGGTCGTTCTTCACGAACCCGATCGTCTCGCCGGCGTTCGCCGAGACCCTGCCGGCGGACGCGCCCCGCTGGCCCGCGGGCGACGACGTCAAGCTCAGTGCCGCGTGGCTCATCGAGCACGCCGGCGTCCACCGCGGGTACGCGGTGCCGGGTTCCCGCGCGGCGATCTCGTCCAAGCACACCCTCGCACTCACGAACCGCGGCGGCGCGACGGCGGCGCAGGTGGCCGAGCTCGCACGGTTCGTGCAGGTGACCGTCCTGAACCGCTTCGGTGTCTCGCTCGTCCCGGAACCCGTCGTGGTGGGGGACCTGCTCGGCTGATCGTCCGCACGACGGGACGGACGAGCACGACGCACCACGGGCCTCCCGGAACGCAGAACGGGCCACCTCGACGAGGCGGCCCGTTCTGTGTTCCACAGGGTGTCGCGTGCGCAGCGTCTACGCGAAGAACTCCGCCAGCCGGGCGACGCCCTCGGCGATGTCGTCGTCGCCGAGCGCGTACGACAGGCGCAGGTAGCCGGAGGGGCCGAAGGCCTCACCCGGCACGACCGCGACCTCGGCGTGCTCGAGGATCAGGTCGGCCAGTTCGAGCGTGGTCGTCGGGGTGGTGCCGGCCCATTCGCGACCGAGCAGTGCGGTGACGTCCGGGTAGACGTAGAAGGCGCCCTGCGGGGTCGGCGTGCGGAAGCCCGGGATCGCGTTGAGGCCGTCCACGATGGCCTTCCGGCGGCGGTCGAAGGCCTCGCGCATGGCGGCGACGGGCTCCTGCGGACCGGTGAGGGCGGCGATCGCTGCGCGCTGCGACACGTTCGAGACGTTCGACGACAGGTGCGACTGCAGGTTCGATGCGGCCTTGACGGCGTCGGCCGGGCCGATGGACCACCCGACGCGCCAGCCGGTCATCGCGTAGGTCTTCGCGACGCCGTTCACCAGGATCGTGGTGTCGGCGAGGGCGGGGACCTCGGCCAGGATGCCGGCGAAACGGACGCCGTCGTAGACCAGGTCCTGGTAGATCTCGTCGCTGATCACCCAGATGCCGTGCTCGAGCGCCCACTCGCCGATGGCCCGGGTCTGCTCGGCGGAGTACACGGCGCCCGTGGGGTTCGACGGCGAGCAGAACAGCAGCGCCTTGGTCGCCGGGGTGCGGGCGGCCTCGAGCTGCTCGACCGTCACCAGGTAATCCTGGTCGCTGCCGGCGAAGACCTCGACGGGCTCGCCGCCGGCCAGCCGGATGGCCTCGGGGTACGTGGTCCAGTACGGCGCGGGCAGCAGGACCTCGTCACCGGCGTCGACGATGGTCTGGAACGCCTGGTAGACCGCCTGCTTGCCACCGTTGGTGACGATGACCTGCGACGGCTCGACGGTGACACCGGACACCCGGGCGGTCTTGTCGGCGATGGCCTGCTTCAGTTCGGGCAGGCCGGTCGCGGGCGTGTAGCGGTGGTTCTTCGGGTCCTGCGCGGCAGCGACGGCCGCGTCGACCACGTGCTGCGGGGTCGCGAAGTCGGGCTCGCCGGCGGCGAACGAGATCACCGGACGGCCGGCGGCCTTGAGCGCCTTGGCCTTCGCGTCGACCTTGAGCGTCGCGGACTCGGCGATGGCCGCGATGCGGGACGCGATGCGCGGACGATCGGTCGGCGCGGTGGCGAGGGTGTCGACGGACACGTGGGCGGTGGACTCGGGGCCTGGGGCTGCGGTGCTCACGGGCCCAGCCTACCGGCGCGGCACGCCGTGGACGGGGCCAAGTGGACACCGTGTGACGGACTCCCGTAGACTCGTCCACCGGAACGCGGATCGGTGACGAACCGTGTTGCGAAGGGCGGTGGCTCAATTGGTAGAGCAGCGGTCTCCAAAACCGCAGGTTGCAGGTTCGAGTCCTGTCCGCCCTGCAACTCTGGAAGGGTAGAAGTTGGCGAGCAAAGACATGGAGACGACGGCGGACGACGTCGTCGCCAAGGCGAAGCAGGACCGGGCCGAGCGCCGCGGTCCCATCGCTGCCATCGTGCTCTTCATCCGCCAGGTGATCGGCGAACTGCGCAAGGTCGTGACGCCGACCCGCAAGGAACTTTTCAGCTACACGGGCGTCGTGCTCGTGTTCGTCGTCGTCATGATGATCCTGGTGTCGATCCTCGACTTCGTGTTCGGTCTCGGCGTCGGGTACGTCTTCGGCAACGGGCCCACGGCCTGACCCCGACGTCGACTGCCGTGTGCGGTCGTTCCGAGGAGTACGGTCGCCCGAGACGGCGTCGATCGTGACGGCGTCGCTCGTGACCATGAACGAACGCCACCCCGACCCGAACCACCGAACGGAAAGAATCGACTGTGTCTGACAACTCCCGCGATGACATCGACCTCGCGACGGCTGCCGAGCAGTCCTCCGAGGTCGAGGAGAACCAGGAAGGCGACGTCGAGACCGGCGAAGGACGCTCCGTCGAGTCCGCTGAAGAGCGTGCGATCTCGATCGAGGGCGACGACGACGAGTCCCTCGGCCTCAGCTCCGAGCCCGACGACGGCACCGTCGACGCCGGCCTCGACGAAGCACTGACGGCCCTGCAGGAAGCCCGTGACCCCGAGGCAGACGCCGTCGTGGACGACGCCCTCGAGATCGACTCCACCGACGAGGCCGAGGCCGCCGTCGAGGCCGTCGAGGACGAGGAAGAAGTCGAGCTCGAGTCCGAGACCGCCGCCGAGGCGAACGAGACGCTCGCCGCCGACGAGGCACTCGACGACGAGGACGACGAGCCTGCCGAGGTCGACCCGTACGAGGCCTTCAAGGCCGAGCTGCGGATGAAGCCGGGCAAGTGGTACGTCATCCACTCCTACGCGGGCTTCGAGCGCCGCGTGAAGTCGAACATCGAGAACCGCATGGTCTCGATGTCGATGGAGGACTACATCTACCAGGTCGAGGTCCCGATGGAGGACGTCGTCGAGATCAAGAACGGGCAGCGCAAGCTGGTCACCCGCGTCCGGATCCCCTCGTACGTGCTCGTCCGCATGGACCTCAACGAGGACTCGTGGTCCGTCGTCCGGCACACCCCGGGTGTCACCGGCTTCGTCGGCAACGCGCACAACCCGACGCCGCTCCGTTTCGACGAGGCGTTCGGCATGCTCAAGTCCCTGGTGCAGGTCGCCGAGGCCGCCCCGACCAAGGGCGGCGCGAAGGGCAGCGGCCTGCAGGCACAGCCCGCAGCCGAGGTCGACTTCGAGATCGGCGAGACGATCACCATCAAGGAAGGCTCGTTCGCGGGCCTGCCGGGTTCGATCTCCGAGATCAAGCCGGAGAGCGGCAAGCTCACCGTCCTCGTCTCGCTGTTCGAGCGCGAGACCCCGGTCGAGCTCAGCTTCGACCAGGTCACCAAGCTCTAGCGACCACCCAGCTGTAGCGGTCACCGAGATCGACTACACTGAACGGGTTTGGGCCCGCGCGCCTCGTGCGAGCGGGCCTTCACCGCTGTCCGGAACGGCCGGACCAGCGGGAGAGTGCACGGATCCCCGTGTGTTCGATTCCAGGAGGAAGACAAGTCATGGCACCGAAGAAGAAGGTCACGGGCCTGATCAAGCTGCAGATCAACGCGGGAGCCGCCAACCCGGCCCCCCCGATCGGTCCGGCGCTCGGTCAGCACGGCGTCAACATCATGGAGTTCTGCAAGGCGTACAACGCGGCGACCGAGTCGCAGCGTGGCAACGTCGTGCCGGTCGAGATCACCGTCTACGAGGACCGTTCGTTCACGTTCGTCCTGAAGACCCCGCCGGCCGCCGAGCTCATCAAGAAGGCTGCTGGTGTGCAGAAGGGGTCCTCGACCCCGCACACGGTCAAGGTCGCGAAGATCTCGATGGACCAGGTCCGTCAGATCGCCGAGACCAAGCAGGCCGACCTGAACGCCAACGACATCGAGCAGGCCGCGAAGATCATCGCCGGCACCGCACGCTCGATGGGCATCACGGTCGAGGCCTAAGCACCGATCGGGCTCCGGCCCACCACCAGACACCTTTCCGTGGGAGAGCCTCGCCGGCTCGCCAACCACGTATCTCGCAAGGAGACCACCATGGCGAAGAAGTCCAAGGCCTACCAGGCCGCGGCCGCGAAGATCGAGGCCGACAAGTTCTACACCCCGACCGAGGCCGTCGCCCTGGCCAAGGAGACCGGTTCCTCGAAGACCGACTCCACGGTCGAGGTCGCGCTGAAGCTCGGCGTCGACCCCCGCAAGGCCGACCAGATGGTCCGTGGCACGGTCATCCTGCCGCACGGCACGGGCAAGACCGCCCGCGTCATCGTCTTCGCGACGGGTGCGGCTGCTGAGGCCGCCATCGCCGCCGGCGCCGACGAGGTCGGTGGCGACGAGCTCATCGCGAAGGTGGCCGAGGGCTACACCTCGTTCGACTCCGCCGTCTCGACCCCGGAGCTCATGGGCAAGGTCGGTCGTCTCGGCAAGGTGCTCGGCCCGCGTGGCCTCATGCCGAACCCGAAGACCGGCACCGTCACCCCGAACGTGGCGCAGGCCGTCAACGACATCAAGGGCGGCAAGATCGAGTTCCGTGTCGACAAGCACGCCAACGTGCACTTCGTCGTCGGCAAGGCCTCGTTCACGCCGGAGCAGCTCGACGAGAACATCTCGACCGCGCTCGAGGAGATCAACCGCCTCAAGCCGTCGTCCTCGAAGGGCCGGTACGTCATGAAGGGCGCCGTCTCGACGACCTTCGGCCCCGGCATCCCGCTGGACGTCAACAGCATCTGACGACCTTCGGCACTGCGTCATCCCAGTGCCATCCCGCTGGACGTCAACAGCATCTGAGTCGAGTGACTCGAGGAAGGGCCCGCACCGGCAACGGTGCGGGCCCTTCCTGCACGTCGTCGCCGTGTCCCGATACCGTGGAGCCGTGCGCACCCTCGTGAACTCGCTCCGACTGATCGCCGTCATCGCCATCGTCGTCGCGGTCGTGGCGCAGTGGCTCGAGAGCTCGCAGACCCCGACGTACTCGTTCTGGAACTTCTTCGGCTACTTCACGATCCAGTCGAACCTGATCGTCGCCGTGGCCCTCGCGGTGACGCTCGTGGTCGCAGCCCGTCGCAAGCGGGCGGACCTCGCCGTCTCGGTGCTCCGTGGCGCCGCGACGGTGTACATCGCGACGACCGGCATCGTGTACAACACGCTGCTCACGGGCGCGAACGTGTCGGCCTCGGTGCCGTGGTCGAACGACATCGTGCACAAGATCATCCCGGTGTACGCGGTGCTCGACTGGCTGCTGTTCTCGGACCGCGCACGACTGCTGCTCCGGCACGTGTGGTGGTCCCTGCTCTACCCGGCGGTCTGGACCACCGTGGTGCTCGTCCGTGGCGCGACCGACGGGTGGGTGCCGTACCCGTTCCTCGATCCGGCGCAGGGCTACGGCGTCGTCGCGATCTACGTGGTCGGGATCGCGGTCTCGATCACCCTGCTCGGCATCCTCGTCGTGGGGATGAGTCGGCTGCGGCTGGTGCAGGTCTAGCCGGCGGAGGTCCGGCCGACGGTCTCGGAGCGGAAGCCGCGGAGCTTGTCGAGCACCAGGTCGGCGAGCTGGACGAGCCCGCGGATCTGGTCGTCGTCGCGGTCGACCCAGCGGCACTCGGGCTCGTCCGCGACCGGCACGAACCCGTCGTGGCGTTCCCAGACGAACAGGGTGCGGTCGGCGCCGAGCACGTACTGCTGCCACCAGATCTGCCGCAGGTAGTGCCGGGGGATGCTCCGCCAGGCCTTGCCTGTGGTCTTGATCTCGGCGAGCACCACGCGGGACGACTCGTCGACCCCGACGCCGTCCGGGGTGGCGAGGTGGGCGCGGTTCGCGGCGGCGTGGAACAGGTGCGCCGAGGGCTGGATGCCGTGGGTCGCGGCAACCCAGGCGGCGATGACCGGTTCGCGGTCCTTGCCGTGCTCGGTGAACGCGTTGCCGGAGAACCGGGAGCCGTAGCGCTTCTCGGTGACGACGGCCTCGACGGCGCGCAGCGAGGCCAGTCGGGCGACGTCGGTGGCGGTGATGCCCATGGCGCGGGCGCGGAGCCAGGCGACGCGGTCCGAGGAGTGCGCGACGATGCGCTCGGTGTGGCCACGCAGGGCGGTGAACGCGTCGCGCCCCGGGACCGTAGCCGGCGTGGCGGAGACAGACAGCTCCTCCAGACCGGGGTCCAGGTCGCCCCACAGGGTGGGCTGCACGATGGTCACCCGACGATTGTCCCCCCGACCACCGGCAAGACCGAAACCGACGCGCTCACGCGACCGCGGGTGAGCGTCAGGAGACCAGTTCGCGCCCCTCGGCGAAGGCGACGAGCTCGTCGACCCCGGCGGGGGAGAGGGCGTAGCCGATGGCGAGGGCCGCGGCCCCCTGCAGCGCGGCGAGGGACCCGGCGCGGGACTGGACGATGACGAGGTGCTCACTGGCCAGGGGCATCGAGCGGGAGTAGACGACCTCGCGGACGCCGGCGAGCAGGTGCTCACCGGCCTGCGTGATCGATCCGCCGAGTGCGATGACCGACGGGTTGATGAGCGAGATGCAGGTCGCGAGGACCTCGCCGATGTCCCGACCGGCCTGTCGGACGGCGTAGATGGCGTCGAGGTCCGACCGGTTCACCAGGTCGATCACGTCCGCACCCGTGTGCACGTCGTGCCCCTTCGCGCGGAGTGCGCGGGCGATGGCCGGACCGGAGGCCACGGCCTCCAGGCAGCCGGTGTTGCCGCAGTGGCAGGGGACGTCGCCGGCGCGGGAGACCCGCACGTGGCCGATGTCACCCGCGGTGCCCTGGGCGCCGCGCTGCAGCCGGCCCTCGGAGACGATGCCGGACCCGATGCCGGTGGCGACCTTCACGAACAGCAGGTGGTCGACGTCCGGCCAGCCGTGCTCGCGCTCACCGAGGGCGGCGATGTTGACGTCGTTGTCGAGCAGGACGTGGGCGGCGATGTGCTGGCGGAGCCACGAGGGCACGTCGAAGCCGTCCCAGCCGGGCATGATCGGCGGGTTCGCCGGGCGGCCGGTGGAGAACTCGACCGGTCCGGGCACGCCGATGCCGATCGCGATCACGTCCTGCCGGCTCCGCCCGACCTCGCCGAGCAGGTCGTCGATCGTCTCGACGAGCCAGGACAGCGTCGGCACCGGACCGGCGGCGATGTCGATCCGGGCCTCGCGGGTGGCGAGCGGAGCCGCGACGAGGTCGGTGACGGCGACACGACCGTGCGAGGCGCCGAGGTCGGCAGCGATCACGAGCCGGGCGCGGGGCTTCAGCGCCACCTGGGCAGGCGGACGGCCGCCGGTGGAGACGGCGGTGTCCACGGCGCCGACCAGCCCGATGTCGATCAGGGAGTCGAGGCGCACGCCGATGGTGGAGCGTGCGAGTCCTGTCAGTGCGGCGAGCTCAGCCCTGGTGCGCGGCACGCCGTCGCGGAGGATCTGGAAGAGCTCGCTCGTCCCGACCGGAGGCGACGCTGCCGTCCGGTTCAAGTCGACCATGTGGGGAGTGAAGCACACATCGTTCGCGCCACGCAATGAAGTCCGTCGACATTCCTCGGACTTCTGCTTGACCGCCGACAAAAGTGCTCGTAGTGTGACGATCGGTCAGTGACGACCGCGCCATCTCGACGAGGAGAACCCCTGGTGACCCAACCGCTCTCGGTCCAGCTCTACACGGTCCGCGATGCCCTCGGTGCTGATCTGCCCGGCACCCTGCAGCGCATCGCCGACATCGGCTACGCGAACGTCGAGGCCTTCGGCTTCGTCGACAACGCCGACGAACTCGCCGCCGCCCTCCGCGACGCCGGCCTCGCCGCCCCGAGCGGCCACGCACGTCTGCTCGACGCAGGCGAGCAGGACCTCGAGCGGATCTTCCACGCCTCCACCACCCTCGGCTTCGGGACCCTCATCGACCCCCACATCGACGAGTCGCGCTGGACCACGCGCGAGGACGTCGAGGCGATCGCCCGCGAACTCAGCGCCCTCGCCCCGCGCGCCGCCGACCACGGCCTGGTGCTCGGGTACCACAACCACGCGTTCGAGTTCTCGAACCGCATCGACGGCGTCAGCGCCTACGAGGTCTTCGCCGACGCCCTGTCCGACGACGTCGTGCTCGAGCTCGACACCTACTGGGTGCAGGTCGGCGGGGACGACCCGGTCGCGGTCATCCGCAAGTACGGCGACAAGGTGCAGTTCCTGCACGTGAAGGACGGCGACGGCTCGCACGACGACAAGCAGCAGGTCGCCGTCGGCAACGGCGTCATGCCGATCCGCGACATCATCGCCGCGGCGCCCGACGCACTGCACGTCGTCGAGCTCGACGACCACGAGGGTGACGTCTTCCAGGCCGTCGCCGACTCCTACACGTTCCTCGAGGGGGCCCGCGCATGACCGACACCACGACCGCCGCTGCAACGGCGACCGACAGCACCACCCGCACCGGCCCGGTCGGCGTCGGTGTCATCGGTGCCGGGGTCATCTCGGACCAGTACCTGTCGAACCTCACCGTCTTCCCCGACGTGACGGTCCGCTTCATCGCCGACATCGACCTGCCGCGCGCCGCCGCCCAGGCCGAGAAGTGGGGCGTCCCCGGATCGGGCACCGTCGAGGAGCTCCTGGCCGACGACGACATCGAGATCGTCGTGAACCTGACGATCCCGGCCGCCCACGTCGAGGTCGCGCTGCAGGCCCTGGCCGCCGGCAAGCACGTCTGGGGCGAGAAGCCCTACGCCCTCGACCGTGCCAGCGCCGCGGAACTCCGCGACGCCGCGGCCGCCGCGGGCAGGACCGTCAGCGTCGCCCCGGACACGTTCCTCGGTGCCGGCCTGCAGACCGCGCTCCGCACGATCCGCGACGGCCGCATCGGCACGCCCCTGAACGGCCTGACGCTCTTCCAGAGCCCCGGCCCCGAGTCGTGGCACCCGAGCCCGGAGTTCCTCTTCGCGTACGGTGCCGGTCCGCTGTTCGACATCGGCCCGTACTACATCACCACCCTCGTCCAGACGTTCGGACCGGTGAAGAAGGTCACGGCGACGGCGTCGAAGTCCCGCGCCACGCGCACCATCGGCTCCGGTCCGAAGGCCGGCACCGAGTTCCCGGTGGACGTCCCGACGAACCACTCCGCGCTGATCGAGTTCGAGAACGGCGGGAGCGCGCAGAGCGTCTTCTCGTTCGAGTCTGACCGCGGCCGCACCGGCTTCGTCGAGATCGCGGGGGAGACCGGCACCGTCGTGTTCCCCGACCCGAACAACTTCGACGGCGACACCGAGCTGTACGCCCTCGGTTCCGAGGAGCCCGAGACGATCCCCGCGGTCGGCTCCACCTACTCGCGCGGCACCGGCGTGGTCGACCTGGCCCGCTCGCTGCGGGCCGGCGACGAGAACCGCGTCCCCGGTGCGCTCGCCTTCCACGTCCTCGACGTGATGGTCTCCATCGCCGAGGCGGCAGAACGTGGCGAGGCGGTGCTCGTCGAGAGCACCGTGTCGCCCTCCCCGACCCTCCCCGAGGGCTGGGACCCCGCGGAACGCACCCTGGCCTGACCGCCAGGGCGCTGCCCGCAACCCACAGCAGCACCCGACCAGCACCATCCGCAGCACCAGCTCCACCTCTGCACCATCCCCTGCACCATCTCAACGACGAGAAAGTAGAGAGTCATGCGCACTGCCATCCGCGCACTGGCCATCACCGCGGCCGCCGCACTCACCGTGTCCGGCCTCGCAGCCTGCTCCTCCGGATCGTCCGGCAACTCCGGCGACTCCAAGACGCTCACGTACTGGGCGTCCAACCAGGGCACGTCCCTGCAGAACGACAAGGAGGTGCTGACCCCCGTCCTCAAGAAGTTCACCAAGGAGACCGGGATCAAGGTCGACCTCCAGGTCATCGGCTGGAACGACCTGCAGAACAAGATCCAGACCGCCGTCACCTCGGGCCAGGGCCCGGACGTCGTCAACATCGGCAACACCTGGGCGACCTCGCTCCAGGCCACCGGCGCCTTCCAGGAGTTCGGTGACGCCGAGATGAAGGCGATCGGCGGTGCGGACAAGTTCGGCAAGGTCGCCCTGTCCACCGGTGGCGCGCCCGACAAGACGGTCACGAGCGTCCCGCTCTACGGTCTCGCCTACGGCCTGTACTACAACAAGAAGATGCTGTCGGACGCCGGCATCACCCCGCCCACCACGTGGGAGGAGATGGTCTCCGACGCCGAGAAGCTGACCAAGGGTGACACCTACGGCTTCAGCCTCGCGGGCGGTTCGTACACCGAGAACTCGCACTTCGCGTTCATCAACTCGGCGCAGAACGGTGGCGAGTGGTTCGACAAGGACGGCAAGCCGACCTTCACCTCGAAGGCCAACGTCGACGGCATCAAGCGCTACCTCGACCTCATGCAGGACGCGAAGGTCGCCAACCCGTCGAACGCGCAGTACGACAACGCGACGCAGTCGACCACGGACTTCGCGAAGAAGAAGGCCGCGTTCATCCTCAACCAGAACAACGCGAACGCGACCATCGAGTCCCTCGGCATGAAGTCGTCCGAGTACGGCGTCGTGGCGCTGCCGGCTCCCGAGGGCGGCGAGCAGATCGCGTCCTTCCCGGCCGGCATCAACCTGTCGGTCTTCAAGAACACGAAGAACAAGGACGGCGCGCTCAAGTTCGTCAAGTACATGACGAGCATGGACACGCAGACGACGCTGGACAAGCCGTACTCGGCCCTGCCGGTGCTCGCCGAGGCTGCTGACTCCGTCACGGACGAGCAGACGAAGACGTTCCTCGACATCTACAACAACAAGGCGAAGCCGCTCCCGCTGGTGCCCGCCGAGGACCAGTTCGAGTCCACGGTCGGCAAGGCGATGAACGACATGTTCGCCAAGATCGCGACCGGTTCCACGGTCTCCGAAGCCGACATCAAGTCGGCGCTGCAGACCGCCCAGGACCAGGTGTCCCAGGCCGCCGGTTGATCCACCCTGGAGGCCCGGGTCGCGTCCGCCGGACGCGCCCGGGCCTCCAGCCCCTGACGTTCCAGGGCCGACCACCCGTCGGCCGTGAGGCTGACGCCCCACGCACCCCGCGCCTCCCGGCCGCTGCCACGGCCCGCGCGGACCGCACCTGCACGCCCCTCCTGCCGAAAGGCCCCACCAGATGTCCACGACGGTCCTGCCCGACTCGGAGCGCATCGACCTGACGCACACGAAGGCCCCGACGATGTCGGGCCGTCCGCCAGGTCGCAAGCGCAAGACCCACTGGCTGCCCTACGCGCTCGTCGCGCCGGCCATCCTGTTCGAGCTGCTCATCCACATCGTCCCGATGCTCACCGGCATCTGGATCTCGTTCATCCAGCTCACCAAGTACTTCATCGCGAACTGGGGCGCCGCGCCCTTCGCCGGGTTCCGGAACTACCAGGTCGTCGTCGACTTCGACCAGGCGATCGGCCGTGGGGTCCTCAACTCGTTCCTCATCACGTGCGCCTTCACGGTCCTCGTGGTCGGGCTCTCCTGGACCTTCGGCATGGCCGCAGCCGTCGCGCTGCAGAAGCCGTTCGCCGGACGCGGGCTCTTCCGCACCCTGTTCCTCGTGCCCTACGCGCTGCCGATGTACGCCGGCGTCATCACCTGGAAGTTCATGTTCCAGCGGGACTCCGGGGCCCTGAACCACCTGCTCGTCGACCAACTCGGGCTGTTCGGCGGCAACGCCCCGTTCTGGCTCATCGGCAACAACGCGTTCGTGGCCGTCGTCGTCGTGGCGATCTGGAAGACCTGGCCCTTCGCGTTCCTGATGCTCATGGCCGGTCTGCAGTCCGTCCCCAACGACGTCTACGAGGCCGCTTCGGTGGACGGTGCCAAGCCGTTCCGCCAGTGGCGCTCGATCACGCTGCCGATGGTGCGCCCGGTCAACGTGACGCTCGTGCTCGTGATGTTCCTGTGGACGTTCAACGACTTCAACACCCCGTTCGTGCTGTTCGGCTCGACCGCGCAGCCGCCCGCCGCGGACCTGCTGAGCTTCCACATCTACAACGCGTCGTTCATCACCTGGAACTTCGGTTCCGGTGCCGCGATGAGCGTCCTGCTCCTGCTCTTCCTGCTCGTCGTCACCGGCATCTACCTCGCCGTGACCAACCGGAGGTCCGTCCGTGCGTGAGACAACTGGCGCCAAGTCCTTCAAGATCATCACCCTGGTCGTCCTGACGCTGTTCACGGTCGTGCCGCTCTACGTGATGATCACCACGGCCATCAAGCCCCTCGGCGACGTGCAGGACAACTTCACGTGGATCCCGTCGCGGATCACCTTCCAGCCGTTCATCGACATGTGGTCGACGGTGCCGCTCGGTCGGTACTTCATCAACTCGCTCGTGGTCTGCACGGTGGCGACGGTGTTCTCGCTGATCATCGCGACGTTCGCCGCCTACGGCGTCTCGCGCTGGAACTTCAAGGGCAAGAGCACCTTCACCACCGCGGTGCTCTCCACGCAGATGTTCCCCGGCGTGCTGTTCCTGCTGCCGCTGTTCCTGATCTTCACGAACCTCGGCAACACCCTGGGCATCCAGCTCGTCGGGTCGTGGCTCGGCCTGATCATCACGTACCTGACGTTCACACTGCCGTTCTCGATCTGGATGCTGGCCGGGTACTTCGAGACCATCCCGCGCGAGCTCGACGAGGCCGCCATGGTCGACGGTTCGGGCCCGATGGGTGCCCTGTTCCGGGTCATCCTGCCGTCGGCCCGCCCGGGTCTGGTGGCGGTCGGGATCTACTCGTTCATGACGGCCTGGGGTGAGGTCCTCTTCGCCTCGGTCATGACGAACGGCCTCGGTTCGACCCTGGCGGTCGGTCTGCAGCAGTACTCGACGCAGACGAACGTGTACTGGAACCAGGTCATGGCGGCGTCGCTCGTCGTGTCGATCCCGGTCGTGGCCGCGTTCCTCGTGGTGCAGCGCCAGTTCGTGGCAGGCCTGACCGCCGGTGCCGTGAAGTAGGCGGAGCCCTCCCGCAAGACACCGGTGTTCGTGCTCGACGCCGCCGCATCACGCGGTGCGCAGCGCGAACACCGGTGTTTTGCCGTTCCCCACCGACCCGACCACCCGACCACCCGACCACGCGACGACCGACAGGATGGAACCATGAGCGACGAGACCAGGGGGCGGCAGCTGCTGCCCGGACAGACCAGCCGCGTGCACGTGTACGACGTCGAGTCCCGCACCTCGAGGCTCGTGTTCGAGTCGGCCGCGGTGCTCGTCGAGGCACCGAACGTCCTGGACGCCGAGACCCTGGTGCTCAACGGCGACGGCGACCTCTGGCTGCTGCGACTGCCGTCCGCCGACAGCGGCACCGTGCTGGACGAGACCGCGCTCGTGCCGGTGCCGATGGACGGCGTCGACGAGATCAACAACGACCACGTGGTCGACCCGTCCGGCAGCTCCATCGTGGTGAGCGCGCGCGACGGCGAGCTGTACCGCGTCCCGCTGCCCGAGGGCGGCCCCACGACCCGGATCACCGACGTCGCTGCGGCCCTGCCCGCCAAGCGGAAGTTCTACCTGCACGGCATCGCCCCCGACGGCAGTGCCCTCGCCGCGATCGTGGGGGAGCTGTCCGAGGACGGCGTCTGGACGACCGACGTCGCGATGGTCGACCCGGAGACCGGCGAGCCGACGTTCGTCACGCGGGACGAGCACTCCGACGACGGCTGCACCATCAGTCCGGCCGGCGGGATCCTGCTCTGGAACACGGAGCGGTTCACCCCGGGCACCGCGCAGCTGGCCGTGCGCTGGCCCGGGCACGACAGCCCCGTCCGCCTGACGAACGACGACCGGGTGAACTGGTTCCCGCACCTGTCGCCGGACGGCGCACACCTGCTCTACCTGTCGTACGAGCCCGGCGTGCAGGGCCACCCGGCGGACCACCGCGTCGAGCTGCGGCTGCTGCCGGGGTCGCTCGTCCGCGGCGCACGGATCGCGGTCCAACCGGAGACCCTGGTGGCGCTCGACGGCGGGCAGGGGACGGTCAACGTGCCGCCGTGGGCCCCGGACTCGGCGTGGTTCGCGTACTGCGACTACCCGGTGGCGGGGTAGCGGCGTCGTCACGCGCTGCGGGACAGTCCACGCGCCGCGGGACGCGTGGTCTGTCGCGCAGCGCGAAACGCGCCCGCCCCGCTAGACCTGCGCACCTGCCCCTGCTTGATGTGCAGGCGCCGCTCGGCACGCTTCGCGACCCACGAGTCGTGCGTGACGATGACGACGGTCAGCCCGCGCTCCCGCCACTGCTTCTCGATGAGCGCCATGATCTCGTCGCGGGTCGACTCGTCGAGCGCACCCGTCGGCTCGTCGGCGAGCAGCACGCTCGGGTTCTTCACCAGCGCCCGGGCGATCGCCACGCGCTGCTGCTGTCCGCCGGACAGCTCGGCCGGCAGGTGCTCCATCCGCTCGCCGAGTCCGACCTCGCGGAGGGCAGCGACCGCGCGCTCGCGGACCTCGGTCCGGGACCGGTTCGCGAGCGACCCCGCGAACGCCGTCTCGACGTTCTCGAGGGCCGTCAGCGTCGGGATCAGGTTGAAGCTCTGGAACACGAAGCCGATCTCGGTCGCCCGCAGGTCGGTCAGTGCGCCGTCGCCGAGCTTCGCCACGTCGCGGTCGCCACCGAGGTGGATGGACCCGGCACTCGGCCGGTCGAGTGCTCCGAGCATCTGCAGCAGCGTCGACTTCCCGCCGCCGGTCGGCCCCTGGACGGCCACGAGTTGCCCCTGCGGGATCGTCAGGTGGACGTTCGTCAGGGCGGTGACGGTCCGGTTCTTCTGCTCGTAGGTCTTGCTGACGTTCGTCAGCCGGTACATCGGACTGGAGGCACGGGTCGCCTCCGCCTCGCCGGTCGCGGTGTCGGTGCTGGTCACGGTTGCTCCTGTCGTCGGTTCGGTCGTGTCGGTGCGGCCGGGCATCAGGCCACGCTCCGGAGCGCCTCGGCCGGGCGGAGCCGGCTCGCGCGCCAGCCGCCGAGCGCGCCGGCGATGAGACCGCCGAGGATCGCGAGGCCGATCGCCAGCAGGATGATCTCGACGGTCACCGGGGCGTGCAGGACCACGTCGGTCGTCGACGCGGTGCTCGCGCCGCCGCCGAAGCCCCCGGCCGGTGCACCGCCCGTCGTGCCGCTGCCCGCGGCCGCGGTCGCTGCGCCGCCGGGCATGCCGCCACCGCTACCGGCACCACCGCCGGTCGTGCTCGAGGCGCTCGCCGAGATCGTCGGACTGATGACGTTCACGACGAGGATGCCGATCAGGCCGGCCGCGGCGCCGAGCACGCCGCCGATCAGGCCCTGCACCAGGGACTCACCGGCCACCTGTCGGGTGATGCGGCCGTTCGACCAGCCGATCGCCTTGAGGGTCCCGAACTCGCGGGTGCGGCGGGTCACGCCGGAGATCGTGAAGAGGATCGCGATGAGGAACGCCGCGGCGAGCACGACGATCGACAGCCACTTGCCGAGGTTCGAGACCAGGCTCGACGCGGTGCTGAGGGACCCGGAGACGCTCGAGGCCAGGTCGGCCTCGGTGGAGACGGTGGCGCTCGTCAGCTTCGCCTGCAGCGCGGACTTGATGGTGCTGACGTCGGAGGACGACTCGGCGGAGACGTAGATCGAGGTGACCTTGCCGTCGAGGTCGGCCAGTGCCTGCGCGGTGTCGAGCGGGATGTAGGTGTTCGAGCCCGTGGTCGAGGCCGAGCCGGTGGAGCTGACGATGCCGATGACGGTGAAGTCGGTGCCGCCGATGTCGACGGTGTCGCCGACCGCCTTGGACTCGCTCTTCGCGTACGACGCATCGAGCACGACCACGTCCTTGCCCGCGTCCTTCGCGGCGAAGGTGCGCCCCTTCGTGAGCTCGGTGCTCGTGAGCGGGCCGACCGCGGCGCCGGACACCGGGATGCCGGTCACCGTGAACGAGTCGACGCTGAACGACCCGCCGCCGAACCCGCCGCCACCGCCGGTGTCCCCGCTCGGCGGACCCTGCTGGGTCGTGCTGTCGCTGCTGGAGTCGTTGCCGCCGTCCGTGCTGCTGTTGTCGTCGGTCGACTGCTGCTGGACCTGGCCGGAGAACGTGCTGTTCTCGAGGGTCAGCACACCCGTCGCGGCCTTGACGCCGTCGGTGCTCGTGATCGTGGACAGGTTCGCGGCGTTCAGGGTGCTCGTGCCGCGCGCGACCGCGAGCCGCGACTGCGACAGGTCGGTCGAGCCGCTGTCGTCGTCGCTGTCGCCCTGGCTGCCGAAGTCGAAGCTCGGACGCCCGCCGCTCGTCGACGCCGTCGCGGTCTTGGTGACGGTGATGTCGGTGCCGACGCCGTAGACGGACTGCAGGACGCTCGACTGCGCTGCCTGCACGCCACCCGAGATCGACGACACGATCACCACGAGGGCGATGGCCAGGGCCATCCCGATCGCGATGATGACCGTCTGCTTCTTGCGGTTCGTGAGTTCGCGCCTGAGGTAGGTCAGGAACATGGTTCTCCTCGGTGGTGGCCGGCTGGGGTCACCGGCCGCGCAGAGCGCGCGGCGGGGCCGACGGAGGAGAACCTAGGCACGCTGTCGATGACCGACCCATCGCGCACCTGTGTGCCGGCTAAGGGCGGGTCAACCGACGTCGCCGTACCGCCGGCGCAGGTGCTCCGCGTACCCGCCGGGGGTCCGGCCGGCGAAGCGCCCGCTCGTGACGACGGGCAGGTCGACGGTGGCGTCCACCCGGAAGCCGAGCGCCCGCGCCCGGGCGACCAGCCGCGCGTCCTCGTGCTCGGGCACCGGGTCGAACCCGCCGAGGCTGACGTACGCCGCGGCGAGCACGCCGAGGTTCGCGCCGTGCACGTGGCCGAGGGCAGCACCCGGCGGGTGCGCCCGCGTCCACCGGTCGAGCACCGCGGGCGCCAGGTCGTCCGGGTCGGGGACGACGGCACCGACGAGCACCTGCGCACCAGAGGCGAGGGCGTCGGACTGCTGGACGAGCCACCGTTCGTGAACGCGCGAATCGGCGTCGGTGTGGGCGAGCCACCGGGCTGCCGGGTCGCCGTCGTGCGCACGGAGCGCGTGCGTCGCCCCGATGGTCCGTGCCCGACCGACCCCGACACGATCCGTGGTCAGGACGTCGACCGGGTACCGCTCGACCACCGGAGCGGTGCCGTCCGTGCAACCGTCGAGCACCACCGTGACGGCGGCGTCGACCCCGGGCCGCTCCGTGGCGAGCCGGTCGACGGCCACCAGGAGCGCGTCGAGACACGCGGCGATCCGGTCCTCCTCGTCGTGCGCGGGGACGACGACGTCGATGCGTGCACGCGGTTCCGGTCGGCTCACCGGACGATCCCCTCGGCCCGGGCCACCGAGGTGACCGCCGGGCCGGGCAGGACGCTCAGGACGAAGTCCTCCTCCACGTGTCGGAGCAGGGCGGGGCGCGGCCACCGTTCGGTCAGCCGCGCGTCCACCGCGTCGCCGCTCGAGACCGCCTCGTCGTCGGGGTGCCGCCAGTGGCAGGCCACGAGCACGCCGTCGTCGTCGAGCGACCCGAGCACGCGGTCGATCGTCGCGTCGAGGTCGGCGGGCGACAGGTAGTACCCGACCTCGGACATCACCACCAGGTCCCAGCGCCCGTCCGGCCACTCCACCGGCAGGGCAGCCTGCACGAACCGAGCGGTCGGGGCGCGACGGGCAGCACGATCCAGCGGCGCAGCCGAGATGTCCGTGCCGAGCACGTCGTCCGCGCGCTCGGCGAGGGCTGCGGTCAGGACGCCGGTCGCGCAGCCGAGCTCGAGTGCCGACCGGAAGCGCGGGCCGGGGAGCGCCGCCAGCGTCACGGCACGCTTGCGCTGCTCGTACCAGGACCCGTCGAAGTCCCATCCCTCGGGCTTCCGGTCGTAGTGGGCGTCGAACGACTCGCGAGACCGCGACGCGGCGGCCCCGGGCGCGAAGAACCACTCCGTCGTCCGCAGGTGGTGGGCGGCGTGCCGGTCGTCGACGATCGCCTCGTCCCCCGGCGCGGGCGACAGGGGCCGGGTCTGCGACGGGTAGGCGTCGAGTGCGGCACGCTTCCGGGCGACGAGGTCGTCGGGCAGCGACAGGGCCCGGACGTCGTCCCACGGGGCGACGGGGTGGCCCGGGTCGTCCCAGTGCCAGGCCCAGATCGGGTACGCGAGCAGGTCGACGTCGGCGGCGCTCGCCGCGGCGGCCTCGGCGACCTCGCCGGCGATGCGGTGGTCGCGGTGCCCGTCCCCGCGCCACGGCGCGACGAGCAGCACGGGGCGGGCGACGCCGGCGAGCACCGTGGCCAGGGTGTCGACGACACGGTCCCGGTGTTCGCGGGTCGCGCCGTCCGCGATCCCCACCGAGGTCGACGTCACGTCGGGGTGCAGGGTGCGCAGGGCCGCCACGAACTCCGCGTCGCGGGCGGCGGCGAGTGCCTCCGGGGTCGTCGTGGGGGAGTCCGGGTGGGAGCGCTCGCCGCGGGTCAGGAGCAGCACGTGCACGGGGACACCGGCCGCTGCAGCGGCCGCGATCAGCCCACCGGCGCCGAGGGTCTCGTCATCGGGGTGGGGTGCGACGACCACCACCGACCCGGCACCGGCCAGGTCGATCGCCGGGGCGTCCAGGCCGTCGAGGAACCCCGTCCATGCCGCCGGGTCGGTGCCCGGCTCGCGGTGGTCGAAGCTCACCACGCGACGCCGCCGCGCTCGAGCACCATCCGGCCGATGCGGGCGAGGTCGCGGGCGCCGTGGTCCTGCAGGACGTAGAGCTCGAGGTCGGCGACCCGCGCGGCGACGGTGGGGTCGGCGGTCAGCGGTGCCGGGCCGATCGTCGAGACCACCCGCTCGCGCACCGCGTCGACCGAACGGCGCACCCGCGACCGGACGGTCTGGGCGAGCAGCCGCCAGTCGGTGTCGTCGGAGGCCGGGTCGGGATCGTCGATCCGGGCGGCGGCGTCGGCGAGCGCGTCCTCGGCGTCGGCGAGGTCGGCCACGGTGGCGCCGAGGGCGGCCTGCAGCAGCTCGGAATCCGGGTGCGCCGACGCGGTGTCACGGAGCACCCGGGCGAGTCCGAGAGCACCGCCCCACCAGCAGGCGGCGACGCCGATGCCGCCCCACGCGAAGCCCGGACGTCGCAGGTACCAACCGGGCGCGCCGACGGGTCGTGCCCGGACGCCGTCGAAGTCGACCGGTCCGCTCGGCACGTCCGGCATGCCGCGTGCGACCCAGGTGTCGTCGTGCACGGCGATCCCGGGCTGGCGCAGGTCCACGGCGACGAGGACCCGCTCGTCGCCCAGGTGAGCGGTGACCAGGGCGTGCGAGAGCGTCGAGGCGAGCGAGCACCACGGCTTCGTGCCGTGCAGCAGGAACGCGCCGTCGTGCTGCGGTGTGGCGTCGAGTCGGAGGCCCGGCCCCTCGGCCGCGAAGACGCCCCAGGTCGAGCCGTCCGGGGCGTCGACCCCGGCCTGCGCGAGGATCCCGAGCGCGTCCAGGTGCGGTTCGACGGTGCGGGCGGTGGCGACGTCCGCCGCGGCGAGCGCGGCGAGCGTGCCGAAGAACCCGCCGGCCGTGCCGGATGACAGGGGTGGGGTGGTGGCGGCGACCGCTCGTGCGACCGCGAGGCGGTCCGTCGGTGCCGAGCCGGGCCTCCCGGTCGTCCGTTCGATCCGCGCGGTGTCCAGGTGCCGGGCCGACGCGGGCCAGGCTGCAGATCGCAACATGTCTCCACCGTACGGAGGAGGAGGTGTGGACGCGTCCTCGATCCACAGAACGCACAGGGGCGCCCCACAGAGCGCTCATAGGAACTTCTCGATACTCGAAGACGTGACCATCTCCCAGCCTGCAGCAGCCCCGCGCCTCACGCGTGCCGACGGAACCCCGTTGCGCATCCTGGTCGTCGACGACGAAGCCAGCCTGACCGACCTGTTGTCCATGGCGCTCCGCTACGAGGGCTGGGACGTCAAGAGCGCGAACGGCGGGCAGGACGCCCTGACGACCGCACGGGAGTTCAAGCCGGACGCGATGGTGCTCGACGTCATGATGCCGGACCTCGACGGGTTGCAGGTGCTGAGCCGGCTGCGGCAGAACAACGACGACACCCCGGTGCTCTTCCTCACCGCGAAGGACTCCGTCGAGGACCGGGTCACCGGGCTCACCGCAGGCGGCGACGACTACGTCACCAAGCCGTTCTCCCTCGAGGAGGTCGTGGCGCGTCTGCGGGGACTCATCCGCCGCTCGCAGATCTCGATCTCCGAGGCCGGGGACTCCCGCATCGTGGTCGGCGACCTGGTGCTCGACGAGGAGTCGTACGAGGTCTCGCGTGCGGGTCGGCCGATCGAGCTCACCGCGACCGAGTTCGAGCTGCTCCGCTTCCTGATGCGCAACCCCCGCCGCGTGCTCTCGAAGGCGCAGATCCTGGACCGCGTGTGGTCGTACGACTTCGGCGGCAAGTCGTCGGTCGTCGAGATCTACATCTCCTACCTGCGCAAGAAGATCGACGCCGGTGAGACCCCGATGATCCACACGGTGCGCGGCGTCGGGTACGTCATCAAGCCGACCTCGTGACCCTGCGGCGCCGGCTCGTCCTGAGCATCGTCGCCCTCGTCGTCGCCGTCAGCGCGGTGATCGGCGGGGCCAGCCTCATCGCGCTCTTCTCGATCCAGACCAGCGCGATCGACAAGCAGATCACGAGTGCCACGCACCGGGCGCAGCGGTACCTGCAGCAGAACCAGTCGGGGCAGCCGAGCATCGACCTGTCCCGACCGTCCGGGCAGGCGGCCGGCACGCTGACGGCGTACTTCGTCGACGGCCAGGTCGTGATCGCGAACGTGCTCGACGACTACGGCCGCCCGAGCGGGATCCCGCAGGCGAGCGCCGAGGCACTGGGATCCGTCCGCGTGGACGCCGCCCCGGAGACGATCGACCTCGGCTCGGACGTCGGACGGTACCGTCTGGCCGCCGTCAACGTCGGCCCGGCCGTCCTGGTCGTGGGGCTCCCGATGGCACCCGTCTACGACAGCGTCTGGAAGCTCTTCGCGGGGGTCCTCTCCGTCCTGGCAGCCGCACTGGTCGCCGGTTCGGTCGTCGCCGCGTTCGTGGTCCGGCAGTCGCTCCGCCCGCTCGAGCGCGTCGCCGAGACCGCCTCCACCGTCGCGCGCATGCCGCTCGACCGCAGCGACGCCCTCGACGGCGTCCGCGTGCCCGACACCGACCCCCGCACGGAGGTCGGCCGGGTCGGCAGCGCGTTCAACCGCATGCTGGGGCACATCGGCAGTGCGATGCAGGCGCGGGAACGCTCGGAGCAGAAGGTGCGGCAGTTCGTCGCCGACGCCTCGCACGAGCTCCGGACCCCGCTCGCCTCGGTGCGCGGGTACGCCGAGCTCACCCGGCGCATGGGCGGCGACCTGCCGGAGGACGTCGTCTACGCCATGAGCCGCATCGAGTCCGAGTCCATCCGGATGACCTCGATGGTGGAGGACCTGCTGCTCCTCGCCCGGCTCGACGAAGGCCGTGAGATCCAGTTCGCCGAGGTCGACCTGACCGGCCTGGTGCTCGACGCTGTCAACGATGCGCACGCCGCCTCACCGGAGCACCCCATCGAGGTCGACGTCCCGCCGGAACCGGTGACGATCACGGGCGACGCCGCACGCCTGCACCAGGTCATCGTGAACCTCGTCACGAACGCCCGGACCCACACGCCCGAGGGCACCCGCATCACGGTGGGCCTCGCCCCGGTCGACGGCGGCGTGGACCTGACCGTCCGCGACACCGGCCAGGGGATCGACCCGGAGTTCCTGCCGAAGCTGTTCGAGCGCTTCGCCCGGGCGGACAGTTCGCGGTCCCGTACGGTCGGGTCGACCGGTCTGGGGCTCGCCATCGTGGACGCGGTCGTGCAGGCGCACGGCGGTCGGGTCGAGGTGACGAGCGAGCCGGGGGACACCGTCTTCACGGTGCACCTGCCCCGCGACCCGGCTGCGGCTGCCGCCACGGCAGGGGCCGTCGCGTCGACGGCCGACCCGGCCGGGTCGGCCGACTGGTCGGCGACACCCGCCGCGGTGGACGGCGCCCACTGACGGTCGGGAGGCGCGGGGCGGGGCCGACCCGCGCCTCCGGTGAGGGTGTTTGGTGACGCCCACGGCGTCTGGTACAGTTCTCGAAGCCAAAGACCGCCGGATGTCGTGCTGCTCGCAACGTGTTTGTGAACATCGTGACCGAAGGTCCTCACTCGTGAGGCATCCCGCGCAGGTGTTCCGAACCACTCCCACCATCTGGTGAGAGCAGCTCCGAGCCTCTGCGCCGGAGCTTTTTTCGTTCGTGGACCTGGGGCTGCCGGCAAGACCCCCCAAGGAGAACCATGGCGAACAAGGAAGCTGCGGTCGCCGAGCTCACGGAGTCCTTCCGTAGCTCGAACGCCGTTCTGCTCACCGAGTACCGCGGTCTCACGGTCGCGCAGCTCAAGGAGCTCCGCAACTCGATCCGTGAGCACGCCACGTACGCCGTGGTGAAGAACACGCTGACCAAGATCGCGGCGAACAACGCCGGCATCTCGTCGTTCGACGACGAGCTCGCCGGTCCGTCCGCTCTCGCCTTCGTCCACGGTGACACCGTCGCCGTCGCGAAGTCGCTGCGTGCATTCGCCAAGGCGAACCCCGAGCTCGTGGTGAAGGGTGGTTACTTCGACGGTAACCCGCTCTCCGCGACCGAGGTGGACAAGCTCGCCGACCTCGAGTCCCGTGAAGTGCTGCTCGGCAAGCTCGCCGGCGCACTCAAGGCCTCGCTGTTCGGTGCTGCGTACCTGTTCCAGGCACCCCTCTCGCAGGCCGTCCGCACCGTGGACGCCCTTCGCGAGAAGCAGGAGTCCGCGGCCTGATCAGGCTCGCGTTCATCAACCACACGTACTAGCTAGTAGTAGGAGAAAATCATGGCGAAGCTTTCGCAGGACGAGCTCATCGAGGCCTTCAAGGAGCTCACGCTCATCGAGCTCTCGGACTTCGTGAAGAAGTTCGAAGAGGTCTTCGAGGTCACCGCGGCCGCCCCGGTCGCCGCTGCCGCCCCCGCCGGCGCAGCTGCTCCGGCCGAGGCCGCTGAGGAGAAGACCGAGTTCGACGTCATCCTCAAGTCCGCTGGTGACAAGAAGATCCAGGTCATCAAGGAGGTCCGTGGCCTGACGTCGCTCGGCCTCGGTGAGGCCAAGGCGCTCGTCGAGACCGCCGACGCCAAGATCCTCGAGGGTGCGAACAAGGAGACCGCCGACAAGGCGAAGGCGACCCTCGAGGCCGCTGGCGCCACGATCGAGCTCGCGTAGTCTCGACCGTTCCGGTCACGAAGGCCGCTGCCCCTCGGGGCGGCGGCCTTCGTCGTGTGCGGGGTGGCGCCTTTCGCCGAGACTCGGCTGAGCGGACACTTTGCCGGCCGTTGGAGCGCGAAGTTGTCCGTTGAGCCGAGACTCGACTGTCGCCGGTGCCGCTCACGGAGTGATCGACACCCCGTGCGATCGGAGCAGCGCACGGAACCGGTCGAGGCTCTCGAGGTGCCACCATGTCACTCGGATGACGGACCGAACTCCTCGGTGGGTACGGATGCGGTCCTCCCGGCGCTTCTCCTGCCAGAGGACCTCGCCGGGATCGCGACCTGCGAGCATCTCGCGGTCGACGTACTTCTGCTTGCCATCGAACTCGACGACGACTCCGGCGTCGGGCAACCAGAAGTCGACTCGGTCGCGGAACCCGTTCGTGATGAACTCATGCTGCGGCTGGATGTTGGTCACTCCCAGTTGCACGAGTCGGATCGAAGAGTAGGACTCACCGGGAGACTCGTGTGCCGGATCGAGCGCAGTGGCGACGAGCCGAGCCCTCCGGCCACCGCGTGATGCGGGCGGCGGCAGGTGCTCCTCGAACACTTTCCTGTCGAGCGCCTTCATGCGCACTGCATGGTCGATGGCCACGGCGGCGACCGCCGGGTCGCACGTTCGCGCGACGGCCATCGCCGTTCCGAGCGCATCGACCACGGGGACGCCGTCGAACCGACTGGGGCCGAGGCGCAGGCCAGCGGGGTCGATGCCGTGTCGGATGAGCCCGACCCGGTGTTCGACACCGACCAGCTTCCAGTCGACGACGTGGATCCGTTCCGGAGCCGGCCCGATCAACGGCCAGCCGTGGATGAGTGCAGCCGTGACGTGGGAGAACGCGCTGGTCGAACTCAGGTCAGGAGCGAGAGCCCAAGCCATGGCGAGGTGTTTGTCCGATGTGTCGAGTGCATCCCACACCCGCTTGTCGAGGTAGACACCCGCACGGAGCCGGATGACTCGCCCAGCGGCATGGAGCCGTCGGAGTTGTCGTGCTTGCGATGGATCCGATCGCTCGGCGCGGAGGAGATCGGGGCGTGTCCGGTGAAGCTGCATGATGCGAGTGTGCGGACTCGGGGTCTGCGCTGTGAGCCCTCCTGCGGGATCTGTGGAGAGCGCAGGTGCGCGATCGTCCCGAGGAATGTGCCGAGTCTCGTCCGAGCAGACACTCTCGCGCCTTCGTGAGCCGTGGAAAGTCCGCCTGGCCGAGACTCGGCGCGGTGTGCAGCCGCGGGCGCGTCAGCGCAAGGTGCTGTGGCGGCGGCCGTAGGCCAGGTAGAGCAGGGCGCCGGCGACCATCCAGATGCCGAAGGCGATCCAGGTGGTGGCGCCGAGGAACACCGCGAGCAGCACGCAGCTCAGGGTGCCGAGGATCGGCACGACGGGGAACAGCGGCACCCGGTACGAGCGCTCCAGGTCGGGCTGCGAGCGGCGGAGCACGATGACGGACACGTTCACCAGGGCGAATGCGACGAGGGTGCCGATGCTCGTGGCGTCGGCGAGTTCCCCGAGGGGCACGAGCGCGGCGACGATCGTCACGGCGATGCCGATGATGAGCGTGTTCGCGATCGGGGTGCCGGTGCGACGGGAGACCCGCCCGAAGACCTTCGGTACCAGGCCGTCGCGGGACATCGTGAGCAGGATGCGGGTCTGGCCGTACAGGACGGTGAGCACGACGCTGGCGATGGCGACGACGGCGCCGATCGAGAACACCAGGGCGACGAGCGGCTGCCCCGTGACGTCGACGACGATGCGGACGAGCGACGCCTCGGACGACGAGAACGCGGTCCACGAGCGGGCCCCGACGGCAGCGATCGCGACGAGGATGTACAGCGCCGTGATAAGCGCGATCGAGCCGATGATCGCCCGGGGCAGGTCACGGCGGGGGTTCTCGGCCTCTTCACCGGCGGTCGAGGCGGCATCGAAGCCGATGTACGAGAAGAACAGCCGCGACGCGGCGGCGGTGACCCCGGCGGCGCCCATCGGGGCCAACGGTTCGAATTTCTGCGCCTGGAACGCCGTGAACGCCACGACGACGAAGAAGACCAGCAGGGCGATCTTGACGATGACCATGACCGTGTTCACCCAGGCGCTCTCGCGGGCACCGGGCAGCAGCACGGCGGTGGCGAGCAGGACCAGGACCGCCGCGGGTAGGTTGACCACGCCGCCGTCGACCGGGGGAGCGGCGAGTGCGGTGGGCAGGTGCAGCCCGAACACGCGGAGGGTCTCGTCGACGTACTCGCTGGCACCCACGGCGACCGCGGCCACCGAGACGGCGTACTCGAGCACGAGGCACCAGCCGCAGATCCATGCGATGCCCTCGCCCATCGTGGCGTAGGTGTACGAGTAGCTGGACCCCGAGGTCGGGACGGCGCCCGCCATCTCGGCGTACGACAGCGCGGACAGCAGTGCGGCGATCCCCGCGACGACGAACGAGATCCAGACGGCGGGACCGGCGAGCGGGACCGCGGTGCCGAGGACGACCAGGATGCCGGTGCCGAGCGTGGCCCCGACGCTGATCATCGTCAGCTGCCAGACCCCGAGCGACCGGCGGAGCGGTTCGCCGTTCACACCACGGGAGGCTTCGGCCTGCAGCTGCTCGATCGGCTTGCGGCGGGCGAGCTGCGCCCCCAGGGACGTGGGACGTGACGGCGCGGACGACATGGGACCTCGGTGGTGCGGGGACGGGGACGGCACATGCTCGCACGCCCCCTGAACGGGGTCAAATACTGCGGTGCCGTGGAGGGGCGCTCGATGTCCGAGCGCGGGGCTACGGTGGCCTCATGAGCATGGGACACGGCGGGCGAGGCGGCGGTCCGCGCGGGGGCGGGCGCATCTCGAGCGGCGACTTCCGCGCGCAGAAGGCCGCCAACGCCGAGGCGCCGAAGATCCCGCACCTGGTCCGCCGCATCGCAGCGTTGTTCGAGCCGCACCGCCGGGCGATCCTGCTCACGGTCGTCCTCGTGCTGGTCGGCGCGGCCATCTCGGTCGTGCCGCCGCTGCTCACCCAGCAGGCGTTCGACCGGGGACTGTTCCCGCCGTCGGGTCGCCCCGACGTGCCCGTGCTGATCGAGCTCGTGTCCGCGATGGTCCTGCTCTGGATCGCGAGCGCGGGGGTCGGCGTCTGGCAGACGTACCTGACCGCGACGGTCGGCAACAAGGTCATGGGTGCGATGCGGATGCGCCTGTTCGCGCACCTGCAGCGGATGGAGCTCGCGTTCTTCACACGCACCAAGACCGGCGTCATCCAGTCGCGGCTGCAGAACGACGTCGGTGGCGTGGCGAGCGTGCTGAACAACACGATCTCGTCGGTGCTCGGCAACACCGTGACCGTGATCGCCGCCGTGGTCGCGATGCTCCTGCTGAGCTGGCAGATGACGCTGGTCGCCGTGGTCCTGCTGCCACTGCTCGTGATCGCGCAGCGTCGTGTCGGCCAGGTCCGGGCCCGCATCGCCGCGCAGACGCAGGAGTCGCTGTCCGACATGACGGCCATCACGCAGGAGGCGCTGAGCGTCTCGGGCATCCTGCTCGCGAAGAGCTTCAACCAACAGGCCAGCGAGACCCGCCGCTACGGGGCCGAGAACCGCAACCAGATCACCCTGCAGGTACGCCAGCAGATGTCCGGGCAGTGGTTCTTCGCGATCGTGCAGATCTTCCTGTCGATCATCCCGGCGATCATCTACGTCGTCGCCGCGTACCTGATCATCGGCGACGTCCCGATCACGGCGGGCACGATCGTCGCGTTCACGACGGTGCAGTCCCGGCTGCTGTTCCCGACGGTCGGGCTGCTGCGCGTGGTCCTCGACCTGCAGACCTCCGGTGCGCTCTTCGCCCGCATCTTCGAGTACTTCGACCTGCAGCCGGCCATCACGGACTCGCCGACCGCCCGGCCCGTGGACGAGTCGAAGGTCGGCCACGTCGCCTTCGACGACGTCGTCTTCACCTACCCCGACGGCGAATCCGACAAGCCGACCCTGCGCGGAGTGTCGTTCGAGCTCCGCCCCGGGCAGTTCGCGGCCTTCGTCGGTCCCTCCGGCGCGGGCAAGACGACGGTGTCCTACCTGGTGCCCCGGCTGTACGAGGCGACCGAGGGATCGGTGCGGTTCGCCGGGCAGGACGTCCGCGACCTGGTGCACGAGGACCTGATGCGGCACGTCGGCATCGTGAGCCAGGAGACGTACCTGTTCCACGCCACGATCGGCGAGAACCTGCGGTACGCCAAGCCCGACGCCACCGACGACGAGCTCGAGCGTGCGGCCCGTGCGGCGAACATCCACGACACGATCGCGTCGTTCCCGGACGGCTACGACACCGTCGTGGGGGAGCGCGGCTACCGTCTGTCCGGTGGTGAGAAGCAGCGCATCGCCATCGCGCGGGTCATGCTGAAGGACCCGCCGGTGCTCGTCCTCGACGAGGCCACCAGTGCACTCGACTCCATCTCGGAGCACGTCGTGCAGACGGCGCTCGACACGGCGGCCGCCGGTCGGACCACCATCTCGATCGCGCACCGGCTGTCGACGATCCGCGACGCCGACGTCATCTTCGTCCTCGACCACGGTCAGATCGTCGAGCAGGGCACGCACGACGAACTCCTCGCCCTCGACGGCACGTACGCGCAGCTGCACCGGCAGCAGAACACGTCGGCGGACGTCGTCCGCCCCTGACGGTCGTGGTCGCGACCGGGCGCCGGACGCCGAGGCCCGTGGCGGCGTCCGCACGGGCCTCCCGTCCGGCGCGCAGCGCGACCAGGGCACGCGGTCCGCCGCGGGATCCCGGTGCGCTGTCCGCGCACGACACATCCCAGCGGGACGCGGGGACCGCGTCCTAGACTCGACGCCGTGCGTTACGCGAACTCCGTCGTCGACCTCGTCGGCGACACCCCGCTCGTCAAGCTCAACCGGGTGACCGAGGGGGTGCGGGCGACCATCCTGGTGAAGGTCGAGTACCTGAACCCCGGTGGGTCGTCCAAGGACCGCATCGCCACCCGGATCATCGACGCGGCCGAGGCCTCCGGTGACCTGCGCGCCGGTGGCACCATCGTCGAACCGACCTCCGGCAACACCGGCGTCGGTCTGGCCCTGGTCGCCCAGCAGCGCGGCTACCGGTGCGTCTTCGTGCTGCCCGACAAGGTCGGCGAGGACAAGCGCAACGTGCTGACGGCGTACGGCGCCGAGATCGTCGTGACCCCGACCGCGGTCGCACCGGAGCACCCCGAGTCCTACTACTCGGTGTCGGACCGGCTCGTGCAGGAGATCCCCGGCGCCTACAAGCCGAACCAGTACGCGAACCCGAACGGTCCCCGTAGCCACTACGAGACCACCGGTCCGGAGATCTGGCGCGACACCGAGGGGCAGATCACCCACTTCGTCGCGGGCGTCGGCACCGGCGGCACGATCTCGGGCACCGGACGGTATCTGAAGGAGGCGTCCGACGGCGGCGTCCGCATCGTGGGTGCCGACCCCGAGGGCTCCGTGTACTCCGGCGGCACCGGGCGCCCGTACCTGGTCGAGGGCGTCGGCGAAGACTTCTGGCCGAGCGCGTACGACGCCGGCGTGCCGGACGAGATCATCGCGGTGTCGGACGCCGACTCCTTCGCGATGACCCGGCGCCTGGCGCGCGAGGAGGGACTGCTCGTCGGCGGTTCCAGCGGCATGGCCGTCGTCGCGGCGCTCCGCGCGGCCCGTGACCTCACCGAGGACGACGTCGTCGTCGTGCTGCTGCCGGACGGCGGTCGCGGCTACCTCGGCAAGATCTTCAACGACCGGTGGATGCGCTCCTACGGGTTCGCCGAGACCGACGACGAACGCACCGTCGGCTCGCTCATCGCCGGCAAGGACGGCCGCCTGCCCGACCTGGTGCACGCGCATCCGGCCGACACCGTGCGAGACGTCGTCGACATCATGACCAAGTACGGCGTCTCGCAGATGCCCGTGCTCAGTGCGGAGCCGCCCGTCGTCATCGGTGAGGTCGTCGGCGCCGTCGAGGAGAGAGCGCTGCTCGAGCAGGTGTTCACCGGTACCGCGAAGATGTCGGACGCGCTCACCGGCTTCGTCGGCGACCCGCTGCCGCTCATCGGCGTCGGCGAGTCGGTCTCCGCGGCGCGTCGTGCGCTCGAGTCGGCCGACGCGCTCCTCGTCGTCGCGGACGGCAAGCCCGTCACCGTGCTGACCCGGCACGACCTCCTCACCTACCTCTCCGAGTAAGGAACCACCGAGCATGACCGAGTTCAGCACCCGGGCCGTCCACGCCGGCCAGGAGCCCGACGAGACCACCGGCGCCGTCATCCCGCCGATCCACCTGACGTCGACGTACGTGCAGGACGGCGTCGGCGGCATGCGCAACGGCTACGAGTACTCGCGCGCCGGCAACCCGACGCGTGACTCGCTGCAGGTGCTCCTGGCCGACCTCGACGGCGGCGTCGCGGCGTCGTCGTTCGCGTCCGGGCTCGCCGCCGAGGACGCCCTGCTCCGCGCCGCGCTGGTCCCCGGTGGCCGCGTCGTGATGGGCAACGACGTGTACGGCGGGACGCACCGCCTGGTGAGCCGGCTGCACGTGCCGTGGGGCGTCGAGCTCGTCGTCGTCGACATGAGCGACCTCGACCAGGTCCGTGCAGCCCTGCAGGGCGCACCGGCCACCACCGTGCTGTGGGTCGAGACGCCGACGAACCCGCTCATGAAGATCGCCGACATCGCCGCGCTCGCGACCCTCGGGCACGAGTCGGGCGCCCTGGTGGTCGTCGACAACACGTTCGCGTCGCCGTACCTGCAGCAGCCGCTGTCGCTCGGCGCCGACGTCGTCGTGTACTCGACCACGAAGTACCTCGGCGGACACTCCGACGTCGTCGGCGGAGCCGTCGTGCTGGCGGACGAGGAGCTCGCGGCGAAGGTGCAGTTCCTGCAGTTCGGCGCGGGTGCGATCTCGTCGCCGTTCGACGCCTACCTGACCACCCGTGGCATCAAGACGCTCGCGGTGCGCATGGAGCGGCACTCGCGGAACGCGCAGGCCGTCGCTGAGGCGCTCGTCGTCGCGCCCGGTGTCGAGCGCGTCTACTACCCGGGCCTGCCCGACCACCCGGGGCACGACGTCGCCGCACGCCAGATGCGCGGCTTCGGCGGGATGCTCTCGGTCGCGCTGTCCGGCGGCGCCGAGGCGGCGAAGCGGTTCGCGGAGTCGACGGAGCTGTTCGCCCTGGCCGAGTCGCTCGGCGGGGTGGAGTCGCTCATCGGGTACCCGAGCGAGATGACCCACGCGTCGGTGAAGGGCACCGAGCTGGCCGTGCCGGAGAACGTGGTCCGCCTGTCGGTGGGCATCGAGGACGCCGGCGACCTGGTGGCGGACCTGGAGCAGGCGTTGGCACGCTGACGCCGGCCCCGCTGACGCGGGACGACGGGGCGCGGGGCGACGGGGCGCAGGACGGCGGGGCGCAGGACGGCGGGGCGCAGGACGGCGGGGCGCGCGACCCGCTGCCGTGTCGTCGGCGCCCGCCCCTACGATGATCGGGTGAGCACAACGGCGTCGCGGACCAGCCTGCTGAGCGGGCCGTACGCCCTCGCGACGATCGGCATGGTCGCGATCGTCGGCGTCGCGGCGTTCCAGAACCTGGCGATGACGACGATCATGCCGGTGATCAGCCGTGACCTCGACGGCGAGACCCTGTACGCGCTCGCCTTCGCCGCCCCGCTCGCCGCCGGGGTGCCCGGCATGGTGCTCGCCGGCAACTGGACCGATCGCGCCGGTGGTCGGATCGTGGCGTGGGTCTCGGCGGCGTTCTTCGCGGTGGGGACCGCCGTGGTCATGCTCGCACCGACCATGGAGGTGTTCCTGGCCGGGCGGCTCGTCGAGGGGTTCGGCGCCGGGGCCATCGACGTGGTGCTGTACGTGCTCGTCGCCCGGATCTTCCCCGCCGAGCTGCACGGACCGGTGTTCGCCGGGTTCGCCGCGGCCTGGGTCGTCCCGGCGCTGATCGGTCCCGCCCTGGCCGGCATCGTCACCGACACCTGGAACTGGCACTGGGTGTTCGCCGGGGCCCTGGTGATCGCGTTGGCCGCCTTCACCCTGCTCGTGCCGACGCTCGGCCGGCTGCACGCCCCGGCCTCGTCGCTCCGCCCGCCGTGGCAGCGGGTCCGGATCGGGTGGTCGGTGGCGGCGGCCGTGTCGATCCTGCTGCTCAACGTGGCGCCGGACCTGACCCCGTGGGGCATGGTCGCGGCGGTCGTCGTCGGGCTGGTCGGCACCTGGTTCGCCCTGCGTCCGCTGCTGCCGGGCGGGACGTTCCGGGCCGCTGCCGGGCTGCCGTCGGTCGTGCTGCTGCGCGGGCTCGTCGCCGCGTCGTTCTTCGGGAGCGAGGCGTACGTGCCGTTCCTGCTGCAGGCCGAACACGGGTTGTCGCCGTCGGCCGCGGGGCTCGCCCTGACGGTGGCGGCACTCAGCTGGGCCGCGTCGAGCTGGGCGCACGGCCGTCTGGGGGAGCGGCGGCTCACCGCCCGTCGCACCTTCGGGGTGGGACTCACGCTGGTGCTCATCAGCCTGGTGACCGCGCTCGCGGTCGCGACGTTCGACCTGTCGTGGTGGGTGCTGGTCGCCGGCTGGTTCGTCGGCGGTGCGGGCATGGGCGCGATCTACCCGCGCGCCTCGATGCTGACCCTGCGGTTCTCCGGCGAGGGCGACGACGGGTTCGCGAGCTCGGCCCTGACGATCGCTGATGCCGCGGGCAGCGTGATCGGTCTGGCGGTGACCGGCCTGCTCTTCACCGCGACCGGTGGAGCCGACGGCACCGTGTCGTTCCCCCTGGTGTTCGCCGCGATGATCGGGTTCGCTGCACTGGCGATCGCGGCCGTCCGACGGCTCGGCCCCGTGCCGGCACCGGCGACGACGGTCCCGGCGGACCCGGGCGGGACCGTGTCGTCGTCGCACGGCCCGGCCGCCGGGTAGCGTGGCAGACCGGACCGAAGAGGAGACCACCGTGCTGCGCATCGTCGCCGTGACCGTCGCCCTGGCGGCGGCCCTGACCCTGGCCGGGTGCCAGGGCACGACGTCGGCCGCCCCCACACCCGTGCAGAGCACCGACCTGACGAGCTCCGACGGCGGTTTCGACCAGCAGGCCGTGATCGGTGTCGTCCTGGTGCACGACGACGCGGCACTCGCCGACCGGCTCCGCACGGACCTGACCGACGCCGGGTTCCGGCCGGACGTCCGGGTCGCTCCGGCATCGGGTGCGGCGGCGTCCCAGCGGACCGCGGTCGCCCAGCTCGTGCGGAAGGGCGCCAAGGCCCTGCTCGTGCACGCCGCCCGACCGTCCGCACTGACCGGCGTGATCCAGACCGCCCACGATGCCGGGGTCGTCGTGGTGTCCCTCGGCGACCCGCTCCCCGCGACCGGCACCGGTGGCGACGGGGTGTCCGCCGACTACCGCGTACCGTCCGAGGGCGACGATGCCGACACCGCGGCGACGGCGGTCGACGTCGTGCAGTCCCTGCAGCGCGGCGAGAAGCCGGAGACCGACCCGACGGACGGCGACACGACCGACGCCGAGTAGGAACGGTCCGCTCAGCTCCACCACGTCGGGAACGACAGCGTGATCGTCTCCACCAGCGCCTTCCGCGACCGCCGGGGTCCGGCGAGCCAGGCCTCGATCGCCCCGACGAAGCCCTGCGCCACGAACCCCGCGGCGACGTCGTCGAGCAGGTCGGGCCGGTGTGCGGGGTCGAGCTCGCGGATGTGCAGCGCGCTCGACACCGTGAAGTGCTCGACGAGCAGCCGGTGCAGCGAGGCGTCGTTCGGGTCCGGCAGTGCCTTGGCGTAGATGTCACGGTGCGTCGTCACGTGCTCGACGACGGCGTTGATGCCGCGCCGGGTGATGGCCGCGAGCTCGTCGGCTCCGGCGCCCCGGTCGGCGGCGGCTCGGCGTTCGTCGGCGTCGTCCTGCCGGATGCGGTCGAGTTCCGGCGTCAGGACGTCGGCGAGCAGCGACCCGGGCGAGACGGCGTGCGAGTAGAACGTGGCCCGGTTGATGCCGGCGGCACGCGTGACGTCGGCGACGGTGATCTCCGAGACCGGTCGGTCCGCGGCGAGTCGCAGGATCGCCTCGCGCAGCGCTGCAGTGGTGTGCAGGATCCGGGCATCCACCATGACGCCCACCCCCTTCTGATCCGCTTCACCCGGAAGGCCCCCGAGCAACCCGACGCTACCGCATGGTCCGCGCAGGGCCGAGGGGCAGCACGAGCCGCTTCACGCGGGCGGGCTGCACCGGCGACGCCGAGCACGCACCGGCGACCGTAGGATGGTTCCGCGGACGAATCGATTCGATCGGCCCGCGATCACCCCTCCAACCCTCATCGTCGAAGGACTCCTGTCTCGTGACCGCGCCCGCCACCACCGGTTCGCTCCGGGTCGTCCTGCACCCGGGAGACTCGCTCTCCCGCGGGCAGCGACTCGTCTACGTCTTCGTCCTGGGTGCCCTCACGGCGCTCGGTCCGTTCACGATCGACCTGTACCTGCCGGCGTTCCCGGCGATCAAGGACCAGTTCGGCGTCACCGACGGCGCGGTCCAGCTGACGCTCACCGCGACGACGCTCGGCTTCGCCATCGGGCAGCTCCTGGTCGGCCCGTGGAGCGACAAGGTCGGCCGCCGGCTGCCGCTGATCATCGCGACCACGGTGCACATCGCCGCGTCGATCGGTGCCGCGACCGCGCCGGACATCGAGCTGCTCGCGGTGTTCCGCGTGCTGCAGGGCATGGGTGCCGCGGCCGGCGGTGTCGTCGCGATGGCGACGGTGCGTGACCTGTTCGGCGGCAAGCCGCTGGTGCGGATGCTGTCCCGTCTGGCGATGGTGAACGGCCTCGCACCGATCCTCGCGCCGCTCATCGGTTCGCAGATGCTGCAGTTCACCAGCTGGCGCGGCATCTTCGTCTTCCTCGCCTGCTACGGCCTGGCGGTGGTGATCGCGTCGATCCTGCTCATCGTCGAGACCCTGCCGCCGGCCCGCCGGCACGAGGCCGGGCACTCCACCATCGGCCAGCGCTACAAGGCGCTGTTCTCCGACCGGATCTTCGTCGGTGTCGCGCTCATCGGCGCCATGGTGTTCAGCGGTCTGTTCTCGTACCTCAGCGCGTCGCCGTTCCTGTTCCAGCAGGTCTACGGGCTCGACGCGCAGCAGTACGGGCTGCTCTTCGCCGTCAACTCCGTCGGGGTCGTCCTGGGCGTGCAGATCTCGTCGCGGCTCGCCCAGCGGGTGGGTCCGCAGTGGATCCTCGCGTGCTCGACCGCGACCCTGCTGCTGGCATCGATCGCGATCATCGTCCTCGACCAGCTCGGGGCCGGTCTGGTCGGCGTGCTCGTGCCGCTCTGGTTCTTCATCGCCGCGTGCGGGTTCTCGTTCCCGCTCGTCCAGGTCATCGGTCTCGCTGCCCACGGGAAGGAAGCAGGCACCGCCGCCTCGGTGCTCGGCGCCCTGAACTTCGGCGTCGCCGGGCTCATCTCGCCGGTGGTCGGCTGGCTCGGCATCACGACGGCCACCCCGATGGCGATGGTGATGGCGTCGACCGCCGCCGTCGCGATCCTGATGCTCTGGTTCGTGGTCCGCCCGCGGACGGTGCCCGCGCTCTCGCACTGAGAAGACGGGTTCCACGGGCCCGGTCGTGCGGCCCGGGTCACGTCCGGCGCGTGGCCGACGGCCGGGAGGCTCGGGTCGCCACCGACGCGGAACCAACGGAGCCGGGTACCGCGGTCCGCGGGCCCCTGCCGCGCCGCGACGGGGAGGGTCAGCGGGCGTTGAGGCCGGCGAACTCCACGGCGAGCAGCCCGCCGACGACCAGCACGACGAGGCCGCCGACGAGCAGGAACGCCGACCGCTGCTCGTACCAGGCGCGGCTCGTCGGGTAGCGCTTCGCGAAGGTGCGGGCGGAGACCGGCCGGGACTCCTCGACGACCTGTACGCCGAGCGCGTCGACGACCCGGTCGAGCCCGTCGTCCCCCCAGACGTCGGCGCGGAGCCGGAAGAGGTGCGTTCCGGTCCGGTCGAAGGCGACGAGTTCCCGTACGGTCCGGTCCACCGAGGAGCCGAAGGTCGTGGCGAGCACGAGGCTGTGCACGCGCTCGCGGGGGACCCGCCGGTGCGCCGTGAGGACGCCACGGATCGTCAGGCCGTCGTCGTCGATCCCGATGAACGCGGTGTGCAGTCGGACGAACACGATGCCGACGGCCGCGGCCATCGCGACGACGATCCCGGCGAACACGGCCCACGTGCGGAACGGGAACGAGACCCAGACCAGGGCGACGGCGAGGGGCACGGCCGAGAAGGCGATGCTCAGCGCGGTGGAACGGACGAGCGACCGGCGCGGACGGAGGACCGTGTCGAAGACGGCGGACCGCACGGGTACTGCGGGCACGGTTGTCTCCCCCATGGCGCGTCTCCTCGTCCCCTCGGGTGTTCCGGGCACGCTGATCAGCACGCCCTCCGAGCGACGCCCCTGCCGCTCGATGCACCGCGGTCGGCTCGTCCCGGAGCCGTTCGCTCGGCCAGCATAGGCGACCGACGGGTACCGGGGACAGCCCGTTCCACCCCTGGTCGGCGTTTCCCGGCCAACCCAGGGGGAACAGGGCACGCGCTCGTCCGCAGGGTGGAGGACTGGGCGGTCGTGCAACGACGAAGGACCCGCACCGATCGGTGCGGGTCCCTCGTGGGTGGTTCTGTCCTGTTCGCTGCGGAGAATGGGGGATTCGAACCCCCGAGGGCTTGCACCCAACACGCTTTCCAAGCGTGCGCCATAGGCCACTAGGCGAATTCTCCTGACACCGTCTCGCGACGGCGACACCCAATGGTACAGGTTCTCCGGTGCCCACGACCGCGTGTCGTCGGTGGCCGTGCTCCCAGATGTCGTGACATGTGCGGCGACTACCCTGGGCGTCGTGTCGACCCGCATCTACATCACGTCAGCAGAAGGGCACACGGGCAAGAGCACCGTCGCCCTCGGTGTCCTCGAGACCCTCGCCCGGTCCGTCGGCCGCGTCGGCGTGTTCCGGCCCGTCGCCCGCTCGGTCGTCGAACCCGACTACGTGCTCGAGCTGCTGCTGCAGCACACGGCCGTCGGCATCTCGTACGACGACGCGGTCGGCGTCACCTACGACGACGTGCACGCCGACCCCGAGGCGGCGCTCGGCACCATCGTCACCCGGTTCGCGCAGGTCGAGCGGCAGTGCGACGCCGTCGTGGTGCTCGGGTCCGACTACACCGACGTGGGCAGCCCCACCGAGCTGTCCTTCAACGCGAAGGTCGCCGCGAACCTCGGCGCTCCGGTGCTCCTCGTGCTGGGCGGCCGTGACGCCGCCGAACGTGCGGCGCGCACCCCCGAGGGCATGGCCCAGGTGGCGGACGTCACGACGAGCGAGCTGCGGGCGGCACACGCGCAGCTGTTCGGCGTCGTGGTGAACCGCGCCGACCCGGACGCCCTGGCCGCCATCGTGACGAGTGTCGAGCAGGCCGTGCACGACGACCACCCGGACGTCCCGGTGTGGGCGATCCCCGAGGACCGCGTGCTCGTCGCCCCGACGGTCCGCGCCCTGCTGCAGGCCACCGGCGCCACCCTGGTGCGCGGGGACGACGCCCTGCTCGACCGCGAGGCCCTCGGCACCGTCGTCGCGGGCATGAGCATGGAGAACGTGCTGCCCCGGCTCATCGAGGGCGGCATCGTGGTCGTCCCCGGCGACCGGAGCGACGTCCTCATCGCCACGCTGCTCGCCAACCAGTCCGAGACGTTCCCGAGCCTTGCCGGCGTCATCCTGAACGGCGGGTTCGAGATCGCCCCGCAGGTGTCCCGGCTGCTCGAGGGCCTGTCGAGCTCGCTGCCGATCGCGCAGAACGACCTCGGCACGTACGACACCGCCCTCCGGATCACCCAGACCCGTGGCCGTCTCGCCGCGGACTCGCCCCGGAAGGCCGACCTCGCGCTCGCCCTGTTCGAGCAGCACGTCGACGCCGAGGCCCTGCGCGACCGGCTGCAGCTCGCCCCGTCCGGGGTCGTCACGCCGCTCATGTTCGAGCACGGCCTGCTCGACCGGGCGCGCAGCTACGGCAAGCGCATCGTCCTGCCGGAGGGCGAGGACGACCGCATCCTCCGCGCCGCATCCACCCTGCTGCAGCGCCAGGTCTGCGAGCTGACGATCCTCGGCGACCCCGCCGCCATCCGTACGCGCGCGACCGAGCTCGGCCTCGACCTCGAGGCCGCGCAGCTCGTCTCGCCGTTCGACCCCGAGCTGCGGGAACGCTTCGCCGAGGAGTACACCCGGCTCCGCGCCCACAAGGGGATGTCGATCGAGCTCGCCCGCGACACCGTCACCGATGTCTCCTACTTCGGCACGATGATGGTGCAGCTCGGACTCGCCGACGGCATGGTCTCCGGCGCGAAGCACACCACCGCGCACACCATCCGGCCGTCGTTCGAGATCATCAAGACCCGTCCGGACACCTCGATCGTGTCCAGTGTGTTCCTGATGGCGCTCGCCGACCGCGTGCTCGTCTACGGCGACTGCGCGGTGATCCCGGACCCCACGAGCGAGCAGCTCGCCGACATCGCGATCTCGTCGGCCGAGACGGCGACCCAGTTCGGCATCGACCCCCGCGTCGCGATGCTCAGCTACTCCACCGGCGACAGCGGCTCCGGCGCCGACGTCGACAAGGTGCGCGCCGGCACCGCGTTCGTGCGGGACCGCCGACCCGACCTGCTCGTCGAGGGCCCGATCCAGTACGACGCCGCAGCCGACCCCACGGTCGCGTCGACCAAGATGCCGGGCTCCCCGGTCGCGGGTCGGGCGACGGTGTTCATCTTCCCGGACCTCAACACCGGCAACAACACGTACAAGGCCGTGCAGCGCTCGGCCGGCGCCGTGGCGATCGGCCCGGTCCTGCAGGGCCTGCGCAAGCCGATCAACGACCTGTCGCGCGGCGCCCTGGTGGGCGACATCGTGAACACCGTCGCCATCACCGCGATCCAGGCCGGCACCGCGACCGACGCGGCCTGACCGCCCGACCCGCACCGCGCCTCCAGGCCCGACAGAAAGTGACCACCCCGTGACCGCAGCCCTCGTCGTCAACTCCGGCTCGAGTTCGTTCAAGTACCAGCTCATCGAACTCGAGGACGAGCGCACGCTCGCCTCAGGGCTCGTCGAGCGCATCGGCGAGTCCGCCGGGGCCTGGAAGCACACCAACGCGCTGACGGGGGAGTCGTCGTCGAACGACTCGGCGTCGGTGCCCGACCACGCCGCCGGGTTCCAGGCGATGATCGACGCGTTCGCGAAGGTCGGCCCGTCGTTCGACGAGCACCCGCCCGCCGTCGTCGGCCACCGTGTCGTGCACGGGGGGACCACCTTCGACCGCGCGACCGTCGTCACGGACGAGGTCGAGCAGCAGATCGAGGACCTCAACAGCCTCGCGCCGCTGCACAACCCCGCGAACCTCGAGGGGATCCGGGCCGCGAAGCAGGTCTTCTCGGACGTCCCGCACGTCGCCGTGTTCGACACCGCGTTCCACCAGACGATGCCGCCGCACGCGTACACGTACGCGATCCCCGCCGACCTGGCCGCCGAGTACGGGATCCGCCGCTACGGCATGCACGGCACCAGCCACAAGTACGTCTCCGAGCAGGCCGCGGAGTTCCTCGACCGGCCGCTCGCCGAACTCAAGACGATCGTGCTGCACCTGGGCAACGGCGCCTCGGTCGCGGCCATCGACGGCGGGAGGTCCATCGAGACCTCGATGGGGCTCACGCCGCTCGAGGGGCTCGTCATGGGGACCCGCTCCGGCGACCTCGATCCCGCGGTGCTCATCCACCTGCACCGCGAGGCCGGGATGACCTTCGACGAGCTCGACACGATGCTCAACAAGCAGTCCGGTCTGCTCGGCCTGACCGGCAACGGTGACATGCGAGACGTGCAGGACGCGGCCACCAAGGGCGACGAGCAGGCGGAGGCGGCGCTCGCCGTGTACCGCCACCGCATCCGTCGCTACGTGGGCGCCTACACGGCGCAGCTCGGCGGGCTCGACGCGGTCGTGTTCACCGCGGGCGTCGGCGAGAACAACGCGCTGCTGCGACGGCGCGTGCTCGCGGGGCTCGAGCACCTGGGCATCGAGATCGACCCGGACCGCAACGAGCTGGCGTCGCGCGACGCCCGCCGCATCTCGACCGACGGCTCACGGGTCGCGGTGCTCGTGATCCCGACGAACGAGGAGCTCGAGATCGCCCGGCAGTCGGCTGCGGTCGCGCTCTGACGCGTGACGCCGAGCCGCCTTGCGGCGCGGCGGCACGGCGGAGCGGCGCACGGTGCGGTGTTCGTGGGTCGGTGCGGGGCTGGCGGCTGGGTGCGCGCTTGCAGCGCGGCACGGGGCGCGGAAGTCCGCACCGGGTGAGCGGGTGGCACGGTGCGCGGCCCAGCACCTTCGGCGAGGGACTCGCACGGTGCGGGCTCCACCGACCGCTCAGGTGAGTGCGTCCAGCGCCGCCGGGATCGGGGTGTCGCCGCTGGTGACCTCGAACTGCACGCCGACAGCCGCGTCGTCGAGCAGGGCGTGCAGGACCACGGTCGCGACGTCCGCGCGGGGGATCGAGCCGCGCGGTACCGTCCGACCGACGTCGACGGTGCCCTGCGGCGGCGTGTCGAGCAGGCCGCCGGGACGCACGATCGTCCAGCGGAGGCGTCGGGCCCGCAGGTTCGCGTCCGCCTCGGCCTTCGCCCGCAGGTAGACCTGGAACACCGCGGCGTCGTCCTGCGCGGGCACGACGGCGAGCTCGGGGTCGTAGGTGTCGGCCGCCATCGCGGAGATCATCACGTAGCGCTCGATGCCGGCACGCTCGGCGGCGTCGGCGAGCAGGATGGCACCGTCACGGTCGACGGTGAGCTTCCGCTCGGCGCCGCTGTTCGGCCCGGCACCGGCGGCGAACACCACGGCATCGACACCGCGCAGGCGGAGCGCCAGGTCGTCGTCGCCGAGCTGCTCCAGGTCGGCGACGATCGCACGCGCCCCCTGTTGCTCGACGTCGGCCACGTGCGCGGGGTTGCGGACGATCGCGACGGCGTCGTGGCCGGCGTCGGTGATCTGGCGGGCGAGGAGCAGGGCGATCTGGCCGTGTCCTCCGGCGATGGCGATCTTCATGTGTTCGAGTCTGCCCGTCGCGTCCGGTAGACTTCTCGGCGGCTCCTCACGTGACGCCATCCAGGCCAACTCCCCCAGGGCGGAAACGCAGCAAGGGTAACCAGGCTCTGGCGGGTGCGTGAGGAGTCTTCTTCGTTTCCGGGGAGGGGGAACCGGGGCTGCGCACGTGCGCTGACCGGAGCTGTGGAGGGGCACGCGGCTTGTCGGTCGTGACGGCTACCCTTGTCGCGTGGTCACCGCCCTGTATCGCCGTTACCGGCCCGAGAACTTCGCCGAGCTGATCGGGCAGTCGCAGGTCACCGACCCGCTCCGCACGGCGCTCCGCACGAACCGCGTCAACCATGCCTACCTGTTCAGCGGGCCCCGTGGCTGCGGCAAGACGACCTCGGCCCGCATCCTCGCGCGCTGCCTGAACTGCGCCGAGGGCCCGACCGACACCCCGTGCGGCGTCTGCCCGAGCTGCGTGGAACTCGCCCGCGACGGCAGCGGTTCACTCGACGTCATCGAGATCGACGCCGCGAGCCACAACGGTGTCGACGACGCGCGTGACCTGCGCGACCGGGCCGTGTTCGCGCCGGCTCGCGACCGCTACAAGATCTTCATCCTCGACGAAGCGCACATGGTGACGCCGCAGGGCTTCAACGCGCTGCTCAAGCTGGTCGAGGAACCGCCGGAGCACGTCAAGTTCATCTTCGCGACGACCGAGCCCGAGAAGGTCATCGGCACCATCCGGTCGCGCACCCACCACTACCCGTTCCGGCTCGTCCCGCCCGCGGCGATGCTCGAGTACGTCGAGCAGCTCTGCACGCAGGAGTCCGTGTCGGTGGCCCCCGGCGTCCTGCCCCTGGTGGTGCGCGCCGGCGGTGGGTCCGTCCGCGACACCCTGTCGCTGCTCGACCAGCTCATGGCCGGCAGTGAAGACGGTGCGATCGCCTACGAGCGTGCCGTGGCCCTGCTCGGCTACACCGACGCCGCCCTGCTCGACGACGTCGTCGACGCCCTGGCCGTCGCCGACCCGGCGTCCGCGTTCGCTGCGATCGACCGGGTCGTCCAGACCGGACAGGACCCCCGGCGCTTCGTCGAGGACCTGCTCGAGCGCCTGCGCGACCTGATCGTCGTCGCGGCGACGAACGAGAGCGCCGCCGCCGTCCTGCGCGGGGTCTCACCGGAAGAACTCGACACCATGAGCCGCCAGGCCGGGGTCTTCGGTGCGACCGGGCTCTCCCGCTCAGCCGACATCGCGAACCGGGCCCTCACCGAGATGACCGGCGCGACCTCGCCCCGGTTGCACCTCGAACTCATGACGGCCCGGATGCTCGTGCCCGAGGCCGACGACACCCAGCGCGGAGCCCTCGCCCGCGTGGAGCGGCTGGAACGTCGTGTCGGGGTGGGCGACGCCGGTGGGCACGACGCCGGCGTCGGCGAGCAGTCCGCTCCCGCTCCCGCCGTCGCCGCTGCACCGCGTCGTGAGCAGCCGGCAGCCGCGGCACCCGCAGCGCCTGCTCCCTCCCTCGCCCCGACGCCCGCTCCTGCAGCGGCTCGTACGACGGCCCAGCGTCCCGTCGAGCAGCCCGCCGCGCCGCAGGCCGACTCCGGCGCCGTGGCTCGCGACGCCGCAGCGTCGTGGGCAGCGGTCGCTCCGAGTACTCCCGGGGCGCCTGCGCCGACCTCGACCGAGCCCGCGAAGTCAGAGCCCGCGAAGTCAGAGCCCGCGAAGTCAGAGCCCGCGAAGTCAGAGCCGTCCAAGCCGGAGCCCGCGAAGCCCGCGGCCGAGCCGGTCAGCCCGTCGTCCACCGGCCAGGGCACGACGATCGGTGACGAGCCCGCCGTCCGGACCGTCGGTGCGGTCGGCTTCCAGCAGATGCGCGACTCCTGGCCGCAGATCGTCGAGCACGTGCAGCACGCCAAGCGTTCGGCGTGGTCGGTGGTCGTCACGGCGCAGGTCACCGCGCTGCGTGACGACGTGCTGACGCTGACGTTCCCGAGCCAGCAGGACGTCGCCTCGTTCAAGGAGATGTCCGACCCGTCGGCCAGCGTCAGCGAACTGCTGCGCGCTGCCATCGTGGACGTCCTCGGGCTCCGGGTGAAGTTCGTCGCCCGCGGTCCCGGACAGCAGCAGCGTCCCCAGCAGCAGGCTCCGGCACAGCAGGCCGCACCGGCCCAGCGTCCGGCCCCCGCCACGCAGGGCCGCTGCCGCTCCCACGCCGACGGCCGCCCCTGCCACGGAGTCGCAGGCCGCGTCGGCAACGCCCGAGTCGACGACAGCTCCCGCGCCGACGGCGGCGCCGGCACCGAAGTCCGCGCCGGCGCCGAAGGCAACGCCGACCGCGTCCGCGCCGCAGCGCAGCCAGGCACCGACTGAGTCGACCCCCGCTCCCTCCGGTGCGCCGGTGACGGACTGGGCGGTCGCGACCATCCCCGCCAGCGACCCCACCGCCGACGCCGTCCCGGAGTCCGTCGAGCCCAGCTGGGCAGCACCCTTCGGCACCGTGCCGGCGTCCGCGCCGGTCGCCCCGGCCGAGACGAGCGCGCCCCAGCCGACCGAGCCGGCACCGTCGGCCGCGCCCGCGCGACCGGCCGGTGTCACGGCCGGGCAGCCCGACCAGCCGACCACCCCGGGTCCGCAGGCGGCTCCCGGAGCGGCAGCCGCGCCTCCCGGCGGACCCGTCGTCCCGGGTGTGCCGGTCGACGACTACCCGCTCGACGACGAACCGTACGACGACGGCGCCCCGTTCCCCGACCCGGGGATCGGACGAGGCCCAGCGCCCGCAGCATCCGCAGCGCCCGCAGCCGCGGCGTCGGCGGGCCAGACGCAGCAGGCCGCCCCGCAGCGCGCGGCACAGCCGGCCGCCGCTCCCGCGCGCACCGCGCCGCCCGCGCGACGCGCCCCGGTCGCCGGCCGGTACGGGGAGGCCGTCGTGCGTGAGATCCTCAACGCCCAGTTCATCGAGGAGACCGCGCTCCACCAGGACGGTGCCTGATGTACGACGGGATCGTCCAGGACCTCATCGACGAGTTCGGTCGCCTGCCCGGCATCGGCCCGAAGTCGGCGCAGCGCATCGCCTTCCACATCCTGCAGACCGAGTCGTTCGACCCGAGCCGGCTGTCCGAGCTGCTCGCCGACGTCAAGGAGCGCGTCCGCTTCTGCGAGATCTGCGGCAACGTCACCGAGAACGTCCAGTGCAGCATCTGCCGCGACCCGCGCCGCTCGCCGGCCACGATCTGCGTGGTGGAAGAGGCGAAGGACGTCGCGGCGATCGAGCGCACCCGCGAGTTCCGCGGGCTGTACCACGTGCTCGGCGGGGCGATCAGCCCGATCGACGGCATCGGACCGGACGACCTGCGCATCCAGCAGCTCATGACGCGTCTGGCCGACGGCACCGTGGCCGAGGTCATCATCGCGACCGACCCGAACCTCGAGGGCGAGGCGACGGCGACCTACTTGAGCAGGCTGCTCGTCCCGATGGGGATCCGCACCACCCGGCTCGCGTCGGGGCTGCCGGTCGGCGGCGACCTGGAGTACGCCGACGAGGTCACGCTCGGTCGTGCCTTCGAGGGGCGCCGCGTCGTCGGCGGCTGACCGCCACGCAGGATCCTTGCGTGCGGGCCCGCTCGCACGCAACATCCCCGAAACACCGACTACCATTGTGAGACCGCGTGACCTCGCGGTGTCGCCGTCTCCGGGAGTACCGTCCAGTGGCCTTGATCGTGCAGAAGTTCGGTGGTTCATCCGTCGCGGACGCCGAGAGCATCAAGCGCGTGGCGAAGCGGATCGTCGAGACGAAGAAGGCCGGCAACGACGTGGTCGTGGCGGTGTCGGCGATGGGCGACACCACCGACGAACTCGTCGACCTCGCGCACTCCGTCACGCCGATCCCCGCCGGCCGTGAGCTCGACATGCTCCTGACCGCGGGGGAGCGCATCTCGATGGCGCTGCTCGCGATGGCGATCAAGAGCCTCGGGGTCGAAGCGTCGTCCTACACCGGCAGCCAGGCCGGCATGCTCACCGACGCGCAGCACGGCAAGGCGCGCATCGTCGACGTCACCCCGAAGCGCGTGCGTGAGGCGCTCGACTCCGGTCACGTCGCGATCGTCGCCGGGTTCCAGGGCTTCAACCGCACCACGGGCGAGATCACCACGCTCGGTCGAGGCGGCTCGGACACCACGGCCGTCGCCCTCGCCGCTGCACTCGACGCCGACGTCTGCGAGATCTACACCGACGTCGACGGCATCTTCACCGCCGACCCCCGTGTCGTGCCGAAGGCACGCAAGGTCGACCGCGTCACCAGCGAGGAGATGCTCGAGCTCGCAGCCTCGGGTGCCAAGGTCCTGTACATCCGCGCCGTCGAGTACGCCCGGCGGCACGGCGTCACCCTGCACGTCCGGTCCTCGTTCAACAACAACGAGGGCACCATCGTCTACAACCCTGCCGAGGGGGAAACCGTGGAAGAACCGATCATCACCGGGATCGCCGGAGACCTCTCCGAGGGCAAGATCACCGTCGTGGGGGTCCCGGACCAGCCGGGCAAGGCCGCCGAGATCTTCACGAACGTCGCGCGCGCCGGGGCGAACATCGACATGATCGTCCAGAACGTGTCGGCAGCCTCGACCGGGCGGACGGACATCTCCTTCACCCTGCCGAAGGACCAGGGTCAGACCGTGCTGACGGCGCTCGAGGTCGCGAAGGCCGACATCGGTTACGAGAGCATCCAGTACGACGACCAGATCGGCAAGCTCGCCCTGGTCGGTGCCGGCATGCGCACGAACGCCGGCGTCTCGGCGCAGCTGTTCCGCGCCCTGCACGACGCATCGATCAACATCGAGATGATCTCCACGTCCGAGATCCGCATCTCGGTCGTGACCCGCGCCGACACCCTGAACGAGGCGATGCGCGTCGTGCACAGTGCGTTCGGCCTCGACGCCGACGCCGAGGCCGTCGTCTACGCCGGTACCGGCCGCTGACGCCCGCCGCCCCGTCGATCCGCTGAACCACCAGGAGCACCGCATGAGCACCCTCACCGTCGCCGTCGTCGGCGCCACCGGCCAGGTCGGCGCCGTGATGCGTCGCCTGCTCGAAGAGCGCGCGTTCCCGGCCGACCGGGTCCGCTTCTTCGCGAGCGCCCGTTCCGCCGGTACGACGCTGCCGTTCCGGGGCGAGCAGATCGTGGTCGAGGACTCCGAGCTCGCCGACCCGTCCGGCATCGACATCGCGCTGTTCTCCGCCGGGGCCACCGCCTCGCGGGCCCTCGCGCCGAAGTTCGCCGCCGCCGGGGCACTCGTCGTCGACAACTCGAGCGCCTGGCGCATGGACCCCGACGTCCCGCTCGTCGTGAGCGAGGTGAACCCGCACGCCATCGACCAGGCGCCGAAGGGGATCATCGCGAACCCGAACTGCACGACCATGGCGATCATGCCGGTGCTCAAGGTGCTCGACACCGAGTCCGGGCTCCGCCGACTCGTCGCCACGACCTACCAGGCGGTCTCGGGTTCCGGGCTCGCCGGGGTCGAGGAACTCCTGGGCCAGGCGACGGCCGCGCTCGAGCAGGACACCGCCGCGCTGACGCACGACGGATCCGCCGTGACGTTCCCCGAGCCGGTCAAGTACGTCCGCCCGATCGCCTTCGACGTCGTGCCGCTCGCCGGCAGCATCGTCGAGGACGGCCTGGGCGAGACCGACGAGGAGAAGAAGCTCCGGAACGAGAGCCGGAAGATCCTCGAACTCCCCGACCTGCTCGTCGCCGGCACCTGCGTGCGCGTCCCCGTGTTCACCGGGCACTCCATCTCGGTGCATGCCGAGTTCGAGCGTCCGCTGTCGCCCGAGCGCGCCACCGAGATCCTGTCGAGCGCGCCCGGGGTCGAGCTCTCCGAGGTCCCGACCCCGCTGCAGGCCGCCGGCCAGGACCCGGCGTTCGTCGGCCGCATCCGCGCCGACCAGTCCGCGCCCGAGGGCCGCGGCCTCGTCCTGTTCGTCAGCAACGACAACCTGCGGAAGGGCGCCGCGCTCAACGCGGTGCAGATCGCGGAGACGATCGTCGCGCGCCGTTCCGTCGACGCGTAGCGCGCCGAGCGCGACCAGCAGACGGACAGGAGGCCCGTGGCGACACCGCCACGGGCCTCCTGTCCGTCTGTCGGACGCCGCCGGTAGGATCGACGGGTGGCAGAGCAGCATGTGGACCCCATCGACGTCGTCCTGATCGGCGGAGGCATCATGAGTGCCACGCTCGGGGCCATCATCCACCGGCTCGAGCCCAGCTGGAAGATCCGCGTGTACGAGCGGCTCGGCACGGTGGCGCAGGAGTCCTCGAACCCGTGGAACAACGCGGGTACCGGGCACTCGGCACTGTGCGAGCTGAACTACACGCCGGAACTGCCGGACGGCCGCGTCGACATCGCGAAGGCCGTCACGGTCAACGAGCAGTTCCAGGTCTCGCGGCAGTTCTGGGCGCACCTGGTCGAGACCGGCGTGCTGCCGGAGCCCACGAACTTCATCAACCCCACCCCGCACATCTCCTTCGTGTGGGGCGAGGCCAACGTCGCCTACATGCGCGCCCGGTACGAGGCGATGCGTGACCACCCGCTCTTCGCGGGCATCGAGTTCTCGGACGACCCGGCGCAGATCCGGCGGTGGGCGCCGGCGCTCATCCCGGGTCGCAGGAAGGACCAGCCGATCGCGGCGACCTACTCGGCGGCCGGCTCGGACGTCGACTTCGGGTCGCTCACCCGCCAGCTCTTCGACCAGCTCGAGATCGACGGTGTCGAGTTCGAGCCCTCGCACCAGGTCACCAACCTGACCCGGTCGAAGGTGTCCGAGGGCTGGGTGCTGAACGTCCGCAACGAGATCGGCCGGTCGACGCAGCGCATCGCCGCGAAGTTCGTCTTCGTCGGCGCCGGTGGTGGGGCCCTGCACCTGCTGCAGAAGTCCGGCATCCCGGAGATCCGCGGCTACGGCGGCTTCCCGGTGTCGGGCGAGTTCCTGCGCACCGACGATCCCGAGGTCGTGCAGAAGCACTCCGCCAAGGTCTACGGCAAAGCCAGCGTCGGTGCCCCGCCGATGTCGGTGCCGCACCTCGACACCCGCATCGTCGACGGTGGTTCGTCGCTGATGTTCGGGCCGTACGCCGGGTTCAGCCCGAAGTTCCTGAAGCAGGGTTCGGTCCTCGACCTGTTCCGCTCGATCCGGCCGCACAACCTCCGCCCGATGCTGAGCGTCGCGTTCTCGAACTTCGACCTGGTCCGCTACCTGGTCGGCCAGCTCCTCGCATCGAAGCGCACCAAGTTCGAGGCGCTCCGCGACTTCATGCCGAGCGCCGAACCCGAGCACTGGCACCGGATCACCGCGGGGCAGCGCGTCCAGGTGATCAAGCCCGACAAGGACAAGGGTGGTGTGCTGCAGTTCGGCACCGAGGTCATCACCGCCGCCGACGGCTCGATCGCCGGCCTGCTCGGGGCGTCCCCGGGTGCCTCGACGGCCGTGCCGATCATGCTGACGATGCTGCGCCGGTGCTTCCCGGACCGGTGGGACGGCTGGCAGGACGACGTCCGTGCGATGGTGCCGACCTACGGGAAGGACCTCGGCGACGACCCGGAGCTGGCGGACGCCACGCTCGAGCGCACCGCGAAGGTCCTCGGGCTCCACCACTAGGCGACGCCCGGCTTGCGGTCCGTTCGAACGTGTGTTCGAATGACGGCATGCGGTGGAGTGGACAGGCGATCGATGCCGAGCAGAGCGACGCGCTGCCCGGGATGGAATCGAACAGCGGGTTCGTCCGGAGCGTGACGACGCCCGAGTTCGCCGGGGTGACCTTCCACGAGGTCCTGGCGAAGAGCGCCCTGAACCGGGTGCCGAGCGCGGACGGCTCGGGGACGTACGGTTGGACGATCAACCCGTACCGCGGGTGCAGCCACGCCTGCGTGTACTGCTTCGCCCGCCCGACCCACACGTACCTGGAGTTCGACGGCGGCGCCGACTTCGACCAGCAGATCGTGGTGAAGACGAACGTCGCCGACGTGCTGCGTCGTGAGCTCGGCAAGCCCTCGTGGGACCGTCACCCGGTGGCGCTCGGCACGAACACCGACCCGTACCAGCGGGCCGAGGGGCGGTACCGGCTGATGCCCGGCGTGATCGAGGCACTGGCGGAGTCGCGCACCCCGTTCAGCATCCTGACGAAGGGCACGCTGCTGCGCCGCGACCTGCCGCTGCTGGCCGAGGCGGCGAAGGTGGTGCCGGTCGACCTCGCGATGTCGATCGCCGTGTACGACGACTCGCTGCAACAGTCGGTCGAGTCCGGCACGCCGACGACGTCGGCCAGGCTGGCGACCGTGCGGGCCATCCGCGACGCGGGGCTCGACTGCGCCGTGTTCCTGATGCCCGTGCTGCCGTACATCACCGACACCCGCGCGCACCTCGACGACGCCATCGGTCGGGCGACCGCGGCAGGTGCGACGAGCATCATGTACTCGGCGCTGCACCTGCGGCCCGGCGTCAAGCCGTGGTGGTTCGAGTGGCTCGGCCGTGAGCGACCCGACCTGGTGCAGCGGTACCGCGCGATGTACCTCGACAACACCTACGCGCCGAAGGACTACCGGCGGTGGCTGTCGGAGCGCATCCGCCCGATCCTGGCGGCGCACGGGGTGGGGCTGGGTCGTGTGGACCCGGCGACGGGGTCGATGGGGTTCTCCGAACCGCGAACGCCGCAGCCGGGTGTACCGCAGGGGCTGGGCCCGGGCGGGCCACAGGCGCTGCCGCAGGAGCAGTCGGTGCCGACGGTGTCACCGCTGAAGCGTGCCGATCCCGGGTTCGACCAGCGGCTGCTCCGGCCGGCGGCGGCACAGACGCTGTTCTGAGGGGCGTCTGCCCGGGTCGTGTCCGGTCCGCGTTCGGGGGACAGCAAGCCCCCGGTCCGGGCCGCTATCATCGTGCGGGTCGCCGCACGGCCCCGGATTCGGGGTACACGGCCGCTGCTCCGGTGGTTGGATCGTGGACGGCGCCCTCGCCACCCGGAAGGATCCACCTCGTGCTCGGCATCCCCACGCACCTCGCACCGCGAGTGAACGCGTGGTCGACCGTGCGCGCGTTCCACGCCGGCGCCGTCGGGTCCCTGTTGGCCGCGGCCATCACCCTCGTGCTCTACGGCCTGTCCGAGCCCGGGGTGCAGGTCGTCGGCACCGTGTTGGCGGTCGTCCCGATGCTCGCCATGATCGGCGTGCACGTGCAGTTCGGCAGCCGGGTCTCGGCGATCGCGTTCCTGGTCGTCGGCGGTGTCTGCGCCTGGTGGTTCGCCGTCGGGGTGCAGCAGCAGGTACCGACCGGGTGGGTGACCTCGTACCTGATGTCCCTCGTCGTGATCCCGCTCATCCTGGTCGGGGGAGCCGGGGCCGTGCCGAGCCGCGTCGTGCTGTGGTCCTTCGTGGGCTTCCTGACCGGACGACTCGCGACCTGGATCGCCATCGTGCAGGCCGAAGAGACGCCCCGTCCGCTCATCCTGGCGTGGGTCACGCTTGGCTTCGTGGTCGCGCTCGTGCTCTTCACCACCCGCAGCACGGGGCGCAGCGAACGGGTGCAGCCCGAGCTCCTGCGATCTGCGCGTGAAGAACACGTGTCCGCCTACCGGGCCGGGGTCGAGGCCGAGGCGTCCGCGATCCTGCACGACACCGTGCTCAACCACCTGGGCGCCATCACCCTCGCGCCGGACGGCCCGATGGACCCCCACCTCGCCGAGACGGTCGACGCCGACGTCGCGGTGCTCACCGGCAAGGGGTGGCTCACGCCGATCGCCCGTCCGCGTCCCGGGGCTGCGGCCGAGGCGTTCGGCGCCATGGTCGACGAACACCGCACGCTCGGGCTGGACGTCACGGTCTCCGGGGACCCCTCCGCACTCGAGCGCCTGGACCAGCGCGCGCTGTCGGCGGTCGTCCGGGCCGTCGGGCAGTGCCTGGCCAACGTGCGGAAGCACGCGGGGACCGACGCCGCCGAGGTGAGCGTCTTCGACGACAGCGCGTCCTGCACCGTCATGGTCGTCGACGACGGCCGCGGGTTCGACGAGGACGCCACCGGCGCCGACCGGATGGGCCTCCGCGGTTCGGTGCGTGAGCGCATCGGCCGGGTCGGCGGTGACGTCCAGATCTGGTCGTCGCCCGGCTCCGGCACGAGCGTCATGATGACCGTGCCCTACGGACCGGTCACCGGCGCGGTCACCGTGCCGGCGCTCGGCGACGGCAGGGAGGCCGAGCGATGACGGCGGCGGGGCAGCGCCACGGGTCCGGATGGGGCTCCCGCCGGACCGCACAGCAGTACGACCCGCTCGGCGCGATGGGGTCGCGGCCCCTGGCCGTCGTCCTCGGGGCCGGCAGCGTCGTCTGGGCCCTGCTCGTGTCGGTCTTCGACCGCGACGTCGAGGGCAGCCCGACGCTCAGCGCCCTCACCGTGCTGCTCGTCGCGGCCTCGGCGGTGGTGGTGCTCGCTGCCTCGAGTCCGTTCCGTGCGCCGTTCCCGCGTTGGGCGTTCGTCGCGCACGTCGGATTGCTCGGCCTGGCGTCGGTCACGAGCGTCGCCGCGCAGTGGGGGCCGGACCGGAGTGCCCTGAACGACTTCATGTCCCTGATCACCGCGACCGGCATCGTCATGGTCGCGCCCTACCGTCCGTGGACCGACCTGACGATCGGCGGGGTCGTCCTGGCCGCGGTGAACGCCGTGACCTGGGGCGCTGGTGCAGCGGAGTTCCCACACGAGGTGCCGGTCGCCGTCGCGGCGTTCCTGGCCGCGGCCCCCACGCTCGTGCTGACCGCTGCGTCCGCGGTGTTCGCCTGGACCTTCGCTGGGCTCGCCGAACGGGTGCAGATCCGTGCCGGGTCGTACTCCGTCGCGCGTGCCGAGCGGGACGGCATCGCGCAGAGCGTGCAGCAGGACCGCGCGACGATCCTGTCCCGCAACGTCGCCCCGTTCTTCGCCGAGCTCCGCACGCGCACGTCATCACCGATGCCGACCGTGCCCGAGCCCGCGCGATCGCCGACGGCATCCGGGCGTCCATGGTCGCCGACGCCGACCGCACCTGGTTCGAGCACGCCGTCCGGGTCGACGGCGGCGAGGCGCCGGTGGTCGACGACCCCGAAGGCCTCATCGCGACGCTCGACACCGACCAGCGGGCGGTCGTCCGCACCTTCGTCCGTGCGGCCCTCCGCGCCTCGACCGTCGACCCGGCCGGCTTCCGCGCGAGGGTGCGCCGAGCGGACACCGTGGCGGCCGCGGCGTCCCAGGCGGCCCGGGCAGCCCCGGCCGCCCGGCCCGCGCAGTCGCCCGCACCCGCTCGGGTGTCCGTCGAGCTGGAGCTCGCTGTGGCGGACTCCGACATCGGCATCCACCGCACCTTCGACCCCTACTTCGCCGTCCTCCGCGTGACGTTCCCCGACCTCGACGTCGCGGTCCGCCCCTCCGCCCTCGCACTAAGGTTCTCCTATGACCAGCACTGACCCGAACAGGCTCTCGGAGGGGTCGCCGTCCCTCCCGAACCCGGGAGCACGACGTGTGCGGCTGGCCATCCTCGACGACCACGAGGTGCTGCTGGACAGCCTGTCGAGCTGGATCGCGGTGAACGCGTTCGACTTCGACCTGGCCCTGACCGCGCACACCTGGCTCGAGATGGTCCACAGCGACAGCTTCCCGACCGACCTGGTGTTCCTGGACTTCCAGCTCAAGGAACCGGTCTCCATCGAGGCCCGCGTCCGTACCTGCCGCGCCGCCGGGGCGAAGGTGATCGTGCTCTCGAGCGTCGACAGCCGTGAGTCCCGCGACCGCGCCCTCGCCGCAGGTGCCGCCGCGTTCCTGTCGAAGTCGCTCCCGATGCGCGAGGTCATGGACGTCGCACGCGAGATCATGGGCGTCGCCCGCGAGACCCCGCAGCCCCGCGAGTGGCGACCGTTGCCGACGGGCGCCCAGGCCCACCAGCGACCCAAGCTCAGCGCCGGCGAAGAAGAGGCCCTCCGCCTGTACGTCTCCGGTTACTCCACCAACGAGGTCGCCGCGCAGATGAACGTGCAGTACGAGACCGCCAAGACCTACCTGCGTCGCGTGCGCGAGAAGTACAGCAAGGTGGGCCGCCCCGCCTCGAAGAAGTCCGACCTCATCCGTCGGGCTGCCGAGGACGGGTTCCTCGCGTAGTGGCGAAGCTCTACTTCCGCTACGGCGCGATGAACAGCGGCAAGAGCACGGGGCTCCTGCAGGCCGCCTACAACTACGAGGAGCGCGGGCACCGGGTACTGCTCGCCAAGCCCGCGGTCGACACCAAGGGCGATCGTGAGATCGTCTCCCGCCTGGGCGTGACCCGGACCGTCGACATCGTCTTCTCGCCGGACGCCGACGTACGGCAGGCCGTCACCGCCGCCGGTGCCCTGGACCCCGAGTCGGACCGCCTGGACGGCATGGTGCGGCCCGTCAGCTGCGTGCTCGTCGACGAGGCGCAGTTCCTCACCCCGCGTCAGGTCGACGACCTGCTGCGCATCGCGGTGCTCGACGAGATCCCGGTCATCACGTACGGCATCCGCACGGACTTCCGTACCGAGGCGTTCCCCGGCAGCGCCCGCCTGCTCGAGGTCGCGCACGCACTCGAGGAACTCAAGACCATCTGCCGCTGCGGCCGCAAGGCGGTCTTCAACGCCCGCACGGTCGACGGCCGGTTCGTCTTCGACGGTTCCCAGGTCGCGATCGACGGCGTCGACGTCGCCTACGAGTCGCTCTGCGCCAACTGCTACCTGACGGAGTCCGGCGGCCGCCTCGACGGCGCCTGACCGCTCGTGCCGGCGCGCGTCCGGTACGCACCCACCAGACGGACTGGAGGCCCGTGGCGGCGCCGCCACGGGCCTCCCGTCCGTCTGTGCACAGGAATGCACGTGCGCCGGCGCGCGTTGGTGACCACATGACCGACGACACCCTGCACCTGTCCGTCCTCGACCTGGCCACCCGCGAGTACGGCCAGTCCAACACCGAGGCCCTGCAGGGGTCCATCGACATGGCCGTGCACGCCGAACAGCTCGGGTACGAGCGGTTCTGGGTCGCCGAGCACCACGGGATGCCGGGCATCACGTCCTCGGCCCCGGCGGTGCTGCTGAGCGCCGTGGGTGCGGCCACCTCGACCATCCGCATCGGATCGGGTGGCGTCATGCTGCCGAACCACGCCCCCCTCGTCGTCGCCGAGCAGTTCGGCACGCTCCGTGCGCTGTACGGTGACCGCGTCGACCTCGGCCTCGGTCGTGCGCCGGGGACCGACGGTGCGACCGCGATGGCGCTGCGCCGCACGGACCGACTCGACGTCGACGACTTCCCGGAGCGGCTGTCCGACCTGATCGGGTTCTTCACCGGCATGGACGAGTCGAACCCGCTGTCCGGCATCCGAGCAGTGCCGGGCTACGGCGACGTGCCCGAGTTCTGGCTGCTCGGCTCCTCCGGCTACAGCGCCCAGGTCGCCGGCGCGCTCGGTGTCTCGTTCGCCTTCGCCCACCACTTCGCGTCGGACAACACCGAGGCCGCGCTCGCTCTGTACCGCGACTCGTTCCGACCGTCGCGCTTCCGGCAGACGCCGAACGCGCTGATCGGCGTGCAGGTCGTCACCGACGAGGACCCCGCCGTCATCGACGAGCAGAGCGCCCCGGGCATGATCTCCTTCATCCGGATGCGCTCCGGCCGGAAGCCCGAACCGGTCTCGATGGACGAGGCGCGTGCGTACGAGTTCAACGACCTCGAGCGCCGGTTCATCGCCGCCCGCACCGAGCGTCAGGCCTACGGGAACGCCGAGCAGGTCGCGGAGAAGATCAACGCACTCGTGGCGTCGACCGGGGCGAACGGCGTGATCGTGTCGCCCGGTGCTGCACAGGCGCGGTACCGGCACCAGGCGCTCGACGTCGTGGCCGGGCTGCACACCGCCGGCAAGCTCGTGCCCGCGGGTGCGGCGGCGGCGTCGGTCTAGTTCCTTCGTTCGTTCGCTTTGTGAGCAGAAATGGTCGGGTCGCCCGCGGGCACCCGACCATTCCTGCTCACGAAGTGGGTGGGCCTCAGGCGAGCAGGCCCAGGCGCGTCGCTGCGGCGACCGCCCCGACGCGGGAGCCGACGTCGAGCTTGCGGAACACGTTGTAGACGTGCCGCTTGACCGTGCCGATCGCGAGCTGCAGGTCCGCCGCGATCTCGGCGTTGGTGCGCGCGGCCGCGAGGAGCCGGAGGACCTCGAGCTCGCGGTCGCTCAACGGTGAGCCCGCTCGGGCCTCGGTCACCAGGTCGACGGGGAACGTGACGGGTGCCGCATCGGCGTGGGCTGCGCGGGCGATCCGGTCGACCAGTTCGCGGCTCGGCGTGTCCTTCGTGACGAAGTCGACCGCGCCGGCGTCCAGCAGCGTGCGGCGGAGGACCGCGTCCCGGTGCATCGTGAGCACCACCACCCGGATGTCCGGGCGGGTGCGGCGGACCGTGGCGATCGTCGTCCGTGCCGGCGGGCCGTCCAGCTCGACGTCGAGCAGCAGGACGTCGATCGCGGGGGCTTCGGGGGAGTCGAGCACCTCCGACGGTCGTGCACCGTGCGCCACGACGCGGATCGTGGGGACCGCGGCCAGGATCGTGGCGAGTCCTTCGCGGAAGAGCCGGTGGTCGTCGACGATGGCGACGTGCGTGATGGTCACAGCGTGCCCCTCGGGATCGTCAGGCGGACGGTGGTGCCGGAACCGGGTGCGCTCTCGACGTCGAGTCGCGCGCCGATCACCGCGGCACGTTCGCGCATGGTCTGCTGCCCGAGGCGGCCGTCGGTGTCGCCCTGCACGTCGAAGCCCGGCCCGTCATCGGCGACCGTCACGAGCAACGTCGCGGGTGACCAGACGAAGCGCACCGACGTCGTCGAGCCGGGGGCGTGCTTGCCGCGGTTGGTGAGCGCCTCGAGCAGGATCGTCAGCGCTTCCTCGGCCTGCCAGTTCGGCAGGGAACCGGAGACACCGGTCGACTCGATGAACAGGAGATCATCGTCGGGGAACAGGTCGCGCACGTGCCGTCGGAGCGCGTCGTCGAGCAGTGCATCCCCGACCCGGGCGTGCAGGCTCACTGCGAGGTCCTGCACGTCGCCGAGCGCGCTCCGGAGCAACCGCGCTGCGTCGTCGAGCTGGTCGGCTCGTTCGTCCGCCGACGGGTCCGTCAGCAGGACGAGGTCGAGGCGCTGCAACCCGGCGAGGATGCCGTGGGCGATGCGGTCGTGCAGATCCCGCGCGATCTGCGTCCGGGAGTCCAGGTGCGCCGTGGTGAGGCGTTGGCGCAGTGCCTCCGTGTACGCGACCGCCCCGGCCGGGAACCGGCTCCAGATGCCGGCGTGCAGGGCCCTGGTGGCCCGCAGGACCTCGGCGGTCGACGTCGCACCGACCTCGTCGATGAAGACCGGCAGGTAGGCGTCGAACAGCATCTCCGCCGCGAGCATGGCACCGGCAGGGTGCTGTGCGTGCTCGGCGTGCAGACTGCCGGTCGCGAGGTGCTCGGGGTCGAGGAACGCGTGGCTCACGACGCTGCCGTCGGTCCCCGCGGTGTAGCGCTCGTGGGCCTCGGCGATCATCGACGAGACGTTGTCGGTCAGGCTCTGCCCCAGCGCCGGGTCGTCCGCGATGTCGGGGAACTCGGCGGCGATCGCCGCGAGCACGGCGGCGAGGGGATTGTCGTTCTGCATGGCGCTTGCGAGCGTAGCGGGAGCGCCTGCTCGCGATGGGGCAGGAATCGGCTGACTGGGTCGTGCGACCCATCGACGACCGAGATGCACCCGCGGAAAGCAGAAGGCCCCGGTTCCGGAGAACCAGGGCCTTCTTCGTACTGTCTCAACACAGTGTCGGGGTGACAGGATTTGAACCTGCGACCTCCTCGTCCCGAACGAGGCGCGCTACCAAGCTGCGCCACACCCCGCGGTGTGATCGCTCCGTACCGGAGCAACCAGACAATACTATCCGATGATCGGGGATGCTCACGACCATCCGGCGAACTCCCGGGCGCGTCGGCTCAGGAAGCCCGGGCGGTGAGGGTGACCACGACGGCCTCGGGTCGGCAGGCGAACCGGACGGGCGCGTAGATCGAGGTGCCGAGGCCCGCCGAGACCTCGAGCCACGACCAGTGGTTGCGGTGCTCCCACTTGTGCAACCCGCTCGCGTACCGGCGGGGGAGGTCGCTGTTCGTGACGAGCGCGCCGACTCCCGGAAGCGCCACCTGACCGCCGTGGGTGTGTCCGGCGAAGATGATGTCGGCACCCTGCGTCACGAACGCATCGAGCACGCGACGGTAGGGCGCGTGCGTGACACCGATCGCGACGGGAGCGGGTCCGTCCTCGTCCTCGGACCACGGTACGTCGCTGCGCATCTCGTCGACGTTCGTGGGGAGCAGGTCGAGGCGGTCCCAGTCGCGGTGCGCATCCGAGGTGCCGAACAGCTCGAACCGGGAGCCGCGGAGTTCGATCGCGTGCGCCTGGTCGTTCAGGTCGAGCCAGCCGAGCGACTCGAAGAACGCCGTCTGCCGATCGATGTCCAGACCGACGGGCTCCGCGGCCTTGTGCATCCGGCTCGGCCCGGAGAAGTACTTCAGCGGGTTGCGCGGGGAGGGCCCGAAGAAGTCGTTCGACCCGTAGGCGAAGACACCGGGCACCCCGCGGAACGGCTCGAGCGCGTACTCCACGGCAGCGTTCGCGGTCGCGTGGCCGAGGTTGTCCCCGGTGTTCACGATGAAGTCCGGTTCGACCAGGCTCAGGTCGCGCAACCACTGCTGCTTGTCGGCCTGCCACGGGGCCATGTGGATGTCGGAGAGGTGCAGGACGGTGACGTCACGGGAGCCCGGCGGGAGCACCGGGACGGTCTCCCACCGGATCCCGAAGCGACGACGCTCGACGAGCGAGCCCCACGCTGCCGAAGCAGCCCCGACGGCCGCGCCGGCAGCGAGGACACCGAGTGCGGTGCGACCGCGGGTCACTTGCAGTCCTTGGGCGCCTTGCCGTTCTTGTCGCCGTAGAGCTGGATCGTCACGTTGTCGTTCTTGTTCGCCGTGGCGTTGATCGCCGGCTCGACCGCGGCGACCTTGCAGGTCTTGCCACCGCCGCCCTTGGCGTAGCTGTCGGCGAGGTTGACGTTCGTGAACCCGGCGTCGTTCAGGGCCGAGCGGGCGTCCCCGAGGGAGTCGCCGCCGATCTCCGGGACGGTCGCCTGGGTACCGTCGGAGGTGTAGACGGTGACGCTCGAACCCGAGGACAGGAGCGCGCCCGCTGCCGGCGAGGTCGACA